>JALHMT010000029.1 GCA_022843905.1 Rubrivivax sp.
CTGGACGCGCCGATTCAAGACCTGCTGCGCCTGGCGCACCAGTTCCCCAGCAGCACCACGGCCAAAGGGCCCCAATCCACCAGGGCATCGGATGACAACGCATCGCATGAGCAAGACGCCGGAATGGTACGCGTGGCAGCACGCCAAGAAGCGCTGCAACGACCCGCGGGACAAGGAGTTCAAGCGGTACGGAGCGATGGGGATTCGGATGGATCCGGCTTGGGAGGACAACTTCCCAGCGTTCCTGACGGAAGTGGGGCCCAGGCCGACGCCCGAGCACAGCCTCGATCGGAAGGATGGGTCGAAGGGCTACGAGCCGGGCAACGTCCGGTGGGCGACGAAGGAGCAGCAGGCGCAGAACCGGCCGGGATTCGTTCGCCCGGTGACGCTGGGCAGCAAAACGCAGACAGTGGCCGAGTGGGCGCGAGAGTTGGGACTGCCGGCAACGACGGTGTACCAACGGCTCAACAACGGCCAGACGCCGGAGCAGGCTCTCGCACTGGAGTCGAGGCCGCGCGGAACGACTCCGCGGGATCTGACCCTGAACGGCAAGACAGACTCCCTGAAGGGGTGGGCGCGAACAGCCGGGATCAAGGCGACGACGCTGCGCGAGCGCCTGAAGCGGGGCTGGGAACTCGAGCGGGCGGTGCAGCCGATGTAGAAGCGCCGGCCCGCCGCGTGATCGGCAAGTACGGCCGCACCCCAAAGGCCGCCGTCGAGATCGAGCTGCGCCAGAACCCGGACGGCACGCTGACCCCGTTCGCCGACCGCTACGCGATGGTCGACTTCGAGAGCGGCGAGCCCCTTGTCCTGCCTGCCGACATCACCGACGCGCAGGCGGCCAAGGCCATCCGCGATGCTGGCGTGCTCACGACCAAGGACAAGTTCTACGGGGTCAAGGAAGACCCTGCTGCGCCAGCCGCGCCAGCCACTGCGCCCGAGGCGGCAAGCCCAGCGCCAGCACCGGCAGCCGCCGAGCGCCCGACCGCTGAAGCCATCGCAGCAGCACGCGCCAGGCTCGACGGCCTCAAGGCTCTGCTGGGGTGCCTGCAGTCATGACCGAAGACCTGCCCAAGCTGCTGGCGCTGATCGAGTCGAGCCTGGCTGACATCGCTGGCTCGCTCGAACAAGCGCGCAAGTCGCACAGCTCGGCCGCGATCGAGAGCGCGATCGCCGACGTGGTGAGCGCGCTGGAGTCGCGCAAGGCCATGGACCTCGGGCCGCTGGTGGCCGCGATCAAGGCCATGCAGCCGGTGGTGAACGTGACCACGCCGGCCGCCGTCGTGCACGTCATGCCGGCCGCGGCACCAAGCAAGTGGAAGGTCACGCTGCCGGGCTCCGGCTACGGCATGCCTGACCGCGAGATGACGATCGAGAGGGTCGCATGACAAGACTGTTTGTCCTGCTGACGCTGGTGATCTGCAGCAGCGCATTCGCAGCCAAAGACCCGCGCATGTGCGGCGCCCCGGCCAGAGGCGCTGATGGACGGATCTTGCGCAGTGCCGGCGAGCTCGCCAGGTTTCGCTCGATCTACCCATGCCCGGCGACGAAGCGCAACCGAGGCGCATGCCCCGGTTGGGCTATAGACCACGTGATCCCGTTGGTCTGCGGCGGCTGCGACGCCGTCGTCAACCTCCAGTGGTTGCCAGTCGGCACGAAGTCGGCCAGCGGCCCGCTGCCGAAAGACCGCTGGGAGCGGCGCATCTACTGCAAGGCAAAGACCGCATGAGCACCTACATCGTCACCCGCAAGTCAGATGGCGCCGAGGTCTACCGCTACGGCAGCGAGGCCCCGATCGAGTGGGTGGGCATGGGGTTCGCCACGCACGACCACACGGCCGAGCCCGACCCCGTCGAGCCGGCACTTCCCACGCAGGCATACGAGTGGCCGCGCCTGGATTTCCTGCGGCGCTTCACGATGGCCGAGCGCATCGCCATCAGGGCGGCGCGCGTCACCGACCCGATCCTCAACGATTTTTTCTCACTGCTGGAGAGCGCCGACAACGTGCGCAGCGCAAACGCAGACACCCAGGCCGGCATGGGCTATCTCGTGCAGCAGGGGCACATCACCGCTACTCGGCGGGATGAGATTCTTGGGGGTGCGTGATGGCTGAGTTCTATCTCGACACCAGCGCCATCGGTAACGAATACCAGGCATATACCGATACCCCGACCACATGGGCAGTGCCACAGGATGGCAACGGCAAGGCTGGGCCAGGGCATGCAGCTGCCGTAGCGGTCGCAGAGGTCACATTCGCAGCGATCCCGACAACGGGTGCCTGTTCGGTGATGGGTACTACGGTGACGCTCACCGGTGTGCTCAGCGCTGCCAGCACCGATGCGGCAGCGACGGGTCTGGCGTCATCGATCAATACCACGGCGACAGCTACGGGAGCTGCTGTGTGCGCGGCCCTGTTGCCGCTGAATCGGTTCGTGTACGCCCGCGTCAAGCCGGGTGGCGGGGCCAACAACTCGATCGTGCAGATCATGTCCCGCTTTGCTGGGGCAGACCTCAACTACAACGCTGGGGCGAATACCAGCGCTCGGGTCACGAACACGTTCAACAACACGGCGATGACAAGCCCAGTGGATTTTGCTGGTGGGGCCGATGGCCCCTTTGCATACCTGAACGCTCCCATTGCGTCCTTTGGAAAGAACCTGTCCCTATGGGGAATGTGGACGAGCAATAAGGCGGGCACTCCAACTGACCCCGGCGCAGCCACAGACATCATCCACGTCCGCACGAAGCGAACCTCCAACTTGACGGTGTCATTCACCGTCTCGTCGGGGGGCTTTGCCATCACGACTCCCGCCAGTACCCATCGCAACTTCTTGTTCGACGATGGGACGATCTGGAGCGGAGAGGACGGGCAGCTGCAGTTCAACCCCACATCGAATGGTGTATTTAGCAGCATGAATGCGGCAACTGCCAACTTCACGCTGCGAGTGGCCGCCCGCAAGAAGTACGGGTTGAAGATCACCTATACCGCCAACTCCACGACGTACCACTTGATGCTCGGGAACGGGGCGCTCCTATTCACTGCCCTAGAGAATGTGCAGTTCGCGGAGGGGAGTTCAACAACACGGATTTTTGTCTACACGGGCGGATCAAGTACAAACATCAGCTTCAAAGGCTGCAAATTTGACTATGCGGTGTCGCACACAATGCTTAGCAACTCGGGCATTACCAGTGCTGACTACGCATCGTTTTACCGCTGGGATGACTGCGAGTTCACATGGACGGGGGTCGGCACCAACGTCACCGGTCTGTTTGCTGTTTCAAACCCCGCGTCGGTGGGGACCGTGAGTCTGATGTGGTCGAAGTGCCGGTTTATTGTCGACTCCGGCAATTACAAGGTCACCGCTCCTGTTACGAATGGGTCGCTCTGGGGCTATGGTGCGCAACTGCAGGTCACGTTTGAACAATGCAGTGGGATGTCTGATTGCAGCGTTGGGGTAGCCGCTGCCGTTTACCCCCCGGCTGGCTTCTTCTTGTGGGAGTCCCCGGACTCCGACCGGCAGTTCCGCTACGAGTGCTCCAACTACATCATCGACTGGTTGGGGTCGTCGGTCCACCCGTACTACAACGCCACGCTCCCCAGCGGCAATGCCGCCTGCCACCGGATCGCCTGGGAGACTGCACGGATGCCATCCCTGCGTCCGGTGAAGGTGGGTAAGTACGCGGCCTTTCATCGGTCTGCCACTGCAGCACGAACGATCACGCTGGAGGTGCTCGCCCCGACTGCTGAGATCCCATCTACATCGCAGTGCTTCATGGTGGTCAAGTACATCAGTGGCGGGGCGGTTGTCGTCGAGAGCACGGCCAAACCGTATGCGCTTGAAGCCGCTGGCCTGGCTACCGACATGGTTGCCGGGGTGGGCACCGGAAGCTGGACGCTCAACGGACTTACAGGGGCGTCGTCAGTCAAGCTCACCCTGACCACAGCCAGCAGCGTCGACATCAACACGATGATCACGGCTGACCTGTACCTGCAAGGCCCGCCAGCGAGCAACCGTTCGATCTACGTCAACCCTGATCTGCAGGTGACCTGATGGGCGCGATCTCATTCATGGTCCCAGGCCCGCTTCCATTCGTGGACTGCTGCGGGGTCGACACGCTACTCCAGGGCATTCCGTGGTCGATTGGCGGGCAGGACAGCCACCAGAAGCTGCCAGGTGACGTGCTCGGCCAGATGACGCTCACCCTGACCAACGTGGTGGTGGGATCTCGCTACCGCATCGAGCGCCAGGGCGACGGCAGCCTGGCCACGCCGACAGCCAACGCCGAGGGCGTGGCCGGCGCGAGCACGGTGCCCATCACGCTCGACTACTACTCCAGCGGGAGCGCGAACAACGACCTGCGGATCAAGGTTCGCAAGGGCACTGCCGCGCCGAAGTACCAGCCCTTCGAGACGCTGGCAACAGTGGGCGCTGCCGACCAGTCGAGCTACATCGCCCAAGTGGCTGACCCCATCGCATAGGAGCGGCCATGCCGATCAGCGCAGACTTCACGATCGACTACACCAACCGCCGCATCACGCATTCGTCTGGCACGACGCGGTACTCGGTCAACGCCCTCTACAGCTACTTCGCCGACCTGATCGACGACGCGGCGCAGATGGACGACACCGTGCCGATGAGCGCGCAGACGCCCGTCGAGTACAGCCTGATCAATGGCTGGTTCATGGACGACGCGAGTTTCGGCTACCTCACCGGCGGCTCGATCCAGACCGTGGGATGGGATGCTGCGACCTACACCAACGGCGTCTACCTGCTGACGATGCAGGCCGGCGGCTACACCAACGCGGTGGCCGGCGACATCGGCAAGACCGTCACCGATGGCACGCGCAGCGGCGTGCTGCTGGCCTACGACAACACCTTGCGCAAGTGGTGGGTACGCCGCGGCACGGCCACGGCCTGGGCGGGAGCCTGCACCATCACCACCGGCACCGGCGCGGGCACGATCACCGGCAGCGTGACCACCGGTGAGGATGTGTGGGGCAACTTCTACAACCTGGGCACGCTCAAGACAGGCAGCGTGCTCTACATCGAGCAGGGCGGGGCGCTGATCGCTTCGCCACCAGGCTACACCGCGGATGCTATGGACGTGCTGGTGCGCGTGCGGCAGTCCAGCACCGACATCAGCAGCCGCAACGTCAGCCTGTTCAGCCGCAACCTGGGCGACGACTACGACTGCTTTACCGCGACGGCGACGGCCAGCGGTGGCCGCAACCCGGTGCCGATCTCGACAAAGACCGACACCAACGACAGCAGCGGCACGGCCAGCGACGGCGGCATCACGATCACCGTGGGCACCACGAGCCAGGACATCGGCGATGGGGCTGGAGCCCAGAACTACGACGTGCTGATCGACGGCAACGGCATGACCGTGGCCAACGTCTACAAGGCCATCAAGTACCGCACCAGGCGCCAGAACACCGCCGCGATCGGGAGTGGCAGCTCGGTGCTGGGACAGTTCTACCGCACTGCTAACGGCAGCTACGCCGAGGTCAAGAACAGCCCGTTCGGCTTCCAGGCCGGCGCGACCTTCTTCGGCGCCCGGGGCGTCTACCTGACCAACGTCAGCGACCCGAACAACCGCAGCCTGATCGATGCCGCCGGCAACGTGCGCACCCCCCCGGTCTCCATAACGGTCACGGTGTCGGGCGTGGTCAGCGGCGACCGCGTGCTGGTGGCCCGCAGCGCGGCCGGCGTCATCAACAAAAGCCAGTTCACGCTCAACGGCACGCACACCGCGGCGACCACCATCGTCGTCAACGAGACCGTGGGCAACGACATCCCGACATCCGGCGTGATCCGGGTCGGTGACACGCGCTTTACCTACGGCGGCCTGAATCGCGGAACCAAGACCTTCAGCACCCTGTCGGCAGCCGTGACCGCGGCGTCAGGCAGCGGGGCTTACGTGCCGCTGATCGACGACGTGGCGGCCGGCGCGACGATCGCCAGCCCGGCCATGACCTACGTCGCGGACATCGACATCATTGCCCGCGCTCGCAAGTACGGCGGGGCCGGAGCGTCGATCCTGCCCTTCGAGATCACCGGCACCGTGACCAACGCCGGCCTGACCGTCAGCGCCATCCGCACCGCCGACACCATCGTGACCTGACGTGGCCCTGAGCTACAACTACTCCACGCTGCGCATCGGCGTCCCGCAGGTCGAGGCGGCGCCGATCCTGATGCAGGTGCTGATCAACAGCATCCGCGCGCAGGAAGCCGGCGAGCAGGGCATCACCTACGACCAGATTGCCGACGCGACGGGCAAGAACGACCTGGGCGGCGGGGTCAGTACCGGGATCACCGTAGCCCTGCGCTCGACGTGGAAGCTCGACTTCGCGGCCGGCGCGTACCAGGCCTCGGTCAGCGGCGGCAACCTGGCCGACGCGCTCGCCCGCATCCACAACACCGGGAACCCGCAAGTGCTGGTGCTGGCCAGCGCCGCGGCGACGCTGGTTGAAACCGGAACCTCGGGCCTGACGAGCGGAGAGTCGGCGCTGCTGGCGGGCATTGCAGACGTGCCGGCCGACACCGTGACCGCGCTCAACGCCGCAAGCATCCCGGTCAACATCAAGAAGGTCAACGACGTGACCATTGCTGGGGCTGGCGTGGCAGGGTCCAACCCCTGGCGGCCGGCATGAGCGGCGACGCCTGGGGTGGCGCGTGGGGAGACTGCTGGGGCGGCTCCTGGGGCGCTGACGAGGCTGTCGAGAGCGCATCGCCATTCACATCCGGCGGCCCGGACGCACCGCGGCGCCGAACCGACTTCACCGACGACGATCTTCTGCAGATCGCCGTCGCAATCATTGTCAGTGGCGCCCTTGACGGGTAACCAGGAGATCACCCATGGGATCGTTGTCTGCGTGCCTGAAGCAAGTCGGCAAGGCCGTGTCGAAGGAGGACCGCGACACCATCATCGCCAGGTCGGCCGTGCTGCGCGATGGCGGCATGGTCAAGGCCGAGGCAGACCTGCAGGCCACGCGCGAGCTGTTCGGCCGGCTGCGTGACGAGTTCAAGGGCATGGAGGCGACGGCGGCCGACCCGGTGGGCGCTCCCGCACCGGCCGCAGCAGAACTGCCGCTTGAATTGCCGCCAGGAGACTACCGGCCCAGCGGGACTTTCGAGTTCGATGGTCGGACGTGGCGCATACGCTCTGTTCTCCACACTGGCGCCGGCCTGGAGGCGTCAACGGTGTTCGACGGGAAGCCAGCGCGTACCGAGAAGTTCGCCATAGGGCAGGACAGCGCAGCGCAGCAAGAAGCCGAGCAGGCCGCAGCGAAGAAGGCCGAGGAAGAAGCGGCGCAGCAGCGCAAGGCCGCGATCGAGGCCCGCCGCACCGAGCGCGAAACCGAGCGCCGCGTGTTCCGCGAGTTCGTCAAGAACCCGGACATGGTCGGCCTCCCGCTGGAGAAGGTACGGCTGTTCGCCGAGGCGAGGCTGCCAGACATGCCTGCGCCGCGCCGCGACATCCTGGCCAGGGCCATCCACAAGGAACTGGCCGAGAAGGCTGTCGAGCTGGCCAAGCAGAAGAACCGTGACCCGGCCGTCAAGGCAGCGGCCGTGTCGGCCGCCATCGCCGACAAGTTCCCGGACGGCCTGCAGCCCGATCACGCGGCGGCGGTGCACGCCGGCTTCGACCACGCGCTGGCCGGCAAGACCAAGAGCACGCTTTCAGGCGAGTTCCTTCTGCGCATGAACATTGGCTACGACGCCGCGCAGGCCTGGATGAAGACCGAGGAGGGCGCGGCCTGGTACGAGGGCCGCCCGGTCAACAAGCTGCAGAACACCGGCCTGGACCTGCGCCGCTGGTACGAGCAGATGCGCGAGCAGATGAAGGCCGGCGAGTCCGACATCAAGAAGGCCTGGAAGCAGATCGATCGCGCGACGAACCGCGCTGACCTGTTCGCCCCACTGCTGCCGGACGGGGTGACGCCGGGCTTCCGGCTGTACGTCACCGAGGTGCGCGACCAGGTGCGGCCGTTCAAGGCCTGGCTCGACGACTCCTACCGCTGGGATGGTTCGATTCACAGCAAGTACGATGGCGACGACAAGAGCAACATCGACCTCATGCTGGAGGGCCGGCGCTACCCGGACACCTACCAGCACAACGGCAAGACCATCACGCAGGAGGAGGCCGATTCCTTCTCCTCAGACGAGGCGTATCGCGCGCAGTGGCTGCGCGAGCGTGCACGCGAGTACATCGAGCAGGTGCGCGGCATCACGTCTGTTATCGAGGGCGCGTCATCGGTGGCCGAGGCCGCGCAGAAGTGGCACGAGCGCTTCATCCAGACGTTCAGCGACAAGCGCTGGAACCTCGATTCGTCGATGCTCACCCCTGGCGGGCAGGCGCTGGTGTCCAGCAGGAACGGCATCGACGCCTGGACCGGCGAAACCTCGGACGTGATGGGGCTCAGCCACCAGTCGGCCTGGACCAAGAACCTGATCGACAACGAGAAGACCGTCGCGCTGCCCGACAGGGCCACCCCGCTGGTGCCCCCGCGCCTGGACCGTGTCTCGCGCGATGGCGGTACCGACTACCGCAAGGGCGAGAACGTCACGCCCGAGCAGTTCAAGGCCACGTTCGGCATGGCCGATGTGGGCTTCGGCACCTGGGTCGGCGCCAAGGAGGACCAGGACCACCTGAACTACAGCTTCGACGCGCTCAGCGACCTGGCCAAGCACTTCGGCACCGACGCCAAGAACCTGGGCTTCGGCGGGGCCATGCACTTCACCATCGGCGCGCTGGGCCACGGCAAGCACGCGGCGCACTTCAGCCCGAACCAGCCAAGCCCGATCGGCCCGGTGCAGGTGATCAACGTCACCAACACCAAGGGCGACGGCACGGTCTATCACGAGTGGGCGCACGCGCTGGATCACTTCATGGGTGGCCAGTGGAAGTCGCTGGTGCGTCGCCGGCTGCTGGAGATCCTGCAGCACGGCGTATTGACGCCCGAGCAGGTCGAGGCCCGTGCGCGCCAGTTCCTCACCGGCGGCTGGTACTTCAAGGGCGACAAGAACGGGGACAAGGTCGGAGCGGCCCTGCGCGGCTTCGGCCGCTGGGACCGCCCACAGTCGGCCTACAAGACCAATGCCGACCAGCTCGGCAAGGACTACTGGGGCAACGAGAAGGAGCTGATCGCGCGCGCGGCCGAGGCATGGGCCTACGACACGCTGCCGCACGCCAGCACCTACCTGGTGAACGCCTGGGTGGCTGACGGCAAGGTCACGCAGGCCGCCGGCTACCGCGGCACCCCGTACCCCACCGGGCAGGAGCGCAAGGAGTTCAACCTGGTGATGGGCGCGCTGGCCAAGGCGACTAAGTGGGAGAACGGCCGCCCGACCGTGAGCCTGGACGCCTTCAATGCGGCGCTGCCCGACGAGGTCAAGGCCGGCGAGCGCCGGATGGCCGAGCTCGGCAAGCGCGAGGCCATGCAGGCCTACTACGACCGGCTGCTTGCCGAGAAGGCCGACAAGGCTGCGGCCGACGCGCAGGCCAAGGCTGACGCAGCCGCGGCCGAGCAGCAGCGCCTGGACGAACTGGCCGAGCAGAAGCTGAAGGATCTGCAGCCGCCGCCGGTGGTCGACGCCCCGCCGCCGTCGAGCGCGCAGGGCCCGCTGTCGGACCAGGAACTTTCGGACCTGTTCGACCAGGCCGCGGCCGAGGTGCGCGAGGAATCGCAGGAGAAGCCCGAGGAGCCGCCGCCCGGCGAGCCGGAGGAGGACCGCGACCGCTGGACGGCCGAGGACTGGGCCGCGATCCACCGGCTGCTGGCCAAGGGCACGCCGGTGCTGCTGGCCGAGGACGGCCACGGCATTCCGACCATCCACGAGTTCGGCCGCACCGGCCAGACCGACATGGTCGGCTACGGCGTGTTCAAGACCGTGGGCGACGGCTGGACGGCAAGCTGGGAGGGCGGCAGTGCAATGGACCGCACGCCCAGCGGCAAGGCGTACACCACGGTGCAGTTCACCGGTGGCGCGGTGCCGGCGGCAGCCTACAACCTGCAGGCAGCGGCTGATGCGGCGCTGGCGAACCGGCGCGCGGCAGAAACGCCGGCCGCCGGCCAGAAGCAGGCACCAGCCGTCATCGCCAACTTCAAGACCGCACGCGAGCTCGATGCGTGGCTGGCGCAGGAGGTGGGCGATCAGTACCAACTGGCCAGGGAGACGCCAAAGGGCAAGCTCAAGGACCAGGGCGTCAAGCTGCTGGTGCTCGACCCCGGCAAGCAGGTCTTCAACGGCCCGACCAGCACCAGCGGTGCAACGACGGTCGGCGCCGATGTCAGCCTCGTCTACCATTTGATCGACGGGCGCCTGGTGTGGTGGGACCACAAGACCGGCAACGTGAACACGGTCGACCCGGCCGACCCGAGGCTGGAGGCCAACCCGGACTACGACGAGTTCGTGCCGTCTCCCGCTGGCGCCGACACCGAGGGCACCATCCTTCCCGAGTGGGCTGTCCGAATCGTCAGCCAGCACGACAAGGTTGATTTCAGGTTCGAGGGCGACCAGTTCGTGGCGCTGTTCGACGGGCAAGAGGTCGGCCGCATGGAGGCAGCAGCCGCTCGCAAGGGCGGCTTCATGTCGCGCGCCTTCCTCGAAAACGCGATCCTCGATGCAGTCCTGAAGTCCCTGGGCGTCGACCGCGTGTCGGCCGACGCCGGCACAGTCGACAACGGCCCAGCCCAACGGGCCAAGAAAGAGGCCGAGGACGACCGGCGCCACCGCGCCAGGACCGCCCTGCGCGACGCTCTCGAAAAGGCGAGGGCGGCAGGGGCCACTCAGGTCGTCGGCACGATCCAAAGCATGATCTCCGGCGTCGGACATGGCGTGGGGCCAAAGCAGGCCTTCGAATACGCCGAGAACGTCGACCGCGCCATCCAACGCGAACTGGACAAGAAGGAAAGCGAACAGGCAGACAAGACCGCCCGCGACCTGATCGCCGAAGCTGCCAAGCTCGGCGTGAAAGGCGCCGACCAGGCCCTGGCCGGCCTGGCCAAGCTGTTCGGCAGCAAGGCGGGCCGGCTCAACTCGTTCCCGGCCGGCTTCGACGAGGAGGCCTACAACGAGGCCAAGCCGCTTTTCAAGGACGCGCTCAAGTCGTTCCAGGAGGCGGGGAAGACCCTCAAAGACCTGTTCAAGCTGCTGATCCAGCAACTGGGCGACGGCATCAAGCCCTACGCCATGCAGTTCGCCAAGGACGAGGCGCTGGGCAACAACCTGGAGCAGCAGGCCGCCGCAGCGCCGGCCGGCTCGCCGTCGATTGCCCTGGCGCGCGACATCGAGCGCTACCTGCTGCACACGGCCGCGCCGATGGACTGGCGCACCCTGTTCAACATGGCCGATCGCCACTTCGGCGGCACGCAGGCCGAGGGCAAGTACACCCCGAAGGACGCATACGACGCGCTCGAAGCGGCCATCAACCTGCGCATCCTGCGCTCGCCGTCGCTGTTCAGCCCGGCCGTGACCGAGGAGGACGCGCAGCTCGCGGTAGGCACGCTCACCAGGCTGCTGGAGAAGGTGCCCACGCAGACCAAGCGCACGGCAGAGCAGGATCGGCTGCAGCAGTTCAGCACCGTCCCGCCGCTGGCCTTCGTGGCGAACTGGGTGGCCAACGTGCGGCCGACCGACGTGATGCTCGAACCCTCGGCGGGCCTGGGTGGCCTGGCCGTGTTCTCGCGCCTGGCCGGCGCCCGGGTGGTGCTCAACGAATGGAACGCGCGCCGGGCCGACCTGCTGCAGCAGGTGATGCCGGATGCCCGGGTGTTCCGCGAGGACGCCCAGTACCTGCACAACATCCTGCCCGACGATGTGCGGCCGACCGTCGTGATCATGAACCCGCCGTTCAGCAACTCCATCGGCGGCGTGAAGGACACCATGGTCGGTGCCCAGCACGTCGAGCAGGCGCTGGAGCGGCTGCCGCAGGGTGGCCGACTGGTGGCCATCGTCGGCGAAGGCATGGCCATGGACAAGCCGGCCTTCCGCGACTGGTGGAAGAAGATCGGTGCCAAGTACGACGTGCGCGCGGCCGTGCCCATGGACGGCTCGGGCTATGCCAAGTACGGCACCACGTTCGACAACGTGATCCTGGTCATCGACAAGGTGGCTCCGAGCGGCAGGAAGCCCGTCACCACGAAGATGACGGACTACACTGATCTCGTCCACCTGCTTGCAGAGGTGCGCAATGGCAGACCCGAACATGAACTTCCAGTCACGGATCACAGCGCTGAACCAGACCCCCGAGGGGGAACTGGCGACGCTGCTGCTGCAGGGGACGCCCCAGCAGCCGACACCGGACCGGCTGGCCCTGGCGGTGCTGCTGGAGTGGGCACTGGACAACCTGGCGGCAAAACCGGGGTGGGCCGAGGCGGTTCGTCAGGCGGCCGGTCTGGCCGAGGATCGAAATCCCGAGGCGATGCAGGCCGCGATCCTGCCGGCGGGGCTGATGCAGGCACGAACGCTGACGGAAGCGGGCAAGCTGATGCTGCAGCAGGTGGTCGACCTGATTCCACCGGGGACCAGTCCGGCGTACCCGTTGGTTCGAACACGGCTGTAGCCGGCGAGATGACCGATTCGGTCTTCGAGGGCTATCAGCCGCAGCGTCTGCAGATTCCCGGCGCCAAGCCGCACCCGGGCCCGTTGGTGCAGTCGTCGGCCATGGCGTCGGTGCTGCCGCCGGCACCGACCTACACGCCCAACCTGCCCAAGGAAACGATCGAGAAGGGCCTGGTGTCGATCGCGCAGATCGAGGCCGTGGTCTACGCCGGGCAGTCGCACCAGCAACTGCTGGAAACCAAGGTCGGCGACACCGAGGCGCGCGACTACGGGCTGAAGGCGGGCACGCCCTACCGTCGCGGGTTCTTCATCGGCGACGGTACCGGGGTCGGCAAGGGCCGCGAGATCGGCGCCATCCTGCTGGACAACATCCGCCAGGGTCGCAAGAAGCACGTCTGGGTCAGCGAGAAGCAGGGCCTGATGAACGACGCGGCGCGCGACTTCGCCGGCATCCAGGACGGGGTGACGGCCGAGAGCGTGCTCAAGTCCAAGGGCATCTTCAACCTTGGCGACACCAAGGCCGCGGGGTCGGTGAGCCAGGCCGAAGGGGTGCTGTTCACCACCTACGCCACGCTGCGCAGCGAGGCCAAGGACAAGGAGCCGGGCGGGTTCAAGAAGGGCGACGAGGTGCAGGTCGGCCGCGCGTTCGGCCCGCCGGGCAGCCCCGACTTCGACAACACCAAGCTGGTGAAGATCGACAAGAAGAAGAACACCGTCACCGTGGAGTGGGCTGGTGGTCGCGTCATCGAGCACCCGTTTGCGCAGATTCTCAGCATTGCTGGCGACTCCGCGTGGACGAACACCCTGCGCGACGGCGCCAGGAAGCCCAAGACCCGCGTCGACCAGATCGTGGAATGGCTGGGCCCCGACTTCGACGGCGTGATCGCCTTCGACGAGGCGCACAACGCCGGCAACGCGGTGCCCATCAAGGGCTCGCGCGGCGACAGCGAGCCATCGGCGCAGGCCCTGGCCGTGGTCGAGCTGCAGCGGCGCCTGCCTGGCGCCCGGGTGGTCTACGTGTCGGCCACCGGCGCCACTGAGGTGAGCAACCTGTCCTTCGCCAACCGGCTGGGGATCTGGGGCCCGAGCACGCCTTTCGCCAGCGTCAACGAGTTCATCAGCCAGATGACGGCCGGCGGCCTGGCCACCATGGAACTGGTGGCGCGCGACCTCAAGCAGACCGGCGCCTACATGGCCCGCAGCCTGAGCTATGACGGGGTGAACTACTCGCGCATCGACCACGAGCTCAACCCGCTGCAGCACGACATCTACAACCGGCTGACCGACGCCTGGCAGGTGGTGCTGAACAACATCGAGGAGGCCCTGAAAGCCATCGGTGCGGTCACCGACTCAGGCAAGGTCAAGAACAGCAAGGCCAAGTCCAACGCGATGTCGGCCTTCTGGGGTGCACAGCAGCGGTTTTTCAACCAGATCATCACCAGCATGCAGATGCCATCGGTGATCGACGCGGTCGAGGCCGACATTGCCCGCGGCGACGCGGTGGTGCTGCAACTGGTCAACACCAACGAGGCGCAGCAGGAGCGCGCCCTGGCCAAGCGGCAGGAGGAAGGCGAGGAATCCGACCTCGAAGACCTGGACCTGACCCCGCGCGACCAGCTCATCGACATGGTGCGCAAGTCGTTCCCGGTGCAGCAGTTCCAGGACGTGATCGGCGACGATGGAAAGCGCACGACCGTGCCCTTGACCGACTCCAACGGTGACCCGGTGCTGAACAAGGCCGCGGTGGCCATGCGCGACAAGCTGATCGAGGATCTGCAGCAGATCAGCGTCCCGGACGGCCCGCTGGAGATTCTGGTCAACCACTTCGGGCCCGAGATCGTGGCCGAAGTGACGGGCCGCAAGCAGCGCGTGGTGGCCGGGCGCTGGAACAAGAACCACAGGGGCGACGGCGAGCCCAAGGCGTTCACCGACAAGCGCGGACCAGCCTCCGCGCGCGCGGATGCCGACGCCTTCATGGCCGACAAGAAGCGCGTGCTGATCTTCAGCGATGCCGGCGGCACCGGCTTCAGCTTTCACGCCGACCTGAAGAAGGTCAACCAGCGCAAGCGGCAGCACTACCTGGTGCAGCCGGGCTGGCGCGCGAACAAGGCCGTGCAGGGCCTGGGCCGCACGCACCGCACCAACCAGAAGTCGGCGCCGCACTACAAGCTGGTGGCGACGAACATCCCGGCGCACAAGCGGTTCCTGTCGTCGATCGCCCGCCGGCTGGACCAGCTCGGCGCCCTGACCAAGGGCCAGCGCGACACCAGCAGCGGCGGCCTGTTCAGCGAGAAGGACAACCTGGAGAGCAAGTACGCCGAGCGCGCGGTGCGGGCGTTCCTGTTCGACGCGAAGGCCGGGCAGATCGAGGGCCTGGACTTCAACGACCTGCTGCAACAGCTCGGCCTGAAGGACATGGTGAACAAGGACACCAACCAGATCACCGAGTCGAAGATCCCCGAGGTGCGGCAGTTCCTCAACCGGCTGCTGTCGCTCAAGCTGGAAACCCAGGAACTGGTGTTCCACGGCTTCATCAGCCGCATGGAGGAAATCATCGAGCAGGCCGCCGAGCGCGGCGAGCTCGACACCGGCATGCAGACCATCCGGGCGCTGGAGTCCAGGGTCACGCACGAGGAAATTGTCTTTACCGAGGAGCGCACCGGCGCGGAAACCTCCTACGTCGAGCTCGAACTGACGCACCCGACGCGCATGCACTCGTTCCCCGAGGAAAAGGCGCAGGGCGCCAAGATCGAGTGGATCGTCAACGCGCAGAGCGGCCGGGTGTGGGGCCGCGTGCGCAGCGGCAACCAGACGCTGAAGAACGGCGCGGTGGTCGAGCGCTACCGCATGCTG
Source organism: Rubrivivax sp. (assembly GCA_022843905.1). Taxonomy (GTDB): domain Bacteria; phylum Pseudomonadota; class Gammaproteobacteria; order Burkholderiales; family Burkholderiaceae_C; genus Rubrivivax. The sequence goes on from JALHMT010000029.1 coordinate 15,423, forward strand.
GGCACCGGCGGCATGGCCTTCCGCACCGAAGAAGACTTCAGGAACAAGGCGGCCTGGAAGACGATCACTGAGGACGAGGCCCGCCTGAAGTGGGACCAGGAAACCGCCAAGAAGCCCCCGACCTACACCACCAAGACCCACATGATCGTCGGCGCCATGCTGCCGATCTGGGACCGGCTCAAGACCGAGGGCACGATGCAGGTGGCGCGCACGCAGACCAGCGACGGCCGCCGGCTGCTGGGCCGCGTGATCCACGAGAGCGACGTGGCCGAACTGCGCAAGCGGCTGAACATCGCTGCGCCCGAGAGCAAGCTGCCGCCGGCCGACGTGCTGGCCCGGGTGCTCAAGGGCGAGACGGCCGAACTGGCCAACGGCTGGAAGCTGGAGCGCGCCCGCGTGTCCGACGACCTGCGCGTCGAGATCAAGGGCCTGCCGTCGAACGTCGGCCCGGCGCTGCGCCGCGAACTGCTCGACGCTGGCGTGATCGAGGAGCGCATCCAGTGGAACACGCGGTACTTCATGCCGGTTAACAAGCCCGAGGTGCTGGGCGCCGTCATCAAGAGCCGCCCGGTGGTTGGCCTGGCCAAGCCGGCCGACCAGCCCAAGCTCAAGCAGGGCCTCGCTGGCGCTGGCGTGCCGGTCGACGAGCTGCGAAGCCTGGTCGCCAAGGTGGCGGCGAACTGGTCAGGCGTCGATGCCTACGTGGTGCCCACGATCGACGACCTGCCGGCAAACATCCGGGCATCGCTGTTCAACCAGGGTGCGCTCGGCGACGTCCGCGGCCTGATGGTGCCGAACGGCAGCGTCTACCTGATCGCCAACCGCATGCCGTCGCTCGACGAGGCGCAGGGCATCCTGTTCCACGAGGTCTACGGCCACGTCGGCATGCGCGCCTTCCTGGGCGACGAGTACGCAGCGCAGATGCAGCTGCTGCGCATGGCCAACCCGACCCTGGCGGCCGAGGCAAACGCCTGGTACGCCAACTACTCCCGCGGGCACATCGGCGCCCGGGTGCAGCGCGGCATGAGCCGCCTGGACGCCGAGGCCGAGGTGCGCCTGCTGGCGGTCGAGGAGGCCCTGGCCGACCGGGCCGGCAACGCGCCGCCGCCCAGCGGCTGGAAGGCGCTGATGGCCAAGCTGCAGCAGGCGCTGCGCCGCCTGGGCCTGGGCTGGGTGGCCGACAAGCTCGAAAGCATGACCGAGGCCGAGACGCACGCGCTGCTGATGAACGCGCGCCGGGCCGTGACTCGCACCGGTGGGCCGATGCACGTGCTGGCCGGGATGCCTGCCGGCCTGCAGGATCCCGCGAACTCGGCCGTGGCGCCGATATGGACCAGCGCGCTGCTGGCCGAGGTGAGCAAGGCCCCGATGAAGGCCGGCGACGCCACGGCCTGGACCCAGTACCTGGATGCCATGGTCAAGCGCGGAGCGGTGAAGGCCGACGAGATCGAATGGACCGGGCTGCGCGAGTGGCTGGCCTTGCAGGCAGACGGGGCGAAGGGAGCCGCAGCCGTGGAGGCTGCCGAAGGCGCTGACAGCCCGTTCACTCAACTGTGGAAGTCGACCAACCCCGCCAAGATCACGCGCGAGGCGGTGGCCCAGTACCTGAGCTCCAACGGGGTGCTGGTGAAAGACGTGGTGCTGCGTGACGCGCGCACTCTCGTTTCCGACCTGAACGAAAAGTTCGTGGACTACGGTTACTCGGTCGACTACGACAACATCGACGACGAGGCCGTTTTCTACAACGAAGACGGGGATCTGGTCGACTTCATCGACTTGCCTGCAGAGCTGCAGGATCTTGTCGACAGGCACAGCGATGCGACTGTCTTTGGAAGGACGCGGTACGGCCAATACACCCTGCCAGGCGGCACCAACTACCGCGAGGTGCTGCTGACGCTGCCGGCCAAGGACACGATCACCACGAAGCGCGTGGCCGCGCCCAACGGCTGGGGCGACACCGATGGCGGCAACGTCGGCATCGAGCGCACTGGCGACACCCGGGCCGACTACCGCAGCGGCCACTGGGACCAGGCAAACGTGCTGGCCCACATCCGCCTGAACGACCGCATGGCCGACCGCCCTGGCGTTGACTTGAACGAGATCGGCGAGCGCATCAGGCAGGCCATCGACACCCGGGAGCAGGCATTCCGGCAGTGGTTCGGCGACAGCCAGATCACCTACCCGGACGGCAAGCCGCGCGTGATGTACCACGGCACCGGGGCCGACATCTACGAGTTCCGCGGCAAGCAGGCCGGCGCGATCTTCGTGACGCCGGAGCCGATCGTGGCGCAGGCCTACGCCGGCTCCTCGGTCAACTGGCTTGACCGCAACGGCATGGTCGGCGGCCAGTCGGTGATGCCGCTGTACGTGCGCGCCGAAGACCCGTTCGACTTCGAGAATGCTGACCACGTGGATGCGCTGGTGGATCGCGCTTTCGAGCGCATCAACACCTACACCCAGGGCGACGGTGAGCAGGCGCTGCTGGACGGTGAGGAGCAGACCCTCTACACGCGCGACGTGCTGCGCTATGCCCTGACCGAGGGCCAGTGGTCCCTGATCGAGAACCCGGAGATTCAGGCGGCCATCAAGTCGCTCGGGCACGACGGCTTCTACGTCAGCGAAGACGGCTTCAAGAACCTCGCCGTCTACCAGGCCAACCAGCTCAAGAGCGCCATCGGCAACCGAGGCACCTACGACCTGGGAAGCGACAACATCCTGCTGAGCCAGCCCCCCGTCGACCCGGTGCTCGAATCCGCCAAGCGCAAGGCAGGCCTGCGCGGGCCGCGCACGCTGGGCGACAAGGTGCGGGCCTTCTACGGCCGCGCGCTCGAATCGGTGCGCAGCCGCGAGGTGATCGGCCAGACCCTGCGCCAGGAGGTGCTCGACCAGTTCTACGGCATCCTGCGCGCCGAGCGGGCCGAGCTGGGCGCGCTGCCGGCCGAGCAGAGCCTGTACGTCACGGCCAGGCTGGCCAACGGCGGCACGAGCTCGGTGATGCGCGGCCTGATGCTGCACGGCCAGGCCCGCTGGGGCAGCACGCAGCAGCACCTGGAGAAGGTGCCCGACAGCAAGGGCCTGCTGGACATCCTCAAGCCGCTGGGCAACGACATGAACGACTGGTTCGGCTGGATGGTCGGCAACCGGGCGGCGCGGCTGCTGACCGAGGGCCGCGAGAACAACCTGACGGCCGACGAGATCAAGGCGCTGCAGGGCCTGGCCGACACGCCGGACAAGGAAATCCTGTTCCGGCGCGTGTCGCTGGAGTACGCAGCCTTCAAGCGCAGCGTGCTCGACGTGGCGCAGGAGGCCGGGCTGATCAACCCCGAGTCGCGCCGGGTGTGGGACCACGCCGACTACATCCCCTTCTACCGCGAGATCGACGAGAAGTCGCTGTTCAGCCCGACCGGCAAGAAGGGCCTGGCCGGGCAGTCTTCGGGCATCCGCCAGCTCAAGGGCGGCGAGTCCGAGCTCAACGACCCGATGGAGAACCTGCTGATGAACTTCAGCCGGCTCATCGACGCCAGCCTGAAGAACAACGCGATCAAGCAGACGATCGAGGCCCTGGGAGAAACCGACCTGGTGCAGAAGGTCGGCTACAGCATGACGCCGGCCATCATCCCGCGAAAGCAGATCGTGGAGGAACTGGTGCGCGCCGGCACGCCCGAGAGCATCATCGCCACGCTGCCCGACGAGGTGTTCGAAGGCATGGCCAAGATGTGGGCCATCCAGGCGCCGACCGATCCCGACGTGGTGCGCATCATGGTCGGTGGCAAGCCGCAGTTCTACCGGGTCAACGACCGGCTGCTGCTGAAGGCGCTGACGAGCTTCGTGCCGTTCGACTTCCCGGGGCTGGAACTGGCCCGCGGCGCCAAGCGGCTGCTGACCTCGATGGTCACGAGCACGCCCGAGTTCATGATCAGGAACTGGGTGCGTGACTCGATGGCCGCGCAGGCGATCACGCAGACGCCGTTCAACCCGCTGGAGTCTGTCAAGGGCATCCGCCGGGCCTACAAGGAAAGCGGCGGCTACGAGGCGATGTTGTTCGCTGGCGCGAGCTTCCAGTCTGGGCACGTGAACGCTGGCGATCCTGGCGGCACGGCCGTGCACATGCGTCGCGCGCTGCGCGAGCGGGGTTTCCGGGCAGCCGCATCCGAGGCCGGCGCCTGGCAGGCGACCAAGGACTGGACGGCCAGGCGCTGGGAGTCCTACCGCCAGATCGGCGAGGCCATCGAGAACGCCAACCGGGAAGCGGTGTACGAGGCGGCCGTCAAGGCCGGCAAGTCGGCGACCGAGGCGGCCTACGAGGCCAAGGATCTGATGGACTTCAGCCTGCGCGGTAGCGCTGCGGCCTACCAGCTGCTGGCCGACGTGCTGCCGTTCTTCAACGCCCGGGTGCAGGGCCTGTACCGGCTGGGCCGGGCCGACCGGGCCCGGCTGATGAAGATGGGTGCCATCATGATCACGGCCACCGCGCTGCTGGCCCTGGCCAACGGTGGCGAGGACTGGTACGAGCAGCTGCCCGACTGGGACAAGGACACCTACTGGCACTTCAAGATCGGGGGCGCGCACTTCCGGGTGCCCAAGCCGTTCGAGATCGGGGTTCTGTTCGCCACGCTGCCTGAGCGCATCGGCCGCGGTCTGCTGGGCCTGGACAGCGGCAAGAAGACGCTCAATCGCGTGTGGGCCAACGTGCGCGACCAGCTCGCCTTCGACCCGATGCCGCAACTGGTGCGCCCGGTGGTGGATGCGTGGGCCAACAAAGACACCTTCCGCGACCGGCCGATCGAGGGCATGGCCGACGAGGGCATGCGCCCGCACGCCAGGTCGGACGCGCGCACGTCTGACACCATGCGCGTGCTGGCCGAGTCGGCCGCGCCGGTGGCCGACTGGCTGGAGCTGGGGCCAAAGAAGATGGAGTTCCTGGTCAACGGCTACCTTGGCACCGTGGGCATGTACGCCCTGTCCGTGTCCGACGCGGTGATCCGCACGCTCGAAGGCAAGCCAGACCGGCCCGCCGTGCGCGCCGACGACCTGCCCATCATCCGGACCTTCTACCAGGAGGACCCGGCGCGGGCGACGGTCTTCGAAAGCGACGTCTACAAGATGCGCAAGGAGGTCGAGGCCGTCATGCGCGAAGTGATGACCGCGGCCAAGAGCGCCGACCCCGGCAAGCAGCAGAAGGCGCGCGACCTGATGGCCGAGGAGGCCGACAAGATCAAGGTGCGCGGCCTGGTGTCAGGTGCAGCGCAGGGCCTGAGCGTGCTCAACCAGCAAATCAGCAAGGTCTACTCCGACCCGAAGATGACGCCGGACGAGAAGCGGGCCAAGGTCGACGCGCTGCAGCAGAAGAAGAACGACATCGCCCGGAAGGCGGCCACCGACCCGAAGGTGCGCGAGGCGTTCTAGAGTCGGTTCAGGAACTGCCAGGCGGCCTGTGCGAAGACCATCATCGCGCCCAGGCCGCCCAGCAGCATCACCACGGTGATGAACCCGCTGTCGTCGCGCGACAGCGTGGACCTGGCCGACACCCACCAGGCGCCGACGATCAGCAGCATGCCAAGAAGGGCCGACGTGGCCAGCAGCAGCATGCCGGCGATGGCCAGGAACAGCGAGACCGGGAGTCGCACCGGCGAACTGTAGCGCCGCGGGGCGGGGCGGCAATCCAGGCGGTGAGGATTGTCAGGCCCCACAAAGACGAAGCCCAGACCGTGGATGGGCGGCCTGGGCTTCTTTGGGGGCGCCGTTCGATCGACCGGACCAGTAGGCGCGTGAAGCAACTGAAGGCGCCCAGTGTAGCGCAGCGCCCGGCGACGACTCAATCGAGTGGCGGCTTTGCCGCCTTCCTAAGATTCTCGTCCCACCGCAAGACCTGAAGGTTTCCTTGAACGTGCAGCCCGCTCACGGTCTTGCCTCGAAGCGGAATGACGTGGTCGACGTGATACTGAATCCCAGTCTCGTTGGTCATCCGCTGGGCTTCAACGTAGTGGGCCATGATCGCCTCGTTGCTCGCCCATGGCGGCTTTTGCGTGGCCTCGCGGAATCTCCTGGCTGCCGATGAACTCCTGCGGGCTGCGCGCGCCAGATCCCTGGTTTCGCGGGCGGCGTTTAGCAAGAACTGCTGATGCTCGACGTTGGTCAAGTCTCCGGCGGCTGCAATCACCAAGGCAAGATTTTTCTTGCCTTCTTCCTGCCTAAACCTTCGGTCGGCCTGCCACCTTTTCAGCCCATCAGGAAGGCCAGAAGCGGAACGTTCGTTTTCTAGATGCGGAACGACTCGCTGAATGTTAGTGTCTACACTCATTGCAACCCACTAAACGCTGGTGCCCGGGGCCGGACTCGAACCGGCACGCCTTGCGGCGGGGGATTTTGAGTCCCTGATACAAGTGGCGCCGTTGTTGGCCAGGAAGGTCGAAACGTTCCGCATTCTGCCTTCGATTCGCACGAGTGAGCCCAGCAAGGAAGCGGAACACTTTCAGCGGGCCGGTTTCAGCGCCTTCACGACGCTGGGATAGTGCTTCGCGGTCAGCCGCTGATCGTCGTGCTGCAGCAGCTCGGCCGCCGCTGCCAGGCTTCCTGCCTTGCGGCTTGCCACCTTGCGCATGTCGCGCAGGTACATGGCCCTGATGCTGGCCGCAAGATCGGTGTCGCCGGCAGCATCAGCAGCTTCGGCGGCGGTCTTGCGCGCCCGATCCCACCGGCCGCGCAGCATGCCCTCGGTGACTGGCCGCCCGGTCTGTGTCGACAGCAGCATCAGGTGTGTCGCGCGCATGACTCGCCGACGCGCCAGGATCGCAGGCAGTACGGCCGACGCGGCCGGGTCAATGTCAGCGGCCTTTCCGGTCTTGCTCGCAACCAGGCGCAGCGCCTCGCCCTCGCGCGGCAGAAGGATCTCGCGGCAATCGGTCAGGCGCATCCCGGTGGCGCTGGCCAGGTCCATGCAGTCGCGCAGCACCTGGTCGGCCTGCAAGTAGACGGCTGCGAACATGGCGTCTGTCGGCCGCAGCGCGCGGGCCTGCTCCTTGTTCTTCCACCGGCTGCGGGACATGCCGGCCGCCGGCCAGGGCAGCTCGGTGTAGCCCTCGATCCGAGCCCAGTTCCAGACCAGGCCGAACAGCGCCATTTCCCTGTTGGCCTGCGTCTTGCCGGTGCGCGCTTCGAGGTAGCCGCGCAGGTCGCGCAGCATCACGCCGTCCCATGTGGCCTCGCCGAACACCGGGCGCAGCTTGCGCAGCGCTTTGGCGTATCCCTTGCGCGTCTCGGCTGACTCGTAGGTCGGCAGCACGCGCGCCTCCCACTCTCCGAATGCCTCCTCGATGGTCCCGGCAATGCGCGGCGCGCGGTTGTGCAGCTCGTCCCAGCGTCGCAGCGCCGCCTCGTGGTCGGTGCCAAGCGGCACGTCAGGCAGGCCCTCTGGCCGGCGGTCATAGAGGTAGTACGTGACCACCTTGCCGCTCTTGCGGCGGCGGGTGTGCGAGCGCAGGCGCGGATGCTTGTTGGTCACGATGCTGCTGACAGGTTCGGGCGGCGGGTCGGCGCCACCGGCTGGCCGCTGAGCCACAACCTGGCGTGGTGCCGCGACACCAGCAGCCGCCGGCCGACGATCTTGTGCGGGATGCCGGCGCGAGTCAATGCCGCCGCCTGGGCGTCGATCGACGGAGCGCCGCCGGCCAACGCCTTGACATCGGGCGGGGTCAGGAATTCGGGCTCGTGCACGTCATCTCCTCCTGAGCAGCTCGCGCATCTCGCGTTCGGCCGTCGAAGCCTTGCCGTCCATCTGCACCAGCAGCGCCCGGATCTGCGGCGCAAAGACATCGTGCTGATCCAGCGCCCACAGAGCCCGGCCGGTCGACCCGCAGGCCGTGCACAGCACGACGGGCGATGTGTAGCCGCCGTTGAATGACCGGCCGGCGCAGGATGCGCACACGCTGTCGAGCCAGATCCGCATGGCCTTGGCCGCGATGCTCTCGACGATGTCGGGCTGCAGGCCCCAGCGCTTGGCGATGGAGAAGCGCTGCGCGAACCTGTGCACCGCGGCCGACGTGCCATGTAACGACTTCAGGTAGCTCATCGCCAAGACCCGCGCCGTCTCCGCGCTGGCCCTGGCCGTTGCCGTGTCGGCCGCGGCCTCGCTGGTCAGGCGCAGCGCGAGCACCGCGTCACCCGTGCGCCGCGATGCCCGCATGGCCCGCAGCGAGCGGAACTCCAGCGTCCGAACGTGCCGCAGCGCCAGCCGGTAGTCGCCCGCGGCCATGTCCCATTCGGTGGCCAGCCGGTACAGCAGAACCCCGAGCGTCTCGGTGATCATCCCGGCCGCGATCAGGTAGTCCACGTCGACCCGCTCGGAAGCGAGGTTCTTGCTGCGGACGGCCTGGCTGTAGCGCTCGTCGGTCGCGGTGCGCTCGTCGGTCATCCGGTGGTGTCCTTGATGCGCGCCAGCGTGCGGCGCTCGATGTCGGCCGCGCTGCGGCTGCGCGTGATGCCGAGCTCGACCTTCAGGGCCTTGATCACGGCCCCGGTGGTGATCGGCCGCGCGAGGATCTCGTGCTCTGCTGCGGTCCATGGAGAGCGGTTGTGTGGGCGTTGCTTGACTGGCATGTCAGAGTCCTATGGCTCGCTCGACGATCCGCCGCGCGCCGGCGTCGAACATGGCGAGCCGTCTGAGCGTCATGCGCGTTTGGTTCGCCCACAGTGGTTCGAGCTCGCGGCGCCGCTCCTTCGGGAACATCGCCCTTTGGTCAAACCCACCGTGGCAGTCCGACGCGCCGACCGTGCACAACGGGAAGCAGTCGCGGTCATCGGTCTTCATTCCCATGCCCTTGCCGGTGTTCGGGTGCGCGGCCTGGGTGAACCCAACAGCCCCGCAGCAAATGCACTTGAGGGTGGCCACCAGGCGCCGGTACTCGACATCGTCCAGCAGGTCAGCCTTCGGCACCGGCACCACCATCCTGTCCAGGCCATCGGCCGCCAGCACGGCCTTGGCCGGCGGCGTACGCGGCCGCGGGGTGTACGTGCACTGCGTTGCCTCGCGCCGCGGAGTGGCCTTGCGGTGGATGGCGGCGCGCCTCATCACTGCGGATTCGTCTCGTCCGCGCCCATCGTGGCCGCGGTATTGACGATCTGCTGCAGGTTGCGGACGTTGGCCGCGCCCATGCCGTGCACGATCACGTCGTCGCCAACCCTGGCGATGAAATCGGTGTCCATCGTGCCTGGCTTCAAAAAATTCGAGCCACTGAAACGCTCGACCCACATGCGTCGAAAATCGGTGTCAGGGTTCAACGTGCCGTCGATCACGTCTTGCACCGCTTGCTGCACTAGCGCCGCCGCGGAAATGTCGTCGGCCGCAACAAACTGGCCAGCAAAGTTGATCGGGTGCAGTATTCGCGGAACGTCGTCAACAGCAGGCTTGGTGCCCGGGTCTAGCGCAAAGACCAGGATCTCGTGCGTCGCGCCGTCGAGGCCGACCGTGGCCTTCGGGAGGCCGGGCACTTCGCGCAATGCAACGCACATGATCGTGTAGTGCGACCACAGCGGGTGAGCGTAGGCTGCGCTGGCGATCCAGCACGGCAGCGTCACAGCGGCGCGCGGGTCGTTCACGATGCCGCGGCGCCGGCTGACTGCCTCCATGTCGATCAGCCAGGCATTGCCAAGCCTTCCGCGCATCGTCGGTTCGGTAGTCTCGGTAAGCTGCAGCGTGCTGCTTGTGTTCACGTCTTTCCTTTCGTTCGTCATGCCAACTCCAGTTCAAGTTGCCTGTGATCCGATCGAGCGCGCCACGGCGAATCGCCGCAGCTCCCGACCGCAGTTGGCGCACTTCATTCGCCGCACCACGCCCACTGCTGCGATCGCTGGTCGCTGCTGCCCCAGGGCTTTACGTAGCCGAGCTGGTGCATGTCCATCAGCCAGCCGCGCGCCGTCTCGACATCCAGCGCCAGGTCTTCGGCCAAGGTGTAGAGGTTGATCTGCCGGCCGCGCAACGCTGAGCGCACTGAGAAGATCACCCGGGCATACGCCAGCCGGTCTGGCGTCTGCAGCCGCTTGGCCACCATCGAGCGCAGCCTTGGGCCGCATCGGTAGACCACACCCTCGTCGGTCGTGGCCTTGTCCAACATCCCGTTGCGCACGCTGGCGGCCAGATAGGCCGTCACGCTGTCATGCCGAAGGCCCCAGCGGGCCTCGATGTCGGAGGTGGTCAGCTCCTCGTCGACCGCGCTGGAGAAGTACAGCAACACCTCAAAGGCTTTGGATGCGCTCGGGCCAGGGGCTTTCATGCGTCGACTCCTTCCGGCGATTCCTCGTCAATCTCGACTCCGCGATCCGCGGCAGTCGCTTGGATGAAGGTGATGAAGTCGGCAAACTTCTTGCGGCCGAACTTGCTGGTGCGCTTGCCCAACAGGACCATGCCGCCGTTCAAGCCCATGGCCACGCGCTGCGTCTCCTGCTCGAAGGCAGCGGACAGGATGTCCTTCCACTCCTCGGGGTCCAACTTCACGCGATCGCCGTTGACGGGCCAGTCGAGCTGATCGCTGAAAGCCTGCATCCAGACCCACATCAGCGCGTTTTGCTCAAGGTTCCTGGTCGGCTCTTTGACCTCGACGACGTAGCCATCGGGTGCGTCAGCAACGGCCGACATAGCCCGGCGTCGAGCCTCTGAGTGCACCAAGCGGAACAGGCGCTTCTCGCTCACGAAGCGCTCCCGATTGGCGGGTGCACGCGCCGCGCCGGCGCCTGCAGCACCTGCTTGCGGATGACGGCCGCGTCCAGGTATCCCAGGCACAGGGCCGTACCGCCGTTCGCCGAGTGCACGCTCCAGTCGTTGAGCCGGGCGCCATGGGCCGGGATCGTCGCAACGTACCGCGCGCAGCGGATGCGCACCGTGCAGTGCATGCTCGGCTCGCACCAGGCCTCGTCAGGATCCAGGCGTAGCGCTGGGTCTCGTTCGTGCGTCATGCGGTCCTCGTATCGTTGAACGCAAACAACTCAACAACCTCTCTCTACTGCTCTGCTTTCTTCGCTGCCCTTTGGTGAACGGACCCAGCCTTGCCTGCTGGATCCCTTCACTACCTGCCCTTCGGAGCCACGTAGACCCGCCAGACGTTCGACGCTTGGGCTCTGGCTTCGCCACCCTTCCCCCTGCCTCCGCGTCTCGCCACCAGTAGGGGTGTCGTGTCCCGGGCGCTGGTGCCTGCTTCGCGTCCGTCCGGGGCATCGAGGTCGGGTCACAAGAGAAACCCCTTCTCCTGCATAAACCTGATCGGGTCTTTGGCGCCTTTGCGCAGGTTGCAAGTCGGGCAAAGCAACTGCAGGTTGAGTCGATCGTTCGACCCTCCATTCGCCAGCGCAACGACGTGATCGACATGAAACTCGTCCCCAAGACGAACGCGACATGCAATGCACTTGCCTCGCTGCTTGACGTAGAGAGTTGCGACATCAGCCTGCGTGTGAGTTCCGCTGGCGCCGAGCTTTCTGGCGCGGCGTATCGCCGCGTTCAACCGCAGCTTGTCGGGGTTTTGTTTCGCCCACAGTCGATTCATCTCACGCTTGCGCTCGATATTCGCTGCCGCGTACTCAGCAAGTCGTTCTGGATTGGCTTCTTTCCAAGCCCGGCTCAATTCAATCTGGCGCTCTGGGTTCGCTTTGCGCCACGCAGCGCTAGATTCGGTTGACGAAGTCGGGTTCTTTTCCCTCCACGCCTTCATCCGTTCGCATTCAGCCTCTCTGTTCCGGCGATGCCAATTCAACCGGGATTCGCGCTCATTGGCGAGAAGCTCAGGAGACAGCGATGCTCGCCGTTCGCGCTGATACGCGCGCCTATGCTCAAGAAAAGCAAGATGCTCTGGGCTGCCTCGCTCAAGCTTCATGCTTGCACCACATATCGAGCTTTGGAAAGAACCAAGCGCTCCAGTTTTCTTGCCGCGCCTTCGCCAATTTCGTGGAGGTAATCGCACCAGTCAGAGCCTTCAATACCGTCCGGGTAAGCAACTCCGCAGCCGATCAACACTGCGGCGTTGTTGGCCTTATCAAGGCCCGGGTTGAAGCCTCGTTTCGCAAGCGTTTTCCAATCATGGTCAGCGCAAATCACCACGCTTCCGGTAGGCCTGATGCGGTCCACCACCGGCAGGATGTTTCCGGCGTCGAAGGCCACGATCACGCGGGCCTGTCGCACCGACTGGAACACCGCAAGCCCGGTGGCCAGGCCTTCCACGATCGCCGTGACGGCCGCGCGCTGGCGGTCGATGACGTAGGCCCCAGCCTTGACCGGTGCGCCCGGCCAGAAGCGCTTTGTGCCGTCCGGGTGGATCGTCTGGACGCTGATCAGCGTGTCGCCAAGCCACACCGGCACCACCAGCAGACCGTCATGCTGGCGCAGGCCAGCGCAACCCAGCGGGGCCAGGCCCTTGCGCTCGATGTACGGATGCGGCCGGTTCAGCGCCCGCGCGTTGTGCCAGAAGGCGCGGGCGCTGCGGATGGCCTGCGCGCGGTAAGCCCGCTCGCGCTGCATGCGCAGCTTGGCCTCGTCGACCGGCGCGGCCCGGCTCGCGCTGTCGTCGCGCCACGAACTGATGCCGCTCTCGGTGGCCCAGTTGCGCCAGTAGCCGCGGCCGTCCGGGTGCAGGACGTAGGCCCCGTTGCGCTTCTTCGGGTGATCGTCGGTGGCGCAGCGGCGCCACTTGCTGTCGGCCACGATGGCGCGCGGGTGCAGGCCGGACAGGCGCATGGCCTGGTCGAAGGTAACGCTCATTGCGCAGCCCTCGGCTCGCCCCAGTTCTCGGGCATCTGGCGCACGCTCGGCGGCGACGCCTTCTCGCGCCCCTTGCTGAAGCGGATCTGCTCGGCCCGGATGCGATTGCGCACCTCGGGCGTCGGATCGACAGGCACGGTGGTGTCGAACCACTTGCCCTTCGGGAAGGATCCCGTCATGCCGCGATAGATCGCCAGCGCCTGTTTCTTCGCGGCCTCGCCCTGGCGGCGCTCCAGCACGTAGCCGCAGACCTGCGGCCACAGGTCGCGGTCCAGCTGCGACTGCCACTTGCCGCCGCCGGCCAGCAGCTCCTTCAGCGTGCCGGGCACGTGCTCGATGGCGCGCTTCTTCGGGTAGACGTGGCCGCAGTTCGGGCAGTGCGGCATGGGCTTGTGCAGATGACCGCAGGACGGACACTTGATGGCCTCGGCATCCTCCTTGTCCTTGGGCTTCTCCTTGGGCTTCTTCACGCCGTCGTCGAGCTCGCTGACGCCGTGCTCGAAGAAGTCCTGCATGTCGGCCCAGAACCGCGAGCAGTTGCCGGAGTGATCCAGCACGATGCAGTCCTCGTACAGGTCGGAGATTCTCAGCCCCCGGCCGAAGAACTGAATGTGCTCGGCCAGCGACTTGCGCAGCGGCCGGGCCATGATCACCGCGCCGATGTCGGCCACGTCGAAGCCCTTCGAGGCTGCAGTGACGGTGATCAGCCCGCGGATCGTGCTGTCTTTCTTGCGGTACTCGGCCACCGTCTCGGCCCGGTCTTCGTCGCGGTCCTTGAAGGTGTAGGTGGCGCAGTTGATGCCGGCGGCCAGGAACTGACGCTGCAGCTCCTCGACGTGCGCGGTGTCGACGGCGCTGCAGATGAACTTGCGGTTCTCGCCGTGCTTGATGTACTCGGCCACCACGTCACCGACGACCTGCAGGGCGCGCTTCTGCGTCTCCTTCTGCTCCCACTCGCCGGCCACCACCTTGACGCCGGCCATGTCCGGCTCGACGCAGGCGAAGATCCGGTACGGAGCCAGGAAGCCCTCGGCGATCAGCTTGTTCGTCGTGGTGACGTTGATCACGCAGTCGTACAGCTTGGCCAGGCCCTTGGTGAATGGCGTGGCCGTCAGGCCGATGGTGATGGTGTCGCGCGGGGTGATGCGCTTGCTGACAGTCTCGGTGACGGTGTGCGCCTCGTCCACCAGGATCAGGTTCGCATCGGGCCAGCGGCGGCGCGCGACGGTCTGCTGGCTGCAAATCTGAACCGGCAGGCTCGGCCGGAAACGCCAGTGCGACGCCTGGATGATCCCGTGCTCGATGCCGTAGCGGTCGAACGTCGCGCTGGTCTGCTCGATCAGGCTGATGCGGTCGACCAGAAAGATGCTGCGCCGGCCCTTGCGCATCGACTCGTTGATGAGGTAGGAGCCGATCACCGTCTTGCCGGCCCCGGTGGGCGCGCAGATCAGGATGTTGCGCTTGCCTTCTCGGATGGCCTGGCGCGCAGCCTCGACGGCGGCGATCTGGTAGTCGCGCAGCTCGATCAGGAACCCGTCGCGGCCGGGCGCGTTGTCGGCCACGAATGCCGCGGCCTCGGCAACAGGGGTGGGCTCGAACAGAGTCACGCGGCCACCTTGGCGTGCTGCCGGTAGAAGGCCTCGACCAGGGCCGGGATCTTGGTGGCATCGCGCTCGCCGAACAGCTTGCCGATGCGCACCATGCGGTTGTTCAGCTGCTGCAGCTCGCGCTCCAGGCGGGCAGCGTTGCCCATCTTCTCGTCGGCCGTGCGCTGGGCGTGCTCGTAGGCTCGGCGCCACTTGATCGCCTCGGCCTTCAGGTCGTCGGCCGCGGCCGCGGCCAGCAGGGCGCGCAGTTCGTCGACCTCCACCTGAATGCGCTGCAGTTCGGCGATGGCCTCGTATGGGCTCATCCCAAAGTCGTCAGCATCCTCGGGTGCTTCGGTACTTGCTTGCACTGTGCTCACCGGGCCCGGGGCGCGCTGCTCGGGCGTGACGGTCGATGCTGTCTCGGTGGCCACCGTGGGGGCGGGAGCGGGTGCAGCGGCCGGTTGGGGAGGATCTGCAGCCGGCGGCTTCTTGGCCTCGGTCACCGCGGCATGCGCCTGCGGCAGCGACACCTCGCCGTGCGCCACCTGCCGGGCCAGTTCGGGGTCGGCCCGCGCGACCTGGTCGGCCATCCGCTGCGTGCGGTCGCTGGCGCCGGACTGCGCCGTCCGGTCGGCAACGGTCGATAACCCGGCAACGTTGCCGGGTTTCCCGGCAGGCCGGCCGCCCGGCTGCGCCAGCGCCCAGTCCTGCGCGCTGGCCACGATCGCGGCCTGCTGGCCGGCCGTCAGGTGCCGGCGGTGCAGGTTCGCCGACAGCACGAACGACACCGCGCTCGTGCCGGTGAACTCCACGAACTCCATGCGGGCGCCGGTTTCCTGGCAGGCCCGGTAGCGGTTGCCTCCGTCGAGCACCATGCCGTCCAGCAGCACGATCGGTGTGCGCAACCCGTTGGCCTTGATGTCCGCGCACAGGGCCGCGAACTCCGCGCCGGACATGCGCGGGAACAGGGTGCACAGCGGGTGCAGTTCGAGGTTCATCATGGCTTCACGAAGTCGAAGCCGTGGCAGCACGCAAGCTGCAGCGGCGATGTCGGGAGGCGCAGCGCGCAGGTGCGGCTGCGTTGAAAGTTGCTGCACTCGCAGCAGATCCGGCGCTCGTCCAGGTCGGCATCGCGGGCTGACAGCCGGTCGCCCAAGGCTTTGGCCTGGTCCTCGGTCATGCCGCGGCGCATGAACAGCGCAACCCTGAACTTGAAGCGGGCGATCTTCCTGTCGCACCACGGCAGGTCCAGGCGCTGCGACGGGGGGATGACGGCAGGCGTCATGTGGTTCACCGCACAGACACCGTGCAATCAGTCAGGCCACCATGTGGCGGGGCGATGCCGGCCATTGACGCCGCGCAAAGAAGAAAAGCGCCAGTCATGCTCTATCCCGTTCGACTGGATTGCGCCCGGCCATCCGAAGCACGAGAGTCATGTCCGACAAGCGGCGGTTGATGTACTCGTTGACCGCGACCTCGATCAGCTCCTTGCGGTTGCTGCCGTCGATGCGGGCCAGGCCATCCAGACCGGCGGCCTGGTTGATGGTCAGGTCAAAGCGGATAGGGACGACATCGCGGTCGGCGTTCGGCGCTCTACTGCACTTCGGAAGGGGAAGGGGGTCTGTCATGGCTGATCAGGAGTGGAGTCAGGCTGCAGTGGCGGCGATGCTTCAGCGGGTGATGCAGCAGGTGCGCATGGAATATTTACGCCTGGCTGCTGAGCTGCGGCGGTGAGTCAGGCCGCGGCCTTGGCGGGCGTCCGCTCTGGCTCCTGACCAAGCGCAGCAGGTGCCAAATGCTTTCGTGCGATAGCCGCAACAACCCGATCAGCGATTCGGTCTGGCAAAGGGTCAGGCCACTTCTCAACAGCCTGATAGGTGATGCCGATTGCTTCGGCGACCGAGGAGACGGAGCCCCCCAGGAGTTCGATGGCTTTTGCCTTGCGCATGCCGCATTGAACCATAGTTCATGGGCGCGCGCAACCATAGTTCACGATGGCGGCGGTAGCCTATCGGCGGTGAGTACCGGCGACTACAAGGACCGTTTCGCGGAGGCTATGCGGCTGTCTGGCAAGTCGACGCATGACATTGCCGAGGCGCTCGGCGTGTCCTACCAGGCGATCAAGAAGATCGAGCTCGGCACGTCAAAAATGCTGAAGGCAGACCACAACTCGGTGGCAGCGAAGTGCATGGGCGTCAGCGCTGAATGGCTGGCGACTGGTGATGGCTGCGCCGTGCCCGCCCCCGCCTCTACCTTGTCCCTCGCCGCGCAAGAGCTGGCGGCGCGCTTTGATGAGGTGCCAAACGGCGACGAGAAGCTCCGCTTGTACGCTCGATTGCTGAACGAGATCCGCGTGGCAACGCCAAGCACCCCAGGGCCTCCAGCGCGACAGCCTGTCGAGCAGCCCACTCTGTCGCAGGTTGGTCGCCCGCGAACGGCGCACGGCAAATCCCGAGTTGCGCCATGAGTTCAGCGTACTCGCCGGCAACGTCAATGACCTCAGCTTGCAACACCAGGGCAGTCGGCGTGCGAATGGCGGGCTCAAAGATGGCGACCCCATGAGCGCCGCGCAGCCAGTCATCCGCAGTCAAGCACAGCGCCGCGCCGCGGTAGTCGGCCACCTGGCCAGCCGCACCAGTCTCGCGCAACCAGATGGCGTTATCTCTCAGCAGTGCGGCGCTTACAGCTGGCGTGACGATGCCGGTCACCGACAGGCGGGCCAGCCCGTTGTCGATCGTCGCAACAACCGCAACTGTGGCGTAGGTCCATCGCCAGTCCATAAGAGTCGGGGGGGGGGGAGCACATGGAGGTCACATTGTCGGTGCGGCAGCCCACAGAGAGCACCTGTAATGGGTCACACCGCACGTTTGAGCGGGCGGGAAGACCCCTGCCGGACGAGGCGGCAATCATTGCTGTGGATCAATGTCGCGCGCCACATCGCCAACTCCAGAACTCGATCGTCGTGCTGGTCGCCGCCGCGCTGGCTGCGTGCGCCACTGAGCCGCCGCCGGCAATCCAGTGGAAGCGCGTCGGGCCGCCGGTCGCTCAACATCAGATCGACCTGGACCTGGTCGCGTGCCGCGGCTCAGCGCAGGCGCAATCGGCAGGCATTCCACAACCGGATGTCGGCGGCAGGACCAAGGGCCTTGCCTACGGCGCCGCCATGGGCGGGCACGCGAAGTCGGTGAGGGACACGTACAGCGTGGTCCTGTTCGGATGCATGGCCGATCGAGGATGGCTCGCCAGCAACCGCTGACCGCCCCGTAAACCGCTGCGCCCGCACAACGCCTGCCACTGAGCAGGTTTTTTGTCTTTTGGTGTGAACTATAGTTGCGCGACGTTGTGAACTATGGTTCAATCTTTCCACTCCGCAGCCAAAGCGGAGCAGGAGCAGAGATGGCAACCGAACAGGCAGTGGCGCACTACAGCGCGATGTCGGCGCAGGCCAGGCGCGAGGGTTTGACGGCCCTGCTCGCTCAGGCTCGGCAGGGGTTCGACGAGCAGTACGACTTCAGCGACGACTACACCTTCTGGTGCGCGCAGAACGAGAAGGCCCGCACGATCCGCTGGGCGCAAAACGAACTGGCGGCGCTGGGCGGCGAGGCCGAGCGCTTCGAGGCCAACCGCGTTTACCTCGAGGCTGCAGCGGGGTGCGAAGCGTGATCGCCGCCATCGTCATCGGCTGGATCGCGCTGGCAGCGGCTGTCGTTGGCGTGTTCGCCTGCGCATCGATCGTCAGCGGCCGGCGCCCGGGGGAGTGATGAAGCACGACCCCGCCGACCAAGACCTCGGCGCATGGCGCTGGGACGACCTCGCCATTGCTGCCGGTCTGGTGGCCTTTCTTGCGGCCTGCGCTGCCGGGTGGCTGTGATGGGCACGCTGCACCTGATCAACACCCGGCGCATGGCTGAAGACGAGTTCGTCAGCACGCTGCCGCCGGCCGATCCACAGCCGTCGCGCTGGCCCTTCAATCCGCCCGAGGCTGCGTCGGCAGTGAGCGAGTTCGGCCACGACGACCCGCCGCCGCTCCCGCAGACCATCACCGTGCTGCAGCGCATCAAGCGCAAGTTGCGTGCGCTGGCCCATCGTCGGCGGTAACCGGCTTGCGCCCACACAGGAGCAACGATGACAACGACCATTGCCGGCGCAAGTCCGGTTGACCAACCAGTTGGGCGGCCGCGTCCGAAGCGGTACGAAGGCGGCCGTATCAAGGGCGGGTGCAGTCTGCACGATGCCGAGAAGGCCGAGCTTTGCAAGAAGCACCTGCAGCGCTGCCCGGAGCCGCGCACGGTGGACTGCTGCGGCGTGGAGGACGACCACGACATCGTGGAGTGCTCCCGCTGCGGTAGGCAGTGGACAGTGCCTTGCAGCTTTGACGAGGACTACTCATGACCTACCACTGGCTGGTTGAGAACTTCACCAAGGAAGGCCAGTCCACAGGGCTCTACATGGCCTGCCAAGTGGACATGACCCTGACAGCCGACGTGAACGCGGCGCGCAAGTTCCGGCGCCAGCGCACGGCCGAGTTCCGCGCGCTGGACATGCGCGGAGCTAGGCGCGGCGACTGGCGAGCCGTGGAGCACGGCTTCGATGACAGCGAGCCGCCCATCAAGAGGATTAAGCCGTGATCCAGATCGTTCAACCGAAGCTGCCGCGCGTCGAGTTTTACCCGGCCGCTCCTGGCACTCAGTACCGCCCATGCAACGGAAGCGAAGGCGAGCATTTCCACGCCATGTGGTGCGAGGAATGCGAGCGCGACAAGGTGATGAGCGGCCAAGCCACGGTGGAGGACGCCGACAGCGACCCGAGCCTTTACTGCGAGATCCTGAACCGCTCATTCCGAAGCGATGAGCCGCTGCCTGATTGGACCTATGGCAAGGACGGCCAGCCGTGCTGCACGCAGTTCGTGCCGCGAGGCCAGCCGATACCGACCCGCTGCGAGCACACGGCAGACCTGTGTTCTGGCTGCGACCAGCAGGTTTCCAACCCCTGAGTTTGGTGGATCCGGCCTTTGCGTGGCCCGCGCGGATGGGCAGTTCTGGGCGGCCGGATCCACCCCCAACCAACGAGAGACACATGAGCGACACCACCGAAGTCACCGACATCACGCCGATCAAGGCCGGCGCAGTTGCCGCCGCGCCGCAAGGTCAGGTCGTGACCACCCCCGACGACCTGCTGCGCATGGCCGTGGCGCAGGGCGCGAGCCTGGACTACCTCGAACGCCTGATGGTCATGAAGGAGCGCTTCGACGCCCTGGCGGCCCGCCGCGCGTTCGTCGAGGCCATGGCCAACTTCAAGACCGAGCCGCTGGACATCTTCAAGAAGAAGTCGGTCGGCTACACCACGAAGGAAGGCGACTTCGTGGGCTACAAGCACGCCGAACTGAGCGACATCGCCGACGTGGTGGTGCCGGCGCTGGCCCGGCATGGCCTGTCGCATCGCTGGCAGGTCAAGCAGGAGGCCGGGCGCATCACCGTGATCTGTGAGGTGACGCACCGCTCCGGGCACATGGAGAGCGTGACGATGGACGCGGCGCCCGACTCCAGCGGCAAGAAGAACCAGATCCAGCAGGTCGCCAGCGCGATCACGTACCTGCAGCGCTACACGCTGCTGGCTGTATGCGGGCTGGCCACCAAGTCGGAGCACGACGACGACGGGCGCGCTGCCGGTGGTGCTGCTGAAAACACCGAGTCGGACGTGCTGGCCACGCTGCTCGAAGACCTCAAGGAAAAGCTGACCGACGAGGACGCGCTCAAGCACTACACCGGCAACGTCAAGACGCTCGGCAACGTGAAGCTGCAGAGCCAGTTCAAGGCCGCCGTCGTCGCGCACCGCGAGGCCCTGAAGACGCAGGGAGTGACGGCATGACCATCATCTTCAACCTCGCGCCGCAGGGCAGCGAGGAATGGCTGGCCGCGCGCCAGGGCGTCATCACCGGCTCGCGCTTCCGCGCCGCGCTGGGCCGCAAGATGGACGGCACCATGACCGCCGAGGCCATGGGCTACGCCTACGACCTGGCCCGCGAGCGTGAGGGCGGCAAGGCCCCGGAAACCTACGTCAACGCGGCCATGCGCCTGGGCACGCAGGAAGAACCCGTTGCCCGCCTGACCTACGAATCCGAGACGGGCCAGTTCGTCGAGGAAGTCGGGTTCGCGCACACCGAGGACAAGAAGTTCGGCTGCAGTGTCGACGGCTTGATCCCGCCGAAAGGCATGTTGGAGATCAAGACCATGGTCAGCAGCGTTGTGCTGTTCAAGGCCATGGTCGACGGCGACATCAGCGAGTACCGCCACCAGTGCGTGGGCGCGATGTGGTTGCTGTCGCTGGACTGGTGCGACCTGTGCCTGTGGGCGCCGGACCTGAAGGCGCTGCACGTTGTCCGCATCGAGCGCAACGAGGACGAGATCGCCAAGCTGGAAACCGACCTGCTGGCGTTCGACAGGATGGTGGAGCAACTGCGCGTGAAGCTGCGCGCCAAGCTGACGCAGGCCGCAGAGCCCGCCCCCGTCGCCACCACCCCCGCCGCCCCTGCAGCCGCATCGGCTGTTGACCTGCTGGCACCGGCCTTCTGAGGAGCGCGCGATGAAACACGGCCAGTGCATCCACTTCACAGGCGCGCAGCACAGGCTGTGTGGCCGCGGGGTGCTTTACGCCCAGTTCGCGCCCGGCCTGCCGTGCATCCAGTTCATGCACAAGTCAGCGCGCGGCGGCACCTACCTGAAGGCCGGCGAATTGCCGGCAGAGACGAAGCCCTGGCCAGGAGCGCTGCCGAAGGAGCGCTGCCCGTTCTACGCCGAGCCCACGGACGAGCAAGTGCAGGCCGATCGCGCCGAAATGGACGCGCACGTTGAAAAGACCATGGCTGCGATGAAGGTGGCCAGCACCTGGCGCGTGAAGCCAAAGCCCGCCCAGGACCGGCGCGAAACCGTGGAGTGCCCGGTCTGCAAGGGCAGTCTGCACCTGAGCCAGAGCGCCTACAACGGCCACGTGCACGGCAAGTGCGAGACGGCCGATTGCGTGGCGTGGATGGAATGAGCGAGGACACCATGAGCATGACCCAACGCTACGCCGGCATGCTGCGGCGCCATGCATTCGACTGGGACAAGCGCGACATGCCGGTGCAGGCCGAGTGCTGCCGCCAGGCCGCTCGCCACATGGAGGAACTGCAGGCGAAGGTGGACGCGGTACAGAGCCCGTGGCAACCGATGAAGACGGCGCCCAAGGATGGCTGGGGCGTGCTGGTGCTGCTGGATGGCTCGGATATGCCGCACGGCGCGCGCTGGCTGCGCGGCAAGGACGACCCGCGTGCAACCGAGGCCACCGAAGGGCCTGGCTGGCACCTGACCTGGGACGGCTCGCCGGTGGCTGAGCACGACGGACCGCGCTACTGGATGCGCTGCCCCAATGACCCTGACGCCTGACCAAGAGGACACCATGAGCATGAAGCCATGGCGCTGCTCGATCTGCGGAAAGCGCAAGTCGAGCCAGAACGCGGTCTACGGCCACGCGCGGGATGCGCACAAGAAGCCGGCCGAGGCAATCAAGGTCGTGCGCAAGAACGACGACGACGAGTCATACGCAGACCGCGCGATCGAGGCCGACATTGACCGAGCGGCCGGCATCTACAACCCAGATCAGGAGTGGCTACTGCCATGACCGAACTCGAATTCCCTGAAATCATCGACGCCCCGCGCGCCGACGTTGCCGTGGCCGCACCGGCTGCGCTGGACCTCCGCAAGGTAGACCTGACCGACGTTGCCCTGGCCAAGTTCGGCGACTGGCGCAAGGAAACGGCCGACACCAAGGCCGAACTCGACAAGCTCGCGCTGGACCTGAGCACCCAGGCTCGCATTGACGAGGCCGTGTCGCTGCGTCATCGCAAGATCAACGCCCCGCTGGCCCTGGCCCGCAAGGCGTCGGCCGGGCTCAAGTCCAAGCTGACCAGCGTGAGCAAGTCGGTCGGCGCCGAGCTTGAAGCGATCGAGTCCGCTTGGGCCGACGTGGCTACCGCCATCACGCCCCAGATCGATGCCGCCCAGAAGAAGATCGACGACGCCAAGGAAGCCGCGCGCCAGGCCGAGAACGCGCGGCTGGCGAACCTGCGCATCAACGTCGACGGCATCATGAGCCGGTGGGTAGATCGGTGCATGGCCGCCGACATCACGGCCGAGCGCATCGGCAACGGCATCGCCGCGCTGCATGAACTGCCAATGCCGCAAGAGGTGGCCGACGTTGCCGCGTACTGGACGCAAGCCAAGGCCGAGGCGCTGTCGTCGATGACCAGCCTGCAGCATGAGGCCGCGGCGCGCGCCGAAGCCGCCCGCCTCGAGGCCCAGCGCATCGAGAACGAGCGCGTGGCCGCCGAGCAGAAAGCCGAGGCTGAGCGACTGGCCGAGCAGCAGCGCCTGCTGGCCGAGCAGGCGGCAGAACTGCAGCGCAAGGCCGAGGCCATCGCAGCGCAGGAGCGCGCTGCCGCGGACGAGAAGGTCAGGCTGGCGCAGGTTGCGCAGTTTGAGAAGGACATGGCCGCCGGGTCGGCTGTTGTGCCGGCAGAAGCCGCCCGCATCACGGGAGGATGGTCAGACGACTACATCCCGCCCGCGTCAACGGTCGACGAACTGCAGCCGCAGACCGAGGCCGAAATGGTCGCGGCCGATGGGCCAGAGGTTGACCTGCCGCCGGCAAAGCGCGTCATCGCTATCGAACTGGAACCTGCAGACCCGATCGCGCTGCCGCCAGTCGAAGAACCGGCCACGCTGAACCTGGGCGCGATCAACGCATGGCTGGGATTCACCGTCAACGCGGCTTTCCTGACCGTGCTCTGCATCGAGCCCGCCGGCCGCAACAAGTCCGCGGTGCTGTTCCGCGAGAGCCAGCGGGCGCAGATCAAGGCCGCGCTGATCAAGCACATCGAGGGCCTGCAGTGACCAAACGCAAGCGAGGGGCGCGGCTGATGTGGACGGGCTACGCCAAGATCCTGCGCATGCTGGTCGACGGCCGGGTGACGTGGCGCCACCTGGCAGACGGCCTGCAGGTCGCGCGCAGAGAAAGCTCGCACACGATCCTGTACGGGCTGCGCGCGGCCGGGATGGCGCACATTGCCGGCTGGGAAATGGATGGCGACGCGCGCAGCCGGCGGCCCGCATTCGCCTTCGGACCTGGGCCCGACGTGCCGTGGCCTGGTGGCGAGAGGCATCGGTCCCGCAAGGCGCCACCGAGCGAGCTGCTGGCCTTCATCGTCGCTGTTCGATCGCTGATGGACGAGCCGCGCCACGGGAAGGGGTTGGCCAAGCTGACAGGCCAGGCGCCATCCACGGCCCGCCGCGTCATCAAGGCGCTGCATGCCGAGAGGCTGGTCTACATCGACCACTACGACGACCGAGAGCGTGCCGGGGCCGGCTATCCGCTGTATGCGTGGGGGCCTGGCGAGCCCGATGCAAAGAAACCGCGTCCGCAGTCCAACCGGGCCCTGCAGCGCAAGCACGCCGCATACCGAAGGACTCTCAACGCAACCGCAAACCTGCTGCACGCGATTGCCGGATCGTCGCTGCGCAGCACCAGACAACTGGCTCACAACGCCGCAATCGTCGGCGCTGCGACCTGACGTTTTCCAAGGGCCATGCGCGTGGGGTGAACCTCCCTGTCTCCCTCCTGAATTCCCATGCGCGCCGCAAGGCAGCCCTTTCTTTCACCCCCAACACGCCAAGGAGGCGTCGATCATGAGCGTAAGACCCATCCAAGAAACCCTGGCCCGCCTGCAGGGCGGCCTGTTCCTCAGTGAGTGCTCGGACAAGCTGGCCGAGTGCGTGCGAGGCGTCGATGAAACCGGCAAGGCCGGCAAGCTGACGATCACGCTGGACCTGAAGAAGTCTGCCGGCGCCATCGAGATCGTCGCCAAGGTGACGAACAAGACGCCCGAGCCGCGCCCGGACAGCGACCTGCTGTGGCCGACCGTCGAGGGCAATCTGTCGCTCGACAACCCGAACCAGCGAAAGCTCGATCTGCGCGTGGCCGACTCCAAGCCGGCCGAGATCCGCACGATCGATATGAGCACCGGCGAGATCAAGTCGGCCTGATCACCACCACCCCGTCACCACGAAAGACCACATGGACCAGACCACCAAGAACCTTGCCGAAACCCTGGCCGAAGTGCTGCCGCAGGCCAAGATCGTCCACGAGAACGCCACCGGCGTGCCTGGCCTGAGCATCGCGCACGCCGCGGTGCCCAAAGGCTGCGAGCTCAAGGAGATCAAGCTCGATCTGGAGAAGTACCTGGACCACCCGCGCCGCACCGTGGCCAAGGCCAGCTTCTCCAACGTGCCCAGCTTCCTGGAGTACGTGAAGCGCCACGCCGACCCGGACACCACCGTCGCGTGGTGCCGCTTCGACCCGCAGACCTACACGCTCGACTTCACCGCGGTGTTCGACGATCACAGCCCGGACGCGGCCGGCTGGCGCGGCCACAAGGCCGTGCTGGTGCCCGAGTTCTCGGCCGAGTGGAAGGCGTGGAAGGGCAAGAACGCCCAGTCCTTCGCGCAGGTGGCCTTCGCCGAGTGGATCCAGGAGCACGAGGACGACATCGCCACCGCGAACGGCCTGCCGACCAGCCTGCAGATGCTGACCATGGCGACGAACTTCGTTCTGAACGAAGAACGCACCCTCAAGTCGAGCGTGCGCCTGCAGAGCGGTGGCGTGCGGCTGACCTATATCGCGGACCCCGACAAAAACACCACCGAGGACATGCAGATGTTCGAGCGATTCGGGCTCGGCATCCCGGTCTTCCACGGCGGCGCCGCGTGGTCCATTGGTGCCCGGCTGAAGTACCGCAACAACAGCGGAAAGCTGTCATTCAGCTACGAGCTGGTGCGCGCCGACAAGGTACACCAGGGCGCGGCGATGGAACTCATCGAGCAGGTGCGCGGCGGCCTGGGCGCGGTGCCGTTCCTCATGGGCTCATCGGAGTAGCCATGTCCAGGCGCGCACGCCAAAGACAGCAGGCCATCGAGGCCAAGCGCGCCGCGGCCTGGTCGGGGCCTGACCCCGACCCGGTCGACAGCGATGGCGGCGAGCCGGACAGGCGCCCGATGTGCGCGTGCCATGCGGTGGCCGTGGTCACAAGAGGCTCGGATCGACTCTTATGCAGTCTGCCGTGTCGTCTAACGCCAGTTACACCGCACCCCGCGGCGCGAACGGTGTTACGCCGCGGTAGCGGTCTTTGAGGCAACCGCCCCAACGGGCCCGGCCGGCTGCTATAACCGCGGCGCGTGGCAGGTAACCGCAGCCGCGCACCACCAGGGCCAAGCGCCCCACACCCCCGGCGGCCGTGCCGCCTGACCCCGTTCCGACCGGGGACCAGTGAGGGGCGAACTACGTCCCTACGAAACCACAAGAAGGCTTACAGATGGCAGCAAACATTGCTCGCGCGCCGTCATGGTGCGCCATCGTTCACGGGTGTTCGACATGACGCCGCGTGATTGCCCCGGGCCCGACAACTGCGCACCCGTGCGTGCGGCAGTCAGTGGCGGGTGGCATGTGAAGAAGGAAATCCAGATAGGCCACCTACTCACGACGCTGAGCATGTTCATCAGCGCTGTGCTGTTTGTGCTGGCCATGGACAAGCGGCTGCTGGTGGTCGAGACCCGGCAGGAGTCGATGATGGCCGCGCAAATTGAGCGCGATGAACGCCAGGACAAGAACTCAACGGAGTCCGTGACGCTGCTGCGCACTCAGCTGGGCAAGATCGACGAGAAGCTGGACCGGCTGATCGAGCGCGGCAGGCCCGACCAAAACCAACCCCGCCGCTGAAGTAGGTAGCGATGCTGACCCCTGGCCTGCTGCGCGCCGCGACAGGCAGCAGCACCGACAACGCAGCCCTGTACGCGCCGCACCTGGCCGCCGGCTGCGAGCTGTACCAGATCAACACGCCGACCAGGCTGGCCGCCTTCTTGGCCCAGATCGGCCACGAGAGCGCCGGCCTGGCGGTGGTCGAGGAATCGCTGAACTACACGCCAGCGGGCCTGATGCGCACTTTCGGCCGGCGCATCAGCAACGAGGACGCGCAGCGCCTGGGCCGCATCGACGGGCGCAAGGCTGACCAGCGCGCGATCGCAAACGCCGTCTACGGTGGCGAGTGGGGACAGGAGAACCTGGGCAACTGGCCTGGCACCGAGGACGGCTGGGCCTTCCGCGGGCAGGGACTGATTCAGCACACCGGCCGCTACAACGCCCGCCGGCTGACCCGCAGCCTGCGCGATCGTCTGGGCCCGGCCGAGGTGCCCGACTTCGAGGCCGAGCCCTGGCGGCTGCAGGAACCCCGGTGGGCAGCACTGAGCGCCTGCGACTTCTGGGACCGCACCGGCTGCAACGCGCTGGCCGATGGGACCGACTTCGATGCGCTCACCAGGCGCATCAACGGCGGCATGAACGGCGCCGACGACAGGCGCAGGCGCTGGGAGATGGCCAAGCAGGCCCTGGCCGAGCACCCGATTGCCGCGCCAGCACCACCAGCCAGCGTCGAGCCAGCGCCTGCTGCAGCCGCACCGGCAGCGCCTGCAGCCCAGCACCACCAGACCGAGTGGGAGCTCAACAACCCGCCGGCACCGGAGAAGCCCATGCCGCTACCCATCGCTGCCAGCCTGGCCATCGGCCTGGCGCAGAGCCTGTTCACGGCCTTCGCGCCGCTCGCGCAGGAGAAGCTGACCAAGGAGCTGGGTCGCCACACAGACCGACCCGAGGTGGCCGCGCAAATCTCGCAGGCCGCGGTGTCTGCTGCCATGGCGCTCACCGGCAAGCCGGACCCGGTCGAAGCAGTGATGACTGCCAAGGCCGACCCGGTCATCATCCAGCAGGTGCAGACCAGCACGCTCGACGAGCTGGAGAAGCTCGCGCCGCTGCTGGAGCGCATGGCCGCGCTGGATGCCGCCCAGTTCCAGGCCGAGGAAGCCAGCCGTGAGGCGGCCGAGCGCCGCGCTCAGGCCAGCAGCAACGACCAGGATCCGTTCCTGACGCGCTCGATCGTGCAGATGGTGGTCGGCATCCTGATCGGTGGCGCCGTGCTGACCGGATTCCTGGCGTGGCTGAAGGTCGACGTGCAGGTGATCCTCGGTGCCCTGATTGCGCTGATTGGTGCGGTCAGCGGGAAGTTCCAGACCAGGTACGACCACAGATACGGCAGCAGCGCCGGCAGCGCGAACAAAGATGCGATCCGCGACGCGGCGCTGAGCCAGATCGTGCGCAGGCCGTGAAGCCAGAACAGGTGTGACGTGCCGGTCGAGGTGTGGTTGTGGCTGCTGGCTGGCATCCTGGCCGGCGGCCTGGCCTCCGCGCTGTGGGAAATCCGCTCGCTGCACCAAAAGCTGATGCGGGCATGGGTCCGGGCAGACGAGCTGCGCGAGCGGCTGCGCGTTGAGCGGCATGAGCTGATCCGCACGCGCGACGTGATGCTGCGCAAGCTGTGCTCAATCAGCGAGCGGTCGGACGAACTCGAAGAACTGGCGCACGCGCTGGCGCAACTGGCGCCGCTGCAGGAGATGCGCGAGACGAGCGAGTTCGGCCGGCTGCGCGACTAGGCTGCATGAAAGGAAAAAGCCCCGAGGCGATCAACCTCGGGGCCCGTCCTCTTGCAGTCTGACCGGTAAGCATCACGTCAACCCGACACCACGCGCGAGGTGCCCGCCTACTCGTATCCGGGTTCGGTCAAGTGGGCGCGAATGTACGGCAGAAACGCTCAGGTGGGAAGCCGCTTGAACGCAAGCGGCGCTGGCGCGGCAGGTTTTGCCGGCTCGCGTGCGCTGTCGATGCGATCCCGGAGCCAGTCGGCGGGCGTCTTGGTCGGCCCGGCCAGACGATCCAGCTTCGCGCGCTGCTTGGGCGTCATGCGGATCTCGACGCGCTCGGTCAGGGCCTGGCCGGGCGGAAGTGGCTTGCGGCCGGCGGACGTCATTCGTCAGTTGCCGTGTGCGTGACTTCGAGCCACTCGCCGTCGTTCAGTCGGCCGGCAGCGTCTTGCGCGCTGTGGATGTCCTGCGCGTCGATGTCGCTGCGGTTCAGCTTGTAGGCCTCGGCGTAGTCGTCGGCGTCGAACAAGCGGCCCGCTTCGACGTAGAACTTGAAAGCGCCAAAGTCGGGGTCGGTTACGGTCCTGAAGCTCAGGGTGTACGTGGTGGTGTTGCTCATGGTGTTGCTCCTTGGCGAGTGTGATTGGTGTACGGCAGATTCTCAGTCATCGAGGCGTGACCCAAAGCGGGGCGGTGACGTAGGCCACCAGCACCGCGAACGTGATGAGGAACAGGACCCGGTCATCCAGGCCGTTGATGGCCCGGACGAGGCGGTCGATGAGGCGGGCGAGCATCACTCGAACTCCGCGTCCACCACGATGCCGGCCTCGCGCACCAGGCGGGCCGGGAGCACCTTGGCGCGGCCGACGTGCTGCCATTGGTCCAGGTGGGCGCAGGTGCCCACGTAGCGGTGGGTCTTGCGGACTTCGAGGTGAATGGTCGAGGCCATGGTTCACTCCTTGTGGGAAGGGTGGCGCACCTTCACGTGGAAGTAGTCGCAGTAGGCCTGCGCCGCTTCCTCCTTGGTGGGCCGGATGAAGATTGCCAGGGGCACGGCACGGCCCCTGGGGTGGCAGATGGCGCGGTGCTCGCCGTCGACAACGTCGAACTTGGCGCCGCGGTGCTCAGCGAGAGCGATGAAGTCGGTCATGACGATGGGTCAGGCCACCCGCTTCAGGTGCAAGGTGCCATCCTGGCTGCGCCAGTCGTCGCCGACCTTGGCCGTATCGATCCAGCCGCGGCCGGCCTCGTAGCCGGACAGCTTCTGGTAGGCGTCGTGCCAGTCGAGCCACGCGTCGCCCGCCTGGGTGTCGCCGACCAGGAACTTGCAGCGATCCTCGAACTCGTTGCTGACCACGATGCCCGCCTCGCGCATCAGGTCAACCGCCTCGCCCGGCAGGGCCATGATGCCGTCGTACGCCAGCAGCGTGCGCGTGCCCTTGGCGTCGATCGTGAAGGTCAGGCCGATCTCCTCAACCGTGTAGAGGCTCGGGATGTCCCACTCGATGAACCCGGTGTCGTCATCGCGCAGATAGAGGTCCATCGTGCTGGCGTGGGTGCCAACCTCGCGGCTGCCCCACGAACCGTGCATGTGCATGGCCGCGGTGAAGGTCTTACTCAGGACTGGGGTGGGTGAAGTGCTCATTGGGTGCTCCATCGGGCTCCATGCCCGTGCCATTACTGTACAGCAGAAATAGAGCCGCAGGCAAGTATTTGTGTACGGCAGGAATGAAGGGGGCCGCACATGGCTGATGCGAAGGACAAGCCAGTGCAGAAGCAGGCCGTCGACTGGGAGCGCATCGAGGTCGAGTACCGCGCAGGCGTGCTCTCTCTGCGCGAACTCGCCAAGCTGCACCCGGGCACGAACCACGTCGCCATCACGCGCCGCGCCAAGAAGGAGGGCTGGCCGCGCGACCTGAGCAAGAAGATCCGGCAGCGCGTCGACGAGCTTGTAACGCGCGCTGCTGTAACGCCAGAAGAAACAGCGCAGCGTGTTGCAACCGAGCGCGAGGTCATCGAGGCCACCGCGCTGCAGATTGCCAGGGTCAAACGCGAGCACAGGGCCACTGGCGCGCGCATCAACGCGCTCGGCCTGGCGCTGCTGCGAGAGGTCGAGATACAGACGGCCGACCCCGCGTTACTGGAACAGCTCGGCGAACTCATGCGCCAGCCTGACGACAACGGCATGGACAAGCTGAACGACCTGTACCGCAAGATCATCAGCACCCCGAGCCGAGTCGACTCAGGCAAGAAGGCCGCCGAGATGCTGAAGTGCGGCATCGGCATCGACAGAGATGCTTGGGGCCTGGCGGAAGCGGCGCCTTCGAACCCGCTGGAGTCGATGAGCGAGGCCGAAATGCTGGCCGAACTGGATCGGCTGAAGAACGCGCTGGGCCAGTGACAGCAGCAGTCGCAGCGCGCCGCGCCGACCTGGCCGCGCAAGTCGCCATCCTGCGCGAGCTGGAGCGCCGCAGAGCCAGGCGCAGGCTGTGGAGCTACTTCCCCGACGCCGGGCCGCTGCGCCGCGAGCTGTACCCGCAGCACCTGGCGTTCTTCCGCATGGGCGCGACCTGCGCAACGCGGTGCTTCATGGCCGCGAACCGGGTCGGCAAGACCGAAGGCGGCGGCGGATACGAGACGGCCCTGCACCTGACTGGTCGCTACCCTGACTGGTGGGAGGGCCGGCGCTTTGATCGTGCCATCGACGCATGGGCGGCCGGCGACACGAAAGAGACGGTGCGAGACATCATCCAGGCCAAGATGGTCGGCCCTGACAACGCCTACGGCACCGGGATGATCCCGGGCGACGATCTGGTCAAGGTGGTGCGCCGCCCGAACGGCAATGGCGCACTCGACTATGCCGAGGTGCGGCACGTTAGCGGCAAAACCAGCCGACTCGGATTCAAGAGCTACGACCAGGGCCGCGAGGCATTTCAGGGCACCGAGAAAGACCTGATCTGGCTCGACGAGGAGGCGCGCGAGGACATCCGCAGCGAGTGCGTGATGCGCCTGATGACCACCAACGGCTCGCTGATCGAGACGTTCACGCCGCTGCGAGGGCTGACGCCCATCGTGCTCACGTACCTGGGCGAGGACGCCGAGGTGCCGGCCGGGCGCGTGTCGGCGACTGTCGACCGTGGCATCGTGATGGCAGGCTGGGACGATGTTCCGCACCTGAGCGAGGAACAGAAGGCCCGCATGCTGGCCGAGGCCGAGGTGCACCTGCGCGACGCGCGCTCGAAGGGCATACCGAGCATCGGTAGCGGCGCGATCTACCCGGTGGCCGAAGACCAGATCGTGGTCGAAGACTTCGCCATTCCTGCGCACTGGCCGCGCGCCTACGGGCTCGACGTGGGATGGAACTGCACCTGTGCCGTGTGGGGCGCGCTGGACCGGGAAACCGACACGCTCTACCTCTACAGCCTGCACTACCAGGGCGCGCAGGAGCCAAGCACTCACGTTGCAGGCATTCGCGGACGCGGTTTGTGGATCCCTGGCGTGATCGACCCCGCGAGCCGTGGGCGCAGCCAGAAGGACGGCGAGCAGCTGCTGCAGATTTACACCGACCTTGGCTTGGTCCTGATCCCGGCCGACAACAGCCGCGAGTCGGGCCTGTACGAGGTGCACCAGCGCCTGGCCACCGGCCGGCTCAAGGTGTTCAAGTCGCTGCGCCCTTGGCTTGCCGAGTACCGCATCTACCGCCGCGACGAGAAGGGCCATGTCGTGAAGGAGCGTGACCACGCCATGGACGCCACTCGCTATCTGGTGGTCAGCGGCATCGAGGTCGCCACCACGAACGCCAGCGGATCAGCCGCATCCTTCCGCCGCTTGCGCGGCTACTGACCCCATCGAGGACCGCTGATGCGCCTGCTGCCACCACTCGACGACGCTGCCAAAGTCAAGCCCACCCACGACCTGGTCAAGGGCAAGGGCGGCTACAGCCTGCATGCGCTCGAAACCCTGCTGCGCGACTGCGAAGACCAGCCGGTGTGGCGCGACATGGCCGACCTGTGCTGCGCCTACTACGACGGCTCGCAACTGAGCGCCCAGCAGGAGTACGAGTACAAGAAGAACAAGCTCGATCCGCGCGTGACCAACCTGATCGGCCGCGTGGTGAACGGCGTGCTCGGCCAGGAAGCCAAGAGCAGGCGCGACCCGCGGCTGGAGCCCGACGACGACGCTTTCGCCGACGTGGCCGACGTGCTCAACGTGCGCCTGAAGGAGGCCCAGCGCGAGACGTGCGCCGACATGGCGGTGAGCAACGGATACGGCGGCCAGGTCAAGGCCGGCGTGGGCTGGGTCGAGGTCAGCCGCGACGCGGACCCGTTCAACTACCCGTATCGGGTCATCGACATCCACCGCGACGAGATGTGGTGGGACTGGCGGGCCAAGCGCATCGACCTGTCGGATGCCCGCTGGCTCTGCCGCCGGCAGTGGAAAGACCTGGACGAGGTCGTCGCGTCGATGCCCGAGCACCGCGAGGCGCTGGAGAACTCGCTCAACAACTGGTCCAACTGGCTGATGGACGACGCCGGCACCGAGGAGATGCTCAAGGGCCAGAACCCCTGGTACGTGACCGATCGGGCCTTCAAGGTCAGCCGCGCCGAGTGGATCGACGGCGGCCGGCGCCGCGTGCGCATGTACGAGGTCTGGTATCGCGTGCCCGCCGAAGTGGTGGTGATGCGCGTTGGCCATCGGTGGATCCCGCTCGACGAGCAGAACCTGACGCACATCGAGGCAGTGTCGCGTGGCCTGGTGAAGCTCAAGCGGGTGGTGACGCTGCAGGTGCGCCGCGCGATCTTCGCCGGGCCCTACCGGCTGCTGGACGAGGCGACCACGAAGCGCCGCTTCCCGTACATCCCCTTCATGGCCTTCCGGGCTGACAAGGACAACACGCCCTACGGCCTTGTCCACGGGATGATCGCGCCGCAGGACGAGTACAACGAGCGGCGCATGCGCATCCAGTGGATGCTCAAGGCCCAGCAGCTGATGGTCGACCGCGACGCGCTGGACCCCGAGTACAACAACATCGAGGACATCGCCGCGACGCTGATGCGCCCCGACATGGTGGCCGTGCTCAACCCGAACCGGCGCAACGCCAACGGCATGCAGTTCCGCAACGATTTCCAGCTGCAGAAAGAGCAGTTCGAGATGATGCAGGACGCCAAGGGCAACGTGCAGGACGTGCCCGGCATCTACAGCGCGCAGCTGGGCGACGCGCCGACCGGGGTCACGTCTGGCATTGCGATCAACAGCCTGGTTGAGCAGGGGATCGTCGCCATGGGCGAGCTCAACGACAACTACTCGCACGCGCGCCGCCTGGTCTACGACACGCTGGTCGACCTGATCGCCGAGGACCACGCCACGCGCGACATGCAGGTGCAGATCGGCGCCGGCCAGACCCGCCGCACGGTGGTGCTCAACACCAAGGATCCGAAGTCCGGGCAGGCGATCAACGTGGTCAAGGACGCGCAGGTCACCACCGGCCTGGCCGAGGTGCCCGCGACGCCGGCCTACATGATGCAGATGAGTGTGCTGATGTCCGACATGATCCGCGCGCTGGCCGGTACGCCGCAGGCCGGGCTCCTGATCCCCGCCTGGGTGGAGAACACCAGCGCCTTCGGGTCCAGCCGCAAGATGCTCGCCGACGACATGCGCCGCATGTCCGGCCTTCCGGTGTCCGGCGATCGCCAGACCGCGCAGGCCTGGCAGGAGCAGCAGCAGAAGCAGGCCGCCGAGCAGGCGCAGCTCGCGCAGATGGCCGCCAAGGCCGAGCTGGAAGCCAAGAGCGCCAAGACCCTGCTCGACGTGTCCAAGGCCCGCCTGACCAACGCGCAGACCGCGCAAGCCCTGGTCCAGGCCGACTCGCTGGCCAACGACCCGGACGAGCAGGCGCTGATCGACGAGTCCATCAAGGAGGCCATGGCCGCATAAGGCCGGGCCCCGAAACCCGGCAACGCTGCCGGGTTTTCGCCAAGTTTCAGCCGGCCCGGGTGTCGCCGCACCCCGGGCTGTGTATCCGCGGCAGCCCGCACCAGGCCTCGTCCAGCCCGGTGCGGAGATCCATTGGACGGTAACGCGAGCCCGCGCTGGAGCAATCCGCCGCGGGCTTTGTCGTTTCGGCGGCGGCCGTCAAGCGCACGGAGAGAGCAACACCATGGGACCACTCGCAAGCGAAGACTTCACACCCGACGAACTGGCCTTGATCCCGCCCGATGACGGCGAAGGCGAGCGCTCAGCTGAGCCGCAACCTGGCGGGCAACAGCCCCCGGCTGCAGCCCAGCAGGTGCAGCAGCCCGAGCCGCCGGCCGCGCAACCGGCAGCGCAGGCAACACCGCCTGCGGCCGAACCCACCGCGCAGCCCACGGGCGATGTGCGTGCAGCCCTGCGGGCCGCGCGCCGATCCGAGCACCGAGCCCGCGAGGAGGCTGACCGCCTTCGCCGCGAGAACGAGGCGCTCAAGGCCAAGGTGCCGACCCAGCCCGACCCTGACGCTATCTCCGACGAGGAGATCCGCCAGGCCGAGCGCGTCGACCCGCTGCTGGGCAAGGTGGCCAGGCTGGCATCGCGCGCAATCGCCGCGCCGGCCGCCGAGGCACCACCCGCCCAGCAAGCCGAGTTCGTGCCGCCCTACCTGCCGCCTGTCGTGCAGGAGGCTGTCGACGACGTGCCGCAGCTCTTGCAGTGGCAGACCAGCCCCGACCAGACCGCGTTTCGCGCGGCCATCGAGGCTGATCGCTACCTGCAGACCCTGCCGGCGTGGAAAGACAAGTCGATGGCCGAGCGCTTCGCTGAAGTCGTCAAGCGCGTGTCGCAGGACCACGGGACCGCTCTCCCGAACACCCCCCCTCGATCCGACCCCAGAGCCGTCATCGACGGCGTGCCGCGGCAACTGCCGAACACGCTGAGCGACATCGGCGGCGGGGCCGGCAAGCAAACGGAGCGGTCGCAGCTCGAAAAGTGGCAGCAACCCGGCGTATCGGACGAACAAATCCTCGCCGACCTTGCCCTGAGCGGTGACTGAGCCATCCCCTCTTTGACGGAGTAGCTCAATGAGCACGACCTCGATTGCGACCACCAGCGGCCTCGCGCCCA
Source organism: Rubrivivax sp. (assembly GCA_022843905.1). Taxonomy (GTDB): domain Bacteria; phylum Pseudomonadota; class Gammaproteobacteria; order Burkholderiales; family Burkholderiaceae_C; genus Rubrivivax. Next base: position 50,402 of record JALHMT010000029.1, read on the forward strand.
AGAAGTGGTCAGACGCCCTGTTCGCCATGGTCGGCAAGCAGCCGACCCCGGTGAACAGCCTGTCGGGCCCCGCCCCGACGATGGACAAGTCCAGCAAGGTGCTGCGCCGCCAGTCCACCACCGACATGCCGATCGTGCGGGTCAACGACCTCGCCCAGTCGGCCGGTGACACGGTGCGCGTGGACTGCGCCAACATCGTCAAGCTGCGCGCGGTGATGGGTGACGAGAACGCTGAAGGCAAGGGCGCCAAGCTCGACTTCAGCTTCAGGGACATCCGCATCGACATGGCCACGCTGCCGGTGAGCGCCGGCGGCAAGATGACGCAGAAGCGCTTCCAGCACGACCTGCGTCAGAACGCCCTGGCCCAACTGAAGGGCGGCATCCCCAACTTCCTGTGGCAGCGCATCCTCACGCTGCTGGCCGGCTCGCGCGGGCAGCAGGACGGTGTGGACTGGATCCTGCCGCTGGCGACGGACCCCGAGTTCGACGCGATGATGGTCAACTCCGTCAGGGCGCCGAGCTTCAACCGCCATTACGTGGTCGACGGCAATGACCTGATCCAGGGTGGCGCGCAACTGGCCTCGATCGACACCACCGATGCGCTCAAGCTCGTGCACATCGACGTGCTGTCGGCGCTGATCAGCGAGCTCACGCTGCGCATGATGCCGATCCGCATCCCGGGCGACCCGGCAGCCGGCGACGACCCCATCAAGGGCGTGCTGATGCTGGATCACCTGACCTGGAACTCCATCATCACGGACACCACGGCGAGCAACAACATTCGCACGTGGCAGGCCAACGCGATGGAGCGCGCGAGCTACGGCAACCTGCGTGCGCACCCGCTGTTCTCCGGCAGCCCGTGGCTGTGGAACGGCATCCTGGTTCGCAAGATGGGTGACTTCGGCATCCGCTTCCTGGGCAGCACGACCACCAAGCACATCACGTCGGCCAACCGCTACACGGCCACCGAAACCGACGTGACCATCCCGGCACTCAGCGGCACCCACCAGGTCAACCGCTCGCTGCTGCTGGGCGCGCAGGCCCTGGCCATGTGCTCGGGCGTCAACACCCAGACCGAGGTGCCGTACTCGATGTTGGAGAACACCACCAACTTCGGGCGCAACCTGGAGATGGCCGGCGAGCTGATGTGCGCGGAAGAAAAGCTGCGCTTCAGCCTGCCGGACGGCCTGGGCAACAACGAGCCCACCGACGTTGGCGTGATGGTGATCGACAGCGTCACCCGGCGCGTCACGGCCTGATGAACATGGCGGGCCTTCGGGCTCGCCTCCTCAACCAACCCCTGAAGGGAAACTTCAAATGCCTTCTTTCAAGAGCTCGGGGTACTTCGCCCCTCAGTACATGCCCGGCGACGGCGTCGGCATGGCCCTCACCGACTTCGTCACGCTGTCGGCCAACCCGCTTGTCAACGACACGCTGGACTTCCGCATCCCGGCCGGGATGGAGGTGGCCAGCATCGAGATCGACTCCACGCGGATCGACACCAACGGCGCCCCGACCCTGGCCTACCAGGCCGGCTACGCGCCGATCCAGGCCGAAACGATCTACAGCGCGCAGCCGACCTACTTCGGGGCGGCCTCGTCGATCACGGTCGGTCGGGTGGTCAACGGCAACCGCGCCGTGCTGAACTTCAAGCCCATCAAGTTCGAAGAAGACGTGATGCTGCGCTTGACTGTGAACGCCAACGCCGCGACGTTCGCGGCCGGCGAGGTCCGGGCCATCATCTACGGCTCTGCGCGCGGCGTTCGCTGATCTGGTTGTCTCCTTCCGCGGTTTAACGAGCTGGGCCGCGGTTGCCTTGGGGCGGGCCTTCACGGGCTCGCCCCTCTTTTTTGGAGCATCGCAATGCAAGTGCAGTACATCGGCAACAAGCCGCTGAAGACCGACAACGTGGCCGGCACCGGGCTGGTGTGGAATGGCCACGGCGACGTGCAGGACGTTCCTGAAGCCGCTGCAGCCAAGCTGCTGCGTCACCCCGACGTGTGGGCGCTGCCTGCCGTCGAGACGGAGCCCGAGAAGGAGCAGCAGGGCCTGGACTCGAAGCCCGACTTCAAGCTCGCCGGCCCCGACGACACGGTGATCGACCTGGCCGAGATGGACGACAAGGCCGTCAAGGCATTCGCCACCGAGCACAAGCTCGACGTGGACCTGCGCAAGAAGGGCGACGCGCTGCGCGGCGCCGTCATGGCGGCCATCGACGCGGCAGCCAAGCCGGAGGGTTGAGCCATGGGCACGCTCACCGGACAGCAGATCATCGACCGCGCGTGGATCAAGAGCCACGACACGGGCGCCGGTGGTGGCGTGCGCTGGCCATCGACCGAGGGCCTGCTGTGGGTCAACGACGGGCAGCGCGAGATCGTCAACGTGCTGCCCAAGTCCAACGCCAAGTCGGGCACCGGCGTGACATTGGCCGGCTCACGCCAGACGCTGACCGGGCTGGGCCTGACGGACGGCCTCGAAGTGCTCGACGTGGTGCGCAAGATCAGCGGCGGGCCGATCACGCTGCGACCGCGCGCCTGGTTCGACGACAACCGGCCCGGGTGGCACGCGGAAGCCGGCGACCCGTACCACTGGACGCAGGACGAGCGCGACCCGAAAGCGTTCTACCTGTGGAAGCAGAACGCCGGCACATCGATCGAGGTGGTCTACGCGGCCAACCCGACCGACCTGGCCTCGCTGGCCAATGTGATCACGCTGGACGACATCTACGCCAACGCCCTGCAATGGTTCGTGCTGTTCAGCTTCTACAGCAAGGACACCAAGTACACGGCCAGCGCCCAGCGCGCGGCGATGTACTGGGAGCTGTTCAAGTCTTCGCTGGGCATCCGCGAGAAGTCGATCATCACCAACGACGCGAGCGGCCAGGCCAAGGCCGCGGGGAGCTGACGCATGATCATCAGCCCCGCGTCATTCAAGACCTGGGCCGAACTGGCCCCGTGGGTGACGATGCACGTCAAGCAGGTGCCGACCTTCATGGTCGAGGACCAGCTCATCGTCGCGGCGCGCGAGTTCTTCCGGCGATCGTGCGTGTGGCGATCGCAGGCGATCACGCTGGCCACGACCGTTGCAGCGCAGCAGGAATACGCCTACTCGCCACCGAGCAACGCGGAGCTCAACCGTGTGCATGTCGCGTGGATCGCTGGCGTCGAGATCGGCCTGGCCACCGTGTCGGACCTGGCCGCTGACAACGGCACAACGACCGATGACACCTTCGCGGTGGGCGCACGGCCAACCAACGTCGCCTTCCTGGTGCCGGCTCCCATGTCGGCCGGGCAGGTGATCAAGGCGCGCGTGTCCTACAAGCCATCGACCGCGGCAACCGGCATCCCCGTCGAGGCCTTCGACGCCTGGCGCGAGGCCATCGGGGCCGGCGCGGCAGCGGTGCTTCTGCGCATGCCGGACAAGCAGTGGACGAACCCGGCTGCCGCTGGTGCGCTGGACGCCCAGTTCATGGCAGGCGTTTCCGACGCCGCGCTGCGTGGTGGCCGCACCGGCGGGCGGCTGAAGGTCACGGTGGCCCCATGCTGATCTTCGCCGACGAGCTGTTCCTGTCGAGCAACCTCTCGACGAACCCGAAGAAGCTCGCGGACGGCATCGGCGTCAACGCGGCCGACCTGGACACGACGCAGCAGGACTTCCGCGGCCGGCGCGCGGCCACCACCGTGCACACGCTGAGCGGCTACGGTGCGCAGCAGGCGGCGATCTACCGCATGGGGCGCGAGACGGCCAGCGACACCCAATACTGGCTGGCCTACGCGGCCGATGTCGACTTTGTGCGCTCGCTGCTGGCCAGCGACCCGACCGAGCGCACATACGGTGTGGCTGGCGGGTTCGGAGCGCCGGTCTACACCGACAACACGCTCATCACCACCCCGCCGTATGGCGCAACCGGGTGGATCCTCGGCATCCCTGCGCCTGCTGCCGGCACCGCGGCGGCAATCGGCAGCGCTGGCGCTGGCGCCACCGAAACGCGCACCTACACGCAGACCTTCGTGCGCTACAACAACGACGAGGGCCCGCCCTGCACGACGCCGGTCAGCATCAGTTGCCCTGGCGGCTCGACGATCAACCTCACCGGGCTTCCGGCCGGGCCAGGCTCGACCGTTGGCACAGTCGGCGTCGACAGGCGCCGGATCTACGTCAGCACCGGCGGCGACTACAGGCTGGTGCTGGAGCAGGCCGTCGCCACCACCACGGCCAGCGACACCGGCACGCGAGGCGCGATCCTGCAGACGGGCGGCAGCACCACAAAGCCCGACTGGCTCGAACCGCCGATCAACATGCGCGGCCTGATCGAGCTGTGGTCTGGCATGCACGGCGCGTTCGTCGACAAGGCCTACATGACCTGCGTGCCGTACAACCCGCACGCCTGGCCGGTGCAGTTCAAGCGCCAGGTGCCAGACCGCATCGTCGGCTCGGCAAAGTGGGAGCAGTCATGGCTGCTGGCCACCACCGGCACGCCGCGGGTCGCGTTCGGCACCACGCCGCTGGCGATGGTCGACGCGCCGATCCCGCTGCGCCAGGGCTGCGTGGCCAAGCGTTCTGTCGTCGGCGTGGGGCATGGCGTGTGCTGGGCCAGCAACGACGGCCTGTGCTACCACGGCAAGCTCGGCACCTATGTGATGACGAAGTCGCTGCTGACCAAGGCGCAGTGGCGAGCCCTGCTGCCCGACACCATCATCGGCGCAGCCTGGGGCGACTGGTACGTCGGCTTCTACAACGACGGCACGCGCAAGTCCTTCATGGTCAACACGCTCAAGCCAGACGGCCTGATCTGGCTGACGCAGGGCGCCTTTGCCGTTTTCAGCGACCCGCTGTCGGAAACCCTGTACCTGCTGGACACCGGCAACACGATCAAGAAGTGGGACGCCGGCTCGCAGGTCAGCGCCACCTTCAAGTCGCGCGTGAAGCGCACGCGGCGCGAGACGAACCCGGGCGTGGCCCGGATCATCGCCACGACCTACCCGGTGACGTTCAACCTGTGGGGCGACGGCACGCTGCGCGCTGGTCCCTACACGATCACGAACGACGACCCGTTCAGGCTGCCTGGCGGCTACATGGCCGAGGAGTGGCAGTACCAGATCCAGGGCGTCGGCCCTGTCGAAGGCGTGTTCATCGGTGAAGAAATCGACGACCTGCCATGAACATCACGGACGGCGACGAGCAGATAGCGGACCTCCCGCCGCTGTCCCCTTACGCGGACATCGACGAGATCCGCCTGTACCTGCAGCGGCTGGACCAGTGGCGGCGCTCGCGCGAGCCCGTGGCCGCCGGCTCGGTGCTGACCAAGTACGTGACCAACGGCGCCCTGGTGGCGCGAGGGCTGCTGGACTTCAACGGCGGCACCGAGGGCGGCGGCAGCGACAACTTCAGCCCGGACGGCGCACTGACGGCCTCGGGCGGCCTGGACGGCGCCAACGGAGCTGACGCGCCCATCGTCACGCTCACCAGCACCGGGCAGGCGTTCATCACGCCGGCCAACGGCGGGACGATCACGCCGGCATCGGTCACGCTGACCGCAACGGCCGTCAACATGCCGGGCGCGACTTACCAGTGGCTGGTCAACGGCGTGGTGGACGGGGCGGCGACAACGAACACCTACACGGTCAATTCGTTCGCACCAGGAACCTCCAAGCTGATCCGGGTCAACGTGACGAGCTCGACGGCCGTCACGGTGTTCGACTCGATGAGCATCTTCAGCCTGAAGGAGGGCAGCGACGCGCTGTCGGCAGGCCTGGAGAACGAAAACCAGACGATCCAGTGCAGCTACCTTGGCACCCCGGTGCCCGGCAGCTTCCCGGTGACATCGGTCATGGTGGTGGCGCGAGGCGCGACCTTCCTCGCGGCGCCTGACGTGACCTTCTCGGTGGTCGAGAGCACGGGCATTGAGTCGGCCGGCACCACCACCGGCGCCAGCGCCAATGTGTCGATCAACTCGGCAGGCGCCATCACCATCGGCAAGATCACGTCGAACTACGCCGAGGCCAAGTTTCGCGCCACCGTGGGCGCGGTCACGATCGACAAGGTGCTGACGCTCAACAAGAGCATCAACGGCGGCGACGGCAGCGCAGCCACAACACTGTCCTTGTCGGCCACCGGGTTCGCGTTCATCTTCGCCGACGCCAACGCCACGACGGCCACCACGCCAGCGCAGGTCGACTTCACGGCAGCGCTGCAGAACATCGGCGGCTCGGTGACCTGGGCGGCAACCGCCTACAACGCGGCGGGCGCCAGCCTTGGCGCGGTCACGCTGACGCTGCAGACGGCCACGACCTGCAGGCTGACCGCGGCCAACTTCGTGACCTACGCCGGCACGCGCACGGTGAGGGTCACGGCCACGCTGGGCGCGCTCAGCGACAGCATGACGGTCTACCGTGGCGACAACGGCACGTCGACCGTGCAGGTCATCCTGAGCAACGAGTCTCACACGCTGCAGGCCAACAGCGCCGGCACGGTGAGCAACTACTCGGGCTCTGGAACGACGATCCGGGTCGCAGAAGGAACCACGGAGCTGACTTGCCAGTCACCTGGAACGGCGGCGGGCACGTGGTACGCCAGCGCTTCCGCGTCCGGCATCACAGCGGGCACGCTCACGGACTCTGGCATCTTCATGACGGTGGGCGACCACAGCAACATGAGCGCCAACCAGGCGTCTGTGACCTACACGGTAACGGGCACCACGGCCACCGGCGCGGCCTTCTCGTTCACCAAGGTGCAGAGCCTGGCAAAGAGCGTGGCCGGCAGCGACGGCACAGGCTCAGCAGGCGCTCGCGGCTCGCTGATCCTCTACTCGTCGAGCGTCAGTCCCACGCTGAATTTGTCGGGCACGACCTGGCCGCTCGACACCGTGGCGCCGTTCGGCACGAACGACAACCAGGCCCTGAAGATCGTCTGGCAGGCGCTGGGCAACTCGGCCGCGAGCTTCGTCACCGACTCGGTGAGCCACATGCGCATCGGCGACACGGTGACGCTGGTCAACGCTGGCGGCACTGTTTCGCTGCAGCGGTACTGGACCGGAACCTACTGGGCTGACCCGGGCACGGTCATCAGCGGCAACCTGCTGGTGGGCGGGACGATCAGCGGGGCGGTGGACCTCAACATCACCGGGTTCGGGAAGTTCGAAGGGGCGAACAGCTACACGGTAAACATAAACGGGTCTTCAACCACGGCAACCACAGCCCTGTTGGCGAACTCAACAGGCGTTAGCCAGTATGGCGCGATAGGCCAGTCAACCACAGCCGGTGCAGCGGGTCTGTACGGCTACAACTCAAGCTCATTTGGAACTGGCGTTGGCGGGTATTCACCAAACTTCGGTGTTTCTGGGTTCGGGGGTGTCGCTGGCGTTTATGGGCAAGCAGTTGGCGCGGCGGCAGGCGTTAGAGGAGAAAGCGGAGCAACAGCCGGCGCTGTTGGCGTTGCAGCAACCAACGCAGGCAACTCATCCAATTTCGCGCTATCGGTGGCAGGGAAATCAACTTTCTCAGCCCAGATCACCAGCACCTTGTCTTCTGGCACGGCCCCGTTCGCAGTCAGCTCGACGACGGTCAATGGCAACTTCAACGCCGACCTGCTGGACGGCTTCCACGCCGGCAACTCATCAAGTCAGATCCCGATCAGCAACGGCTCGGTGTGCTCCACCCTGAATGCTGACCTGCTGGACGGCCAGCACGGCAGTTACTACAACGACGCGGCGAACCTGAGCGGCAACATTGCAGCCGCGCGCATGTCGACCAACATCATGTCGGCGATCGGGTACACGCCGGTCCAACAAGGCACAGGCACCGGCCAGGCCGGCAACGCGGTCAAGATCGGATGGGACGGGTCAAGCGCACTGCGGCTGCAGATCGACTTCACCGACTTCGTATCAACCTGGCCGATCGGCATCAGCGGCAATGCGGGCGGGCTGTCATCGGCCGCGTGGGCATCCCCTGGCGCCATTGGGTCGACCACGCCGAACACCATGCGGTGTAGCAGCCTGCGCATCGACCAGACGCCGACGACGGGGTTCTCCACGGCAACCGTGGCCACAACGACCAAGCCTGGATCGTCATCCACCAACTCGTGGCTGTCGGTCAACCTCAACGGCACCACCTACTACATCCCTGTCTGGACATGACCGGTACAGAACGACTGCATTGCATGCCTGCATAACTTGAGGCTTGATGCAAGCAGCGGCAATCCGCCCGCACAACGAGGACGAACCATGAAACACAGCCTCCTACTTCTGCACTCGCTTATCGCAGCGGCAGCCATCGCCATGACCGCATGCGGCGGCGGCGATGACGGGCCAGCCGAGAGCCAGGCCTGCATGCCTGCCGTCGACCACGCCAAGCTGATCAAGGACGGGACGCTCAAGCCACGCCCATCCCTGCGAGCCGGCGACCTGTGGGTCGACCCGTGGCTGATGCGCAAGACGGGCACCGGCCAGCAGGGCAGCCTCTACACGCCCGAGGGCCCGTACTTCGTGGCCGGTGAAACGCCAGGGTACGTGTGCAAGCCATGAACCCGCTCGACAGGCAGACCCTGCAGGTGCTCGACGCAATCCTGCGCGACAACCTGGGCAACCGGATCACGCCGGCCCTGGTGAACGGGATCGTCAACACGCTGCACGACCACATGGCAGCGCGGCCGGCGCAGGCCGCGCCGCAGGATCAACCCACGCCGGCCGCGCCGGCACCCTGAAAGGCAACCATGGCCAAGAAGCTCACCAAGCTGTTCCCCACGCCCGTCAACAGCCAGATCGATTGTCTGCCCGGCAAAAGCTCGCCTGCCCTCCGATGGTTCGGCGTGCTGGCGGGCCTGATCAATGCGCTGCCCGAGGGCGACCGCCAGACGGCCACGATCTACATCACCGCCGAGCGCGGGGTCGAGGTCTGGTACAGCCGCACCGTCAGTGACGCCGAAGTGAACCAAGAGCAGGAAATGCACCTTCTCAACGCGCTGCTGCAGACCCCGATCAAGGACATGAACGAGGACTGGCGCACCGCCGTCATCGAGGGCTACCACCGCATCGAGGTCGGCGACCCGGGCCCGGCGCAAGGGGTGTAGCAGTTCGCGCAGCCTCTCAGGCTTAGGTCTTTGAGGCAAACCACGATCTAGGCCGATTCCGGCCGTAGATTCGACCAACCCACGAGAGAGAGCGCCATGGCCGGTCTTTCAGACGCCACCGCAGGATCGGGGCGCAAGTTGACGCCCGAGCAGTTGCGCGAGATCCTGGCCATGCGCCAGTCGCAGCAGTCTGTGAGCAACGGGGGCGACACTGGCTATACGCAGTGGTCCGACCCGAGCAAGACCTACGACCCGGCCACCGACACGCACGGGTACACGCTCTATCGCCAGCACGGCTGGAACCAAGAAGGCAGCGGCGACGCGATGACGCCGCGCCGTGATGTGTCCAAGGACCAGGAATACATCATGCAGGTCCGTCCAGGCACGGACGGCAAGCTGGGCGACAAGTGGGACTTGGAAGGCAACTACATCGGCACCTACGAGGCGCAGGATGGCGGCGGCAAGCAGTTCAACCAAGCCGCGGTGATGTTTGGTGGTGCGTTGGGCGGCATGTACGCGCAGGGGATGCAGGGCACCAACGCTGGTGGCGCAAGCACATCCGGCGCGTGGAACGGCGTCGACTTCAGCGGCACGGCGGCGAGTGGCGCCAACACTTCGGCCGGCACTTCAGTTCTCGACTCGTTTGCCACTGGCGGCGGGTTTGCGGCCGGCGAGGGCGCGACGCTCACCGGCTCGTCGGCCCTGACCAGCGGCGCCGGCAACACGGTGCTTGGCACGACGATCGCCGACGCCGGGCTGATGACCACGGCCGGCGGCAGTGCGGCCGGCGGCCTGACACTGGCTGATGCTGGTACTGCCGTATCCGGCGCCAACCAGGTCAGCAATGCCGCCAACAACGGCAACCAGCGCACCAACCTGCCGGCAAACGGCTGGGACACGCTGGCCCGCATTGGCACGGGCGCGGTTGTGTCTGCGGTTGCTGCTGACGCTGCATCGGATCCGGTCGATACCGGCAAGTTCGATCAGTTGTTCAATGCCATGCTGACCGAGCAGACGCGCAACAGCGCCCGCAGCGAGGATATGTGGCAGAACTACCTGACCACCTTCCGACCGCTGGAGCAGAAGCTGGCCACGGCCGCCGCCGGCTACGACACGCCCGAGCGCCGCGAGCGCGCCGCGCAGGAGGCGAGCGGCCTGGTGGCGAGCAGCTACGACGAGCAGCGCACGCAGGCCGAGCGCGAGATGGTGCGCGCGGGCATGGACCCGAGCACGATCCAGGCCCTGGGCGGATCGAGCCGGCTCATGCAGGCCAAGGACGAGGCCGGCGCAGCCAACAAGGCGCGCACCGACACCGAGGCGACAGGGCTGAACCTGCTGAGCAGCGTGGCCAACTTCGGCCGCGGCAACGCGAACATCGGCCTGCAGGCTTCGAACGCGGCGACCTCGAACACCAGCGGCGCGAACAGCGCGGCCACCACTGGCGCGAACGCGCAGAACAACAACACCAACCAGCGCAACAGCATCTTCGGTGATGTGCTGGGGGCTGGCTTGCAGGCCTGGGGCATGGGCCTGTTCGACGCGAAACCGGCGGGGAACTGACATGGCTGAAGGACTCGGACTCCAATCGGCGCTGCGCTCCTACACGCAGGGCGTGGCCTGGAAGCAGGGCCAAGAGCAGATCGCCCGGCAGCAGGCCCAGCAGCAGGCCATGGACGAGGCGAACAAGGCCGCCACCGGCGTGATCGATCAGAGCAAGGCTGAATGGGCGCTGAACGGCGCGCAAGGCGAGTACCGCCCCAACAGCCAGACCATGTTCCGGGCCGCCGAGGCCAGGGGCGCCGCGCTGTCCAAGGCTGGCCTGTGGGATCAGTTCCTGGAGAACGAGGCTCGCATCGCGCCGATGCGGCTGCGCACCCGGGCCGATGCCATGCAGCAGTACCAGGTGGACGGCGACGTGGACAAGCTCGCGCGCCAGGTCTACCCGACGCTGTTCGACGGCAAGACCATTCAGGGCAGCGAGCGGATCGAGGGCGCCGAGGCTGTTGCTGGCCTGCCCGCGCGCAGCTCGAAGCTCAAGCTCAAGCTGTCGGACGGCACCGAGCACGTGCTGGACCCGCAGCAGCTGGTGGCGCAGATCAAGATGTCGCTGGACCCGGACGCGCTCAAGCGCGAGGCGATGCTGAACTTTGAGCGCGCGAAGGCCAACGCCAAAGCCGAAGCCGACATCATCGTCGAGCGCGAGAAGGGCGGCCAGGCCCGGCAGACCGAGGGCGTCAAGGGCGAGAACAAGCGCCGCGAGCTGGACATCAACCACGACTACGGCCTGCAACTAGCCGACGTGAACAACGCATCGGCCGAGAAGCGCGCAGACACCAGCGCCAGCGCCACGCGGTACTCGGCCGACCAGGGCCTGAAGGGACGCAAGTACGCTGCCGACTCCAGCGCAGGGGCCAGCCGCTACTCGGCCGACCAGGGACTATCGGCTGCAGGCATCAGAGCCAAGAACGGTGGAGCAGACGGTGGTGCTGGTGGCGGCAAGCGCGATCAGGTGTTCGACCAGATCCACGATGAACTGATCCGTGGTTTTGGTGAGAAGGATCCCATGTCCACGTCCAGCACGAAGCTGGGCGACGAGTACACCGTGCGAGCTGCCCGCTATGCGCAGGATCTGGTCGAGAAGGAGGGCATGAGCATGCGCGATGCCCTGCTGAAGGCTGGCGCTGAACTGAAGAAGCGCCGCCCGCCGAAGTGAGCCAGGAACCTCAATGGCCCTGAACCCTGACGACTACTTCGGCGACACCGCGACAGCGCCGCCGCAAGCAGCGCCAGCGGCCAAGCCGCGCTATGCGCCAGCGCCGACCACGCAGGAAGGCGCCGACGCGCGCATTGCCGAGGTCCAGTCGGCCGAAGAAGACATCCGCGTGTGGGCCGAGAGCAAGCGGCTGAAGAAACCCGGCAACGTTGCCGGGTTATCGGCCGCAGCAGCACCGAAGCCGGCGGCCGAGCGCAAACCGCTCAACCCTGACGACTATTTCGATCCGCCGCCAGAGCCGCCGGAGCCGAAGAAGCCCGGCCTGATGGCTCGCGCCGGCAAGTTCCTGGCCGAGGGCCGCAGCCAGCCCGACCCGTCGCTGTCTGGCATCACGGCCGAGCAGGCCCGCGGACTCACCGGAGGCGAGGATCCGCAGCCGCCACCTGTCGAGCCCAAAGGGCTGGATGCGGCCGTGCCGCGTGGCCGCCGCCAGGGAGGCTTGCGGTCTGAGGTTCGGCCCTACGTGGCGGGCGACGAGCCGGCGCCATCAGACGAAGCCCAGAGCCAGGCCGGTGCCGGCCGCGGCTTTGTGCGCGAGGCCCCGGGTGCCCGCGCTGCCCACGTGGGCGGCAACATGCCGTTCAGGTCCAAGGCCGAGGCGATCGACGAAGCGGTCAACCTGCTGGACGAGGGCGCAGACCCGCAGAAGGTCTACGACACCTTCCGCACGTCTGGCTGGCAGATCACGCGGCCGGAGATCGAGGCCCGCGGTGTGTCGCGCGGATCCCCGTTCTTCGCGCCGCAGAAGACCCGTCCGGCGGACAACGCGATCCTGGCCGGGCAGGGCGGATCCGACAGCATCAAGGCCGACGACATTTCGGCGCCGCGAGACGTGCTCAATGCGGTGCGCCGCGGCGGCGAGCAGGTCAAGCGCACGCTTGACACCGGGCTGTGGATGGCCGGCGCGACGGGCGACAGCGACTTTGCCGAGCAGCTGCGGGCCGGCGAGCGCCGCACCGGCGCGATGGCCCCAGCGGATGCCACGCAGGCAGGCCTGGATCGCCTGCAGGACGCCAACAAGACCGGCGAGTGGGGCAAGGTGCTGTCGGCCGTTGCCCAGCCGCAGAACTGGCGTGCGCTGGCCTCGATGGTCCTGGAGTCGGCGGTCGGATCGGCGCCGGTGATGGTGGTCGGTTCGCTGGCTACCGCTCTCGGCGGCGGCATGGCCGGCATGCCCGTCACCGCGGCAGCCAGCTTCGCGCAGGAGTACGCGGCAGCGCTCGGCGAGGAAATGGAGAAGCGCGGCGTCAGTGCTTCCGATCCTGCGGCCGTCGTCGCGCTCTTGCAGGACCGCGGGTTCAGGCAGGACATCGACAACCGCGGCCGGATCCGTGGGGCCGCCGTCGGCGCCTTCGACTCGATCACGATGGGCTTTGCCGGCGCGCTCGGCAGGACGCTGCACAAGGCCCAGGCTGCCGGCACGTTGACCCGCGGCCAGGCCATCCGTGGCGCAGCTGCTGGCGCAGGCGTCGAGGTCGGTGGCGGCATGGGCGGCGAAGCGCTTGCACAGGCCGGGGTCGGTGACAGCAAGCCGCTGGACGTGGTTGTCGAGGGCCTGGCCGAGGCCCCAAGTGGCGTGGCCGACGTGGCTGCAGGCTTCGCAAAGCAGCGCAGCGTTTCAGGGCCCGATCGCGCGAATCAGGCGCTCGAGCGCTACATGGAGCCTGCGGCCCAGCAGGACGCACCCCCATCCGAGATCCGCGCCGGCGCAGTGCGCCGCTTCGACGAACTGGTGGCCGCGTTCGGCCTGAAGCCGGCGGCGGCCAAGAGCGCCCGCGAGGCCGTCAACAACGTGCCCGCTGGCGACGCGCCCGGGTTCCTGGCCCGGCTGGTGTCGTCGTTCAGCAAGCGCGGCTTCTTCCAGAAGCCCATCGACGAGCAAGGCGTCGAGGATCTGCAGCGCGCGGTCGATGCGAGCGAAGCGGGCGCCGATCCCGCGAAGGATCAAGGTGCGCCGGCAGCCGCAGAAGCACCCGCCGCGCCGGCGCCGGCCGCGCCCAGCGCGCAGGACTACACCGGGCTCGATGAGACGCTGCCAATCGATCGCCCAGTGGCCGGCGAGAAGATCAATCGGGAGTGGACTGCATTCGCGCCCGAGTCGGGCACGCTGGGCATCCCGCGTGCGCAGATGCCGCAGATCGCGGCCGAGCACCGCGGCGCGCTGGTCAACTTCCTGAACGCCCGCGGCATCAAGCACGAGATGGCCGAGGTGGACCCGGCCGAGCTGAAGCCAACCCAGGCCGAGTTCCAGCCGAAGAAGGTCGCCGGCATTGCCGAGACGCCGAGCACGCGCTCGCTGCTGGTGTCGAGCGACTGGCACATCCTGGACGGGCACCACCAGTGGCTTGCAGCGCGTGACGCCGGCCGCCCGGTGCGCGTGGTGCGCCTGGACGCGCCGATTCAAGACCTGCTGCGCCTGGCGCACCAGTTCCCCAGCAGCACCACGGCCAAAGGGCCCCAATCCACCAGGGCATCGGATGACAACGCATCGCATGAGCAAGACGC
>JALHMT010000030.1 GCA_022843905.1 Rubrivivax sp.
TGTGGTACGCGCCGATGTGGGTGTGCACGCCGGAGAGCTCGAGCAGCGGCGCACTCACTGGACTACCCTCCGTGCTCCGCACTGAGGGATTCGCGCTTGGGAGCGGCCCGGCGCGCTCATGCCGGCTCCTCCGCCGCCATGCCCAGGTAGGCTTGCTGCACGACCGGGGAGGCGATCACTGCCGACGGCTCGCCGTCGGCCACCAGCTGCCCGTTGTGCAGCACGACGATGCGGTCGGACAGCTCGCGCACCACGTCCATCTTGTGTTCCACCAGCAGGATCACCACGTCCTTGCGCGCCTTCAGGCCGCGGATGAGGTCGAGCACCACGGGCACCTCGTCGACGCTCATGCCGGCGGTGGGCTCGTCGAACATGAAGACCTTGGGGTCGAGTGCGATGAGCAAGGCCACCTCCAGCTTGCGCTGGTCGCCATGAGGCAGGCTGGCGGCGGGCTGCTGCGCCTTGTCGGCCAGCCGCACCTGTGCCAGCACCTGCGTGGCCTCGGCGATCCAGTCGGTGTGGTCCAGCCACACGCGGAAGAAGTCGAGCCCGCCTCGCCCGCGACCGGCCTCGCGGGCCTGGATGGCCAGCCGCACGTTCTCGTGCACGGTGAGGTTGGGAAAGAGCTGCGTCAGCTGGAAGGCCCGCCCCAACCCGCGGTGCGTGCGCTGCGCCGCAGGCAGCGAAGTGATGTCCTGCCCGCCCAGCAGCACGCGCCCTTCACTGGCCGGCAGCTGCCCCGAGATGAGATTGAAGTAGGTCGTCTTGCCCGCCCCGTTGGGGCCCACGATGGAGGTCAGCGTGCCCGGCTCGAAGCGGCACGACACATGGTCGACGGCGACGTGGCCGCCGAAGCGGATGGTCAGATCCTTCGTTTCGAGCATGGGATGCGCGGGCCGTCTTGCTCCCTCTCCCGCGGGCGGGAGAGGGCGGGGGTGAGGGTGCGACAGGAAAGCTGCGGCGTGTTGGGTGGGCGTGCGGAGGTGATCGCCCCCTTCACCCCTGCCCTCTCCCCGCGGGGGAGAGGGAGTGAACAGGCTTCAGCGTTTGTTGCGCACCGGAATCTGCATCTCGGCCGCAGGAATCACCCGTACCAGCTCCGGCACACCCCAGGCGAAGGCGGGGTCGTTCTTGATGCGGAAGTGGTACATGTCCTGCATCGCCTGGTGGTCTTCCTTGCGGAAGGTCATCGTGCCCTTGGGGCTCTCGAAGCTCATGCCGGCCATCGTGGCGATGAGCTTGTCGGTGCTGGTGTCGCCCTTGGTCTTCTTCAGCGCTTCGACGATGGCGATCGCCGCGCTCATGCCGCCGGCGGTGAAGAAGTCGGGCGGTGCCTTGAACTTCGAGTAGTGGTTGGCCACCAGCCAGGTGTTGACGGGGTTCTTCGGGATGCCGAAGTAGTAGTACAGCGCGCCCTCCATGCCTTCGAACTGCTTGTAGGCCACCATCGCCGGCAGGATGTTGCCGCCGGTGGCCAGTTCGATGCCGAAGCGCTTCTTCAGTTCGAGGTCGGCGATCTTGGAGAACGGTGTCGGCGAGCCCGACCACACGACCGAGATGTACTTCTTGCCGGGCTGGTCCTTCAGGCGGTCGGCGATGCGCTGCAACCCGGCGGTGAAGTCGGTCGTGCCCACCGGCAGGTACTCTTCGTGGACGATCTTGGCCTTCTTCATGAAGTCCTTGCTGGCCTTCACGGCGTCACGACCGAAGGCGTTGTCGTTGGCCAGCAAGGCCACCACGTTGCCCGGCTGGTCCAGCGCGGCGGCATTGGCGGCGGCGTCCTGGCTGCTGTTGCGTCCGGTGCGGAAGATGTACTTGTTCCACTTGTCGCCGGTGATGCTGTCGGCCACGGCCGGCTCCACCAGCAGGATCTTCTTGTACTCCTCGGCCACCGGCAGCATGGCCAGCGCCACCGGGCTGGCGGTCGGGCCGACGGCGATGTCGACCTTGTCGTCGGCGTAGGCAGCGGCCAGCGCGGCCTTGCCGATGTCGGGCTTGCCCTGGTCATCCTTCTCGATCACCACCAGCTTGCGGCCGGCCACCGTCATGGTGCCGCCGGTGGCGTACTCCAGACCCATGTTGAAGCCGACGATGGTCTGCTTGGCGTAGGCTTCCAGCGGGCCGGTCTTGCTGGCGATGAGGGCGATCCTGACGTCCTTGCCGGCTTGCGCGAACACGGCACCAGGGGCGGACAGGCTGGCCACGGCGAGGGCGGCAGCACAGAGGGCAAACGAGAACGGGCGGCGCTTCATGGGCAGGGCATCCTTCCAGTCGGGTCCAGACAGACGGGCGCCGATCGGCGCGGGTGGTCTTGCGCCGCAATCGCCGTGCCAGATTCACAAGATTGGTGCAAACCCTGATGTTTGGCATCGAAAGGAGGCGATTTCAGGTGAAATTCGACCGAAATCTTGAAAGCATGATCGGTCTTCAGACACTTCTCCTGGCAGGTTTGTCTGATTTTCAGTCGTTCGGTCCGGAGGAATCTGTATGACATCCGGGCAGCCGAGTCTGTCCCTCGAAGCGCCGCCGGCCTTCCAGGTGGATGGCGTCGATGTCTTCGTCGACGGCACCAGCTCCGACTCCGTGGTCATGGTGCACGGCTGGCCCGACACCTGGCGCCTGTGGGACGCCCAGGTCCAGCACCTGTCGGCGCGCTGGCGCTGCGTTCGCTTCACGCTGCCGGGCTTCGACGTCACCCTGCCGCGCCGCGCGCACTCGCTGGACCAGGTGGTTGACTTCCTGCGGCGCGTCATCGAGCAGGCCAGCCCCGGCCGGTCGGTGGTGCTGATGCTGCACGACTGGGGCTGCCTCTTCGGCTGGGAACTGGCCATGCGGCATCCGGAACTGGTCTCGCGCATCGTGGCGGTCGACGTCGGCGACGCCGGGTCGGCGGCGTACCGCCGATCGCTCGGTGCCAAGGCCATCGCGATGACGGTGGCTTACCAGGGCTGGCTGGCCATCGCGTGGGCGCTGTCGGGCACGGGCCTGACCGGCCTGGCCGACGGCATGACACGCCGCATGGCGCACTGGCTGCAATGCCGGTCCGACCCGCGGCGCATCGGCGCCTGCATGAACTACCCCTACTTCATCGCCTGGACCGGCGCCCACGGCTCTTATCGCCGGCTGCAGCCCGTGGCGCCCGCCTGCCCGGTGCTGTACTGCTTCGGCAAGAAGAAGCCCTTCATGTTCCACAGCGAGCGCTGGGCGCGTGAACTGGCCGCCGGCCCGGGCAACAAGGTGCTGCGTTTCGACACCGGCCACTGGGTGATGCGGCAGGCGCCCGGGCCCTTCAACGCGGCGGTGTCGCAGTGGTTGTCGAGCTGACGCCGCCGCCGGGGGCTGGCGCATCGAGGCCGGGGTAACGCGCCAGCCGGTCGTACAGCGCGGCGCGCGACATCTTCAACAGGCGCGCGGTGGCCAGGCGGTTGCCTCCTGTGGCGCGCAGGGCCGCGGCAATGGCCTGGCGTTCCAGGTCGGCGACCTGGTCGCCCAGCGGCCGCAGCAGCGGCGGCTCGCCGGCCGCGGGCGGCACGACGGTATCGGCAGCGGACGAAGGCGCGGGCGGCTTGACGGGCACCGGCGGCGAGTCGACCGCTGCCGCTCGACCCGGCAGCGCCAGCATGCCCAGCGCCTGGGTGAAGTGGCCCGGCATCAGCAAGGCATCGTCGGTCATCAGCGTGGCCTGTTCGAGCACGTTGCGCAGTTCGCGGATGT
The DNA here is from genome assembly GCA_022843905.1 of Rubrivivax sp. GTDB lineage: Bacteria > Pseudomonadota > Gammaproteobacteria > Burkholderiales > Burkholderiaceae_C > Rubrivivax. The sequence continues at coordinate 3,715 of JALHMT010000030.1, forward strand.
TGCCCGGCCAGGACTGGCGCGCCAGCAACTCCAGCACCTCCGGCGCCACGGCCTTGTGAGGCAGCGCACTGCGCCGGGCGATGTCCTCGGCCAGCGCGTCGACCAGGGCCTCCAGGTCGGCCAGCCGCTCGCGCAGCGGCGGCAGCCGGATGGGCAGCACGTTGAGCCGGTAGTAGAGGTCGGCACGGAAGCTGCCGGCGGCCACCATGGCCGTCAGGTCGCGGCTGGTGGCGGCCACGATGCGCACGTCCACGCGCTGCACCCGGTTGCTGCCCAGCGGCTCGATCTCCTGCTCCTGCAGCGCACGCAGCAGCTTGCTCTGCAGCGCCAGCGGCATGTCGCCGATCTCGTCCAGGAACAGCGTGCCGCGGTCGGCCAGCTTGAACTTGCCTTCGCGGCCCTTCCGGTCGGCGCCGGTGAAGGCCCCGGGCGCGACGCCGAAGAATTCAGCCTCCAGCAGGGTGTCGGGCACGGCGGCGATGTTGACGCCGATGAAGGCCTGATGCGCGCGCCGGCTGGCGGCATGGATGCCGTGCGCCAGCAGCTCCTTGCCGGTGCCCGTCTCGCCCAGCAGCAGCACGGTGCTGTCGGTCTGCGCCACGCGGCGCGCCTGTCGCTTGACCTCCAGCGCCGCGGCGCTGCTGCCGATGAAGCTGGCGATGGTGTGCTTGGGCCGTCGCTGCGCGGCCAGCTGCCGGTGCGCGGCGTCGAGCTCGTCCTGCAGCCGGCTGAACTTGGCCATCAGCGGCTGCATGGTCGTTTCCGGGTGGTCGAGCAGCACCATGCCGATGGCGCCGATGACCTCCCCCTGCTCGTCGCGCAAGGGCAGCCGGCTGACCAGGAAGGTGCCGGCGTGGTTGCTCAGCAAGTCCACCAGCATGGGCTGGCCGGTCTCGATCACCTGCGGCATCAGGGTGTTGGGCACCACTTCCTCGACGCGGCGGCCGACGAAGTCGCCCTCGGCGTGGCCCAGCGCCGGCAGGAAGCGCTTGTAGCCGTCGCTGATCCAGACGATGCGGTGCTGCCGGTCGACCACCAGGGTGCCCATCGCCGTGCGCGCGAAGGTGTCGAACATGCTCTGCGCCGCGAGCTGGAGCACGCGGTCGGCGTCGAGCGGCAGGACAGGCGGAGAGTCGGCCATGAGCCCGTGCAGCGTACACCGCCGCGAGGCGCGCCAGCCGCGTTGCCGGAAGCGAGCGGCCAGGTCCGTGACCCCAGGCAACAACATCCGGCCCGTGCCACTTGAAATTCTGTAATTACAGAGTTACCGTCGCGGCATGTCCGATCCCATCCCTCTGCGCGGCCTGTCGCTGCACGATGGCGTGGCCGCCAGGCTGCGCACCATGGTCTTCGAACGCCAGCTCGCCCCTGGCGAGTGGATCGACGAGAAGGCACTGGCCGCCGGCTGGCAGATCAGCCGTACGCCCCTGCGCGAAGCGCTGAAGGTGCTGGCCGCCGAAGGCCTGGTGGAGCTGGTACCGCACCGCGGCTGCCGCGTCATCGAGCTGACGGACGACGACGCCGACGCCCTCTTCCCGGTGATGGCGCTGCTGGAAGGCCGCTGCGCCTTCGAAGCTGCCAGCAAGGCCGGCGCCGCGGATCTGGCCGAGCTGCAGCGCCTGCACGACGAGCTGGAACGCCATGCGGCGGCCGGCGACATCGACGGCTACTACCGCGCCAACCATGTCTTCCACAGCCGCGTGCAGCAGCTCGCGGCCAACCGCTGGCTGGAACGCGCCACCGGGGACCTGCGCCGCTTCATGCGCCTCATGCGGGGCCGACAGCTCAAGCTGCCGGGGCGCATGGCCGCCTCGATCAACGAACACCGGGTGCTGATCGACGCCTTCGTGCAGCACGATCCAGCGCGCGCGGAGCGCGCCATGCACGACCACCTGATGGCCCAGCTCACCGCCCTGGGCAAGCTGCGCCGCAAGGAGGCCAGCGAACGAGCGAGCCCGCCCAGGACGAAGACCGCCGACGCGGCGCGCGCACCGGCGAGCTCCGCCCCCACCGCCTCTCCCACCCCCCGGAGCCGACATGCTCGATGATCTGCGACAGGCCGCGCTGCGGCAGCGGAGCTGGCGCGCGCTGCGCGGCCTGGTCAAGGCCTGCAAGCAGCTGCTCTCGCAGCATGGCGAGATGGACGCCGGCCCCATCGCCCGTGGCCTCATCGACGGCCTGGACGACCTGGGCGACGAACAGCTCGACGATCTCTTCGACTACCTCGCGCGCGACCTCAGCCCCGACCCGCAGGCCGTGCTGGCCTGCGCCCAGCGCTACGCGCAGACGCCCGACGCTGCCTCGCTGATCGCGCTGAGCGAAGCGGTGGAGCCGCCCCGGCAGGAGCTCTTCCGCCGCCTGAACCGCACGCCCGGCGGCACGGCGGCCATCCTGCGGCTGCGGCGTGCGCTGCTGAAGCGGCTGAAGAAGAACCCCGAGCTGATGGCCATCGAAAGCGACCTGCTGCACCTGCTGGGTTCGTGGTTCAACCCCGGCTTCCTGCAGATGAAGCGGGTGGACTGGAACTCGCCGGCGCAGCTGCTGGAGAAGATCATCCACCACGAGGCCGTGCACGCGGTGGACGGCTGGGACGACCTGCGCCGCCGTCTGCAGCCCGACCGCCGATGCTTCGCCTTCTTTCACCCGCAGCTGCCCGAAGAGCCGCTGATCTTCGTGGAAGTCGCGCTGCTGCCGGAGATGCCGGCGGCCATCGCGCCGCTCATCGACAAGCACTCCACGCCGCTGCCGGCCGAGCGCTTCCGCGTGGCCGCCTTCTACAGCATCAGCAACTGCGAGCCCGGGCTGCGCAGCGTGTCGCTGGGCAACTTCCTCATCAAGAACGTGGCGCAGCAGTTGCAGCGGGAACTGCCGCGGATCCGCACCTTCTGCACCCTGTCGCCCATCCCCGGCTTCGCGGCCTGGCTGCTGTCGGAGCCCGACCTGTCCGCCCTGCCCGACCTGAAGAAGGGACAGGCCGAGACGCTCAACACGGCCCGCGCGCGGCTGCTCACGCTGTGCGCCGGCGATCTCACGGCGCTGCAGGGCGCCTCGGTGCACGAGCGCATGGCGGCCGAAGACCTCGAGGCACTGCTCGCGCTGGGGGCGGCCTACCTGTCGCTGCTGTCGCCCACCTCCGCGGGCGACGCGGTGGCGCGATTCCACCTCGACAACGGCGCGCGGCTCGAAAGGCTCAACCCGCGTGGCAACATGTCGTCCCACGGCCTGCGCCAGTCCTGCGGCCTGATGGTCAACTACCTCTACGACCTGGACAAGATAGAAGCCAGCCACATGAAGTTCCGGCAGGGGGAAGTGGCGCGCTCGCGCGCCGTCAACACCCTGCTGTGATCCCGTCCCCGACCCCACAACGACGCACGATGGAGACAACATGACCCGACCGCACACCACCACCCGACGCGCCCTGCTGGCCAGCGCCGCCTTCGCCACGCTCGCCAGTGCCGCGCCGTTGGCGCTGGCCCAGGCCTCTGCCTGGCCCAGCAAGCCCGTCACCATCGTGGTGCCCTTCCCGCCCGGCGGCGGCACCGACGCCTTCGCGCGGCCGCTGTTCGCGGTGATGACGAAGAACGTGGGCCGCCAGTTCGTCATCGACAACCGGGGCGGCGCCGGCGGCACGCTGGGCGCGGGCATCGCGGCCAAGGCCGCGCCCGACGGCTACACGTTCTTCATGGGGGCTGTGCACCACGCCATCGCGCCCAGCATGTACCCCAAGCTCGACTACAACATCGAGACCGACTTCGTGCCGGTGGCGCTGGTGTCCAGCGTGCCGCAGGTCATCGTCGTCAACCCCGCGCGCGTGCAGGCCCGGACCCTGCCCGAGCTGCTCGACTTCCTGCGCAGGAACCCCGGCAAGCTGAACTACGGCTCGGCCGGCAACGGCACCTCGCACCATCTGGCGGGCGAGCTGTTCAAGCTGCAGACGAAGACCTTCATCACGCACATCCCCTACCGCGGGGCCGGCCCTGCGCTGCAGGACCTCATCGCCGGTCAGGTCGACATGATGTTCGACGGCCTGGGCTCGTCGGCAGCGCACATCAAGGGCAACCGGCTGCGCGCCATCGCGGTGGCCAGCGACAAGCGTGCACCCGGCTTCCCCGACGTGCCCACCTCCACCGACGGCGGCGTACCCACCTACCAGGTGGCCACCTGGTACGGCATCTGGGCGCCCAAGGGCACGCCGCGCGACGTGGTCGAGAAGATGCAGGCCGAGATGCGCAAGGCCCTCACCTCCGACGAGCTGAAGACCAGCTGGACCAACCTCGGCACCGAGACCCCCAACCTCTACGGCGAGGCCTTCGGCCAGTTCGTTTCCAGCGAGGTCAAGCGCTGGGCGGAGGTCGTGAAGACGTCCGGCGCGAAACTAGATTAACCCCCCGAAGCGCCTTGACGGCGCTTCCCCCCTTGGAAAGGGGGGCGGCGCTGGCGGACCGGCGGAGCCGGATCCGCGGCGCCTGCTTGATTACCGAGCATTCTCATGAATTCGAATCTCTACAGCGCGCTGCGCGCGGCGTTTCCGGCGGATCTGGACTCGACGGCGATCGAGACGGCCGACGCAGCGCAGCCGCGCTACTACACCTGGCGCGACCTCGAGCGGGGGTCGGCGATGATCGCCAACCTGCTCGCCTCGCTCGAGCTGCCGCCGGCCTCGCGCGTGGCGGTGCAGACCGAGAAGAGCGTCGAGGCGCTGATGCTCTACCTGGCGGTGCTGCGCTCGGGCCATGTGTTCCTGCCGCTGAACACTGCCTACCAGGCCGGCGAGATCGAGTATTTCGTCGGCAACGCCGAGCCCGCCGTGGTGGTTTGCAGCGAGAAGAACTTCGGCTGGGTCAGCACCATCGCCTTCAAGGCCGGCACGAAGCACGTCTACACGCTGGGCGAACACGGCACGGGTACGCTGCTCGACCGCGCGGCCTTCCAGCCCGACCAGCACACCCCGGTGCCGCGCGCGGTCGACGACCTCGCCGCCATCCTCTACACCAGCGGCACCACGGGGCGCAGCAAGGGCGCCATGCTGACGCACGGCAACCTGCTGTCCAACGCGAAGGTGCTGAAGGACGCCTGGGCCTGGCAGCCCGGCGACGTACTGATCCACGCGCTGCCCATCTTCCACGTGCACGGCCTCTTCGTGGCAACCCACGGCGCGCTGCTCAACGGCAGCAAGATGATCTGGTTCGGCCGCTTCGACCCCCGCGCGGCCATCGCGCGCTTCGCCGAGGCCAGCGTCTTCATGGGCGTGCCCACGCTCTACGTGCGCATGCTGGCCGAGGCCGCGCTGACACCGCAGGCCTGCGAGCACATGCGACTGTTCATCAGCGGCTCGGCGCCGCTGCTGACGGAGACCTTCAACGACTGGCGCGCGCGCACCGGCCACACCATCCTCGAACGCTATGGCATGAGCGAGACGGTGATGCTCACCTCCAACCCCTACCGGCCCGAGAGCGCGCGCCGCGGTGGCACGGTGGGGCTGGCACTGCCTGGCGTGGGCGTGCGCGTGCGCGACGACAAGGGCCACCCGCTGGCCACCGGCGAGATCGGCGGCATCGAGGTGCGCGGGCCCAACGTCTTCAAGGGCTACTGGCGCATGCCCGAGAAGACCGCCGACGAATTCACCACCGACCTCTGGTTCAAGACCGGCGACGTCGGCCGCATCGACGCCGACGGCTACGTCACCATCGTCGGGCGCAGCAAGGACCTCATCATCAGCGGCGGCTACAACGTCTACCCGGCGGAGATCGAAGGCGTCATCAACGACCTGCCCGGCGTGGCCGAGAGCGCGGTGGTGGGCGTGCCGCACCCCGACTTCGGCGAAGCGGTGGTGGCCGTGGTGGTGGCCAAGCCCGGCGCGGCACTGGACGGCCGCGAGATCGCCGCCACGCTGAAGGGCCGCATCGCCAACTTCAAGGTCCCCAAGCAGACCTTCGTGGTGGCCGACCTGCCGCGCAACGCCATGGGCAAGGTGCAGAAGAACCTGCTGCGCGAGCAGCACAAGGCGCTGTTCGCGGCGTGAAGCTGCTGATCCTGGGCGGCACGCGCTTCCTCGGCCGCCACCTGGCCGAGCAGGCGCTGGCGCGCGGCGACGAGGTCACGCTGCTGCACCGCGGCCGCAGCGGCGCGGCGCTCTTCCCGCAGGCGCGGCACCTGATCGCCGACCGCGACGCCGACCTCGGCGTGCTCGACGACGGCCGCTGGGACGCGGTGATCGACACCAGCGCCTACGTGCCACGGCAGGTGAAGAGCGTGGCAGCCGCGCTCGGGGCGCGCGCCGGGCACTACATGCTGGTGTCGACGATCAGCGTCTACCGCGACTTCGGCGCGCCCGGCATCGCCGAAGACGCGCCGCTGCAGACCCTGGCCGATCCCACCGTGGAGACGGTCAGCGGCGAGACCTACGGCGGGCTGAAGGTGCTGTGCGAAGTCGAAGCCGAGGCCGCCTTCGGGCCGCGCTGCGCCATCGTGCGGCCCGGCCTCATCGTCGGCCCGCACGATCCCACCGGCCGCTTCACCTGGTGGGCCACGCGCCTGCAGCGCGGCGGCACGGTCATCGCGCCGGGCGCGCCTGCGGACGCCGTGCAGTTCATCGACGCACGCGACCTCGCCGCCTGGATGCTGCGCATCGCAGGCCACGCCAGCGGCACGTTCAACGCCACCGGCCCGGACAGCCCGCTCACGATGGGCGGATTCCTGGAGACCGCGCGCAGCACCTTGAATCCGGCCGCCCGCCTCGAGTGGGTGCCGGAGCCCTGGCTGCTGGCCCAGGGCGTGGTGCCCTGGAGCGAACTGCCGGTGTGGGTGCCGCGCGAGTCGGCGGGGCTGCACCAGGTGGACATTCGCCGGGCGCTGGCCGCGGGCCTGAGCTGCCGGCCGCTGGCGCAGACGCTGACCGACACGGCGGCGTGGGCCGCGACGGTCGAAGCGCCCGTCCCACAGGCCATTGATCGCCCCGCCGCCGGCATGGCGCCCGAGCGCGAGGCCGACCTGCTGGCACGCTGGGCCGCCGAGACCCGCGCCTGAGCGCGGCAGCAGCGGTTCAGCGCACCGCCTCGGGCGGGTACAGGAAGCGCAGCATGCCCTCGACCCGCGCCGCCCACGCCGTCTCGTCGTGCCCTGCGCCGGGCGCTTCGGCATAGGCCAGCGTGGCACGCACCGGGCTGCCGGGCGTCCCCTGGCGCCAGCCGCGCTGCAGCAAGGCGTCGCGCAGGCGCCGGGCGCCGGTCACTGCGCCCTCGCCTTCGAGCAGGCCGATGTCCAGCCACACGCGCGGCCGTCCGCTGCCCAGCGGCGTGGCGGCCACCTCACGCAGGATCTGCTCGCCACCCCACCACACCGAGGGCGAGACCACCAGCGCCGCGCCGAAGCTGCCGCCTTCGCGCAGCACCAGCCACATCGACACCAGCCCGCCCAGCGACGAGCCGCCCACCGCCGTTTGCGCGGCTTCGCGCCGCGTGCGGTAGCGCGCGTCGATGAAGGGCTTCAGCTCATCGACCAGGAAGCGCGCATAGGCCGCCGCGCCGCCGCCCTGCAACCGGCCCTCGCGCCGCATGGGCACGGGCGTGTAGTCGTCGATGCGCGAGCTGCCGTTGTTCACCGCCACGACGAGGGCCGGCGCCACCTCGCCGGCTGCCATCAGGCGCATCGCGGTCTCGTCGACACCCCATTCGGCGGGGGCGGCGGCGGCGTCGAAAACGTTCTCGCCGTCGTGCAGGTAGAGCACCGGGTAGCGCTTCGTGGGCGAGTCGCCATAGCCCGGTGGCAGCCACACCTGCACCTCGCGCGGCGCGACGTGGCGCGAGGGGAACGCGGGGTGTCGCTCGATGAGGCCAGTGCGCTGCAGCGACGGCGCGGCACGCGGGGCGGACGCCGCTGCGCCCTGGGCGTTCGCGTCGACGCCCAGCGCCGCGGCGCCGGCCACCAGCAGCAGGGACCGGCGCCGCCGCACGGGCTGCGCCCTATCGAATGAATTGATCGACGTAACCTTCGCCCAGCCCGTTGGCGGCGTAATGCCGGCGGCACTTGTCGATGCGCGTGAAGACGTCGTCGTAGCCGGTGGTGTTGCCGTCGGGGTCGACGTAGATCATGGCGCCGTTGACCTGGAACAGCGTGATCATCTCGGTCACGTCGGCGTCCACCACCAGCGTGTGCGTCTCGCCCGGCGCTTCGTACACGTAGCCGCCTTCGGTGGCCACCCAGTCGTGCTCCAGGTAACGCCAACGCCCCTTCAGCACGTAGCCGTGCACCGGCTGCGGATGGCGGTGGCGCGACAGCACGCCGGCGCTCTGCACCTTCAGCAGGTTGACCCAGTAGCCGCGCGAGGCGCTCAGGCACAGCGGCCGGAACCACACGCGGTTGCCCACCGGCACCCACACGCGCTCGTCCTGCGGGATGGCGTCGGGGATCACCAGCTCGGGCGGCGACTCCTTGGGCTGCGGGTGGCGGTAGGCGATCCACTCGGGGTTGTTCTGAGGCGTCGTCATGAGGTCCTTCTACGGTGGAGGGTTCAGATGGCCGAATAGCCGCCGTCGACAGGGACGACGGCACCCGTCATGAAGCGGGCCTCGTCGGACAGCAGGAAGCGCACCACGCTGCCGACCTCGTCGGTCTGGCCCCAGCGGCGCATCGGCGTGCGGTCGAGGATGGGCGCGGCGCGCGCGTCGTCGTCCTGCAGCGCCTTCGTCAGCGGCGTGGCGATCCAGCCCGGCGCCACGGCGTTGACGCGCACGCCGTCGGCGGCCCAGGCGGCGGCCAGGCTCTTGGTGAGCTGCACCACGCCGCCCTTGGACGCCGAATAGCCCGGCACGAAGGGTGAGCCGAACATCGACAGCATCGAGGCCGTGTTGACGATGGCCGCGCCACCGCGGGCGACCGGCGCGAAGCGCGGCTTGCAGGCCAGGCACAAGCGCATGGTGCCCACGAGGTTGACCTCCAGCGTCTGGCGAAAGCGGTCGATCTCGAACTCGGCGCCGCCGCGCTGGATGATGCCGGCGCAGTTCACCAGGCCCGCCAGCTCGCCGTCGATGCCGGCCAGCGCGGCGTCGACCGAGGCGGCGTCGGTGACGTCCAGCTTCAGCGTCGTGATGCCGTCGGTGGCCGGGAAGGCGGCGATCTCGGCGTCCGACACGGTGCCGGCAAAGACCCGCCAGCCGCCCGCCGCCAGCGCCCGCGAAACGCCGGCACCGATGCCGCTGGTGCCGCCCGTGACCAGCACGGTGCGCGATGGAGTGGATCCGGCAGGGTTCATGCGGCGCCCGGGCTGCGTTGGGGCGACCAGCATAGCGCGAAGCATGGGCTTCGCCCCCGGCGCTGCGGGGCGGGCGCAGCTCTGTCACCATCGTCGACGTCCGCGGCCCTTTCGACCGTTTCGACCGTTTCGACCCTTTCGATTCCACAGGCAGAGCCATGACGACACGCACTTTGCTCCCGACCGCCGCCCTGGCCGTGGCCAGCCTGCTCGCTGGCGCGGCGGTCCCGACGGCCCTCGCGCAGCCCGCTGCGGCGCCGGCCGCCCGCACCGCCTGCCCGCCGCTGCTGCAGCACAGCTTCAAGCGCCTGCAGGACGAGAAGCCGCAGGCCCTGTGCCAGTACGCCGGCCAGGTGCTGCTGGTGGTCAACACCGCCAGCTTCTGCGGCTTCACGCCGCAGTACGAAGGCCTGGAAGCACTGCATGCGAAGTACGCGGCGCGCGGTCTGGTGGTGATGGGCTTCCCGTCCAACGACTTCCAGCAGGAGCCCGGCAGCCGCGAGCAGATCGCCGAGGTCTGCTTCAACACCTACGGCGTGAAGTTCCCGATGTTCTCCAAGACGGTGGTGAAGGGGCCGGGTGCCCACCCGCTGTACGCCTCGCTGGCGCAGGCCACCGGCCAGGCGCCGGGCTGGAACTTCCACAAGTACCTGGTGGACCGCAGCGGCAGGCCGCTGGCCAGCTTCGCCAGCAGCGTCAAGCCGGGCGATCCGGCCCTGACGTCGGCCATCGAGAAGGCGCTCGCGGCGCGCTGACGACGGTCGGCGCGCCGCGCTGCCGACAGGGCGGCGGTTTGCAGTACGCTCCCGCCCGAATCAACAGGAGTTCTGCCCATGAAGACCCGAGCAGCCGTGGCCTGGAAGGCCGGCGCCCCGCTGACCATCGAAACCGTCGACCTCGAAGGCCCCAGGGCCGGCGAGGTGCTCGTCGAGATCAAGGCCACCGGCATCTGCCACACCGACCACTACACGCTGTCGGGCGCCGACCCCGAAGGCCTGTTCCCGGCCATCCTGGGCCACGAAGGCGCAGGCATCGTCGTCGATGTCGGGCCCGGCGTGACCTCGCTGCGCAAGGACGACCACGTCATTCCGCTCTACACGCCGGAATGCCGCCAGTGCAAGTTCTGCCTGTCGCGCAAGACCAACCTGTGCCAGCTGATCCGCGGCACGCAGGGCAAGGGCCTGATGCCCGACGCCACCAGCCGCTTCAGCCTGGACGGCAAGCCCATCCTGCACTACATGGGCACCAGCACCTTCAGCAACTACATCGTGGTGCCCGAGATCGCGCTGGCCAAGATCCGCTCCGATGCCCCCTTCGACAAGGTCTGCTACATCGGCTGCGGCGTGACCACCGGCGTGGGCGCGGTGATCTTCAGCGCCGGCGTGGAGGCCGGCGCCAACGTGGTGGTGTTCGGGCTCGGCGGCATCGGGCTGAACGTCATCCAGGGCGCGAAGATGGTGGGCGCCGACAAGATCATCGGCATCGACCTGAACCCGGCACGCGAGGCCATGGCGCGGCGCTTCGGCATGACGCACTTCATCAACCCCAAGGAAGTACCCAACGTCGTCGACGCCATCGTGCAGCTCACCGACGGCGGCGCCGACTACAGCTTCGAGTGCATCGGCAACACCACCACCATGCGCCAGGCGCTGGAGTGCTGCCACAAGGGCTGGGGCCGCAGCATCATCATCGGCGTGGCGGCGGCCGGGCAGGAGATCGCCACGCGGCCCTTCCAGCTGGTCACCGGGCGCAAGTGGGAAGGCTCGGCCTTCGGCGGCGCGCGCGGCCGCACCGACGTGCCCAAGATCGTCGACTGGTACATGGACGGCAAGATCCAGATCGACCCGCTGATCACGCACACCCTGAAGCTCGAGGACATCAACCACGGCTTCGAGCTGATGGAGCGTGGCGAGTCGATCCGCTCGGTGGTGGTGTACTGATGAACGCAGCGGCGCCCGAGGCGCTGGAAGTGCTGAGCGAGCACGCCTGCTTCGGTGGTGTGCAGGGCTTCTACCGCCACACCTCGTCGGCCATCGGCCTGCCGATGCGCCTGGGCGTGTACCGCCCGCCGCAGGCGCTTGGCGCGGCCGCGCGGCCGGTGCCGGCCCTGGTGTACCTGGCGGGCCTGACTTGCAACGAAGAGACCTTCGCCATCAAGGCCGGCGCGCAACGCGTGGCCGCCGAGCTGGGGCTGATGCTGGTGACGCCCGACACCAGCCCGCGCGGCACCGGCGTGGAAGGCGCCGACGCGGCCTGGGACTTCGGCACCGCCGCCGGTTTCTATCTGGACGCCACGCAAGCGCCCTGGGCGACCCACTGGCGCATGGAAAGCTACATCGTGCAGGAGCTGCCCGCGCTGCTGTCGCTGCACTTCCCGCTGCAGGCCGACGCGCTGGGCGTGTTCGGCCATTCGATGGGCGGCCACGGCGCGCTGACGCTGGCACTGCGCCACCCGGGGATGTTCCGCAGCGTCTCGGCGCTCGCACCGATCGCCGCCCCCATGCAGTGTCCGTGGGGCGTGAAGGCATTCAGCGGCTACCTGGGTGACGACCGCGCCGCCTGGGCCGCGCACGACGCCACCGAACTGGTGAAGGCGGGTGCGCGCACGGCGCCGCTGCGCATCGACCAGGGCGAGGCCGACAAGTTCCTGGCCGAGCAGCTGCACCCGCACCAGTTCGAAGCCGCCTGCCGCGACGCCGGGCAGCCGCTGCAGCTGCACCGGCACGCGGGCTTCGACCACGGCTACTACTTCATCTCGACCTTCGTCGAGGCCCACCTGCGGCACCACGCCGCCACGCTGCTGGGCTGAGCCGCGGTGCCGGGCCACCCCTTCACCGACATCACCGGGCTGCGCCAGCACCTGCGCGGCCTGGGCGCGGGCCCGAAGCACGAGGCCCGCGTGCTGCGCCTGTGGGCCACGGCCCAGCCCCAGGACAGCGGCCGCAAGCGGCTGGAAGACTTCATGCCGCAAGGCCTGCGCGCTGCGCTGCCGGCGCTGGGCGACGAGCTCGCGCGCCTGGCCACGCTGCGTTCGGAGCATCCCGGTGAAGACGGCTCGGCGCGCCTGCTGGTGGCCCTGCACGACGGGCAGACGGTGGAGTCGGTGCTGCTGCCGCGCGACGGCCTGTGCGTCAGCACGCAGGTCGGCTGCGCCGTCGGCTGCACCTTCTGCATGACCGGCCAGGGCGGCCTGCTGCGCCAGCTGGGCAGCGCCGAGATCGTGGCCCAGGTGGTGCTGGCGCGGGCGCGGCGCGCGGTGAAGAAGGTCGTCTTCATGGGCATGGGCGAGCCCGCGCACAACCTCGACGCGGTGATGGACGCCATCGAGCTGCTGGGCACCGGCGGCGCCATCGGGCACAAGAACCTGGTGCTGTCGACCGTGGGCGACCCGCGGCTCTTCGAGCGCCTGCATGCCTTGCCGGCAGGCCGCGTGCGGCCGGCGCTGGCGCTGTCGCTGCACACCACGAAGGCTGCCCTGCGCGAAGAGCTGCTGCCGCGCGCGCCGCGCATCACACCCGCCGAACTGGTGGCCGAGGGCGAACGCTACGCGCGCGCCACCGGCTACCCGATCCAGTTCCAGTGGACCCTGATCGACGGCGTCAACGACGGCGACGACGAGATCGAGGGCATCGCCCGGCTGCTGTCGGGCAAGTACGCACTGATGAACATGATCCCCTTCAACACCGTGGACGGCGTGCCCTACCGCCGGCCGTCGTGGGAACGCGCGGCGGCCATCGCGCGCACGCTGCACCGGCGCGGCATCCTCACCAAACTGCGGCAATCGGCCGGGCAGGACGTGGACGCCGGCTGCGGGCAGCTGCGGGCACGCGAAGCCCCGCCGCGCTTTCCGGTGCCGGTGGTGGCGGCATGAGGCCGGCGCTGCTGTGGCTCCTGGCGGCGGCCGCGTCGGCGGCGCACGCGCAGCCGGCCCAGTCAACCCCTCCGGCCGGCATCGACTGGGTGCGCGTCGGCGGCTTCAGCATCGCGCGCACCGAGACCACCGTCGGCCAGTTCCGCCGATTCGTGGACGCGACGAAGACCGTCACGCGCGCCGAACGCGCTGGCGGCGGCGAGGTCTACGAGGCCGGCTGGGTGCGCAAGCCCGGCTGGACCTGGGCCACGCCTTTCGGCAGCGACCGCCGCGCGGCCGACGACGAACCCGCCGTGCACGTCGACTTCGACGAAGCGCGCGCCTTCTGCCGATGGGCCGGTGGGCGCCTGCCGACCGACGCCGAGTGGGTGTCGGCCGCCTACACCGAGCAGCGCGCGCCGCCGCCCGCGCCCTTCGTGGCGGGACGCCGCTACCCGCTGCCCACCGGTGAGTCGCCCACGGGCGCGCAGTGTCTCGAAGACTGCGGCCCGGCCGCCCGCGAGCGCGCCATCGCCCACGGCGCGCGCCTGCTGCGCGGCCACGGCCACGCACGCGCCGGCAGCACGCCGGCGGGTGTCAACGGCCTGCACGAGATGGCCGCCAACGCCTGGGAGTGGGTCGACGAGCCGGCCGGCGCCACGGGTGATGCAGAACGCCGCACGCGCGGCGGCTCGTGGTGGTATGGCGTGGCGCAGATGCGCGCCGACCACCTGCAGGGCAAGCCGCCGGCGACCACGGTGGTCTACATCGGCTTCCGCTGCGCGAAGACGCCCTGATCCAGGCGCCGCGATCGCGGCGCCCGGGTCAGCAGAGCCAGGCGCGCAACTGCGCCGACACACCGGGGTCGCTGAGCAGCTGCAGGTGGCCCACGCCCGACCCGATCCACTGGTGATCGTCCGCAAACCGAAGCGTGCGCACCGCATCGGCGTGGCGGCCCAGCGCGCTGTCCAGCGGTACCAGGCCGTCGCCCAGCAGGCGGTCCGTCAGGCTGCCCGGCTCGCCCACCGAGCCCGCGGCGGCAAAACACTCGATGCCCTCGGGCAGCGGCAGCGGGTGGCGCGGATCGGCGCCGCGCGCGAAGCGGTCGCGCCCGGCCCAGTCCTCGTCGAGCAGCAGGCCGTGGCGGAGGTCGGTGATGCCGGCGCTGCGCACCTGGCCCAGGCGCGCCAGCGGGCGGGCGTAGGGCGCGGCGGCCAGCAGCAGGTCCACGCCGTGCCCGGCACGTTCCAGCGGCGCGCCGTGGTGCGGCGTGCCCAGGAAGACCATCTGCTTCACCAGCGCGGGCCAGCGGTGGCCCGCCGCGCGCGCCTGGTGCACGGCGCTGCGCGCGATCAGCCCGCCCATGCTGTGGCCCAGCAGCACGATGCGCTGCAGTGCGTGCGGCCAGGCGTCCACCAGGGCTTCCATCTGCTGTGCCAGCGCACGGCCGTTGATGGAGATGTGCAGCCCCGTGTTGCAGTGCAGGTAGACGGGGCTGAAGCCGCCGGCCACGGCCAGCATGCGGCCGTGGTCCTGGCCTTCGCGCAGCCACTGCCTGTCGTTCATGCACAAGCCGTGCAACAGCAGCAGCAACTGCGCGCCGGCGTCGGGCACGGCTTCGGCGATGGCCGCGCGTTCGATGACCAGCGGCGCGCCCTTCACGCGGAAGGCCATCGGCGTGGCCAGCGGGTTCTGCGTGGCCGCCAGGTGGTCGCCCAGCACGCCGTTGAGCGCCGCGATCACCGCCTCGCGCTCGGCGCTGGGCGGCGCACTGGGGGCATCACCCTGCAGCACCGGCTGCAGCAGAGACAGCAGCCCGTCGACGCTGCCACCCACCAGCCGCGTGACGCCCCGCACGCTGCGGTAGACCAGGCCGGTGAGGCCTGTCGTGCGGCCGGACCCGGACGCCGGCAACCCCGGCACCCGCGCGATGCCGGCATGCATGGCCTCGACCAGGTCGGTCAGCCCGGCGGTGGCCTCGGTGGCCAGCCGTGCGGCGGCGCGCAGATCGCTGTGGTGCAAGTGCTTCGACGAGGACATCGGCGCAGTGTGCGCGAGATGTTCGAGCGGGCTCTAGGGTTTCCACCTCACCGGGCGCATGCACGTCGTCTCGCTATGATTGACGTTAACGTCAACCGCAAGGACGCCCCCCATGAGCCTGCCCGGCCTGAACTTCCAGCTCGGTGAAGACATCGACGCCCTGCGCGACGCCGTGCGCAGCTTCGCCGAGGCCGAGATCGTGCCGCTGGCGGCCGACATCGACCGCAGCGACCAGTTCCCCATGCACCTGTGGCAGCGCATGGGCGAGCTGGGCGTGCTGGGCATCACCGTGCCCGAGGAATACGGCGGCGCCGGCATGGGCTACCTGGCCCACATGATCGCGATGGAAGAGATCAGCCGCGCCAGCGCCAGCGTGGGCCTGAGCTACGGCGCGCACAGCAACCTGTGCGTCAACCAGATCAAGCGCAACGGCACCGATGCACAGCGCCGCAAGTACCTGCCGAAGCTGATCAGCGGCGAGCACGTCGGCGCACTGGCGATGAGCGAGCCCGGCGCCGGCAGCGACGTCATCAGCATGAAGCTCAAGGCCGTCGAGAAGGGCGGCGTCTACGTGCTCAACGGCACCAAGATGTGGATCACCAACGGCCCCGATGCCGACGTGATGGTGGTGTACGCCAAGACCGAACCCGAGCTCGGCGCACGCGGCGTGACGGCCTTCCTGGTCGAGAAGGGCATGAAGGGATTCAGCACCGCCCAGAAGCTCGACAAGCTGGGCATGCGCGGCAGCCACACCGGCGAGATGGTGTTCCACGACGTCGAGGTGCCCTCAGAAAACGTGCTGGGCAGCCTCAACGGCGGCGCCAAGGTGCTGATGAGTGGCCTGGACTACGAACGCGCCGTGCTCGCTGCCGGGCCCATCGGCATCATGCAGGCGGTGATGGACAACGTGATCCCGTACACGCACGACCGCAAGCAGTTCGGCCAGAGCATCGGCGAGTTCCAGCTCATTCAGGGCAAGGTGGCCGACATGTACACCGTGCTGCAGGCCGGCCGCGCCTTCTGCTACACGGTGGGCAAGAACCTCGACCTGCTCGGCAGCGAACACGTGCGCCAGGTGCGCAAGGATTGCGCCAGCGTCATCCTGTGGTGCGCCGAGAAGGCGACCTGGATGGCCGGCGAGGGCATCCAGATCTTCGGCGGCAACGGCTACATCAACGACTACCCGCTGGGCCGGCTGTGGCGCGACGCCAAGCTGTACGAGATCGGCGCCGGCACCAGCGAGATCCGCCGCATGCTGATCGGACGCGAGCTGTTCGCCGAGACGATGTAAGCCGAAGCGCCGGTCGGGTGTGACACGATGGCGTCCATCGCGCGAAGCCCCAGCCGAGCGCACCGGCTCCATCGACAGGCACCGACCGGCAACGACATGCCCGACCGTCCCGACAGTCTCGACACCCTTCTCGACGCCAACCGCCGCTGGGCGGCCGACATGGAGTCCCGCAAGCCGGGCTTCTTCACCCGCCTGGCCCGGCAGCAGAGCCCGCGCTACATGTGGATCGGCTGCGCCGACAGCCGCGTACCGGCCAACGAGATCACGGGCCTGGACCCCGGCGAGGTCTTCGTGCACCGCAACGTCGCCAACGTGGTGGTGCACAGCGACCTCAACGCGCTGTCGACCATCCAGTTCGCGGTGGAGCATCTGAAGGTCGAGCACATCATGGTGGTGGGCCACTACGGCTGCGCCGGGGTGCGCGCAGCCATGCGCGGCCTGCGGGTGGGCCTGGCCGACAACTGGCTGCGCCACGTGCAGGACGTGCGGCTGCGCCACCGCAAGCGCATCGAGCACCTGCCGCCGGCACAGCAGGAAGACGTGCTGTGCGAGATGAACGTCATCGAGCAGGTGGGCAACGTGGCGCTGTCCACCGTGATGCAGGACGCCTGGTCGCGCGGGCAGAAGGTGTCCATCCACGGCTGGGTCTACGGCCTGAAGGACGGGCTGCTGAAGGACCTGGGCGTGACCATGCAGGGCCCCGGCGAGGTCGTCGAGGTCTTCGCGCGCGCGCTCAAGCGCTACCCGCGCGCCGCCGCTGCGGCGCTGGCGGCCGCCGACGAAGACGACGACCCCGGCCACGGAGCACCCTGACCATGTTCCCCCACCGCCTGACCGACACACGCGCCTACGACATCGCCCAGGCCATGCTGGCCGGCTTCGACCTGCACTACCGCCTGTTCCGGGAAACCAGCGCCGGCGCCCAGGCGCGCTTCGAACGCGCCGACTGGCAGGGCCAGCAGCTCGCGCAGGCCGAGCGCATCGCGTTCTACGACCTGCGCGTGAACGAGGCCGTGACGCGACTGCGCGACGAATTCAATGTCGGCGCGCTGTCGATGGACACCTGGCAGCAGGTAAAGCTGCACTACATCGGCCTGCTCACCGACCACCACCAGCCCGAGCTGGCCGAGACCTTCTTCAACTCGGTGACGGCCAAGCTGCTGGACCGAAGCTACTTCCGCAACGACTTCATCTTCGTGCGGCCGGCCGTCAGCACCGAGTACATCGAGAACGACGAGCCGGCCTCCAAGCCGACCTATCGGGCCTATTACCCGACGCTGCCGACCCTGCACGAGACCCTGGTGCGCATCGTCGACAACTTCCAGCTGCAGCGCCCCTTCGAGGACCTGGACCGCGACGTGGCAGCGATCATCGAGTCGATGCAGACCGCCGTGCATCAACCGCTGTCGGAATGGCGGCTGCGCGCCAACTTCCAGATCCAGGTGCTGAGCTCGATCTTCTTCCGCAACAAGGGCGCCTACATCGTCGGCAAGATCATCAACGGCTTCACCGAGATCCCGATGTGCCTGCCGGTGCTGCACAACGAGGCCGGCCAGCTGATCATCGACACGGCGCTGTTCCGCGAGGACGAGCTGCTCATCGTCTTCAGCTTCGCGCGCGCCTACTTCATGGTCGACATCGAGGTGCCCAGCGCCTACGTGCAGTTCCTGCGCGGTCTGATGCCGCGCAAGCCGCGCGGCGAGCTGTACAACGCGCTGGGCCTGCAGAAGCACGGCAAGAACCTGTTCTACCGCGACTTCCTCGCGCACCAGCGCCACAGCAGCGACCGCTTCCGCATCGCGCCCGGCATCAAGGGCATGGTGATGCTGGTGTTCGACCTGCCGTCCTTCCCCTACGTGTTCAAGGTCATCAAGGACTTCTACCCGCCGCAGAAGGACACCACGCGCGAGCAGATCAAGGGCAAGTACCTGCTGGTCAAGCAGCACGACCGCGTGGGCCGCATGGCCGACACGCTGGAGTACAGCAACGTGGCCTTCCCGCGCGCGCGCTTCGAGGACGAGCTGGTCGCCGAGCTGAAGCACTTCTGCCCCAGCCTGGTGGAGGAGGACGGCGACATGCTGGTCATCCGCCACCTCTACATCGAGCGGCGCATGATTCCGCTGAACATCTTCCTGCAGGACGCTTCGCAGGCGGGCGACCGCGAGGCCATCGAGCGTGCGGTGGTGGAGTACGGCAACGCCATCAAGGACCTGGTGGCGGCCAACATCTTCCCTGGCGACATGCTGTGGAAGAACTTCGGCGTCACGCGCCACGGCAAGGTGGTGTTCTACGACTACGACGAGATCGAGTACATCACCGACTGCAATTTCCGCCGCGTGCCTGCCCCGCGCAACGAGGAAGAAGAGATGTCGGGCGAGGTCTGGTACTCGGTCGGCCCGAAGGACGTCTTCCCCGAGACCTTCGGCCCCTTCCTGCTGGGCCACCCGGGCGTGCGGGAAGTCTTCATGAAGCACCACGGCGACCTGCTGGACGCCGCCTTCTGGCAGGAGCACAAGGCACGCATCCAGGCCGGCCACGTACACGACGTGTTTCCCTACGAGCCGGGCAAGCGCTTCGCGTCGCAGCGGCAGGGGGCGGGCGCAACGCCCTAGACAGCGGGACGCCCGGCCCCGTTCATTCGCCGGCGCCCTCGGTGGCGAACCGTGGCAAGGCAGCGAGCGCGGCCGGGTCGAAGGCTTCGTCGCGGAAGAGCTTCGGATAGTGGAAGGCCCGCAGTGCGGCATGGAAGGCGCGCAGCTTTGTCTCGTAAGCCATGGCCGACCGCACATCCGTTCCCGCCAGCCGCTGCAGCGAGCGCTCCAGCAGCACCGGCGGCGCGACCAGGGCCAGCCGGCCGGCCAGCCGCTCCCGTTCCAGGCGGCCCGACCACAGCGCCCCTGAAAGCGCTTCCGTCTTCTGATCGCCCACCTGCTGGAAGGCGTAGTACCACTTCCATTCGAACGGGCGCTGGATGTCGGAGAACGCCGCCCACTGCGGATGGCGTTCGACGAAGGCCCGCATGGTGACTTCCTTGGGCAGGTCCCAGGCGTCGTTCACGGCCTCGCGCTGGGTCATGATGATGTCGGCTCCCGACGGCACGGGCACGATGCGGTCGATGGCCATGCGGCCTGCTGCAGGAACGACCACGCCCAGCAGGATCCACACCGCGATGAGCGCCGCGAGAATGACTTCGGCCGCCTGCCGCCAGGCTGCCAGGCCTGCACAGATCAGCGTCCAGAACGCCCCGTAAGCCAGAACCAGGGCGAAGGCCGCCAGCACGGTCGACCCCGCCGCGCCGCTCAGAGCCCCGGCGACGAACAGCGGCGCCGTGGCACAGGCCAGCACGGCACCGGCGCGCAGCAGGGCCCGCAGGCCCCACAGCTGCGCCGGCCGCCCGCTGGTGGCCACGAGCAGGTCGTGACGCCCGGCGGCGCGTTCGCTGGCGCGAAGGTCGTGCAGCAGCACGATCAGGACCAGCGGCAGCACGAAGGCCGCGAAGAAGGCGAAGTCGAAGCGGCCGATCAGGCCCAGCAAGGGATGGCCCGCATCGCGTTCGTGGATCTGCCCTTCCAGGGCCAGCATGCGCACGCGATGCTTCCAGGGCAGGTCGTCCCGGCGCCCGAGGGCGGCAAACGCAAAGTCGCCCGGGGGGTCGTAGATGAGATGGAAGCTGTAGTAGGCCGCACCACCCCAGTCCTTCTGCTGCTGCAGCGCGGCCACGCGGTCGCTGCGATCGGCTTCGACCAGCCGGGCGATCGTGGCTTTCTGATGAGCGACTTCCGACAGGCCGGCCGCCATGGCCAGCGCCGACAGGCACAGCACCGCCAGCAGCCAGGCGCGAAGGGCCCGGTCACGCGCCATGAAGGCGGCTTCGCGCCAGACCGCCCGGGCCGCGCTCACGGCTTCAGCCTGCGGCTGGCCCAGGCCAGCGCGGCACCCAGCATCGCCAGCCAGACGGCCAGCATCGCGACCTGCGGCGTCGCACGATCCAGCCGCTCGGCGGGCGGGTCGCGCTGGAAGTCGAACGCCTCGAGCACCTTCCAGTTCGATGCGTCGACACGCGTGCGGCGCTCGGCCTGCGGGTCGCTGCTGCGCCTGATGTCGTCGGCGTAGGCCAGCTGCTCGGCATGGACCTTGTTGAGGCCCTGCACGAAGGCATAGCGCAGGGCCTCGGCCTCCAGCAGGAAGCGGTGGTGGTGGGCCAGATCGGTGCCCGCCAGCGCGCGCGAGGCGTCGGCGACCGCGAGCAGGGGGGTCAGCCAGCCGTGGCGCGCCAACAGCTGCGCCTGCCTCGACTCACCCGCCATCTGGGCATGGGCGTAGGCGTTCAGGGTCTCGGTGAGCTGTTGCTCGGCATGCTGCGCCACCACGCCGCGCAGGTTGACGGGAAGGTCTTCGGCGCTCTGCACGCCATGTCGGGCCAGCAGATCGGCACGCAAACGGGCGAAGGCGGGATCGTTCGCGTTGTGGCCGTCGCCGATCTGTCGCAGCTCGGTCAGCATGGCCAGATCGGTCTCGAGCTTGCCGGCCATCGGCGCCACCCGAGACGCCGAACTGGCCGCGATGGCGGGCAGCACCAGCGACAGCCCGATCCACAGCGTCACCAGTGTCGCCAGCACCGCCGATCGCCTGACCAGCGTGGCGGACGCCAGCAAGGTCAGCGCGCCCCAGACCGACAGATACAGCAGATGGACGCCGATGAGGGCCAGGGCCGGGTACGGGCTTTCGCCCAGGCGCACGGCGAGGCCGGCGCTCAGCACCAGCGGGCCCAGCATCAGCAGCACGAAGGAGAAGAGCGCGAGCGCCTTGCCGCCCAGCAGCACGCCGCAGGGCAGGCCCTGGGCCAGCAGAGTCGCCAGGGTGCCAGCCTCGCGCTCACGTGCGATCAGGCCGTGGCCCAGGAGGATGATCAGCAGCGGACCGCAGAGCTGGTAGACCATCGCCGGGCTCAACCAGCTCAGGCCGCCGAGATCGGCGCTGGCACCGGACTGCGCGAACATCGCGGTGTTGCGCCGATGTCCCTCCAGAAAGATCGACTGGCCCGTGACCGCGTCGAGACCCGGATCGAACAGGGCCAGTGGCGGCGGTGTCCTGAACACATAGTGCCCGTAATGCACCATGCGGTGAGGATGGCGGTCGGGCTGGGCCAGGAAGGTGGCTTCCGCCTGGGTCTGGTGGTGCGCGCGCTCTGCCCGCTCCGCCTGCATCTGCAGGGCCGTGAGGATGCTGGTCGCGATCAGCAGGCCGACGAGCAGCACGGCAGCGCAAAGGGCCAGCCGCGACCGCAACCAGCAGCGCCACTCGGCTGCGGCAACCCGCAGAAGCGGCCTCACGCGGCTGCCGTCGCCGAGAAGGCGCGGTGCAGGCTGGCGGTATCGATGCGAGCACCCTCTGGCGCAAGGAACTGCGCCACCAGACGTCCCTCCCGCAGCAGGCCGATGCGGTCGGCCACCTGGCAGGCCCCGTAGACATCGTGCGTCACCATGAGGATGGCCTTGCCGGCATCGGCGAGCCCGCGCACGAGGTCGTGGAACTCGTCGATGGCGGCGGGGTCCAGCCCGGAGGTGGGCTCGTCCAGGAGCAGGATGTCCGTGTCGCGCAGGATGGCCAGGGCGATGGCGACCTTCTGCCGCATGCCCTTGGAGTAGCCGCGCAACTTGCGGTCACGTGCCTGCGCGCCCAGCGACACGCGGTCCAGCGCCGCCTCGATGTCGGCCTGGCCTGGACGCAGGCCGGCCAGCTGCAGGAAGTAGCGCAGGTTCTCGCGTGCGTCTAGGTGTTCGTAGAGCGAGGCCGATTCCGGCAGGTAGGCCATGGCCCGGCGGGCTGCAGCCAGGTCGGAGCCCACGTCACGGCCATCCACCATCACGCGCCCGGCCGTGGGCTGCAGAAAGCCCAGGAAGGTCGCCAGGGTCGTCGACTTGCCGGCACCATTGCCGCCGAGCAGGCCGTAGATCTCACCGCTGGCGACGGCAAAGGACACGCCGCACAGCACCTCCTTGCCGGAGCGTGCCACGCGCAGCTGGTCGGCCTGCAGCTTCATTGCGCGACCGCACTCAGAACCGGAACGCTGCCGACACGCGAACGCTGCGCGGCGTGCCCGGCTGGACCCAGAGCGTCGAGAAGGAGTTGGTGTAGTAGGTCTGGTCGAAGAGGTTGTCGATGTCCACGCGCAAGGTGGTCGCCTTCGTCAGGTCATAAGCCGCAAAGGCCCGGGCCGGCGTGTAGGCCGGCAGGGTGAAGCTGGTGATGAACTCGCCGGAGCGCTTGCCGACATGGACCAGGCCGCCACCGAAGCGGAGGCCGCGCCCGGCCAGCGCCGTGGTCCGGACCCCCTGCAGGCTCAGGCTGTGGCGGGGGATGTTGAGCAGGCGCGTTCCGGCAGGGACCGGCGCGCCGAAGTTGGCGTCGTTGAAGGTGTTGGACGTGCGGGCGTCCACGTAGGCATACGACGCCCAGAGACTGAGCCCGTCGGCGAGTTCGCCGTTCAGGTCGATCTCCAGGCCCCTGCTCTGCGCCTTGCCGATGGCCGCCAGCGTGAAGGCACTCGGGTCGTCCACGACCAGCATGTTCCCTTGTTCGACCTGGAACAGGGCGATGTGGCCTTGCAGGGCGCCGCCGCGAAGCGAGAACTTCGCTCCGGCCTCGATCGACTTCGACTGGTTGGGCTCGAAGCCATTGCCCTGCGCGTCGGCGCCGGACAGCGGCCTGAAGTTCTCGCCGAAGGTGGCATACAGCATCAGTGCGTCGCTGGTCTGGAAGACGAAGCCGAGCTGGGGACTGAGCCGTGTCTCGGTCTGTCGGGTCGTCCGGTTGGCGCTCCGGTTCTCCAGCGTCTGCTCGTAGTCGTCGAAGCGCGCGCCGATGCGCACCTGCAGGCGGTCGCTCAAGGTGATCTGGTCCTGCACGAACAGACCGGCGGACTTCTGCGTCTCCAGCTGGTTCGTCAAGGGCGTTGGCGTGGGCAGCGGATACTGGCCGTAGAGCGGGTTGAAGATGTTGATCGCCTGCAGTTGCGCCAGTGACGGGTTGCTGGCCAGCGCCGGTGCGCGTGCGCGCAGGAACACCTGGTCGTTCTC
Organism: Rubrivivax sp.; assembly: GCA_022843905.1. GTDB lineage: Bacteria > Pseudomonadota > Gammaproteobacteria > Burkholderiales > Burkholderiaceae_C > Rubrivivax. The sequence goes on from JALHMT010000030.1 coordinate 27,225, forward strand.
GAAGCTGTCGACATCGGCACCGACGAGCAGGCGGTGCTGAAGCCCGGCCAGCTGGAATCGACCGTTGACCTCGGCACGGATCACCTGGTAGTTCGCGTCGTAGTCGCGGAAGCGGCGTTGGCGTGTCAGCGTCTGGCCGTCGACCAGCAGGCGCTGGCGGTTGCCGGCCAGTTCCGCTTCCGTCGAGAAGCCTTCGAGCGAGGTCTTGCGGTGGTTGAAACCCAGCAGCGCGCTCCAATCCCTGTTGAAGTCGTGCTGGAACTCGATCTGGTGGCCGAGCACGTCTGCCGTCAACGGCCCGTCGCCGGGCTCACCGAGGAATCGGCTGTCGGGGATGCGGCCGAGCTCGCCGCCGAGGGCCAGCACGCCGCGGTCGAAGGGAATCTTCTGCTGGCTGACTTCCAGTTCGTAGACCAGCCGGGTTCGGCCGTCGATGCGCCAGGCCAGCGAAGGACTGGCGCCGTGCTTGCGGGTTTCGATGGTGTCCCTGAAGCTGCCGGCGTTCTCGGCGAATCCCACCAGGCGCACTGCCACGGCGTCCGACAAGGGCGCAGTCCAGTCGACGTCGGCGCGGTAGGTGTCGAAACTGCCGGCCGACACGCGGAACTCGCCGGCCGTCTTGAAGGTGGGGCGCTTGGTCACGAGGTTGACCGTGCCGCCGGGCTCGCCGCGGCCGAAGAGCGCCGCGCGCGGACCCTTGAGCACCTCGACGGACTCGATGCCGGACAGGTCCCGAGGCCCGCCGAAGCCCCGCCCGGCATTGAAGCCGTTGACCAGGTAGTTGCTCGGCAGGTTCTCGTCACCGACGAAGCCGCGCAGGGCGAACGCGTTCCACAGCCCGCCGAAGTTGTTCTGCCTGGCCACCGACGCCGACAGGTCCAGCGCCTGATCGAGGCCCACCGCGCCCGCGTTGCGCAGCGTCTCCGCATCGATGGCCTGCTCCGCCTGGGGTGTTTCCAGGCGCTTGAAGTCGCCCTGGTAAGCCTGGCGCGTGCTGGTGATGCTGATGGTGTCGGGGCGGGCACCGCTGTCCGGGCCCGACTGGGCCCCGGCGGGAACGGCGAGCAAGGACGACGAGCACAGCACCCAGGCTGCGGGTCCGGCGTTGTTCATGTGGAAACCTCGACGAGAGTGGAGCCCGAAGGCGTCAGGGCTTCAGCACGCTGCGATGAACTGGGTTCCACGGTCGCTGGCTGTCGCACAGCCTACATGATACTGATTCCTCAATTGCGTTTATGTGACCGACGCGGCGCTGCCACGTCAGCGGAGCCATCAGGACCAGGTCGACCGAGCGCTCAGCATGGCCGCTGGGCGCCACACAGCGCATCGGCCAGCGCGCGCAACTGTTGCTCAGCGGTGTGCTCGACGGCGAGCCCGTCCACTATCGGGTACTTGTTCGTCGGCCTGCAGCTTCGCTCCGCGCTTCCTCTCCACACTCGGTCGCCCTCATGCAGTTGCGCTTCACTTCGTCCGCTGTGATCAGCTTGCGGCGGGACTTGCACCCGCAGGAGTGCGCCCGTGCCGGGCGCACCAATGAAAAGAGCCCGCATTGGCGGGCTCTTGTGGGGCAGCGCTAGAGATCGGTCAGGCGCGCTTGCGGCTGCGTCCCGCCAGACCCGCAGCCGTCATTGCCAGTGCCAGGAGGCCCAGTGTGGCGGGCTCAGGGACGGCGTTGACCGAACCAATCTGTACGTTGTCCACCAGACCCTCGGGGGAGTTGGCCGTCACGCGGATGGCATCAAAGGAAATCCCGCTGAAGCCAAGGAAGGCCGTGTTGGGGTTGTTGAACGTGACTGCTTGCGAGAACGACTCAACCACGCTGTTGCCCAGCAGGGCTTCCACAAAAACGGTGGTCGGGTTCTTGGCGTAGCCAAATGCGGCCGAGGTGACGACTTGGCCGAAGCTCAGCACGAACGGAATCGTGGAGGAAACGCCGATGTAATCGCCACTGATGCCAGGGAAAGCAGAGAAACCTTGGCTGTTGTAAGTGTGACCTGAGCTTGTGACACCAAAGGCCGCAAATTGGTTGGTGATCAAGGTCCCGGCGGGGAAGTTCAACTCGCTGAAGGTGATCGTGGTGGCTGGTGCGGCCAAACCGAAGCTGTTGACGATCGGCACCGCTTGGGCGCCGGAAGCCAGAAGGCCGGCGGCTGCCAGGGTGATCAAGGCGATGTGCTTGTTCATGGAGAAACTCCGTTCCGAAGGGTATTCAGCCATCCAAGCCAGATCTGTACCAACACCGAAAACTCGTTTCAAATCAGATACTTATGGGCAGCACACCAACCTGCCATTGGCCAAGTGTAAAAACCATCAACACCTGGGAACCCGACTTGAAAGGCTTCGCTTCGCTGCCATGAGCAGCGCCGTGCGACTTGAGGGCTGTTGAAGTCCTTCGTCGACGAGCAAGTCAGCAGCCGCGGCTTCGGGACCAGCAGCGAGTACGTTCGAGAGCTGATCCGCAAGCAACTTGGGCGCTACCCCTGCCTGGTCTTCGACGACGAGCGCGACGAGCACATCGACATGTGGCGCGTGCTGCACGAGCAGCGCGACATCCTGCCTGGATGAACGAGGCGTGAGTTCACGCTCGGCGCCCTTCGTCTGCCTCGGCCACCAGAGAACGTGCGCGGGGACCGGGCGGCCCCGCCGGACTACTGCTCGGCGAACGCCCGCTCGATGACGAAGTCGCCCGGCCTGCTGGTGCTGCCTTCCTCGAAGCCACGTTCTTCGAGCAGGCCCTTCAGCTCGCGCAGCATGGCCGGGCTGCCGCAGATCATGGCGCGGTCGTGTTCGGGGTGCAGTTCGGGCAGACCGAGCTGCGCCGCCAGTTCGCCGCTGCGGATGAGCTGCGGGATGCGGCCCATGGTGCGGAACGGCTCGCGCGTGACGGTGGGCACGTAGCGCAGCTTGGCGCTCACGGCCTCGCCCAGGTACTCGTGCCCGGGCAGCTGTTCGGTCAGCAGCTCGCGATAGGCCAGCTCGTCGACCAGGCGCACGCCATGCACCAGCACGACCTGTTCGAAGCGTTCGTAGACCTCGGGGTCTCGCACGATCGACAGGAAGGGCGCCAGCCCGGTGCCCGTGGCCAGCAGGTACAGGCGCTTGCCCGGGCGCAGGTAGTCCACCACCAGCGTGCCGGTGGGCTTGCGGCCGACCAGGATGTCGTCGCCCGGCTGGATGTGCTGCAGCCGGGACGTGAGCGGGCCGTCGGGCACCTTGATGCTGAGGAACTCGAGGTGCTCCTCGTAGTTGGCGCTGGCCACGCTGTAGGCGCGCACCAGCGGCTTGCCGTCGACGCGCAGCCCGATCATCGTGAAATGCCCGTTCAGGAAACGCAGCGACGCGTCGCGGGTGGTGGTGAAGCTGAACAGGCGGTCGGTCCAGTGGTGCACGCTGAGCACACGTTCGGTGTTGAAGGCGCTCATCGGGGTGGCCGGGCGCCGTGCTTGAAGTTCATGGTGTCGTCACGAAGGATTCCTGCCCGGATGCTACGTGCGCCGTTGCGGCCGATCAAGGTCGAGCCGTCCCCGCAGCTGGGCGCGGCGGGGCGGAAGCCCCGCTAGGCCGCCCCCGGTGGCATCATGAGACATGGATGTCATGCCATGCCCTCGGGCCCGGATTCCCGGGATGCCACCGAGCCGAGGCCCTGGACCAACCCCGAGCTGAAGGAGCCACACCATGTCCGACCCCATCGTCATCGTCTCCGCCGCCCGCACGCCCATCGGGGGCCTGCTGGGAGACTTCTCTTCGCTGGCCGCCTGGGAACTGGGCGCCGTGGCCGTGAAGGCGGCCGTCGAGCGCGCCGGGGTGCCCGGCGACGCCGTCGACGAAGTGTTGCTGGGCAACTGCCTGATGGCCGGCCAGGGCCAGGCGCCGGCGCGCCAGGCGATGCGCAAGGCAGGCCTGCCCGACAGCACCGGTGCCGTGACGCTCACCAAGATGTGCGGCAGCGGCATGCGCGCGATGATGTTCGCGCACGACATGCTGGCCGCCGGCAGCGCCGACGTTCTGCTGGCCGGCGGCATGGAGAGCATGACCAACGCGCCGCACCTGATGTTCGCGCGCAAGGGTGTGCGCTACGGCGCGGCGCAGATGTTCGACCACATGGCCATCGACGGCCTCGAAGACGCCTACGAGCGCGGCAAGGCGATGGGGGTGTTCGCCGAGCAGTGCGTGGCCAAGTACCAGTTCACGCGCGAGGCGCAGGACCACTTCGCCATCTCGTCCACCACGCGCAGCAAGCAGGCCAACGAGGACGGCAGCTTCGACTGGGAGATGGCCCCCGTCACGCTGGCCGGCAAGGGCGGCGAGACCGTGATCAGGTTCGACGAGCAGCCCTTCAAGGCCAAGCTCGACAAGATCCCGGGCCTGAAGCCCGCCTTCAAGAAGGACGGCACCATCACCGCGGCCAATGCCAGCAGCATCAGCGACGGCGCCGCGGCCCTGGTGATGATGCGCGAGAGCACGGCGCGGCAGCACGGCTGCACGCCCATCGCGCGCATCGTCAGCCATGCCGTGCACGCGCAGGCGCCCGACTGGTTCACCACCGCGCCGGTGGGCGCCATCCAGAAGGCGCTGAAGAAGGCCGGCTGGCAGCCGAGCCAGGTCGAGCTGTGGGAAGTCAACGAGGCCTTCGCGGCGGTGACCATGGCTGCCATGACCGAGTTCAAGCTGGCGCACGAGATCGTCAACGTGCACGGCGGCGCCTGCGCCCTGGGCCACCCCATCGGCGCCTCGGGCGCGCGCATCGTCGTCACGCTGCTGGGCGCCCTGCGCAAGCACGGCAGGAAGCGCGGCGTGGCGGCGCTGTGCATCGGCGGCGGCGAGGCCACGGCCCTGGCCGTCGAGATGCTTTGATGCCGGCGCGCTGATGCTGGAAACGCTGGGCCTGGCCGGCGGGCGCGAACTGCTGCTGTTCGTGGCCGCGGTGGCCGTGCTCAACGCGACACCGGGGGTCGACCTGCTGCTGGCTGTCTCGCGCACGCTGCAGGCCGGCCCGCGCGCCGGCGTGGCCGCGGCGCTGGGCATCAATGCCGGCTGCGTCGTGCACGCCCTGGCCGCGGCCTTCGGACTGGCGGCCGTGCTGGCCGTGTCCGGTACGGCCTTCGCGCTGCTGAAGTGGGCCGGCGCCGCCTACCTGCTGTGGCTGGCCGTGGGCATGCTGCGTCAGGCGTGGCGCGCGCCGGGCGACGCCAGGGCCGCTGCGCCTGCGCCACCACGCAGCCTGTGGGCCGACTTCCGCGTGGGCGTGCTGACCAACGTGCTGAACCCCAAGGTGGCGCTGTTCTTCCTGGCCTTCCTGCCGCAGTTCATCCAGCCCGGCGCCGCCCACAAGACTGCGGCCTTCCTGGCCCTGGGCGCCTGGTTCATCGTGCAGAGCACGGTGTTCCTGCTGGGGGTCGTGGCCGTCGCAGCCCGGCTCCGACAGCTGCCCGCCTCACCCCTTGCCGCGCGCTGGTTGAACGCCGCCGGCGGGCTGCTCTTCGCGGGCCTGGCCTTGAGACTGCTGACCTCGAAGCCCCAGCTCGGTTGAATCGCGCCCAGGCGCACGGGCGAGCACTGCACGGCTCCCGGAGCCGTGCGGGGTGGGCGGGGCAGGGACCGTCCGCGCCGCCGAGAAGCGCAGGGCCCGGGGCCTCGCGCGCAGCGCGAGTTGTCGACACGCTCGTCGCAGGTGTCTGAGCGCAGAGAGCGCAGCGAACGAAGCGAGTTCTGCGACGCGGCCCCGGGCCCGAGCATCGCAGGGAACCCCTCGCGCAGCGAGGGGCCAGCGGTCGGCCCCTGCCCCGCCCGCCCCGCACGGCGGGCGCGCCCTTGCCGAGTGCGTCAGCCCTGCAAGCGCTTCTCCCGCCCTGCCGACAGCCGCTGCAGCACCATCTGCCCCGACTCGGCCACCTTCTGCATGGTGGCTTCCAGCAGCGCCATGTCGCGCAAGGACTGCGCGAAGGCCTGGTACTCGGCGCTCTGCGAGTCCGACACCGCCACCGGCGGCGCCGCCTGGCGCAGCGCCGCGTGCACGGCCTCGAAGCTCTCGCGCAGCCGCAGCAGCTGCTCGCGCAGCGGCCAGGCGGTCTGCGACGACGTCGTGGGCGACGCCGCCAGCACGGCGTCGAGGTTCTTCAGCAGCGTGTCGAAGGCGCCCGCCTCGCGGGCCGCCAGCAGCTGCACATCCAGGCTGCGCTGTGCGCCGTCGCCGATGCCGTGCAGCGAGCCGTCGCGCAGGCCGTCGAGCTGGCGTTCCAGGTGCTTGTTCAGCGATCCCAGCCGCACGCCCACGGCCACCACCTCGCTGAGGATCCTGTCGAGGTCGTGCACCACGACGACGATGCGGTCCAGGAAGTGATTGAGGTCCTGCGCCAGCTCGCCGAACTCGTCCTCGCTGCGCACGGCGGCACGCGGGCTCAGGTCCATCACGCCCTTGGCCAGGCCCGACACGGTGCTGCGCAGCGCCAGCAACGGCTCCATGCGCACCTTCATCAGCAGGAACAGCACGACGGTGTGGGCCAGGATCTTCAGGCTCAGCGCGGCGGCGGTCAGCCGCACCTCCTGCCACCACACGGCTTCCTTGCGTTCGAGATAGCTGCGCACGGTGACCGTGCCCAGCACGTCGCCCACGCGCGCCTTGACGTGGCAGCCCAGGCAGAACTGCTCGGCCTTCAACGCCACGTCGGCCTGCTGGTGCACGCCCTCGGCCCAGTTCGGGCGCAGGCCCTGCGGGTCCATGTTGCGCGACGCCTTCATCGACTCGATGGTCACGTCCGACGGCAGCACCGCGATGGACAGGCCGAGGTCGTCGTAGTTGCGGTTGAGGATGGGATAGACCGTCTGCGCTGCCAGCGGGCCGCCCGAATTGAGCATGATCGACTTGACGTCGTTGGCCAGCTGCTGGGCGGCGCGCTCCACGCGCAGCGGTTCGGCCCGCGCGAACTCCCAGCGCAACGCGGCATAGCGCATGCCCAGCTCGATGGCGGCCACCGCCACCAGCAGCAGGAAGAAGTCCCGGATCATGTGGAAGATGAAGGACTGCTCGAAGCGCCCGCTGGCCAGGGGGGTCGCTGTCGATGCTGCTGCCATGGGAGCCTCCGGGATCCGCGGTCCGGGCGGCCGGGAGATGCCGGGCGCCGGCCGCGATCATCACCGCGGCGAAGGACCGAGGCGCCGCACGGGGTCTTCGACAGGCGCCGCGCGCCGGTCAGGGCACCAGCGCCAGGAACAGGAAGGCCGCGAAGATCACCAGATGAACGGCACCCTGCATCACGTTCGTGCGGCCCGAGCCCAGCGTGATGGCACCGACGATGAAGGTCAGCACCAGCAGCACCATGTCCTTGGCCTCCAGGCCCAGCCGCAGCGGCAGCCCCAGCCACACCGAGGCCAGCACCACCGCGGGAATGGTCAGGCCGATGCTGGCCAGGGCAGAACCGATGGCCAGGTTCATGCTGGTCTGCAGCCGGTCGGCGCGCGCCGCGCGCACGGCGGCCCAGGTCTCGGGCAGCAGCACGATCAGCGCGATGGCGATGCCCACCACCGCCTTGGGCGCAGCGGCCGCCGACACCACGGCCTCGATGGCCGGCGACAGCAGCTTGGCCAGGCCCACCACGCACACCAGCGACACGAGCAGCAGGATGAAACTCAGGGCAGCCCGCCCGCCGCTGGGCGGCGCGGCGTGCACGGCTTCATTGGCCAGGTCGACGGCCGGCAGGAAGTAGTCGCGGTGGCGCACCGTCTGCACGAAGACGAACACCGACCAAAGCAGCAGCGACGAACCCGCGGCGAAGACGAGCTGGGCAGTGGTGTAGGTGCCTTCCGCCGAACTGGTGGTGAAGCTGGGCATCACCAGCGACAGCGTGGCCAGCGCCACCAGCGCCGCCAGGCCCGGGCCCATGCCCTCCACGCGGAAGGACTGCTCGCGGTGGTGCAACCCGCCCACCAGGATGCAGATGCCCACCACGCCGTTGCAGATGATCATCACGGCGGCGAAGATGGTGTCGCGCGGCAGGGCCGCCTTGTCGGGGCCGCCTGCCAGCATCACCGACAGGATCAGCGCCACCTCGATCACCGTGACGGCCACGGCCAGCACCAGCGTGCCGAAGGGCTCGCCCACGCGGTGCGCTACCACCTCGGCGTGGTGGACGGCGGCGAACACCGCGCTCAGCAGGGCCAGCCCGCAGGCCAGCAGCAGCAGTGGGCCCATCGGCAGCATGTGCCCCGCAAGCAGCACCAGCGTGGTGAGAACCGGCACGCTGTACGGCCAGGCCCACCAGCGCCCGCCGCGGCGGCGCATCAGGCGACCCGCCGTCGGCAGCGCCGCCGTCGGCAGGGTTCGGAGCGGGTACGGAGATGGGCCGCCATGCGGAGTCGTCGAGAGAGTGAAGCCGGTGGCCCTGGGCCGGATCGGAAGCCTTCGACTGTAACGTTCGCAGCCGTCGTCCGTGCGCGGAGCACCCACGTGTGGGAGAACGCGCGCCCGTCACGGCAGCGGCCTCGGCTGTGCACGCATCACGCCGTGGTGTTAAGGTGGTCTGCCCCTACTGCCGGACTCGACGTTCGCCCGCCGGCGACGCGAGAGATGCGTGATCGACTCCCTCCTGCTCAGTGCGGTGCGCATCGCCACCTTCGACAACGCACGCGCCCTCACCAGCGCCAGCGGCTTCTTCTTCGAACGCGACGAGAAGCTGTTCCTGGTCACCAGCCGTCACGTCTTCATCGACACGCCGACCGAGCACCACCCCAACCGCATCGAGATCGAACTGCATGTCAGCGAAGGCGATCTCGCCAAGTCGACCGGCTTTTCGGTGCTGCTCTACCGGGACGGCAAGAGCGCCTGGCGGCAGGGCCTCGACGGCAGCGGCGAGATCGATGCCGCGGTGATCGAGATCGAGCGTGACGCCTTGCCGGCGGGCAGCCGCTGGCAGGCCTTCACGCCGGCCCACCTGCAGGACTCGAAGGAGGCGGTGGAAGTCGGCAGCTCGCTGCTCATCGTCGGCTTCCCGCTGGGCTTCCACGACACCCTGCACCACCTGCCCGTGGTGCGCCAGGCCGTCATCGCCTCGGCCTTCGGCATGCGCTTCCAGGGTCAGGGCTTCTTCCTGACCGACGCCCGCACCCACCGCGGCACCAGCGGCGCGCCCGTGGTGATGCGCGACCCCAGAAGCAACGACGGCTTGCCCTGGAAGCTGCTGGGCGTGCACTCGGCGCGCATGGACATGAGCGACCGCGACCTCGTGCTGGACGAGTCGCTGGGCCTGAACTGCGCCTGGTACGCCGACATCCTCATGACGCTGACCGACGACCCGGTGCCGGACGCCGGCAGCCCGGTGTCCGACGCGGCCGGCTGAGACACGCCGGCCCTGTCAGACCCTCAGGCCGCCTGGACCTTGGGGGCACGCTCCGAAGCCAGCAGCAGGGTGCGGCAGCGGGCCTCGTGCTGGGCGATCTCGGCCAGCGTGATCTCCAGGTCCTCGCGCTGCCGCTCCAGCAGCTTGCGGTGTTCGGCCAGCACGGCCAGGAAGGCCTGCAACTGCTGGCGCGTGTCGCTGGGCGAGTCGTACATCTGCACCAGCTCCTTGACCTCCTGCAGGCTGAGCCCCAGGCGCTTGCCGCGCAGCGTGAGCTTCAGCCGCGTGCGGTCACGCTGCGTGTAGATGCGGTTGCGGCCGGCGCGCGCCGGGGTCAGCAGGCCCACGTCCTCGTAGAAGCGGATGGCGCGTGGCGTGATGTCGAACTCGGCGGCCAGCTCGGTGATGGTGAAGGTGCGGGCCTCGCGGGCGCGGCTCTCGGCGTCGCGCGGGGCAGCCGCCTTGCGGGCGGCAGGAACAGCAGGGCGCGGAGCGGCGGCCATAATGCAAGTGACGTTGACGTAAACGTCAATGTAACCCGAACCGAAGGCAAACCGTCGATGGCGAACCCGCAAGAAGCCGCACTCCACTACCCGCTGGGCGACCACCTGCCGGAACCCGGCCGAAGCACGGAAGTGGCGCCCGGCGTGCGCTGGGTGCGCATGAAGCTGCCGTTCGCGCTGGACCACATCAACCTGTGGCTGCTGCGCGATCGGCACCAGGGTCGCGAGGGCTGGACCCTCGTCGACTGCGGCATCGCCGACGACGGCACACGCGCCGCCTGGGAGCAGGTCTTCGCCAGCGACGAGCTGCAGGGCCTGCCGGTGCTGCGCGTGGTGGTCACGCACATGCACCCCGACCACATCGGCCTGGCGCACTGGCTCACCGGGCGCTGGAGCACGCCGGGCCACGAGTGCCGGCTGTGGATCAGCGGCACCGATTTCAACGCGGCGCGCATCGCCAGCCAGAGCACCAGCGGCCAGGGCGGCGACGCCGCCGCGCGCTTCTTCGCGCTGCACGGCCTGGCCGACCCGGAAGCGCTGGAGAAGGTGCGTGGGCGCAGCAACTACTACGCGAACATGGTGCCCCAGGTGCCGCAGCGCTACCGGCGCCTGATGGACGGCATGGCGCTGCACATCGGCGGGCACGACTGGCACTGCATCGCCGGCTATGGCCATGCACCCGAACACATCTCCCTGCACGCGCCCACCCTGCGCAGCGCAGGCGCGCCCGCGGGGCTGCTGATCTCGGGCGACATGGTGCTGCCGCGCATCTCGACCAACGTCAGCGTCTACGACATCGAACCCGAGGCCGACCCGCTGCCGCTGTACCTGCGCTCGATCCGGCAGATGGCCGCGCTGCCGGCCGACACCCTGGTGCTGCCGTCGCACGGCAAGCCCTTCACCGGACTGCACCAGCGCGTCGAACAGCTGGTGCAGCACCACGACGAGCGCTTCGCCGACGTGCTGCAGGCCTGCGCAGAGGGCCCCAGGCACGCTGCCGACCTGCTGGGCGTGCTGTTCAAGCGCAAGCTCGACCTGCACCAGACGACCTTTGCGATGGGTGAGTCGATCGCGCACCTGCATGCGCTGGAGTCGATGGGCAAGCTGGTGCCGGTGGACGGCACCGACGGCGTGCGGCGATTTGCGCTGGCGAGCTGAGCGCCGTGGAGCCCGAGGGCCGGGCGAGGGGATCCGAGTTCCGGCGGCGGGAGTTGTGAACCGTCCCGCCGCCGTCCCGCGGCACCCTGGGGGTGCCTGTCCCTGAGTCCGCCTGGCGAGCCCGTGGGGCCCGCATGACAGCGACTGCAAGCAGTTTGCCCACGATGCGCCATCGGCGCATCACCCAAAGGTAGGAGACGGGCTCAGTCCAGCACCGGCAGCACCTGGTCGCGCAGCGTGCCCATCACCTGCTCGTAGTCGGGCAGCACGGAGCGCACCACGCCCCAGAAGGCGGCGCTGTGGTTCATCTCGCGCAGGTGCGCCAGCTCATGCGTGACCACGTAGTCGATGACCGGCAGCGCGAAGTGCACCAGCCGCCAGTTCAGGCGGATGGAGCCGTCGGCGCTGGCACTGCCCCAGCGCGTGGCGGCGGAACTGAGCGCCAGGCGCTTCATGCGCACGTTCAGCCGCGGTGCGTAGAGTGCGCAACGCTCTTCGAAGATGCGCCTGGCCTGACGCTGCAGCCAGCTCTGCACGGCCTCGCGGATCTGCTCGGGCGCGGCGCCCTGCGGCAGCCCGACGTGCAGCGTCAGCCGCGGCACGCCCGGCAAGGCCTGTGCGTCGCTGTTGAGCACCGCTCCGGTAGTGCGCGTGTCGAGCACCACGATGACGGTCTCGCCCAGGAAGGGCAGCGCCGTGCCGTCGCGCCATTCGATGCGCGAGGCCTGCAGGCGGCGCGCGCGCTCGCCCTGCTCCTGCAGCTTGCGCAGGATCCAGCCGGCTTTCTCGCGCAGCGCCGATTCGACGTCACCCACGCCCACCCAGCGCGGCGCGCTGACCGACAGCCCTTCCGGACCGACGACGAAGCCGATGCTGCGACGCCGGCCTCGGCGCAGTTCGTAGGCGATGCGGTGGCCCGACAAGGCGATCTCGCGATGGGCGCGCGGGTGCGCGAAGCTGACGGCAGGCGGGGCGGCGGCGGGCGGCGGGGCGGCCGGAGCCGCGGAACGCGGCGCGCTCGTCGGGCGCACCGCCGAAGGCGGCGCGGCCGCCGTCGGCACTTCATCGAACAGCGAAAGCTGCTGCGACGGCGGATCGGGGGGCCGGGACGGCATGGATGGCGATTCTAGGAGCGCGGCGCAACGTACAGTGCGCCCATGGACACTGCCCCGGCCCTCCCCTTCACCGCGCTCGTCACCGGCGCCGCGCGCGGCATCGGCCTGGCCACGGCCCGCCGCTTCCTGGCGCAGGGCTGGCGCGTGGCGCTGCTGGACATCGACCGCGACACCCTGCAGGCCACCGAAGCCGCGCTGGCCTGGCCCGAACGCGTGCTGGCGCTGCACGCCGACGTGGCCGTCGAGGCCCAGGTGGCCGCGGCCGTGGCGCACGTCGACCGGCGCTTCGGCCGCCTCGACGCGCTGGTCAACAACGCGGGCGTGGCGGTCTTCAAGCCGCTGCTGCAGACCACCGCCGCCGAATGGCAGCGTGTCATCGACGTCAACCTCACCGGCCCCTTCCTGTGCACGCAGGCCTGCGCGCCGCTGATGCGCCGGCACGGCGGCGGGGCGGTGGTCAACATCGCCTCGATCTCGGGGCTGCGCGCCAGCACGCTGCGCGTGGCCTACGGCACCAGCAAGGCGGCGCTGATCCACCTCACGCGGCAGCAGGCGGCCGAACTGGGCACGGTGGGCATCCGCGTCAACGCCATCGCGCCGGGCCCGGTGGAAACCGCGATGGCGCGCCAGGTGCACACCCCCGACATCCGTGCCGGCTACCACGACGCCATCCCGCTGGCGCGCTACGGCACCGAGGAAGAGATCGCCGCGGCCGTGTGGTTCCTGTGCAGCCCCGAGGCGGCCTACGTCAACGGACAGACGCTGGCGGTGGACGGCGGTTTCGACGCCACCGGCATCGGGCTGCCCAGCCTGCGCGCGGGGCAGTGACCGGGGCGACGGCAAGCAGTCGCGAGCACAATTCACGCCAGAATCGTGTGCGCATGTATCTGCATCGCCGCGAGCGTCTCTGTAGGGCATGCTTTCGCACCGGCACACGATGACTCCCGAGGAACCCCAATCCGACGACGGCTTCGGCCAGCGCGTGCAACGGGCCGTCACTGCGCTGCCCGACGCTCCGCTGGCGCTGCGCCGGGCGGCGATCGCACTGTGGCCCACGTCAGCCCAGCCCCAGCCGCTGCGCGACGCCGCCGCCGCGGCACTGCGCCAGGTCACGGCGCTGCTCAGCTTCGACAGCTGGGCCGCACCGGCACTGGCCGGCGGCATGCGCTCGAGGCGTTCGCCCACCCGCCACATGCTGTTCAGCGCCATGGGCCGTGACATCGACCTGCGCATCACCCCCTCGGCCGAGGCCTTCTCGCTGGCCGGCCAGATCCTGGGGCCCGACGAAGGAGGCAGCATCGAAGTGGCTGCCACCACGGCGGGGGCCCTGCACCAGGCGCAACTCGACGCGCTCGGCGAGTTCCGCATCGATGGCGTACCCGCAGGCACCTACCGGCTGACGCTGCGCCTGGGCACCGACCAGATCGTGCTGCCACCTCTCGAGGTCGGCCCGGGAGCCTGATGCAGCCAGCGCCGGCCGATCCCGAAGCTGCGGGGGCGCTGGCGCGACAGCTCCTGGAGTCGACCTTGCCGCCTTTGCCGGCCGGCGAGGGCTCGCTGGCCTTGGCCTGGGCCCTGAAGGATCTCTGCTACGAGGCCTGGACCGGTGCGCCTCAGCGCGCGGTGCGCGCCGCCGAGCTGCTGCGCCAGCTGCTGGCCGTCGGCGTGCCGGCAACGCAGCAGCGCGAGATCGAGGGGCTGGCGGCCTGGACCGCCGGGATCGCCTGCGCAACGCAGGCCCAGATGGCCGAGGCGGTGCGCTGCTTCGACGACGCCGCCGCCGCCTTGCGCGAGGCCGGCCGGCCCGACCCGGCGGCGCAGACGCAGGTCCCCAAGATCATGGCGCTGTCGATGCTGGGACAGCACGCCCAGGCCGCCGATTGCGCCCAAGCCACGCAGCGCGAGCTGCGGGCGCTCGGCAACCTGCGCGCTGCCGCCCGCGTCAGCCAGAACCTGGGCAGCCTGCAGCTGCGGCGAGACGCCTATGGCGAGGCGGCACGGCACTACCGCGAGGCCGCCGTGCTCTTCGCCCGCCTGGGCGACCGGGAGCATTCGGTGCTGGCCGACATCGGCATGGCTGACGCCTTCACTTCGCTGGGAGACTTCGAAGAAGCCTTGCGCATCTACGCCCGAGCCCGCATGCGCGCTGGCCTGCAGGGCATGGAGCTGCAGCAGGGCCTGGTGGACGAATCGGTGGCCCTGCTGGAGCTGACGCGTGGCCACTACCGCCAGGCGCTGTCGGGCTTCGAGTCGGCACGTCGGCGCTACGAGGCCCTGTCGCTGCCGCAATATCTGGCAGTGGCCGAGAAGCAGCTCGCCGACGCCTACCTCGAGCTGCGACTGCTGCCCGAGGCCTTGGCGCTGTTCGAAGCCGCGGTGAACCAGTTCCGCCATCTGGCGCTGCCCGACGAACAGGCCTGGGCGCTGGCGCAGCAAGGTCGCGCCCAGGCGCTGCTCGGGCGGTCCGCAGCCGACACCTCGTTTGCGGCCGCCACCGCACTCTTCCAGGCGCAGGGCAACGCTGTGGGAGCGGCGGCGGTGGCGCTGGCGCGTGCCGAACTGGCCCTGGCCGCCGGCGACGCCGACATCGCGCTGGGTTGGGCCGACGAGGCCGCCCGGGGTTTTGCAGATGCCGCGCAGGCCGACGGCAGCGCGCGCGCCGAGGTTCTGCAGGCCCAGGCCCTGCTGGCCGGCGGGCACATCGCCGAAGCTGGTGCCGCCTTCGACGCGGCGCTGCTGCGCGCCCGCGAGCAGCAGCGGCTGACGGTGCAGGTCCGCTGTCTCACCGGACAGGGCCAGACGGCACTGGCCCGCGGCGAGCCCGCCACCGCCGCCGCCGCCTTCGAGGCCGCCATCGAGCTCTTCGAGGACCAGCGACGCGCCCTGCCGGGCGACGAGATCCGCAGTGCCTTCCTCACCGATTCGCTGCGGCCCTACCAGGAACAGTTGCGCCTGGCCCTGGCCCAAGGCGACGGTGCTCAGACGCTGCGCCAGCTCGACCGGTTCCGTGCGCGCACGCTCGACGAGCGGCAGCTCGAGGGTCCCGAGGGCATCGGCGACGACGAGGAGCAGGCGCTGCGCGATCGCCTGAACTGGCTGTACCGACGCGTGCAGCGGCTGCAGGACGAGGGCGAAGCCTCGGCGGCGCTGACCGACGAGATGCAGCGCACCGAAGCCGAGCTGCTCGAACGCACGCGCCGTCGACGCCTCGCCGCGCCGGACCACGGCGAATCCAGGGCAGCTCCTGCGCCGGGCGAGTTCAGTGTCTCCGCGCTGCAGGCGGCACTGGCCGACGGTGACGTGCTGGTGGAGTACGGTGCGCTCGACGACGAACTCTTCGCCTGCGTGGTCACGCACGACGCGGTGCACCAGGTGCGACGGCTGGCGCCCTGGAGCGAGGTGCTCGAGGCCGTGCAGTCGGTGCGCTTCCAGATGGACACGCTGCGTCATGGCGCCGCACCGGTTCAGCGTCACCTTCCGGTGCTGGAGGCGCGGGCCCGGGCCCGTCTGCAGCGTGTGCATGCCCTGGTCTGGCAGCCCCTGGCCACCGCCCTCGGGCCTGCACTGGTCGAGGCACGGCGCGTGTTGATCGTGCCGCACGCCGGTCTCGGCGGCCTGCCTTTCGCTGCGCTGCAGGACGGCGACACGGCGCTCGGGCAGCGCCATGAGCTGGCGATGGCGCCCAGCGCACGGGCGGCGCTGCGGGGACTGCGGCAGGCCCCCGCGGCGGCCCGCAGCGCGCTGGCGGTGGGCGAGTCCAGCCGCCTGCCGCACGCCGGCGCCGAGGCCACGGCCGTGGCGGCCCTGTTCGACCACGGCCGCGCCTGTGTCGGCGAGCAGGCAACCCTGGAGCAGCTGCGCCGCTTCGCCCCCGACGCCGACGTGCTGCACCTGGCCTGTCACGCCCAGTTCCGCGGTGACAACCCGCGCTTCTCGGCCCTGCACCTGCACGACGGCGTGCTGACGGTGGACATGGCCGAAGGCCTGGCACTGCGCCCCGGCATCGTGGTGCTCAGCGCCTGCGAGACGGCGCTGGCCGACGGTGGCGGGGGCGACGAGATGTTCGGCCTGGTGCGCGCCTTCCTGGTCGCCGGCGCCTCCCGGGTGCTCGCCAGCCAATGGCCGGTGGACGATCAGGTCACTGCCCGGTTCATGGCGGCGTTCTACGACGAGGTGGTGCAAGGCTCGGGCACCGCCCAGGCTCTTCAGCGCGCGCAAGCCAGTTTGATGAGCGAGCACTCGCATCCGTACTTCTGGTCAGCGTTCAGCCTGTACGGTGGGTGGTAAGCGCTGCATGCAGTAGCAACGCTGACGGCATCGGCAGCAATTTGTGACGCTCGGGCCCCGTACACGCGGGATGCGCATGTATCTGCCGCTGACTAGCCTACTCTGTCCTGTTCCGGTGCCCCAAGAAGAAAGATCGCCATCATGAAAGTGCCTGCCTCCCCGGTTCGCCTCCGCCTGCTGTCCGCCGCGTTGGCATCCTGTCTCATCGTGGCGCCGGCTTGGGCGAAGAACGGGGAGGATGGCCGGGGCGGCGGCCCCAAGGTCAGCGTCCCGGGCGGCAAGCTCGGCGGCCCCAGGGCCACTGCTCGGGAGACCATCAAGGGCGGCATCAAAGGCGGCGACACCGTCTCTCCCACGGCCGACGCCGGCACGTCGGGCGAAGTGCTCGTCAAGCTGGCAACGACACAGGCCCTGCCGGCCTTGCTGTCGAAGTACCCGCTCACCCTGCTGAGCCGCTTCGGTGCGCGCCCGATCTATCGACTGAAGGTCATCGGCAACGTGCGTGCGCAGGACCTGCTGCCACAGCTGGCGCTCGAGCCCGGTGTCCTGATCGCCGAGGACAACCCCCTGCAGCGCAGCCCTGAAGCACGCAAGAACGTCGCCTGGGCCATCGGCACGCAGCAGGACTACGTGGCGCAGTGGGGGCCGCAGGCCATGCGCCTGGCCGAGGCCCAGCGGCTCGGCGCCGGCGCCGGCGTGCGCGTGGCGGTGCTGGACACCGGCGTCGACCTCGGTCACCCGGCCCTGGCCGGCCGCCTGCTGCCAGGCTTCGACTTCGTCGACTTCGATGCCGACCCGTCGGAAGGCGGCACCGCGGGCCAGCCGAGCCACGGCCACGGCACCCACGTCGCGGGCCTCGTGGCGCTGGCCGCCCCGGCCGCGAAGATCATGCCCATCCGCGTGCTGGACGCCGACGGCGTCGGCAACGCCTGGGTGCTGGCCGAAGCCCTGCTGCACGCCATCGACCCCGACGGCAACCCGGCCACCGACGACGGCGCCCACGTCATCAACCTGAGCCTGGGCAGCCTGTCGCGCACCGGCGTGCTGGGCGCCGTGCTGCAGATCGCCGCCTGCACACCGGCCCTCGCCGGCGACGCGGTGGGCGACCGCTCGGACCCCGGCTACGCAGACGACGAGGCACGCTGCACGGGTCGCGTGGGCGCCGTCGTGGTGGCCGCTGCCGGCAACGACGCCAGCAGCGAGATCCGCCAGTACCCGGCCGCCGAAGGCGAATACGGCCTGGTGCCGGTGGCGGCCAGCAACGCTGCCGGCCGGGTGGCCGGCTTCTCCAACTCCGGCGGCTGGATCGAACTGGCCGCTCCCGGCGAGGGCCTGACCAGCGCCGTGCCCGGCGGCTACGCCACCTGGAGCGGCACCTCGATGGCCGCGCCGCTGGTCTCGGGCACGGCCGCGCTGGTGCGCGCGCGCTTCCCGACGATGTCGGGCAAGGACCTGGCGCGCCGGCTCGAGGACAGCGCGGCCGCGATGTGCGGCACGAAGCTGCGCCAGCTCGATGCCGTGGCGGCCGTCACGGGCGCGCGGGCTTCGGCCGTCTGCCGCTGAGCGGCAGCCCGGCCGGGCGGCAGCGCCTCAGCGCGTCGCGCCCTTCCAGCGCCGCAGCAGCAGGGCGTTGCTGACCACGCTGACGCTGCTGAAGGCCATCGCCGCGCCGGCGATCACCGGGTTGAGCAGGCCCATCGCGGCCAGCGGCACGCCGACCATGTTGTAGGCGAAGGCCCAGAACAGGTTCTGCCGGATCTTGGCGTAGGTGCGCCGCGAGATGTCGATGGCGTCGCCCACCAGGGCCGGGTCGCCGCGCATCAGCGTGATGGAGGCGGCATGCATGGCCACGTCGGTGCCCGTCGACATCGCGATGCCGACGTCGGCCGCCGCCAGCGCGGGGGCGTCGTTGATGCCGTCGCCGACCATCGCCACCTTCGCCCCGCCCTGCTTCAGCTCGCCGACGATGCGCGCCTTGTCCTGCGGCAGCACCTCGGACTGCACCTCGGTGATGCCCAGCAGGGTGGCCACCGCCTGCGCACTGCCGGCGTTGTCGCCGCTGACCAGCACCGTGCGCAGACCCATGGCCTGCAGCCGCGCGACGGCTGCCGCCGCGCTCGGCTTGACGGTGTCGCCGAAGGCCAGCAGGCCCAGCAGCCTGGGGGCATTCCCGGCCTCGGCCAGCCACGACACCGTGCGGCCCTCGTCCTGCAGCGCCTGCGCCCGTGCGGCCAGCGGCGCGCAGTCGACGCCCAGTTCGTCCATCCAGCGCCGGCTGCCCAGGCGCAGCGCACGGCCTTCGACAGTGGCCGACATGCCCTTGCCGGCCACCGCGCGCTGGTCGCTGGCGGCCGGCACGGCCAGCGCCTCGGCCCGGGCGCTGTCCATCACCGCACGCGCCAGCGGGTGTTCGCTGCCGGCCTGCACCGCGGCGGCATCGCGCAGCAGTGCTGTACGTGCATCGCCCGCGGCCTGCGCCGGCTCGGCCGCCAGCAGCCGCGGCTTGCCCTCGGTGAGCGTGCCGGTCTTGTCGAAGGCCACCACCGTGATGGCGTGCGCGGTCTCCAGCGCCTCGGCGTCCTTGATGAGGATGCCGCGGCGTGCCGCCACCCCCGTGCCGGCCATGATGGCCGTCGGCGTGGCCAGGCCCAGCGCACACGGGCAGGCGATGACCAGCACCGCCACGGCGTTCAGCAGCCCGTCCTGCCACTGGCCGGCGAACAGACCCCAGCCCAGCATCGTGAGCAGTGCGATGCCGATGACCACCGGCACGAAAACGGCACTGACGCGGTCGACCAGACGCTGGATGGGCGCCTTCTCGGCCTGCGCCGACTCGACCAGGCGCACGATGCGCGACAGCGTCGTCTCGGCGCCGATGGCGCTGGTGCGCACCAGCAGCAGGCCCTCGCCATTGACGGCACCGCCGGTCACCTTCTGCCCCGGCGCACGCGCCACCGGCAGGCTTTCGCCGGTGATCAGCGACTCGTCGACCTGGCTGTCGCCTTCTTCGATCACGCCGTCGACGGCGATGCGCTCGCCCGGCCGCACCACCACCAGGTCGCCGACCCGCACCCGGGCGATGGGCAGCTCGGACTCGACGCCGTCGCGGCGCACACGCGCCACCGCCGGGCGCAGCGCGTTGAGCGCCTGCAGCGCCTCGGTGGTCTGCCGCTTGGCACGCGCTTCCAGCCACTTGCCCAGCAGCACCAGCGTGATGACGACGGCCGAGGCTTCGAAATACAGGTGCGGCATCTCGCCGGGGCCAGAACGCAGCCACAGGAACAGGCTCAGGCCGTAGGCGGCGCTGGTGCCCAGGGCCACCAGCAGGTCCATGTTGCCGGCCCCGGCGCGCACGGCCGCCCAGCCGGCGCGGTAGAAGCGCGCGCCCAGCCAGAACTGCACCGGCGTGGCCAGCAGGAACTGCAACCAGGCCGGCGGCATCCAGTGCACGCCGAAGGGCAGGGCCAGCATGGGCAGCACCAGCGGCAGCGACAGCGCCGCGCCGACGGCCACCGGCCACCAGGGCGCGGTAGCGCGCGGCGCGCGTGCCACGCCTTCGTCGGCCGCGAGGGGCGCAGCCTCGTAGCCGGCAGCCACCACGGCCGCCACCAGGCGCGCCGCACCGCCGTCGTCGCCGTCGCCGGCCCTCAGCCAGTGCACCTCGGCGGTCTCGGTGGCCAGGTTGACCTGCGCCGACAGCACGCCCGGCACGCGCGACAGCGCCTTCTCGACCCGCGACACGCAACTCGCGCAGGTCATGCCGTCGATGGACAGCCGAACCCTCTCTTCGGCCAGTGTGTAGCCGGCCTTCTCCACCGCCTGGCGCAGTGCGGGCAGGCTGCCGCCGCTGACGCTGGCGGTCTCGGTGGCCAGATTGACACTGGCACCGCGCACGCCGGGCACGGCGGACAGCGCCTTCTCGACGCGCGCCACGCAGCTCGCGCAGGTCATGCCGTCGATGGGCAGGCGCCAATCGACCGCCGGCCCGACCGCAAGGGGCGTTGCGGGCACCACGGGTACCGCGCGGAGAGGGGGCTTCGCTTCGACGTCCTGCATCGACCCATTCTCGCCCTTTGCCATGCACGACCCCGTGGCAGGGCTCTTCGCCGCCCGACGTCGCTTCCCTCGGGCGCGCCCGCGGCCCTTTCGCGCAGAATGCAGGTCATCCAGCAGTCTCGGGAAGTCAAGGTCCATGAACGTCCTCATCGTCGGCGCGTCGCGTGGCATCGGCTTCGAACTGGTGCGTCAGTACCGCTCGGACGGCGACCGTGTCACCGCCACGGCACGCGACAGCGCCGGGCTCGAGCGTCTGGGCGGCCTCGGTGCACGGGCCCTGGGCCTGGACGTGACCGATGCGGCCAGTGCGGCCGGACTGGCCTGGCAGATCGACGGCGAGGCCTTCGACGTGGTGATCGTCAACGCCGGCGTCTTCGGGCCGCGCATCGCCGCGGTCGAGGCGCCCACGGCGCAGGACTTCGACCACGTCATGCACACCAACGTGCTCGGCCCCATGCGCGTGCTGTCGCAGATCGGCGAGATGCTGGCCCCCGGGGCGCGACTGGCGGTGATCTCCTCGCGCATGGGTTCGATGGGCCTGCGGCGCTCGCCGGACGGCTGGCTCTACCGTGCCAGCAAGGCGGCGGTGAACTCGGTGCTGAAGGACGCCTCGCTGGCCTTCGAGGGCCGCGCCGTCTGCGTCGCCCTGCATCCGGGCTGGGTGCGCACCGACATGGGCGGCAGCGGCGCCGACATCGAGGTGGCCGACAGCGCCGCCGGCATCCGCCGCACCTTGGCAGGCCTGAAGGCCAGCGACAACGGCGGCTTCTTCAACTTCGACAGCAGCCCGCTGGCCTGGTGAACCTGGCCACGGCGCCACGACATCCCTGCAACAAGGAAGTGAATTCGACATGCTGCTGAGCGATGACCATCGCGCCGTGCAGGACGCCGTGCGCAGCTTCGTGGCCGCCGAAGTGGCGCCGCATGCCGCGGCGTGGGACAAGGCCCACACCTTCCCGCAGGCCGCCCTGCGCGGGCTGGCCCGCCTCGGCGCCTACGGCGTGGCCGTTCCCACCGAGTGGGACGGCGCCGGCCTCGACTACCTGGCCCTGGCCCTGATGCTGGAGGAGATCGCCGCCGGCGACGGCGCCACCAGCACCATCGTCAGCGTCAACAACTGCCCCGTCTGCTCCATCCTGATGGCCTTCGGCAACGATGACCAGAAGGAACGTTTCCTCAAGCCGCTGGCCCGCGGCGACATGCTCGGCGCCTTCTGCCTGACCGAGCCGCACGTGGGCTCGGAGGCCGGCGGCCTGCGCACCACGGCTCGCCGTGAGGGCAACGACTACGTGCTCGACGGGGTCAAGCAGTTCATCACCAGCGGCAAGAACGGCGACGTGGCCATCGTGATGGCGGTGACCGACAAGGCTGCCGGCAAGAAGGGCATCAGCGCCTTCATCGTGCCCACGGACACGCCGGGCTACACGGTCGCGCGCATCGAGGACAAGATGGGCCAGCACGCCAGCGACACGGCGCAGATCCTGTTCGAGAACTGTCGCGTGCCGGCCGCAAACCTGCTGGGCGACGAAGGCATGGGCCTGCGCATCGCACTGTCAGGCCTGGAGGGCGGGCGCATCGGCATCGCCGCGCAGTCCTTGGGCATGGCGCGTGCGGCCTTCGAGGCCGCGCTGGCCTACAGCAAGGAGCGCACGAGCTTCGGCCAGCCGATCTTCAACCACCAGGCCGTGCAGTTCAAGCTGGCCGACATGGCCACGCGCATCGAGGCGGCGCGGCAGCTCATCTGGCATGCCGCCAGCCTGAAGGACGCCGGCCGGCCCTGCCTGAAGGAAGCCGCGATGGCCAAGCTGTTCGCCAGCGAGATGGCCGAGGCGGTGTGCAGCGCCGCCATCCAGGTGCACGGCGGCTACGGCTACGTCAGCGACTTTCCAGTGGAGCGCATCTACCGCGACGTCCGCGTCTGCCAGATCTACGAAGGCACCAGCGAGGTGCAGAAGATCCTTATCGGGCGAGCTCTGGCGTAGACGGCGCCACCGAGGAACGCCAGTCGGACAGCGAGGTGCGGCGCACCAGGCCGCGGAAGTTCTCGCTCTTGCAATTGCGCTGCACCGAAGCGATGCCGACGTCCAGGCCTGAACTGCGGCCGTAGGTGGCACTGCGGCCGACCAGTTCGCCGTCGGCCTTCAGCACGACGAAATAGCGTCCGCCCGACGCGGTGGTTCGGCGTTCAAAGCGCTTGGGCTCGGTGCCGTTGGCACGCAGCCACTCGACGGCCAGCAGGGCGGCGTCTCTTGAGTGGTGCGGCGCGCCGGACAGGATGACCTCGTGGTTGCCGGCGCGCAATTGGAAACTGGCACGCCCGTCGGATGATTCGATCAATTGGTAATAGCCCAGCATATTGCTCTCAACTTGAGTATCCAGAAACCGAACCAGCCCATTCATTGCTGGCGCTCGCCCGCCCTTGCAGGAGCCGGGCGCCTCGAACGCACCGGGCACATGTGTGCACCAGCGTCCGGCTGACACAGGGGGTGACAGTAAGCAGGGATGATCAATTCGTCCAATGCGTTTGCTACATGGAGAAATTGCGTCGCGTGCAAGGTCTGCGCGGTTAGAGTCCCCCTACGATGAACGTCGAGTTGCGCCAGATCAGGCATGCCGTCGCGGTGGCGGCGGCGGGCAGCTTCGCACGCGCGGCTGAAGACCTGAACCTCAGCCAGTCGGCCCTGTCGCGCAGCGTGCAGGCCCTGGAACGTCAGATCGGCACCCCCCTGTTCGTGCGCTCGGCCAATGGCGTGCTGTCGACCGATGTCGGTCGCCTGTTTCTCGAGCGCGGCAAGGGCCTGCTGGACATGGCCGACGAACTCGACCTGCAGGTGGTGCGAAACGGCAGCCTGCAGCGCAGCCGTCTGGTGGTGGGTGCGGGCCCCGCAGCGATGGACTACCTGCTGCCGCGGGCTGCCGCGGCGTTCTTCAGCGAGCATCCGGTGGTGACGATCGAGCTGCGATCGGCATCGTTGTTCGACGTGCCGGCGCCGCTGCGCTCGCGCGAGATCGACCTGCTGGTGGTCGACCAGAGCGCCTTCGAGGGCGAGCCCGATGTCGACATCGAACTCTTGTGCGAACACCCGGTCGTGGTGGTCGGTCGCGCGGGCCACCCGCTTGCCGGCCGAAGCGATGTCACGCTCGAAGACACATTCGTTCACCCCTGGGTGGGCGTCGGCCGCACGCCGCAGGGTTTCCTCACCGTGCTGCTGGCCGCACAGCGGCGCGCGCTGGCCGACGGCGCCCGGACCCGGGCCTTTCCAGCCCTGCAGTGCGCGACCGTGGCTGCTGCACGCGATGCGGTTCTCGCCTCCGACGCCTTGACGCTGTTCACGCCCACCGCCGTTCGCGCCGCGGTCGAGAGAAACGAGGCGGCGCCCGTGATGTCGCTCGCGGGCCAGTTGTCGGTGCGTACCGCATTCGTCCGTCTGAAGTCGCGGCCTCTGAGTGCGGCCGCCCGGCTGTTCTGCGACAAGGTGCGCCAGATCGACCGGCTCAACGCGGACGAAGACGCGAAGTTGCTTCGAGAGTGGTTCGGCTGACGGCGCCCTGGCCCGGCGGTGCCAGGGCACCCCGCCCGCGGTTGGAGTCAGCGCACACCCCCTACGATGGATTGATTGCATGAACGTCGAACTCCGGCAACTCAAGCATGCGGTGGCGGTGGCCGAGCACGGCAGCTTCTCCCGCGCCGCACTCGAGCTGCACCTGAGCCAGTCGGCCCTGTCGCGCAGCGTCCAGGCGCTGGAACGCGAGGTGGGGACGCCGATCTTCCTGCGTTCGGCCGACGGCGTGACCATGACCGACGTCGGCCGCGATCTGCTCCGGCACGGCAACACCATGCTGCAGATGGCCGCCGAGCTCGACGTCCAGATCGTGCGCAACCGGTCGCTGCAGGCCGATCGACTGCGCGTCGGCATCGCCACCTCGACCGCCGAGGGCGCCGTCTGCGACGCCGCCGCGGAGATGCTCAGGGAGCACCCGATGGTGGCCGTGGAGTTCCGCAGCGGCTTCCGCACCGACATGCTGCCGCCGCTGCGCAGCGGCGAGCTCGACGTGCTGGTGGCCGACAGCACCTTGTTCACCAACGATGACCCGGAGCTGGAGTTGCTGCCGCTCGAAGAGCATCCGCTGGTGATCTTGGTGCGCCGGGGCCATCCCCTGGACGGCGCGGCCGGCGCGGACTTGCCCAGGATCTTCGAGTTTCCCATCGTCGCGCCCGGGCGGTTGCGCCCGGAGTTGTTGACGTCGCTGCTGCAGACCCAGTCGCTCGCCCTGGCCCCGCAGGCGCGTCAGCGCGCCATGCCGGCCGTGATGACCAACTCCACTGCCGCTGCCGAGATGCTGCTGCTGCAGACCGATGCCGTGGGCGCCCTGGCCCCCAGCGGCGCCGAGAAGCTCGTCGCGTCGGGGCAGTTGGTGCCGCTGGGGGCGCCGGCGTGGCTGACCTCCCCCTTCGGAGTCATCAGGACGAGGGCGCGCGCGCTGAGCCCGAGCGCCCGGGTCTTCCGTGAGCGGCTCTTTGCCGCACAGTCCCTGCGGGCCGCCGCCGACCGCCGCCTGTTGGGGAAATGGTTCCCCGCAGCCCGGGTCAGTGCCTGAGCATGCCAAGACAAGGGTCCACCGCTGTCGGTTCGAGGGACATCGAGCTGCGGCAGATCCGCCAGGCCATCGCGGTGGTCGAACAGGGGGGCATCGCCGGAGCGGCCCAACAGCTGCAGCTGAGCCCGTCGTCGCTGTCGCGCAGCGTGGCCGCGCTCGAGAGGCAGCTGGGCACCGCGCTGTTCCGGCGCAACGGGCCATCCCTGACGCTGACCGATCTGGGGCGAATCTTCATCGATCGCGGACGGGCCTTGCTGGCCGCCGCAGCCGACCTCGATCGACTGCTCGGCCTCCATCCCTCGCTGCAGGCCGGCCGCGTGGTCGTGGGCATGGGAGCGGCGATGTGCGAGGCGACAGCGACCGCTGTGGCCGCACAGATGATGGTCGACATGCCGGGCGTCACCCTCGAGTTGCGCAGTTCGCTTCGCGACGACCTCTGGCCGCCGCTGGTCCAGGGCGAGCTGGACCTGCTCATCGCCGATGCCGTCGGCCTCACGAAGGGCGGTGACCACGACGTGCATCCGTTGCCCGCGCTGCCTTTGGTGGTGGTCGTCCGCCAGGGGCATGCGCTCGCTGCGAGTCCCCGCTTCGAGATGAAGAGCGTCTTTCACCACCCCATCTACGCTGCCGGTCGCATCCAGCCGCCGGTGCTGCACCGGCTGCTGAGCGAGCAGTCCAGCGCCGAGGGCACGCTGGCGCGCACACGCCCGATGCCCGCGTTGACCGGAAACTCGGTGTCCATGCAGATGCGTTTGGTCGAGCAGACCGACTGCGTCACGGCATGCTCGCCGGCCCTGGCCCGGCCCGGAGTGGAAGCCGGCACGCTCGTGCCGCTGGCGGCACCTCCCTGGCTGAGCAATCCCTATGCCCTGGTGCGCCCTCGCTCGCGCAAGGCCAACCCCGCCGCCGCAGCGTTCTTCCAGCAGTTCAGTGCCGCGCATCTGGTCGAGGTCGCAGAGGCCCATCGCCTCATCGAGGCCTGGTTGCCGCAGGAACGGCCGGCATGAAGTCCTGCCGATGACCGCCACCCGCTTCGACCTGCCGGTCACACCAGTCCATTCCGTCACGCCGGCCGAGCCGGCCGTACGGTGGTGCGGCCCGTGTGTCTGCACGGCCGCCGCGCCTTGCGCCGACAATCGTGTCCGTCCGGTGAATCCATGGTCTTGCTGAGCCGGGCGCATCTAGGCCCGCGGGCCGTGCAGTGCGCCACGTGCGACGACGACCTGCTGGCGGGAAGGCGCGCTTGAACTACGAACTGCGGCAGCTGAAGCACGCGCTGGCGGTGGCCGAGCACGGCAACTTCGCGCAGGCGGCGCTGGCCCTGCACCTCAGCCAATCGGCCCTGTCGCGCAGCGTGCAGGCGCTGGAACGCATCGTCGGCGCGCCGATCTTCGTGCGGTCGGCGCAAGGCGTGAGCGTCACCGACATCGGCATGGAGGTGCTGCGCCGGGGTCGCGACATGCTGGCGCTGGCCGCCGAGGTCGACACGCAGTTCTTCCGCAACCGCTCGCTGCAGGGCGGCAGTCTCAGCGTGGGCGTGGGCACGGCGGCCAGCGAGCTCAGTGCCGTCGATGCCACACGCGCCTTCGTGGCCGACTGTCCGACCGTGCGGGTCGAGTTGCGCGCGGCCTTCCGCACCGACCTGCTGCCCTTGCTGAAAGGCGGGCAGCTCGACCTGCTGCTGGCCGACAGCAGCCTGTTCGCACAGGAGCCCGAGCTCGAGGTCGAGCCTCTCGAGGCGCATCCGCTGGTGGTGTACGTCAGGCCGGGCCATCCGCTGACCCGCAGCAAGACGGTGGCCCTGCCCGAGGTCTTCGCCTTCCCCGTGATGTCGCTGGGCCGCATCCAGCCCGGTCTGCTGGCGCCTTTGCTGAAGGAGCAGGCGGCCGCCCCGGCCCCGGTGTCGCAGCTGCGGCCGATGCCATCGGTCATTTGCAACTCGCGCTCGATGCTCGAGCGCCTGGTGCTGTCATCCGACGCCGTGGCTTCTGCCGAGCCCAGTGTGCTGCGCCCGAGCGTCGAGGCCGGCAGGCTCGTGGCCTTGCTGGCACCCGGCTGGCTGCACACGCCTTTCGGCATCGTGCACCTGCCGTCGCGCGTGCAGTCCGCCGCGGCCCTTGCTTTCCGTGAGCACCTGCGTCGAGCCCACGCGAAGAGGGCGGCCGAGGACCGGCATCTGGTGGACACCTGGTTCGGCCCTGCGGCGGGGGGTGCAGCATGACGCGCCGAAGCCGCAGCGCCCCCGGGGCGGCAGACGCCCTGCCCGGACAGGAGGGGCTGGACATCGAGCTGCGGCACATCCGCCACGTCGCCGCGGTGGCCGACCACGGCAGCGTGACACGCGCGGCGCTCGAACTGGGCATGAGCGTCTCGGCACTCTCGCGCAGCGTCAAGGGGGTCGAGCTGGCCCTCGGCGCGCCGATCTTCGTGGCCCAGGCCGGCAGCGTCGGCGTCACCGAACTCGGGCGCCTGTTCCTCGGCCGGGGCCGCGAGATGCTGCAAGCCGCGGCGGCCTTGGGCCAGCACATCGAGCGCAATCCGACCCTGCACGCCGGGCGCGTGGCCGTCGGCGTGGGCGCCAAGGCGATGGAGCTGAGTGCAGGCGACGTCGCGCTGGCGTTCCTGCAACAGCATCCCGAGGTGTCGATGGAAATCCGTTGCGGGCTGGTCGGGGATCTGGTGCCCGGCCTGCGAGGACACGAACTCGACTTCGTCGTGGGCCACCCAGCGGTGCTGCGCGAACGGGCGGATCTGTCACTGGACACCACGCTGCTGCCGGCTGCACCGCTGGTGCTGGCGGCGCGGGCCGGGCACCCCTTGCTCGACCGGCCCGGCTTCACCCTGATCGACGCCTTCGACTACCTGGCCGTGGCCGCGGGCCACGCCAACCCGAAGCTGCTGGCCACGGTGCTCGATCTGCAGACACGCTGCGTGTCGCCCCTGGCGCGGCAACGCGCCTGGCCGGGCGTGGTGGCACCGCTGTGGTCGATGATCGAGCCGCTGATGCTGGAGGCCGACGCACTGACGCTGCTGCCTCCTTCGGAACTGGCCGACGCCGTACACGCCGGCCGCGTGGTGCCGCTCGCCGCAGGGGGGTGGACCTCGAGCGAACTGGCGTTGATGTCGCTCAAGTCGCGTCCGCTGTCCCCGGCCGCACGGCTGTTCCGCGATCGACTGTTGGCCGCCTACGACCTGCGGCTGGCCGAAGACCGGCGGCTCCTGTCGGCCTGGTTCCCGCAAGCGCCAGCCGCACCGGCCCCGGCCTGATCGCCGGCCCGGCCGAGGCCCTGCGCCTGGCGGCCAGCGCCAGCGCGCCGCGCTGGCGCTACAGTGGGCCGGCCGTGAGCCCGCCTTCCCCCCGCCCAGTCCCCCTCGACGAAGACAGCGCCCGCCAGGTGGTGATGGTGCGGGCCCTCGACGCCCTGCCCGACGATTCACCGCTGTGGAGTGCCGGGGACCGAGCCTGGGCCACCCGGCTGGCGCAGGAGTCGTGCACCGAAGGCGCGCCGCTGGCCCGGTTCGTGGCGGAGCGGGCCCGCCATGCCTGGCAAAGATTGTCGGCACGCGAATCGGGCCTGGTGCGTTGGGCCGCCCAGCGGGGCTGGCGACCGGCATGGCTGGGCGTGGCGACAGCGCTGGGCGCCTTCTTCGGACTGCTGATCGACCACCTGGGCAGCGCCCAGCGCATCAACCTGCCGGCCCTGCAAGTCTGGATCGTGGTGGCCTGGAACCTGGTCGTCGTCGGCTGGGTGGGGGTGCAGTCGCTGCGCCCCGCGCGTGACCGCGCGCACCGCCCTTCGCGCGGGGCGGGCGCCCTGCAAGGCGCGCTCGCCCGCCGCCTGTCCGGCAGCGTCCCCGGCCTGCCTGCGGCCAGCCCGGTGTCCGCAGGCGCCGCTGCCTGGGGGGTGCAGGCGATGCCCTTGACCTCGGCGCGCGTGGCGGCGCTGTTTCACGCCGCAGCAGCGGCGCTGGCACTGGGCATGGTGGCGGGCCTGTACCTGCGCGGGCTGGTGCTGGACTACCGCGTCGGCTGGCAGAGCACCTTTCTGGAGGCCGCCACCGTGCAGGCCCTGCTCGACAGCTTGCTGGCGCCCGCCAGCGCGCTCAGCGGCGTCGCCGTGCCGGCGGTGGAGTCCCTGCGCATCAGCGCCGGGGCCGTGCCCGGCGGCGCGGCAGCCCCCTGGCTGCATCTCTTCGCCGTGACGCTGATCCTGTTCGCGGCCCTGCCCCGCGCGCTGCTGGCCGCCGTGTCGCTGCGGCAGGCAGCACGTCTGTCGCGAGACTTGCCGCTGCCCTGGCAAGAGGCCTACTTCCAGCAGCTCGCACGCCTGCAGTCGGGCGCGCTGGCGCGCATCCAGGTGTGTCCGCACGGCGCGGCGCCGGCGGCTGCCGCCCTGCAGGTCCTGAGGACACGGCTGGCCACGAAGTGGGGCGACACGCTGCAGTTGCAGGTCGATTCCCCGGTGTCCGCAGGCGACGAGGACCGCGCCGAGGCCTCGCCCGACGAATTCGCGTCGGGCGGGCCGACGCTGCGCGTGGCCTGGTTCGACCTCACGGCCACGCCCGAGGTCGAGACGCATGGCCGCTGGGTGCAGGTGCTGCAGGCCAGGCAACCCGCGGCGCCGCTGACTATCGTGATCGACGAATCCGCCTTCGCGGCGCGCTTCGGTGCCTATCCCGCCCGCCTGACGCAGCGGCGCGAGGCTTGGACGGCCTGGGCACGGGGACTCGGCGCGGCGCTCGAATTCCTGCCAGCGCCTGACAAGCTGTAGCTTGTGCCGACAGCGTCGGCGGTCCAGAGTGTCGGATCCATTGACACAAGGCCCCGGCAGTCCGTGAAGCACGTCATGGCCCGGGGCCATTCGACCCCCCTGTTTCAGGGGGTGACCGGGCGGCGCCATCCAGCGCGAATGGCGCGCTCGATTTGCATCGAACGCATGCAACCCCCTAGGTTCGTGGTCCTGGCACCACGTTGTCAGCGCCTCGCCGGACGCCGGAAAAGCAGCGGCACAGCGCTTGCGGAGAAGTGACAGCCCCCGGGCATTCCGGGGATCTCCCGTCTTCCTCTCCAAAGGATCTGCAATGAAGAAACTGCTCGCAGTGATGGCCATGACGGCCGTCGCCTCGGCCGCGCAAGCCGCCACCATCTCGTTCCAGTACGGCCTGCCGATCGTGCAAGCCACGACCGAAATCACGCAGACCGGCCAGCTCGGCCGCTTCGACGGCAGCCTGGGCACGCTGACCGGCGCCTCGCTGCTGGTCAGTGGCGCCGCCACCTTCTCGTTCACCGGGACCAACACCGCCCAGCAATCGCAACGCGCCACGATCAACTCGAACACCGAGCTGTTCTGGTCGAGCGAAATCGCTGCCCTGAGCGCCCTGCTGACCGACACCATCGCCCTGAGCGCTTCGTCGGGCAGCCAGCAGTACGCCGTGGGCGAGACCAAGAGCTTCGGTCCCTTTGCCAGGGACGGCCAGTTCTCGGTCGACCTCAGCGGCATCCTGGCATCGCTGGTGGGTGCGGGCACCTTCGGCCTGACCTGCGAGTCCTCGTCGGGCTTCGGCGTCGCCGGCGGTGGCGGCAACATCGCCTCGACGCAGTCCACGCAAGCCGGCTGCGGCGCGACCATCACCTACACCTACGACGCCGTCGTGCCGCCCCCGGCCATCCCGGAACCCGGCACGCTGGCCCTGGTCGGCCTGGCCCTGGCCGGCATCGGCGCCGCCCGCCGCCGCAAGGCCTGAAGAGCCCAAGCTGCAACGCCCAGCGGCGTTGCAAGGCTCCGGGCCGGCATGAGCAGCCGCTCGAATCCGGCCCGGTGCTTCTGAACGACTGGACACTCCCGTCGCCGCCTGCGCAAGCAGCCGGCGACTTTTTCATGGGCCAGCCCCGACAGGTACGATCGGGCCCAGTGAAAAACCCGCCTGCGTCGAGCCTTGCCGATGTCCCCTGCCTTTCCGCCGCCGGCCCGTCGCGGCCCCTGAGCTGCCGATGAGCACCGCGCTGCCGCCCCCGTTCGACGCCGAGCGCTTCGAGCTCGATGGCCCCTGGGGGCGAATGACCGGCTTCGTGGCCGGCGACGGACCGCCCATGCTGCTGGTGCACAGCGTGAATGCCGCCGCCTGTGCAGCCGAAGTCAAACCGCTGTTCGACCACTACCGTCGCTCGCACACCGTCTTCGCCTACGACATGCCGGGCTACGGCCTGTCCGACCGCAGGGACATCGCCTACACGCCGCGCCTGATGACCGACGCGCTGCTGGCCGTGGGCCGCCGGGCGAGCGAGCGCTGCGGCAAGACCGCCGTCGACGCCCTGGCGCTGTCGCTGGGCACCGAGTTCCTGGCGCGTGCGGGCGCCGAGTCGCCCGGGCTCTGGCGCAGCCTGGGCCTGGTCAGCCCGACCGGCTTCAGCGGCCGCACGTCCTGGCGCAAGGCGCCCGGCACGACCCGCGCGCTGCCCTGGCTGCACAAGGCCCTGGCCGGTCCCGGCTGGGGCGGCGCGGTGTTCCGCGGCCTGACGCGGCCGGGCGTGATCCGCTACTTCCTGGAACGCACCTGGGGCAGCAAGCACATCGACGAAGGCCTGTGGGCCTACGACGTGCTCACCACGCGCCAGCCCGGCGCCGAACACGCACCGCTGCACTTCCTGTCGGCCAGCATGTTCAGCGCCGACATCCACTCCGTCTACGAGAGCCTGAAGATGCCGGTGTGGATGTCGCACGGCGTGCGAGGCGACTTCGTCGACTACCGCCAGAAGACGCTGGTCGAGCACCTGCCGAACTGGCGCTTCACGGTCTTCGACAGCGGCGCACTGCCGCAGTTCGAGGACCTGGCCGGCTTCTGCGCCGCGTGGGACGAGTTCCGCGACAGCGCGTCACCGCGCGCTGTGCTCAGGACGAAGAAGCCAGCGGCAGGTTGAGCAGCAGGTTCTGCGGCTTCAGTCGAAGGACCCGCTGGTCGTTCATCGACAGGCCCAGGTAGACCGTCTTGCCGGCGACGTCCCGGCGCATCTCGGCGGGGTCGGCGAAGTCCAGCTGGAACAGGCTGACCAGGCGGCGCAGGCGTTCGGCCTCGACCTCGCGGCCTTCATAGAGATCGTTGAGCAGCGCGGTGGACACGGCGTCCAGCCCGACGTGCCAGCGCCATTGCGCGTCGGCGATGCGCTGCAGCGGCTGGATCGCCAACTGCACGCCCAGCAGGTGGCGCACCCACTTCTCGAGCACGCCGGCCAGGGCCTTCAGGCCGGACCGTGCGTTGACGAGCTGGAACTTCACGCCGTGGCCGATGTCGTGGCTGATCTGGTGCGTCAGGTCGAGCAGGTGGCGCTGGCCGGCGCCGGGCCGGGCGGCGTCGGCCCAGAAGCCGGGGGCGTGCTCGTCGTTCAGCACGCGCAGGTCCAGTCCCTTCAGCGGCGTCTTGGCCGACGCCAGCAGGCGGCCCAGATCACCGAAGCCGTGCGTCTGGTGCTGCAGGTCGAGCGTGGCCTGGTCGCCGGCCAGCACCCGGTCGCCCTCCAGCGTGATGCGCTGCGGGCGGAACAGCAGTTCGGCAGCGCGCACCTCCAAGGCATCGGCGCTGCCGTCGAGCATGCCGCGCAGCACGGCCGCCACGACCTGATCGATGAACAGCGGCGGTGTGCCGATGGCGCCGCCACGGAAGCGCTGCAGCAGCCAGGCTTCCAGCGTGCCGGCCGCCAGCAGCGCGTCGCGGAAGTCGAGAAAGACGCGGTAGTTGTCGCGCGCGTCCGGATCGCGCAGGGCCGACAGTTCGGCCGCGCTGACGCCGCGCAAGGGCTCGTCGTGCAGGCGGCGGTGCAGCGCCTTCTCGGCCCGGCAGGACTCTTCCACCAGCGCCAGCTCGGGCCGCGCCAGCAGAGCGCGCACGTGGTCGGCGCCCGGCACCAGCCAGCCCTGGGCATTGCGCGTCAACGCGTGGAAGCCGCAATCGGGCCAGAAGTCCTGCATGCGCCACAGTGTAGGGGGCGCGTTCCCGGGTCAGGCGCATCACCACGCCGCCGGTCGGCGCTACAGTGCCGCGATCGAGCCATGACCGACAACGACAGCCAGAACCGTCAGCACCGCCCGAACCGTCCGATCGCCCTGAGCCTGGTCTCGCACACCAACGTCGGCAAGACGACGCTGGCGCGCACCCTGCTCGCGCGCGACGTGGGCGAGGTGCGCGACGCACCCCACGTCACCGAGTTCGCCGACGAGCACCTGCTGCTGCGCACGACCGAGGGCGACGAGCTGCGGCTGTGGGACACGCCCGGTTTCGGCGACAGCGTGCGCCTGGTGCGCCGCATGCGCCTGAGCGGCAACCCGATCGGCTGGTTCCTCAGCGAGGTCTGGGACCGCTGGCGCGACCGCGCCTTCTGGCACAGCCAGCAGGCGCTGCGCCATGTGCGTGACGGCAGCGACGTCGTGCTCTACCTCGTCAACGCCAGCGAGGAACCTGCTGCCGCCGCCTACGTGGCGCCCGAGATGGAGCTGCTGGGCTGGATCGGCAAGCCGGTGATCGTGCTGCTCAACCAGCTCGGGGCGCCGCGCGAACGTTCGCTGGAAGACGCCGACGTGCAGCGCTGGCGCGACCACCTGGCGCCGCACGCGCTGGTGCGGGCGGTGTGGCCGATGGACGCCTTTGCGCGCTGCTGGGTGCAGGAGGCCACGCTGCTGCAGGCCATCGAAGAAGCCTTGGTGCCCGAGCGCCGCCCGTCGGCGCGCCGCCTGGCCGACGCCTGGCGCGCCCAGCGCCAGGCCACCTTCGACGCCTCGATGGCGGCGCTGGCCGGCAGCCTGGGGCGCATCGCCGCCACGCGCGTGG
>JALHMT010000031.1 GCA_022843905.1 Rubrivivax sp.
GAGACCAGCAAGGTGGTGCGCATCGATCTGATCGACGACAGCAGCACCGTCGAGACGCTGGAGCGCTTCACGTTCGGCTTGAGCGCGCCGCAGAACGCCACGCTGGCCGGCGAAGGTTATGCCTGGGTCCAGATCGTCGACAACGACACGGTGCGCAACACGCCCGGCATCTTCGTGCGCGACACCATCGTCGACGAGCAGGCCGGGGTGGCGCGTTTCGTGGTCAGCCTGGGCAGGGTGCTGGGCGAGGCGAGTGCCAGCACGGTGACGGTCGACTACGCGACGGCCGACGGGACGGCCGTGGCCGGCAGTGACTACGCGGCGCAGACCGGGCGCCTGACGTTCGCGCCGGGGGAGTCCGTGAAGACGGTCGAGGTGCCCATCCTCAACGACGGCCTGGCCGAAGGCCGTGAGCGCTTCTCGCTGGTCTTGAGCAATGCCAGCAGCGCGAGCATCGCCGACGCCCAGGCCACGGCCGAGATCGCCGCCAACGACGCCGCGGCCGCGGCGCAACCCGGCATCGTCGTGCGCGACAGCGTGGTCGGCGAAGGCGATGGGTTCGTGGACATCGAGGTGCAGCTGACCGCACCCAGCATCGATACCGTCTCGGTGGCCTACCGGACGGCCGACTACACCACACGGGCGGGTCAGTTCAACGACTACTACGGGCTGTCGGGCACGCTGACCTTCCTGCCGGGAGAGACCAGCAAGGTCGTGCGCATCGATCTGATCGACGACAGCAGCACCAACGCCGAGACGCTGGAGCGCTTCACGTTCGGCTTGAGCGCGCCGCAGAACGCCACGCTGGCCGGCGAAGGCTACGCCTGGGTCCAGATCGTCGACAACGACACGGTGCGCAACACGCCCGGCATCTTCGTGCGCGACACCATCGTCGACGAGCAGGCCGGGGTGGCGCGCTTCGTGGTCAGCCTGGGCAGGGTGCTGGGCGAGGCGAGCCTGGGCACGGTGGCCGTGGACTACCGGACCGAGAACCTCACGGCCACGGCCGGCAGCGACTACATCGCGCAGAGCGGTCGCCTGGTCTTCGCGCCGGGCGAATCGGTGAAGACCGTCACCGTCCATCTCGTCGACGATCGTTGGACCGAAGCTGAAGAATCGTTCCAGCTCCGACTGTCGAACCCTGGCAATGCCGTCATCACGGACGGCCTGGCCCGGGCGATCGTGATCGATAGCGACGTCGCGCCTCGCCCCGCCCCGAACATCGTGGGGATCGGGTCGACGGTCGCGGAGGGCGATGGCGTGGCCAACTTCATCGTCCTGCTGGACGCGCCGGGCAGCGAACCCGTCACCTTCAGGTACGAGACACGCAATGGCAGTGCGGGCTCGAACGACTTCACCTCCTTGAGCGGCACCGCGATCTTCGCGCCCGGGGAGATCGTGAAGACCATCGCCGTGGAACTGCTGGCCGGCACCACGGCAGAGCCGCAGGAGACCTTCACGCTGCAACTGAGTGCTGCCGAGAACGGCGTCATTGTCACGCCCTCGGTCACGGCCACCATCGTCGATGACGACAACGCCAGCATCGCAGTGTCCAGCGGCGGCATCAGCAACGATGTCTATGTCGTCACCAGCCAGCAGACCGTCCTGGTGGAAGACGCTTTCGGCGGCATCGACACGGTGGTCGCCCGGCTGAACTACACCTTGCCAGCCCACATCGAGAATCTCAGCCTGGCCGCTGGTGCGGCGACCGCCGGGACGGGCAACGAGCTCGACAACCTGATGCGCGGCAACGCCGCCAACAACCGTCTGGACGGCATGGCCGGCACCGACACGGTGTTCTTCGCCGGTCCGTCCACGGCCTACACGCAGGCCGGCAATAGCGCCTTGCGAACGGTCAGCAGCGCGTCCGAAGGAACGGACACCTTGGTCTCCATCGAACGCCTCTGGTTCACCGACGTCATCCTGGCGTCCGACACCCAGCCCGCCGACAACGCCTTCCTGGCCTATGCGACCTTCAACGCCGCATTCGACCGCTCGCCGTCGGCGCAGGAGCTGGGTCAATGGACCTCGAGCTTGGATCAGTTCGATAACGCGGTGGAGCTGGCGCAAACGATGATCAGCCACTACGCCCCCGGTGTCGGCAATGAGGCACTGGTCGCTCACCTTTGGTCGACCATCGTCGAAACGCCGATCACCGCCACCGACCTGGCTGCCTTCGTCGGCTTGATCGAGAACGGTACCTACAGCCAGGCTTCGCTGCTCGCGTTCGTGGCCACGCACCCCTTGAACACCGTGGAAATCACGGGAATCGTGGGACAAACGCTGTCGCTGGATCCCGCGTGGTTCCCGGTGCCGGCCTGGTAGCCGCCGCGGCGGCCCGGCCCGACCGGTCGTGACGCCCGCGTGACGCGGATCGGGCTAGCCTCCCGATCTCCGATTCGATCCGCCCGAGCCGCCTGGGCGATGATGCCGACATGCCTGCCTCCAGCTCCGCCAGCAGCCTGCAGATCCGCCTGTGGGGCGAGCCGGCCGTGCTGCTGCCGGGCGGCGCGGTGGTCCTGCTGGAGCGCCGTGCGGCAGCGCTGCTGGCGCTGGCGGCGCTGTCTCCCGGCATCAGTCGCATGCGCGCTGCCACGCTGCTGTGGCCCGACTCGGGCGACCCGCGGCGCAACCTGCGCCAGCAGCTGCTGCGCTTTCGTCAGGGGTTCGGACGCGAGCTGCTGACCGGGAAGGACACCCTGACCCTGGTGCGCGATGCCTTGCCCGTCCTCGACCCGCAGCAGGACGGGGCGGTGCTGCTGGGCAACTTCGACTTCGACGACTGCGAAGACTTCGCGAACTGGCTGTCGCAGCAGCGGCTGTCGCAGCGGCAGCACGCCCTGGAGCGGGCGCGGCAGCTGCTGAGCGACGCCGAGGCGGCAGGCGATCTCGACGCCGCGCTGGCGGCGGCGCAGGCCCTGCTGGCCCTGGATGACCAGCTCGAAGAGCACCATCGCGGACTGATGCGGGTGCACTACCTGCGCGGCGAGCCTGACGCCGGCCTGGCGGTCTACCAGGGGCTGGTGGACATGCTGGGTGCCTTTCGCAGCCAGCGGCCGTCGGCCGCCAGCGAGCGGCTGGCGGCGACCCTGCAGGCCGGGTCGTCGCCCGGCGCCAGGTCCGTGCTCGAACCCGGGCTCGACAGGAAGACCACGCCATCGTCGCTGCCCGTCACCTTGAAGCGCCCGCCGCTGCTGGCCGGGCGCGACGACGAGCTTGCCGCTGTCCTGTCGCACTGGGCGGGCGGTCGCGCGGTGTGGCTGGAGGGCGAGGCCGGCCTGGGCAAGAGCCGGCTGATGTCGGAGCTGCTGGCCGGTGCACAGCGGCTTGTCGCTGCCGCCGGCCGCCCGGGCGATGCAGGGGCGCCCTACGCCACCCTGGTGCGCCTGCTGCGCCCGCTGCTGGACGCCACGACGGACCTGACGCCGCCGACGCGCGAGACCCTGGCGCATCTGATGCATCTGCCGAACCTGCCGAACCTGCCGCCGCCGGCCCGGGCGGAGCATGGTGCGGCACAGGTTGCGCCGGCCGCGGTCGGGCCCGCCCCGATCGCCGGGCCGCCGCTGCGCCCCGGTGCCATGGCGCAGGCCGTGACCGAACTGCTGCAGCACCATGGTGTGCCGTGCGTGGCCCTGGACGATCTGCACTTCGCCGACGAAGCCACGCTGGACCTGATCGCCGGTCTGATCGCGAACGACGACCCGCCGCGACGCTGGCTGCTGGCGGGGCGACCGGCAGAACTGCCGCTGGCGGCCCAGGCCCTGCGCAGTTCGCTGACCGAACTGCAGCGGCTGGGCGTCGTCGTGCTGTCCGCGCTGGACGAAGCCGCGGTGGCGACGGTCGTCGATGCCCTGGGCATCGACGGCCTGCACGGCCGCACCCTGGCCCCGGCGCTGTGTCGCCACACGGGCGGCAATCCGCTGTTCATGCTGGAGACGCTGAAGCACGGTCTGCTCGACGGCAGCCTGGCGCGCGGCGAGCTGCCGCGGCCGGTGGGCGTGGCCAGCCTGATCGAGCTGCGGCTGCAGCGGCTGGGCGAAACGGCGCTCACGCTGGCCCGCGTGGCAGCCATCGCCGGCGTCGACTTCAGCATCGAGCTGGCCGAGGCGGCGATCGGCGTGCGGGCCGTTCACCTTGCCAGCGCCTGGGCCGAGCTGCAGGAGGCCCAGGTGCTGCGCGGCGAAAGTTTTGCGCACGACCTCGTCGGCGACGCCGCGTTGCGCAGCGTGCCCCCGGTGGTGGCGCGCCGCGTGCATGCCCAGTGCGCTCAGTGGCTGGCGGCGCGCCACGTGGAACCCGCCCGGGTGGCCTGGCACTGGCAACGCGGCGGCATGCCCGCCGAGGCAGGGCAGGCCTTTGTCGCAGCGGCACGGCGCGCCGAGCAGGCCGTGCGTCTGCAGGACGAAGCGGCCTTGTACGGTCATGCGGCACAGGCCTTCGGCGAAGCCGGCCAGCACGAGGAGCGCTTCCAGGCCCTGGTCGGGCGGGTGCGGTCGCTCAACCAGGTCCGCTTCGACGATCAGGCGCTGCTGGAATGCCGCGCCCTCGCCGAGGCGGCCTGCAACGACTCGCAGCGCCTGCGCGCCAAGAGCGAACTCTGCGGCCTGCTGACCGAGCGCGGCGAGCCCCAGACGGCGCTCGACGCCGGTCATGAGGCCCTGGCGCTGGCCCGTCGGCTGGAGCTCCCCGAGTGGCAGGTGCGCACCGCGTGCCACATGGCCAGCTCGCTGTGCCGTCTGGGCCGCGCCGACGAGGCCCTGGCCTTGCTGGCCCCGCAGCGCAGCTGGCTCGATGCGCAGGCCGACGACACGCTGCGCATGCTGTGGCACGGCGACTGGGCCGCGGCGCTGGGGCAGGCCGGCCGGCTGAGCGAGGCGGTGGCCGCTTTCGACGTCGCCTTGCTCGCGGCACGGCGCGGCGGCCTGCGCGATGCCGAAGGCCGCCTGCTGCTGAACTGCTCCGTCAGCCTGCGGCAGAGCGGACAACTCGACCGGGCCCTGGCCTTGTCGCGACAGGGCCAGGCACTGTCCGCCGAGCGGGTGCCGATCGACATCCTTGTGCTGGCGCGCAACGAAGCCGAGACCGGCCACTACAGCAATGCGCTCGCTGCCTTGGAGCCCGTGCTGAAGGTCTTCGAGGACCGCGGCACGCTGTTCTGGGCGCAGGCCTGTCGCATGGTGCTGGCGCGGCTGTGGCTCGACCTGGGCCAGAGGGCCCGCGCCGTGCCGCTGCTGCAGGTAGAACCTGCCGACATGCCGGCCTGGCTGCGCGCCGACCGTCTTCTGCTGCAGCTGGAGCTGGCGCGCGCCATGGAGCAACCCGCAGCGGCCGGGCTGCTCGAAGAGGCGCTGGCGCTGGCCGGCACGGACCCCCAGCGCGGCCCCGGCCTGGCCGTGCGCGCGTTGCGAGACCTGCCCCCCCACCAGGTTGCAGCACGCGCAGCGGGCCTGTCCCGGGCCTTGCGTGCCAAGGAACGCTTCGGCGCCCTGTCGGCGCTGAACGTGCACCTGGCCCGCGCTGCCCTGGCCCTGGGCCGGACGGCGCAGGCGGCTGCCGCGGCGCGCGCCGCACTGGCCCCTTTCGACGACGGATGCGCGCCCGAGGCGATGTACCTGCCCGAGGCCTGCCTGGTGGCGTGGCAGGCGCTGCAGCAGGCGGGGGCGTCGGAGGAAGCCGCTGCCGCCTTGCGCGCCGGCACGGACTGGATCCGCGGCCGGGCCTTGCCCCAGGTGCCGGCGCCTTTCATCGATTCCTTCCTGCGCCGCAACGCGGTCAACCGATCGCTGCTGGCGGCAGCGTCGACGGACATGGGGCGCTGAAGCCTGCGACCGCCTGCTGCCCCCTCGTTCGCAGGGCGGCGCCGGCCGCCGCGTGACGCCGACGTGACGCTGCGGCAAGTACCGTGCGTTCATCGACCCCTTGAAGCGAG
The DNA here is from genome assembly GCA_022843905.1 of Rubrivivax sp. Lineage (GTDB taxonomy): Bacteria > Pseudomonadota > Gammaproteobacteria > Burkholderiales > Burkholderiaceae_C > Rubrivivax. The sequence continues at coordinate 5,930 of JALHMT010000031.1, forward strand.
GCCCACCATGGCGATCAGCGCAGCACGCTCCTCACCCCTTTGTCGTTCGGCCTGGGCCTGTGCCCTGCTGGCCGCGGCCACCAGCGCGACGGCGGCCACGCCGCGCGTTGCCGTCGGCGACGGTTTCGTCGTCGTGTCGCGCAGCGACGGCACCGTCTGGACCTGGGGCCGCGGCAACGACGGCCAACTGGGCAACGGCGCTCGCGTGTCCAGCAGCCGCCCGGTGCGCGTGAGCGGCCTGGACGGCGTGATCGACGTCGTGGCGGCCGACGGCCTGGCGGCGGCGTTGAAGGCCGACGGCACCGTGTGGGTCTGGGGCTCGGGCGCCAACGGCGTCTTCGGCAGCAAGCAGACCGACAACACCATCCGCGCGCTGGTGCCGGTGCAGATCCCCGAACTGTCGGCCATCTGGACCCTGGCCCTGGGCCGCAACGGCCCCAGCGCCCTGGCCGCAGACACCAGCGGCCGCGTCTGGCAATGGGGCAACAACTTCAGCGGCCAGGCCGGCGACGGCAGCGCCAGCAGCAACGGCGCGGTGCGCAAGCTGCCGGGGCTGGTGCCCGGGCTGTCGAACGTGACGGCGCTGGCGGCCGCCGACGACAACTTCCTGGCGGCCGCCTGGGACTCGCGGGTCTCGGGTTGGGGCTACAACGAAGCCGGCGCGCTGGGCGTGACGGCGCGCACCACGCGCGGCGGCCTGCCGCTGCCGGTGCAACCGGTGCCGGGGCTCAACGACGTCGTGGCGCTGGCCAGTCTGGACATCAACGACAACGGCCATTTCGCCGTACTGCGCGGCGGTACGGTGGCGGGCTGGGGCACCAACCGCGCGTCCCATGCCAGCTGCGGCCAGGTCAGCTTGTCCACGCCGGTGTTGACGGCGCCGCGTATGGTCGCCGGCCTGAGCTCGGTCTTCGCCGCCGCCGGCGGCACGGCTCACGCCCTCTTCGTCACCACCGACGGTGCGGTGCTCGGCTGCGGCAGCAACGCCGCCGGTCAGCTGGGCGACAACAGCACGGCAGGCACCGATGCGGCCAAGCCCGGGCCGCTGCGCACGGTGCTGCCGGTCCCGGCGCAGGCCGTGGGCGCCGGGCGCAACACCAGCGCGGCCATCGGCAGCGACGGCAGCGTCTGGGTCTGGGGCCAGGTGGGCAACGGCGCAGCCGGCGATGGCGGCGCGACCGGCAACAGCAGCCTGCAGTTCACCACGCCGCGCGCCGTGGTCTCCGACAGCGCTGCCGGCAACTTCAACGCCGGCGCGCTGGCGGCCGTGCCGGCGCTGTACACCGGCACGCAGAACGGGCCCCTGGACCGCGTCACCATCGACGTCGGCTTCTCGCCGCTGCCGGCAGACGTGGGCGTGCAGGCGCGCATCTACCTGGCTGCCGTGCTGCCCGACGGCAGCCTCTACCTGTACAGCGACGCCACCGGGTGGCAGCCCTACGCGGGCGGCCCCGTCACAGCCTACCGCAGCGGCGTGCTGTCGCGCCATGTGGCGCTGCCGCTGTACCGTGGCGCCAATCTCGCCGGCACCGCCGGCATCCGGCTGCTGGTGGGCTACGGCCGCGGCGACACCGATGCTGCGGCTGAGGTCGATCTGCTGACCCGCGGCACTTTTGGCGATGCGCTGACGCTGCGTTGAACGACAGCGACAGACAGCGACAGACAGCGACAGACAGCGACAGACAGCGACAGACAGCGACAGACAGCGCCCCGCGCTGCCCCGCGTGCTTCAGCGCACGAGCTTGACGCTGCTGGCCGGCCGCCTGAGCGTCGTCTTGGCCTGTCCCTTGGGGCCGACGACCTGGACCTCGATGCGCTTGATGCGCTGGTAGGCCTCGAAGAGGCCGAGGTTCAGCGTGCTCAGCTGCGCCGGGCTCGCGCAGGCGAACTCGTAGGTCGCATCGAGATCGGCATGTCCGTCCTTGGCATCGGCCTTGGCGCCGGGCTCGAGCACCGGCGCCACCACCTCGGCCTTGCCCAGCGTGCAGCCGGCCCCGGCATCGGCGCCGAACAACGGGGCGCCCTTGTCGGGGCTGCGCAGCCGGGCCAGCACGTCGGCGGCCGCCTTGCGCTCGGCATCGGTGCGCGGCGCGCGCTCGAAGCCCAGCAGGTTGTCCAGCGGTGCCGCCATCACGATCGTGAGCTTGTTGCCTTCCACGGCCACGTCGAGCTTGACGACGCCGTGTTCGTGCGCCTTGCCGGCCCAGACTGCGCTGGAAGCCAGCGCCAGCCCGCTCAGCAGCCAGGGGGTGATGTGTCGCTTCATGGGTGCTCCTTGGGGTTGGGGTTCAGGCCTGCAGTGCCGAGGCCAGGGTCTTGGCGTTGTGTTCGATCAGCCCGAGGTAGCTCGCCGCGGGGCCGCCGGGTGCCGACAGGGCGTCGGAATAGAGCGTACCGCCGACCTGCGCGCCGCCCTCGCGGGCGATGCGTTCGACCAGGCGAGGGTCGCTGATGTTCTCGACGAAGATCGCGCGCACGCCGTCGCGCCTGATCTGGCGGATCAGGCGCGCCACGGCGGCGGCCGAGGGCTCGCTGTGGGTGTTCCAGCCCTGCGGCGCCAGGAAGTCCACGCCATAGGCCGCGCCGAAGTAGCCGAAGGCGTCGTGCGAGGTGATGACGCGGCGCTGGGCGCGCGGGACGGCGTCCAGCCACTCGCGCACCTGCCGGTCCAGGCGGTCCATGCGCGCCAGGTAGTCGCTGCTGCGCCGTTCGATGTCGTCGCGGCGATCGGGCCAGCGCTGGATGAAGGCCTCGCCCAGGTTGGCGACGTAGCGGCGCGTCATCGCCAGGTCCTGCCAGGCGTGGGGATCGATGCCGTGGTGGCCGCCGGTGCGCGCCCGGATGCCCTGGGTGGCCACCACCACCGGCCCGCGGTAGCCCGACACCCTGACCATGCGCTCGATCCAGCCTTCGAAGCCCAGGCCGTTGATGAGCACCAGGTCGGCACGGGCCAGCCGCCGGCCGTCGGCGGGGCTGGGCTCGTAGACGTGGGCGTCGGCGTCGATGCCGACCAGCGAGCTGACCTCGACGCCCGGGGGCGCCAGCTCGCGCGCGATGTCGGCCAGGATGGAGAAGCTGGCGATGACGCGGGCCGTGGGCTCCTGGGCCGCGCTGGCCGGCGACAGCCAGGGCGCCAGGGCAGCGCCCAGCAACAGGGTTCGACGTCGATGCAGGATCATGGTGTTCATCGTGTGAGGTGGAAGCTGGCGCGCAGGCGCTGCGTGACGATGCCGTCGCGGTGGCCGAACAGGACCGAGACGATGTAGGCCGCGCCGCAGACCAGCACGATGCAGGGACCCGAGGGCAGTTCGGCGTGGTAGCTCAGCAGCAGCCCGGCAGCACCCGAGCTCGCGCCGATGGCCACCGACACGGCCGCCATGGCCGGCAGGCCGGCGACCCAGAAGCGTGCGGCGGCGGCCGGCAGCATCATCAAGCCCACGGCCAGCAGGGTGCCCAGGGCCTGGAAGGCGCTGACCAGGTTGGCCACCAGCAGCACCAGCAGCAGCATGTGGGCGCGTGCCCCCGGCCCGCCCACGCTGCGCAGGAAGCCGGGATCGAAGCTCTCCAGCACCAGCGGCCGGTACATCGCGGCCAGCGCCCACAGCGTGAGGCTGGCCACCGTGGCGATCTGCAGCAGTGCCGTGTCGTCCACCGCCAGCACGCTGCCGAACAGCATGTGCATCAGGTCGACCTGGCTGCCGCGCAGCGACACCAGCAGCACGCCCAGCGCCAGCGCGATGAGGTAGAAGGCCGCGAAGCTGGCGTCTTCGCGCTGCGGCGTGGCGCGTGTGACGAAGCCGGCCGCCAGCGCGACGGCCAGCGCCGCCACGAAGCCGCCCAGGCTCATGGCCGGCAGCGACAGTCCCGCCAGCAGGAAGCCGGCGGCCGCGCCGGGCAGCACGGCGTGCGCCATGGCGTCACCCACCAGGCTCATGCGCCGCAGCACCAGCACGCAGCCGATGGGTGCGCAGCCCAGGGCCAGCGCGAGCGTGGCCACCAGGGCGCGCCGCATGAAGGCGAACTCGATGAAGGGGCCGAACAGGGCGACCGTCAGCGCGTCCACGGGCCTGCCCTCCGCTGGGGGTGCTGCGGCACGGGCGTCCGGAAGCGGCCTCGGCGCTTCACCCGGACACCCTGCAAGGCCGCGCCGACACGTCCCAGGCCTCGGCCATCTGGCGCGCCTTGAACAGGTGTTCGGCCTTCAGCACCTCGGCCGTCGGACCCCAGGCCACCTGCTCGCGCGCCAGCAGCAGCACCTGCTCGAAGTGCTCGCGCACCTGTTCCAGGTCGTGCAGCACGGCGATGACGGTGCGCGACTCGTGCCGCCAGCGCTGCAGAAGGGCCAGCAGGTCGGCGGTGGTGCGGGCGTCGATCGCGTTGAAGGGTTCGTCCAGCAGGATGAGCCCGGCGTCCTGCATCAGCACGCGGGCGAACAACACGCGCTGGGCCTGGCCGGCCGACAGTTCGCCCAGCCAGCGCTGGTCGAAACCCCCCAGGCCGACCGCCGCCAGGGCGTCGGCGATCGCGGGGCGGTCGCCGGGCTGCAGCGCGCCGAAGCTGCCGATGCGCGACCACAGGCCCATCGCCACCACCTCGTGCACACGCACGGGAAAGCTGCGGTCCAGCGCCGAGGCCTGCGGCAGGTAGGCCACACGCAAGGCCGGGTCACGATCGATGCGGCCCTGGAAGCCTTCGAGCGTGCCGCCCAGAGCCCCCAAGAGGCTGCTCTTTCCGGCGCCGTTGGGGCCCACCACCGCCGTCAGCGTGCCCGCAGCAAAGGCGCCGCTGAGGTGGTGCACGGCGGGGTGGCCGCGGTAGGACACCGTCAGGTCGTGCAGGCTGACGGCGCGAGCCGGGCTGGCCGCAGACGCTGCGGCCGTCACGACAGCGCCCAGCCCACGGCCAGCCACAGCACGGCCACCACCGCCGTGGCGGCCAGCAGCCGCGTCAGGGCGCCTGCCGTCAGCATGGCAGACCTGCCTCGGTCAGCCGCGGGGTCGTTGCTTGGGGCCGTGACCGTGAGCGTGGCCAGCGTCGCGCTGCGCCGGATGCGCCTCGCGCGACGGGGCCTTCAGGGCTGCCGGCGCACAGTCGCGACAGCGTCCGTACAGGGTGAGGTCGTGGTCTTCCACGGTGAAGCCCTGCGGCGCCATGCGGGCCAGGTCGCCGGGACAGGCGTGCACGTCGAAGACGCGCAGGCATTGCCGGCACTGGAAGTGGTGGTGGTGCTGATGACCCACCAGCTCGAAACGCGGGTTCTCGCCGGGCAGGTTCACCGGCTGCAGTTCGCCTTCTTCCACCAGCACCTTGAGGTTGCGGTAGACCGTGGCGATGCCCAGCCCGGGGACGTCCTGCTGGGCGGCCTGCAGCACCTCCTGCGGCAGCAGGGGCCGGTCGGCCTGGGCGATCGCGTCGCGGATGGCGCTGCGCTGGCGGGTGTTGCGTTCCATGCATGGAGGTTACCGGATCTCTTGGAACTGTAATGATAATGCACTACCATTATTGCTCAAGCCCGTCCGGGTTTCGCTTCTACCGTCCCCCGGGCGATGCATGAAGAACCATACGAGGAGAAAGCCATGACCCAGCAGAAAGCCCTGAAGTTCAGTGCGCTGTGCGCCACCGTGATCGCAGCCGGCCTGATGGCGGCGTGCGGCGGCGGCGTCGACAGCGAAGACCGGCACGAGCACGAGAACGTGTCCATCGACACCGCCGGCCGCCTGGCCGCCTCCGAACTGAACGCCACCACGCTGCGCATCCACGACCTGGACAGCGGCAGCGTCGAGTCCAGTCACGTGATGAGCAGTGTGCCGTCGGCGGTTTATGCCAGCCCGGGTGGCCGCTACGCGGTGGTGATGCAGCGCCTGCAGGACCGGGTTCAGTTCGTGGACGGGGGCATCTGGCAGGAAGACCACGGCGATCACCTGCACGACTACAAGCAGGCCTCCCGGTCGATGAGCTTCACGATCACCGGGTCGCGCCCGACGCACTTCGACGTGCAGTCCGGCGTGCAGGCCGCGATCTTCATGGACGGCAACGGCGTTGCGACGCCGGCACAGAACGCCGGCGTGCGGCTCTTCACCGACGCTTCCATTGCCGCGGGTAACACCGTCGCGGGCATGGACCTGAGCCAGCCGCTGCACGGCCTGGCCGAGCCGGTGGGCGAGAAGCTGCTCGCCTCCACGCGCGCCAGCGACGCTCCCGACACCCTGCCGACGCACCTGACCCTGTACCAGCGCAGCGGCAACACCTACGGTTTCGTGCGCCAGGTGCCCACGCGCTGCAACGGCATGCACGGCAGCGCGTCGTCGGGCAGCAGCAGCGTGGTCGGCTGTCTCAACGGCATGCTGCTGGTGAAGCATCCGACGGCCACGACCGTGAGCGACGGACAGTTGCTGGCCACCCCGCTGCGTGTGGGCACGATCGCCGGCCACCCGCGCCTGCCCGACCAGTTCATCGGCATCGCCACCGAAGGCGCGGCACCGGCGCCGGTGACCACGCGCTTCTACGCCGTCAACGGTGAGACCGGCACCGTCGCCGGCTTCACGCCCGAGGGCTGGACGACCGGCCGTGTGCGCCGTGCGCACGGTTTCGATCGCAGCGGCCAGCGCTTGTTCATCCTCGACGACCAGGGCAGTCTCATCACCTCGCAGCGGCAGGGCGGTGCCTGGGCCGCGCTGGCGCGCGTGAGCGCTGCCATACCGGTCATGCCCACGGCGGCACCCTGGCCGCTCATCGTGGCCAACGGCGCCCGCGACGAGGTCTACATCACCGATCCGGTCGCGCGCCAACTGGTGGTGGTCAACAGCCGCACCGGCGTCGTGGTGACCCGTCGCGACCTGGGCTACGTCCCGTCGGCCGTGGCCTGGCTCGGTATCACGCGTTGAGGCGACGAACATGATCAAGACAAGCACCTTGTGTCTGCTGGTGGCGTTGACCGCCGCTTCTGGCGGCGCCACAGCGCAGTCCCCCGGCTCCTGGCAGTTCGGCGCCGTGCTCGACCTGACGCACACCTCACGGGCCCTGGAGCTCGGCGGACGTGACCAGGGGCTTCAACTGGGCCACAGCGACCTCACGGCCTACGGTCCCGTGGGTCCCCTGTTCAGGGCCCAGGTCGGTGCCAGCTTTGCGACCCACGACGGCGAACTGGAGCGCAGCATCGAAGAAGCCTGGATCGAGACCACGCGCCTGCCGGCCGGCCTGCAGGTTCGCGGCGGCCGCTTCGCGTCGCAGATCGGCTACCTCAACCAGCAGCATCCGCATGCCGACGACTTCGTCGAACGTCCCCTGCTGTACCGCGGCTTCTTCGGGGGCCATTGGAACGACGACGGACTGCGCCTGAACTGGACCGCGCCCACTCCCTTCTACCTGATGGTGGGTGCCGAGGCGTTCCGTGGCAAGCGGCTGGTCGAGGAGATCGCGGGCCCCGCGCGCAGCCTGGGCATCACCACCTTCGTGATCAAAACCGGGGCCGACCTGAACCGCTCGCACAGCTGGCAGCTGGGCCTGTCCCACATCCAGAATCGGCGCGAGGCTGCGGTCGAGGATCACGGCGACCACGAGCACGAAGAGGGCCAGGCAGGTCATGAAGGGCACGACCACGACCACGACCATGCGCACGGCGCGCGGTTCAGCGGCCGCAAGACCTGGATGATCGACGCCACCTGGAAGTGGGCGCCGGGCGGCAACAACCGCGACCGGCAGCTGCGCATCGGGTTCGAGGCGGCGCGCATCACCGGGCTCAACCGCTACGCAGGCCCGCGCGACCGGCACGAAGCCAATGCCGTTACGGCGGTGTGGCGTTTCCGGCCGGAGTGGGAAGTGGGCGCACGGGCCGATTGGCTGCGCGTGCGCATGCCGCACGGGGATCACTTCCACAGCGCGCTGCTGCGAGAGCGGGCCGTGATGCTGGCCTGGAAGCCCAGCCACATGCAGTCGCTGCGCCTGCAATACACGATGCAGCGCGATGCGGTGGAGTTCGAGGACCCGGCTCGGCGTTCGGTACAGCTGCAGTACGTGCTGGCCTTCGGGGCTCACGGTGCCCATGCGTTCTAGGCGCCTGCGGGCGGGCCTGGCGGCCTTGCTGGGTGCCTGCCTGGCGACGCCGGCGGCGGCCTTCACGGTCTTCGCCTGTGAACCCGAATGGGCGGCGCTGACGCGCGTGCTGCTGCCCACGGCCCGGCTGCACGTGGCCACGCACGCCGGGCAGGACCCGCATCACATCGAGGCCAGGCCTTCGCTCATCGCGCAGCTGCGCTCGGCCGATCTCGCCGTGTGCACCGGCGCTTCGCTCGAAGCAGGCTGGTTGCCCACCCTGCAGGAACGCGCCGGCAATGCGCGGGCACGCGATGTCTTCTTCGCTTCCGACACGGTGGTCCTGCTCGATCCTCAACCGGGCGCCATCGGCACCCCGTGGGCGGGTGATGTGCACGCCGAAGGCAACCCTCACCTGCACACGGACCCGCGCAACCTGCTGGAGGTGGCGCGCGCCCTGAGCGAAAGACTGGGCCAGGTGCTGCCGGCCGAGCGCGCCGCCATCGAGCAGCGCAGGATCGCTTTCGATGCGCGCTGGCGGCAGCAGCTGGCTGGTTGGGAGTCCCGGGCGGCGCCAATGCGCGGCCAGCGCGTGGTGGCGCAGCACACCGGGTTCGGCTACCTCTGGCACTGGCTGGGCATGCAGCAGGTGGCCGACCTGGAGCCCAAGCCCGGCATGTCGCCGACGCCGGGGCATCTGCAGCGCCTGCTGGAAGGTCTGCGTGCCGCACCGCCGCTGGCCGTCGTCGTTTCCAGCTACCAGGACCCGCGCCCGGGGCGCTGGCTCACCTCGCAGCTGGCCGGTCGCGGTGGCGCGAAGGTTCCGCTGCTCGTGCTGCCGGCCACGGTGCCCGAGGACGCCGGCGAGAAGGAGCTGGTGTCGTGGATGGACGGACTGCTGCGCGAGCTCCTGCAGGCGGCGGGTCGATGAACCTGGCCGACGTGGTGGCGGACGCCTGGTTCCTGGCGCCGGTCGCCGCGCTGTGGTTCGGCGTCCTGGCGCTGGCGCCGCTGGGCGCGCAGGTGCTGGCGCGAGGGGTGGTGTTCATCGACCTCGCGGTGGCGCAGGCGGCCGCCGCCGCGGCGCTCTGGGTCGGTACCGTGGTCGACCACCCCGACTGGCTGACCACGCAGGCGCTGGCGGTCACCGGCGCTCTGGTGTGTGCCGGCGTCGTGGCGCTGCTGTCTCGTCGCTGGCCCGCACAGCGCGAAGCCCTGATCGGCCTGCTGTACGTGCTGGGCGCCAGCGTCGCGCTGCTCGGTGCACGGCAGGATCCGCACGGGCGCGAGCGCCTGTCGGAGCTGCTTGCGGCCGATCTGCTGTGGGCGCAATGGCCGCAGGTCGCCGTGCTGGCGATCTGTGCGGCAGCCGTGCTGCTGCTGGGTGCGCGGCTGGCGCGCGACGCTGTCTTCTTCCCGGTCTTCGCGGTGGTCGCCAGCCTGGCCGTGCCCGTGCTCGGCCTGTTCCTCGTGTTTGCCATGCTGATCGCACCCGCGCTGTGGCAACGCGCCGGCGCCTCGCGCGCCCTGGCCTGGGCCGCGGCCGTGGCGGCCTGCGGCCTCGGGCTGGCCGCGAGCTGGGCCTTCGACGCACCCAGCGGCGCCTGTGTCGCCCTCGCCCTGTCGACCTGCGGAGCGCTGAGCGCCCTGCGCGGCGGCAGCCCCACACCCCTTGTCCCGTCGATGCACGGGGCGCAACAGGACCGCACGCCATGAACCTCATCCCCGTCACCATCCTCACCGGCTTCCTGGGCAGCGGCAAGACCACGCTGCTCAACCGCATCCTGAAGGAGCCTCACGGGCACCGCATCGCGGTGATCGAGAACGAGTTCGGCGAGACCGGCATCGACAACGAACTGCTGGTGCAGGACTCGGACGAGCAGATCGTCGAGATGAACAACGGCTGCATCTGCTGCACGGTGCGCGGCGACCTCGTCCGCATCCTGGGCGAACTGCACGACAAGCGGCAGGCCGGCCAGCTGCAATTCGACCACGTGATCATCGAGACCACCGGCCTGGCCGACCCGGCCCCGGTGGCGCAGACCTTCTTCGTCGACGACCACATCGCGCAGCGCTACGTGCTGGACGCCATCGTCACCATGGTCGACGCCAGGCACGCGCCCGGGCAGCTGGACGAACACCACGAAGCGCAGGAACAGGTCGGCTTCGCCGACCGCATCCTGATCACCAAGACCGACATCACCGGGGCAGAAGACCTGGCCGCGCTGCGTCAGCGGCTGGTGAACATGAACCCGCGCGCGAAGATCGGCCTGGCCCGGCACGGCGTGTCCTCCATCGAGGATCTGCTCGACATCCGCGGCTTCAAGCTCGACGCCATCCTGGAGATCGAGCCCGACTTCCTGACCGACGTCGAGCACGAGCACGACGAGGACGTGACCTCGTTCGTCTTCCGCGACAGCCGGCCGCTGGAGCTGGAGCGCGTGGAAGACTTCCTCAGCGCCGTGGTCAAGGTCTATGGCGCCAGCCTGCTGCGCTACAAGGGCGTGCTCAACATCAAGGGATACGAGCGCCGCGTGGTGTTCCAGGGGGTGCACATGCTGATGGCATCGGACGCCGGCTCGCCCTGGAAGCGCAGCGAGAAGCGCGAGTCCAGGATGGTCTTCATCGGGCGCGGCATGCCCCGGGCGCTGTTGCTGGACGGCCTTGCGCAGTGTGCGGTCGGCAGCAAGGCCGCCGACCCCCGGGCAGCCTGAGCGACCTTCCGGGCCCGGGCGGTCGCTTCCCGGTCACGCCAGGGCGGGCGCGCCAGCCTGCAGCCTCAGCCATGCCCCCATGTCGAAGAAGGCAACGTCGGTGCTATGGTGCCGGTCCCGCGTTGAACCGACCTGCCTATGAAATTCAAGATGGCGAAGAATTCGCTGTTCGCGATCCTGCTGCGCTCGCCGTGGTGGATCAGCGTGCTGATCGGCACCCTGCTGGGCCTGGTCGGTGCGGCCTTGCTGGGCGACGAGCTGCGTGTGGTCGGTGCGCTGGCGGGGTTTCCCTTCCTGGTGATCGGCGCCCTGGCCGCGCGCTCGCAATGGCACCTGCCGAACGCGAGCCGCGTGGCCCAGACCCAGCAGGCGGTGTCCGCCATGGCCTGGCCGGCCTTCCAGGCGCTGCTCGAGCAGGCGTTCCGGCGCGACGGCTACGAGGTGCAGCGCGGCAAGTCGCCCGCGGTCGACTTCGAACTCGAGCGCGGAGGCCGTCGCATGCTCGTCAGTGCACGGCGCTGGAAGTCGGCCCGCACGGGCCTGGAGGTGCTGCGGGCCCTGCAGGACGCGCGCGAGGCCGGCGAGGCGACCGACGCCCTGCACATCGGCCTGGGGGAGGTGAGCGAAAACGCGCGCGACTACGCCATCGCCCAGGGCATCAAGCTCTGGGGCGTGGCCGAACTGGCCGTGGCCCTGCGTCAGTTGCCGCTGGCAGCGCCAACGGTGCGCTGAGGCGTCCTGGGCTCCGATGCAGCCCCTGCGTCAGGGCGGCTAGACTGCCCCCATCACGCGGAAGAACGCCCATGTACCTCAGTGCCCTGCTCCTGATCATCGTCCTGCTGCTGCTGGCCGGCCTGGCCGTCATGAACTGGCCCGTCTTCGTGACACCGACGGCGATGTGGCTGGGCTTCGCCGAGTTCCAGGTGCCGCTGGGCCTGCTGCTGCTGGCGGTGATCGGGCTGGTGTGCGGCCTGTTCCTCGTCATCATCCTGCTGCAGCAGGCGGGGGTCATCCTGGAGACGCGTCGCACGTCCAAGGAGCTGAAGGCGCAGCGCGAACTGGCCGACAAGGCCGAGGTCTCGCGCTTCACCGAGCTGCGCGCCTTCATCGAAGCCGAGATGAAGCGGCTGGCCCAGCATGGCGAGGAGCAGACCCGTTCGCTCACCGCCTACGTCGGCGAGGTCGAGGACAAGCTCGACCGCATGCTGCCGCCGGCACCGCCCCGGCCCTGAGGCTCACTTCTCGCGTCGCGGAAACCAGCGCTCCAGCAGCGCCGCGGCGCGGTCGCGGCCGCCGATGCCGAAGGCCAGCGCCAGGCCCAGCACCACGCCGGTGAGCAGGATCAGGAAGGTCTGCTGCACCAGGCCGCCGCCGATGTCGAGGTGGTCGATGGAGATCAGCAGCACGAAGACCACGATGCCGTACTGGGCGATGCGTGCCAGCAGTTCGGCGTCGCCTATGCCTTCGCTGCGGCACCAGGTGCGCACCGACTGGCCGATGAAGCGCGCGAAATAGAGGCCGAACACCAGCACCAGCAAGGCCACCAGCAGCCGCGGCAGGAACAGCAGCACCAGACTGAGCAGCTCGGTGACCTGCGTCAGGCCCAGGCCGTTGAAGGCCACGATCAGCGCGCCGGTCAGCACCGCCCAGAACAGGATCAGTCCGATCAGGTCGACCGTGTCGCGCCGCGTGCCGCCTTGCTGCAGGAAGGCGTCGAGGCCGGCACGTTCGGTCAGCACGTGGAAGTTGAAGGCGCGCAAGGCCTTCACCGCGCCGAAGCGCAGGCCCTTGGCCAGCAGCCAGCCCGCCACCAGCAGGGCCAGCGCCACGCCCAGGCGCGGCAGGTAGGCGGCCACCTGCACGAGAAAGGCGCGCAGCGGTTCGATGGCGATGTTGACGGTGTCCATGGGATCTCCTTGCTGTCATCGAAGGTCGAGCAGGTCGCCCAGCGCTGCCAGGGCATGCGCCGGGACACCGGCCGGACGTCGCAGTTCTTCGTCCAGGTCCTGCAGGGCGCGGTCGAACTCGAACAGCGCCAGCATGGGCGCCACGGCGTCCGCCCGCTCGGCGCCGATCTGCAGCCCCTGTTGCTGTGCCGCCTCGGCGTAGGCTTGCAGGAAGTTCGCCCGCACGGCCCGCACCCAGGCGGCACCCAGCACTTCACGCCGCTGCTGCTCGGCCTGGCCATGGGGGCCGATGTGCGTGGCCACCTGGCGCGCCAGTTCGAAGGAGCGCAGCATGCCGGCCACGTCGCGCCAGGGCGACTGCTTGCGCCGCCGTTCGTCCAGCGGCAGGGCAGGGTCGCCTTCGAAGTCGACGACGATGAACTGGTCGTGCGCGCGCAGCAGCTCCTGCAGCCCGTAGGCGCCGTGGATGCGGCACTTGATGCCGACCGGCGCGTGCGCCTGCGCGTTCGAGACGATGCGAGCGATGGCGACAGACGCCGCCGACACACGCTGCGCCAGCGCCTGCAGGGCCGGCGGCCAGCCGGCGGCCGCCGTCGACAGCCGGGCGAACGTGGCGGCGGCGCGTGCACGGGTCTCCGCTGCGGCCCGCTGCAGATCGGCCGCCGTGATCGGTTCGGGGTCGAAGGCCGGGTCGCCGGTGCTGCGCGCCAGGGCCGCGTGCAGGCCGGCCGTGCGCAGCGCCAGCCCGCGCGCCTCGGCGGCGAACACCTCGGCCAGCGCCGCCTCTTCTTCCGTCGAACCGACCGCGCTGCCGCGGTCGAGTTGCCGCGAAGCCTGGTCGATCGCCAGCCCCCAGGCCGTGCCCTGGTTCATGACGTGGGCGTGCAGCAGCGCCAGCGTGCTGACGCCGCCGTCGGCGGCCACGTGCTGCAGGCATCCTGCCAGCGGCACCGCGTGCTGATCGCCCGGCGCCAGGCGCAGGAAGCGGCCCATCTCGAGCTCCGGGTGCTCGCCCTCGTGCACGCGCCGCAGCACCTTCAGCACCAGGTCTTCGCCGACGCGCACCGTCGTGTTGTGGCCCTGGGGCAGGGTGTGCAGGGGCACCTCGCCCCGCAGCACCTCGGAGGCCGCGGCATCGAACGCCGCGGTGCGCTGGAAGCGCAGCACGCCCGAGCCGCTGCGCACTTCGCGCCCGGCGCCCATGGCCAGCACCAGCGCGCGGCAGAAGGCCGGATCGGCCTGCGCGTCGGCCATCACGCCCACGCGTGCCTGCTCGCGCACCTTGGCCAGCGCGGCCGGTGCCAGCAGCCGCATCGCCTCTTCGTCCTCTTCCCAGCCCAGCGCCAGCGGTGCGAACCAGCGCGCGGGGGCTGCGCCGTCGAGTCGGTCCGGTGACGTCTCCAGCCAGGCCAGCAGCCATTCGCGACCACCCTGCGTCAACACCGCATGCTCGGCCAGGCGCGCCTGCGCCGGCGCGCCGCCGTCCTGGTCGAACCAGCGCTGGCGGCCGAGGAAGGGCGGCAGCATCTGGGTCTCGAACTGCGCCAGCGTCTTCTGTGCCATGGCGATGCGCCAGGGCACCACGCGGTCGCGGAAGAGGCTGTTCCAGCCGTCGAACAGCACCAGGGTGGCCAGGTCTTCGACCGGTGCACGACGGGTGTGCCACTGCGGCGGCTCGGCCTCGGTGCTCAGGCGGAACCAGAAGAAGCCGTAGGCCGGCAGCGTCATCGCATAGGGCAGGTCGGTGAGCGGCGGAAAGGCGACCTGGCCGGCCATCTCCACCGGCACGCGGCCGCGGTACTGCGGCAGGTCCAGCTCCACCGGCTGCGCCGAGCGGCTGAGATTGGCCACGCACAGCACGGCTTCGTCGTCCAGTTCACGCAGGTAGGCCAGCACCTTGCGGTTGCCGGGGTGCATCAGCGTGATGCGGCCGCGGCCGAAGACCTGCGTCGAGCGCCGCGTGGCCAGCAGCCGCCGCGTCCAGTTCAGCAGCGACGAAGGGTCGCGCTGCTGCGCCTCGACGTTCACCGCCTCGAAGCCGTACACCGGGTCCTGGATGGGCGGCAGGACCAGGCGCTGCGGGTCGGCGCGGCTGAAGCCGCCGTTGCGGTCGCTGGTCCACTGCATGGGCGTGCGCACGCCGTCGCGGTCGCCCAGGAAGATGTTGTCGCCCATGCCGATCTCGTCGCCGTAGTACAGCACCGGCGAGCCCGGCATCGACAGCAGCAGGCTGTTCATCAGCTTGATGCGCTCGAGGTCGTTGTCCAGCAGCGGCGCCAGCCGGCGCCGGATGCCCAGGTTGATGCGCGCGCGCGGGTCGGCGGCGTACATGCTGTACATGTAGTCGCGTTCCTTGCTGGTCACCATCTCCAGCGTCAGCTCGTCGTGGTTGCGCAGGAAGATGGCCCACTGCGCGGCGGCCGGGATGTCGGGCGTCTGCTGCAGGATCTCGATCACCGGGTGACGGTCTTCCTGTGCGATGGCCATGTACATGCGCGGCATCAGCGGGAAGTGATAGGCCATGTGGCATTCGTCGCCGTCACCGAAGTACTCGCGCACGTCCTCGGGCCACATGTTGGCCTCGGCCAGCAGCAGCTTGCCCGGGTACTTCTCGTCGACACGGCGTCGGATGGCCTTGATCACCTCGTGCGTCTCGCGCAGGTTCTCGTTGGACGTGCCCTCGCGTTCGACGAGGTAGGGGATGGCGTCGAGCCTGAAGCCGTCCACGCCCTGCTGCAGCCAGAAGTCCATGATCTCGAAGATCGCTTCGCGCACCGCCGGGTTGTCGAAGTTCAGGTCGGGCTGGTGGCTGAAGAAGCGGTGCCAGAAGTACTGACCGGCCACCGGGTCCCAGGTCCAGTTCGAGGTCTCGGTGTCGGTGAAGATGATGCGCGTGCCGGCATAGCGCTTGGGGTCGTCGCTCCAGACGTAGAAGTCGCGTGCGGGCGAACCCGGGGGCGCGCGCCGCGCGGCCTGGAACCACGGATGCTGGTCGGAGGTGTGGTTGACCACCAGCTCGGTGATCACGCGCAGCCCGCGCGCATGGGCCTCGTGCACCAGGCGTGCCACGTCGGCGGCGCTGCCGTAGGCGGGGTTGACGTCGCGGAAGTCGGCCACGTCGTAACCGTCGTCGCGCAGCGGCGAGGGGTAGAAGGGCAGCACCCAGATGGTGTTGACACCCAGCTCGCGCACGTAGTCGAGCTTGTCGATCAGGCCCGCGAAGTCGCCGATGCCGTCACCGTTGGCGTCGCTGAAGGCCTTGATGTGCAGCTCGTAGATGACCGCGTCCTTGTACCAGAGCGGGTCGATCGCCGGTGCCGCCGCATCGGCCGCCTGGGGCGCATCGGCGGGCACCATGCGTTCTGGGTCGTCGGCCTTCATGCCATCCTTTCCGATCCTCGAAACGAGCGCGGGGGCACAGGCCCCCGCAGCTTCGAGTCAAAATCACCGGAATTGGTTCAGCGCCAGGCGTTGACGCGCCGCTGGCGGCGGGCTCAGAAGCGTTCCCAGTCGTCACCGGCGCTGCTGGTCGCCAGCACGCGGGCGGGTTCCCGGCGGGCAGCTGCGGCCGGCTTCGACGTCGGTCGCGGCGCCGCGGCCGGGCGCACCGGGGTGATGGTCGGCGGCGGGTCGGCAAGATGATGTGCCGGTCCCTGGGACAGGCGGAACACCGAGACGATCTGCACCAGCTGCTGGGCCTGCTGCTTCAGGCTCTCGGCGGCGGCAGCACTCTCTTCGACCAGGGCCGCGTTCTGCTGCGTCACCTGGTCCATCTGGCTCACCGCCTCGCCCACCTGCGACACGCCCGTGCTCTGCTGCAGGCTGGCCGCGCTGATCTCGGCCATGATGTCGGTCACGCGCTTGATCGAGCCCACCACCTCGCGCATCGTCTCGCCCGCCTGGTCGACCTGGGCCGTGCCGACCTCGACGCGCTCGACGCTGGCATGGATCAGGCTCTTGATCTCGCGCGCC
The DNA here is from genome assembly GCA_022843905.1 of Rubrivivax sp. Lineage (GTDB taxonomy): Bacteria > Pseudomonadota > Gammaproteobacteria > Burkholderiales > Burkholderiaceae_C > Rubrivivax. Next base: position 22,554 of record JALHMT010000031.1, read on the forward strand.
GCTTCGGCAGAGCGGCTGGCCAGGCTGCGCACCTCGCTGGCCACCACGGCGAAGCCGCGGCCCTGCTCGCCGGCGCGGGCCGCCTCCACCGCGGCGTTGAGCGCCAGGATGTTGGTCTGGAAGGCGATGCCGTCGATGACGCCGATGATGTCGGCGATCTTCTTGCTGCTGTGGTTGATGGCCTTCATGGTCTCGACCACCTGGCCCACCACCTCGCCGCCCTTCACCGCCACGGCGCTGGCGCTGCGGGCCAGCTGGTTGCCCTGCTGGGCGTTGTCGGCGTTGTGCTTGACGGTGGCGCCGAGTTGTTCCATCGAGGCCGCCGTCTCTTGCAGCGACGAGGCCTGTTCCTCGGTGCGCTGGCTCAGGTCGTGGTTGCCCTGGGCGATCTGTGCCGAGGCGGTGGCCACGCTCTCGGAGTTGGCGCGCACCTGTGACACCACCTGTGCCAGCGAGTCCTGCATCAGCTTCAGCGCCGCCATCACACTGGTGTTGTCGCCCTCGCGAAGCCGGATCGGGTGGGTCAGGTCGCCGCCGGCCACGCCCTGGGCCACGGCGGCGGCGTCCGACGGCTCGCCGCCGAGCTGCCGGGTCAGGCTGCGTGCCAGCCCCAGGCCGATGCCCACGCCCAGCACCATGGCGCCGGCCACCAGCAACAGCATGAGGCTGCGGCTTTCCTGGAAGATCACGGTCGTGCGTTGCGAGGCCTCCTTGGCATTCTCTTCCTTGAGCCGGGACAGGTCGCTCATCCGGTCGTCCAGCGTGCCGACGGTCTTCGCGAAGTCGCCGAACAGATGGCCGGTCAGTGACAGGCGCTGATCGAGTTCGGACTCGGCGATGCGAGCGTGCAGCACCTTGCCCTGGCGCGTGAAGTCCTCCCAGACGCGGTTGATCTCCGCGAAGTGGGACTTGCCCGCCTCGCTGGAGAACATCGGCTGGGCCTTGTCGAGGTCGCTGCGCATGCGCGCCAGGGCGGCGTCGGCGCGAGCGAGAGAGCGGTCTCTGTCGACGGCCGTCGAGGCCAGGATGGCGTCGCGCCGGTCGCGGCCGGCGTACAGCAGGCTGATGTTGGCTTCCTTCACCAGCGACAGCGCGGTCAGCTCGCGCTTGTAGAGCAGGTCGGCTTCGTCGTTGAGCAGGCTCATGTTGCGGATGCCGACGCCGCTGACCACGGCGCCGATCAGGCACACGAACACGAAGGCGGCGGTCAGCTTGCTGGACAGCTTGAGGTTGGCGAGGATGGGCATGGAGGCTCTGGGGTTGCAAGGCTGACGACGGTGCACGCACCGGCCTGCCCCTCCTATCGGCCCCGGGTGGGGGCTGCTGGATGGCCGGCCGCGAAACCCTAGGGTTGCCCCTGAAGAGGGGCGCCGCAACGGCCTCGAGGCCCGTTCGAAACGACGCCGGGTCGACCTGCCTCCCGCACAACCGGGGCGGGTGCGCAGTTGTGCTCCCCATGGCTGCCTATTGATCCGCGTCAGCCTGGCCCCTGGCGCCACTTGAAATCGCCGTCGGATCGGAGCAGATTGTCGGTCTCGAAGCGCGTGCCGCGGTGTGCCTTCTCTGGCGAAGGCTTCGCCGGTGGCGCGTTGCCGGGCTGTGCCCGGTTCGTTGTGGACGACCCTGGAGGACGAGCATGAGACTGGACGACATCCGCCATGGCGTGGGCAGCCTGTGGGACTCGCTGGCAGAAGGCTGGGACCGGCTGCGCCACTCGGCCGGTGCCCTGACCCGCTACCGGCCGCCGCACGGCGCAGACCTGCCTGCGCCGGAACAGATCGACGACCCGAGCTTCGTGCCGGCCAGCAGCTGGGCGATGCTGGGCGGCGAGATCTTCGAGGACGAGCACCGCATCGTGGTGCGGCTGGAAGCACCCGGCATGCACAAGGGCGACTTCGACATCGAGGTGGTCGACGACGCGCTCATCGTGCGCGGCGAGAAGCGCTTCGAGCGTGAGGTCGGCGAAGGCCGCTGGCGCATGCTGCAGTGCGCCTACGGCAGCTTCATGCGTGCCGTGCCGTTGCCGGCGCCTGTGCATCCGGAGCGCGCGAGTGCCACCTACCGGAACGGCGTGCTGAAGGTCGAGCTGCCCAAGCTGGAGCCCCGTGCACCCGAGGTGCGCCGCGTCACGGTGAGCTGAGGCAGGACGGGGCGCAGCGACGCCCGCTTCCCGGCTAGCATCCACCCCGGCGCAGATTCCTGCAGCGCCGAGGAAAGGATCCCCATGCGCGTGCTGCTTTCCGTGGCCGGCCTGCTCATCGTCTTGTTCACCGTGATGCAGCTCGTGAAGACGCAGCTGGGCGGGCTGTCGTCGCTGTCGGGTGCATCGCCGCAGGGTGCCTCTGCTGCAGGTGCTGCGGCCACGCCGCGCGATGTGTCGCGCGACATCGCCGGCCAGATCTCGGGGGCCATGCAGGCCGGCGCGGCGGCGCGTGCCTCGGAGCCGGAATGACGGCCTGGACCTCGCAGGACGAAGCGGCGATGCGCATCGCCCTGGACCAGGCGCAGAACGCCTGGCTGGTAGGCGAGGTGCCCGTGGGCGCCGTCATCGTGCGCCACACCGACAACGGCATGCAGGTGATCGCCACCGGCTACAACCGGCCCATCACCACGCACGACCCGACCGCTCACGCCGAGGTCGTGGCCCTGCGTCACGCCGCCACGCTGCTCGAGAACTACCGCCTGCCCGACTGCGAGCTCTTCGTCACCCTGGAGCCCTGTGCGATGTGTGCGATGGCGCTGATGCACGCGCGCTTTCGCCGCGTGGTGTTCGGCGCCAGCGACCCCAAGACGGGGGCCTGCGGCTCCATCGTGAACCTGTTCGGCGAACCTCGCCTGAACCACCACACCACGGTGCAGGGCGGCCTGCTGGCCGACGAATGCGGGCAGATGCTGCGCGGCTTCTTCGCCGAGCGCCGCGCCGTGCAGCGTGCCGAAGCCCGCGGCGCGGTGCCGGACCCGGCCCCCTCCGCCGCCGAGGCGGGCGAAACCATCCCCACCGGTGAAGTGCAGGAACTGGGCGAACTGCCGCCGGCCGATTGATCGATCCCAAAGGACCGGATGACCTCACTGACCTTGTTCTCGCCTGCCGGCGTGGTGCCGCAGGCCGCCGGCTTGCGTCTGGCACGCACACGGCTGCAGGCGCTGGGCTTCGACGTGTCGCTCGATGCTTCCGCGCTGGCCCGGCGCCAGCGCTTCGCGGGTGACGACGTCGCACGGCTGCAGGCGCTGCACCGCGTGGCCAGCGCCGCGCCCTCGGTGGCCATGGCCTCGCGCGGCGGTTATGGCCTGACGCGACTGCTCGACGGCATCGACTGGAAGCTGCTGGCGCGCAGCGTGGAGCAGGGCACGCGCTGGGTCGGCTACAGCGACATGACCAGCCTGCAGATGGGTCTGCTGGCCCACGGCGGCGCGCCGAGCTGGGCCGGCCCGATGGCGCTGGACGACTTCGGCCGCGCTGACGAGGCCGGCGGCGTCGACGAGGTCACGCGCGACTGTTTCGTCGAGGCCATGGGTGGCGAACTGGAAGCCGTGGGGTTCCGCACCGAGGCCGGATTCGACGGCCTGTCCGCGCGCGGCCTGCTCTGGGGCGGCAACCTGACGGTGCTGCTGTCGCTGCTGGGCACGCCGCACTGGCCCCGGGTGAAGGGCGGCATCCTTTTCGTCGAGGACGTCAACGAGCATCCCTACCGCGTCGAGCGCGGCCTGCTTCAGTTGCACCAGGCGGGGGTCCTGAAGGCGCAGAAGGCGCTGCTCATCGGCGCCGTCAGCGGCTTCAAGCCTTCGCCGCTGGACCGCGGTTACGGTCTCAAGGCCATGGTGGCCAGGGTGCGCGACGCCACGCGCACGCCGGTGCTCACCGGCCTGCCTTTCGGCCACGTGCATCCCAAGGTCACCCTGCCCTTGGGGCGCCGCGTGCAGCTGGTGGTGCAGGGACGCGATGCGCTGATCGGCTGGTAGCGCTCGTTCAGGCCGCCTGGGCGCGGCCGACCGGGACCCTAGAATGACCCCACGCGCCTTCGGGTCGAACCGGTCAAGAGCCGGGGCGACCCCAGGCGCGCATGTTGTCTGGCGTCGCGAGGCCGAGCACCCTTTCGGCGGGGCGGCGCAACCCTGGAGGCCGCATGCGCGGACCGTCGCTTTCCTCGAAGGCTCGCTTGTGGGCCGGCCCGCACTCTGCCGTGTTTTCCTGCCTGCAACGCAACGCCCTGCGTGCGTTCGTGGCCGGTCTGGCGCTGGCGGGTTCGCTGCTGGCCGGCGGCTGCAACAACAACCCCTGGCCCGAGAACGACGCGTCCGGCGACACGCTGCGCAGCGCGGTGGTCGAGAACTCGCCGCGGCACCTCGACCCCACCGCTTCGTACTGGAGCAACGACACCGCCTTCACCTACCAGATCTACGAGCCGCCCTACGGCTACCACTACCTGAAGCGGCCGTTCCAGCTGGTGCCCAAGACGGCGGCGGCGGTGGCCCAGCCGCGCTACGTCGACAAGAACGGCAAGCCGCTGCCCGACGACGCGCCGGGCGACCAGGTGGCCGAGAGCATCTACGACGTGCCCATCAAGCCCGGCATCCGCTACCAGCCGCACCCCGCCTTCGCCATCGACGAGCAAGGGCGCCATCGCTACCACGCGATGAAGCCGGGAGAACTCGGCAAGCGCCGCACACCGCTGGACTTCGAGCACCAGGGCACGCGCGAACTGGTGGCCGAGGACTTCGTCTACGCCCTCAAGCGCCACGCCACCACGCGCATCACGGCGCCCATCTACAGCGTGTTTGCCGAGTACGTGGTGGGCCTGCGCGAGTACGGCCAGCTGATCCAGGCCGAAGACGCGAAGCTGCGCCAGGGGCTGGACCCGGCCAGCCTGGACAAGCCCTTCCTCGACTTCCGCCGCTGGCCGCTGGCCGGCGCCAGTGCGCCCGAGAAGCACCTGCTGCGCATCCGCATCAAGGGCAAGTACCCGCAGTGGAGCTACTGGATGCAGATGACCTTCCTGGCGCCGGTGCCCTGGGAGGCCGACGCCTTCTATGCCCAGGCCGGCATGGCCGAGCGCAGCCTGTCGCTGGACGTGTGGCCGGTGGGCACGGGCCCCTACATGATGACGGAGTACGTGAAGGACCGCCGCCACGTGATGAAGCGCAACCCTCACTACCGCGGTGAGCCCTATCCCTGCGAAGGCGCGCCCGGCGACAAGGAGGCCGGCCTGCTGGACGACTGCGGCAAGACCATGCCCTTCATCGACACGCTGGTCTCCACCGTCGAGCGCGAGGCCGTGCCCCAGCGCGGCAAGTTCCGCCAGGGCTACTACGACCTCGAGGTCTTCGAGCGCACCGACACCGGTATGGACTACCTGGTGGCCATGCAGGACAGCGAGGAGGTGCGACGCGAGTACCTGGACAAGGGCTTCAGGCTGGAGCGCGGCAGCGACGTCAACAGTTACTTCATCGGCTTCAACATGCTCGACCCGGTGCTGGGCGGCGGTGATTCGGCTGAAGGCAAGGAGCGCAGCCGCAAGCTGCGCCAGGCGATCTCGATCGCCATCGACTGGGAAGAGTATTCCAAGATCTTTCCGAAGAAGGCCGGCGACACGGCGATGAGCCCGCTGCCGCCGGGCATCTTCGGCTCGCGCGAAGGCACGCCGGAAGGCGTCAACCCCGTGACGCACGTGTGGCAGGACGGCAAGGCGGTGCGGCGGCCGATCGCCGACGCGAAGAAGCTGATGGTGGAGGCCGGCTACCCCAACGGGCGCGACGCGCAGACCGGCCGGCCGCTGGTGCTGAACTACGACTTCTATGCGCCGGCCACGCCGGAGCGCAAGCCCGAGATGGACTGGGTGGTGCGGCAGTTCGCCAAGATCGACGTGCAGCTGGAGATCCGCGCCACCGACAACAACCAGTTCCAGGACAAGGTACGCAAGGGCAGGTACCAGGTCTTCTGGCTGGGCTGGCTGGCCGACTACCCCGACGCCGAGAACTTCCTGTTCCTGCTGTACGGCCCGACCGGCAAGACCAAGCACGACGGCGAGAACACGTCGAACTACGAGAGCGCCGACTACGACCGCCTTTTCGTGCGCATGAAGACCCTGCCCGACGGGCCCGAGAAGCAGCAGCTGATCGACGACATGGTCAGGATCGTGCGCGAGGACGCGCCCTGGACCATGGGTTTCTTCCCCTACACCTCGGCCGCCACCCAGCAGTGGGTGCACAACTACAAGCCGGCCATCCTCATCCGCGACCACGGCCGCTACCTGCGGCTGGACGTGCCCGCCCGCGTGGCGGCGCTGCAGGCCTGGAACCGGCCGGTCTGGTGGCCCATGGTGCTCGCCGGCGCGCTGATCGTGATCGGCCTGTGGTTCGCGCGGCGCAGCCTGAAGGTGCGCGAGCGAACCAACGCGCGCGGCGAGGTGCTCGCTTCATGATCAAGTACCTCGTGCGCCGCTTCTGGTACGGCGTGCTCGTGCTGCTGGGCGTGAACCTGGCGACCTTCTTCCTCTTCTTCACCGTCAACACGCCCGACGACATGGCGCGCCTGAACCTGGGCGGCAAGCGCGTGACGGCCGAGGCCATCGAGAAGTGGAAGTCGGAACGCGGCTACGACAAGCCGCTGTACGTGAACACGAAGGAAAGCGGTGCGGCGCAGATCACCGAGACCATCTTCTGGGAGCGCTCGGTGTCGCTGTTCGCGCTGAAGTTCGGCCGCGCCGACAGCGAGTCGGCCGGCGACATCGGCCACGAGGTGGCCTCGCGCATGTGGGTGAGCCTGCAGATGGCGCTGCCGCTGTTCGTGCTGCAGGTCTTCGCCAGCACGGCCTTCGCGCTGCTGCTGGTGATGTTCAGGCACACGAAGCTCGACTTCTGGGGCGTGGTGAGCTGCGTGCTGATGCTGTCGATCTCCAGCCTGTTCTACATCATCGTCGGTCAGTACCTGTTCTCGCGCGTGCTCAAGCTGGCACCCATCTCGGGCTACGCGCCGGGGCTGGACGCGGTGAAGTTCCTGCTGCTGCCCATCGGCCTGTCGCTCATCGCGCGGCTCGGCGGCGAAGCGCGGCTGTACCGCGCCATGTTCCTCGAGGAGATCGGCAAGGACTACGTGCGCACCGCACGGGCCAAGGGCCTGGCCGAAGGCGCGGTGATGGTCGGCCACGTGCTTCGCAACGCACTCATCCCCATCATCACCAGTGCCGGCAGCTACCTGCCGTATGTCTTCCTGGGCAGCCTGGTGTTCGAGAGCTTCTTCGGCCTGCCGGGCCTGGGGGCCTATGTCATCGAGGCCATCGGCAAGCAGGACTTCGCCGTGGTGCGCACGATGGTGTTCCTGGGCTCGCTGCTCTACATCGCGACCTACATGCTGATCGACGTCGCCTACACCTGGGTCGATCCCCGGGTGCGGCTGGGGTGAGCCCGATGCCGAAGTTCGTGCTGCTCTGGACCGATGCGGCCATCTGGCTGCTGCTGGCGGCCATCACGGCCTATGCCGTCACCGTGCTGCGCAAGCCGCAGCTGGCCGCCAACTGGCGCAAGGTCTTCCACGATGCGCCGGCCCTGGCCTCGTCCATCGTGCTGCTGCTGTGCCTGGGCATCACGCTGCTGGACAGCGTGCACTTCCGCCCGCTGCTGCCGCCGGCGGCGGGAGTGCCCGACGCCGCGCCGGCCTACGACACGCGCACACGCTCGCTGCTCGACGTGCTGCTGGGCGACCTGGTGTCGTCGCGCGAAGCCACCTACTCGCGCCCGCTGTCCTACCTGGGATTCACCAAGGAGTCGCAGATGGTCGACGGTGAGCTCAGGCGCGTCGCGCCGCGCCTGGCGTTCGGCGGCTCGCACCTGAAGAACCCCGAGGTCGAATGGCGGGGCGACATCGCCAGTCGCGGCGCCATCGGCTTGCTGTGGGGCGCGCTCGGCGCGCTGCTGATCAGTACCTTGCTGGTGCTGGCCATCGCCCGTGCGACACGGCAGGCCTTCGCCGCCACGGCATCGCGCATCTGGCGGCGTGAAGGCGCGATCCCCTGGCGCGCCGCGGTGTTCACGATCTGGGCCATCGGCCTGCTGGCCGGGCCGGCGACGATGCTGTCCGGCCCCTACCACCTGCTGGGCACCGACCTCACCGGCAACGACGTGCTCTACCAGTCGCTGAAGAGCATCCGCACGGCCTTCGTCATCGGCACGCTGGCCACGGTGGCCACGCTGCCGCTGGCCGTGGTGCTGGGGCTGCTGGCGGGCTACTTCCGCGGCTGGGTCGACGAGGTCATCCAGTACCTCTACACCGTGCTGTCTTCGGTGCCCAACGTGCTGCTCATCGCCGCCTGCGTGCTGATGGTGCAGGTCTTCCTCGACAAGAACCCCGACCTCTTCGAGACCGGCGCCGAGCGGTCCGACCTCAAGCTCTTCCTGCTGTGCGCCGTGCTGGGCCTGACCGGCTGGGCCGGCCTGTGCCGGCTGCTGCGCGGCGAGACCATGAAGCTGCGCGAGCTGGAATACGTGCAGGCTGCCACGGCTTTCGGCGTGAGCCACGGCCGCATCATGCTGCGCCACATCTTCCCCAACGTGGCGCACCTGATGCTCATCGTCACGGTGCTCGAGTTCTCGTCGCTGATCCTCTACGAGGCCGTGCTGTCCTACGTCGGCGTGGGCGTCGACCCGTCGATGAACAGCTTCGGCGGCATGATCAACCTGGCGCGCAACGAGATGAGCCGCGACCCGGTGGTGTGGTGGAGCTTCGCTTCCGCCTTCGGCTTCATGGTGACCCTGGTGCTGGCGGCCAACCTCTTCGCCGACGGCGTGCGCGACGCCTTCGACCCGCGGGCGCGGGTGTTCCGGCGCCGCCGGCTGCCCTCGCTTCGCAAGGCGGGCTGACCATGCTGCAGATCGAAGACCTCCAGGTCGAACTCGACGCCGATGCCGGCCTCGTGCGCGCCATCGACGGGCTGCGCCTGTCCATCGAACGCGGCGAGACCTTCGCGCTGGTCGGCGAGTCGGGTTGCGGCAAGAGCATGACGGCGCTGGCGCTGATGCGCCTGCTGCCCGAGAACGGCCATATCGCCGCCGGCGACGTGCACCTCGGCCAGGGCAGCGGGCGCATCGACGTGCTGGGCCTGCCCGAGTCGCAGATGCGCTCGGTGCGCGGCGGGCGCATCGGCATGATCTTCCAGGAGCCGTCGACCAGCCTGAACCCGGTGATGCGCGTCGGCGACCAGATCGTCGAGGCCATCGAGACGCACACCGCGCTGCGCGGTGCGGCGGCGCGCGCCAAGGCCATCGACTGGCTGAAGCGCGTCGGCATCCCCGAGCCCGAGCGCCGCATCGACGAGTACCCCTTCCGCATGAGCGGCGGCCAGAAGCAGCGCGTGATGATCGCCATGACGCTGGCCGCCGAGCCCGACTTCCTGGTCGCCGACGAACCCACCACGGCGCTGGACGTCACCATCCAGGCGCAGATCCTCGACCTGCTGCGCGACCTGCAGCGCGAGCACCGCATGGGGCTGCTGCTCATCACGCACGACCTGGCCGTGGTGTCGGGCATGGCGCAGCGCGTGGCGCTGATGTATGCCGGGCAGATCGTCGAGGTGGCGCCGGCGGCCGAGTTCTTTGCCGCGCCGAAGCATCCCTACGCCCGGGCGCTGCTGCGCGCGCTGCCCGGGGCAGGGCGCCGCGACGAACCGCTGGAGGCCATCGCCGGCACCGTGCCACCGCTGTGGCAGAGCTTCGAGGGCTGCCGCTTCGCACCGCGCTGCGGGCAGGCGATGCCGCGCTGCTCGGCCGCGCCGCCCGAACTGATCGACGTCGATGCGGGGCACCAGGTGCGCTGCGTGCTGTACGACGGCGGGCCGGTCGCGGCGCCGCTGCCGCAGCCCGTGGCGGCGGGCGTGCGCGCGCCGGCACCGGCGGCGACACCCCAGGAGGGCGCTGCACCGCTGCTCGTGGTGTCCGACCTGAAGGTGCGCTTCCCCATCAAGGGCGGCCTGTTCCAGCGCAGCGTGGGCCACTTCGATGCCGTGGCCGGGGTGTCCTTCAGCATCCCGCGCGGCCGCACGCTGGCCCTGGTGGGCGAGTCGGGCTGCGGCAAGACGACCACCGGCAAGGCCATCGTGCAACTGCTGCGCGGCACGGCCACCATCGAGGGCCGTGCGCTGCTGGACGGGCGCAACCTGTTCGATCTGACGGGCGCCGAACTGCTGGCGGCCCGGCGCGACGTGCAGATCATCTTCCAGGATCCCTTCGCCTCGCTCAACCCGCGCATGCGGGTGGCCGAACTGCTGGACGAGGGCCTGGCAGCGCTGCAGCCCGACCTCGACGCCGGCGCGCGGCGTGCCCGCATCGAGGCCCTCAACGACCGGGTCGGACTGCGCCGCGATGCGCTCGACCGCTACCCGCACGAGTTTTCGGGCGGGCAGCGCCAGCGCATCGCCATCGCACGCGCGCTGGCTGTGCAGCCGCGGTTGATCGTCTGCGACGAGCCCACGTCCGCGCTGGACGTGTCGGTGCAGGCGCAGATACTGAACCTGCTGCGCGAGTTGCAGACCGAGACGGGCGTGTCCTATCTGTTCATCACGCACAACATCGGGGTGGTCGAATACATCGCGGACCACATCGCCGTGATGCGTGAAGGGCGCATCGAGGAGCAGGGCGATTGCGGCCCGGTCCTGAGCTCACCGAAGCAGGACTACACGCGCCGCCTGCTGGCTGCGGTCCCGAAACTTCCCGGGGTCGGCCCCGTCATCTCCTGACAGGACCTGCGCTCGGACCTCAACCGGGCGCAGGCCGGCTGAAGAGCAGATGCCCCAGCCGCCACAGGCGGGCGAAGAACTGTTCACCGCGAATCGCGCGGTCGGCGGCCGGCAGGGCGGCAAGCAGCGGTTGGGCGAGGATCTCGCGCAGGCTGCGCCGGCCGTCGCAGAGCTCGAGCAGGGCGGCTTCGGTCGAGCCGAGCTCCATCACCTCGGCAGCCCGGTGGTACCGCGCCTGCTGTTGCGGCCCTGCCGCCTGAACGCACTTCAGCCCGGGAGCCCGGTGCGGTACCTGAAGATCCCAGGCGGCGCTGCCGAAGGCGTGCGCCGCCACCTGCGGCGCGTCGGCTGCGCGACGAAGCACGCAGGTGTGCATGCCGATGCGCTGGGTCAGCATCTCGACCACGGCCCATTGCTGCAGGTCGGACAGTGCCGTCACCGCGGCCAGGATGTCGGCCGGGAAGCGCGCCAGCGCGGCGTCGGGGTAGTAGAAGGCGTTGTCCACCCAGGCCTGGTGCTTCAGGCCATGTCGTCCCACGAAGTCCATCAGCTGCGGCACGGTGTAGGCCCGATCCTGCGGATGGAGAAAGGTGTCGACGAAGGCCGCGTCGTGCTCCAGCTCGGCGGCTGCGCCGACATACCACTGTGCGTAGTGGTGCGCAGGCAGTTGCGCCACGAGCCGCCGCGCGAAGGCGACGCCCGCCGCGGTCTGCGGCACCTGCAGCCGGCGCAGAGCGTCCTGGACCATGTAGACACCGGCCCGGGCGGTCGCACCGTAGACCATCAGCAGCAGGGTGCCCCGCGGCGCCAGCACGTCGGCGAGTGCCGCGAGACCGGCGTCGGGATCGGCCAGGTGGTGCAGCACGCCCGAGCAGACGATGTGGTCGAAACTGCCCCCCACCCGCGCGACGTCGCGCAGGTCGCCCTGGAACAGCCGCAGATTGTCCAGGCGATGCCGCTCCTGCAGGAATCGCTGGTGGGCCAGGCTGGCAGACGACAGGTCGACGCCGATCACCTCGTGCTCGGGGTGTGCATGCGCCAGGTAGGCCGCCTGCACCGTGCCGCAGCCCGCCGACAGGATGCGCATGCGCTGCTTCGGCTGGCCCTCGGGCCAGATCAAAGGGGCATAGTGCTTCGGATCGCCGAGTTCGAAGTAGCCGGCGCCGATCTGCGCATTGAGATCGGTGATGGGCGCCGGATAGGCGTAGGCCTCGTACTGCCGGGCGACCAGGTCGCTGACGTCGTGCACGGCGGCCTCAACGGGCCGTCAGCCGGGGTCGTGCGTCGCCGGGTCGCCTGGGGACGGCGTCCGTGGCGCGATGCCGGCGAGGCGTCTTCGTGGATGGACGGGCGGTGATGCGCATCACTCCATGCTAGCGCGATGGACTCGACGGGGACCCGGCCCGGCCCGGTGCCAGGGCGACGGGCGCTTGCGTCGGCAGGCCTTCAGACATCGGCCGCCGGCTGTGGGTTCATGGGCCCGGGGATGTGGTTCGCAGACAACGAACGCAGGCAAGGCGGCGCTAGGTAAATGCCCTAGCAGGAGGCTGTCAGCAGTTTTGTCTTGACTCAAACAAGCGAGCGCAAGTCGTTGAATTTCCTGGTTGCACGGGCCGGCATGCTCTCGTGTCTGGGCACGATGCCGGACGCGTCGACAGCGTCGGCGCGCCTGCGTTTTCGTCGCCGAGACACAATCCACAACACATGGCGTCTCGGCGTTTCGGCAGCTGTCCTCCGGGCCTGCGGGAGCATCTCCAAGCCGTCGTTTCGTTCGGGAATTTCCACCCAGGAGGTCTATCCTTATGTTCAAGCGAACCAAGGTCGCCAGCGGCATCATGGCGGCACTCGGCGGGGCTTTGCTGCTCGCCCACCCGGCGTTGTTTGCGCAGACTGCAGAACGCGTCGAAGTCACCGGCACGCGCATCAAGACCATCGATGCGGCTTCGAGCAGCCCGGTATCGACGCTGACGGCGTCGGAGCTGAACTCTTCGCAGCCGGTGGCCGTCGAAGAGATCATCAGGTCCCTGCCCAATTCGGTGCCAGCCATCGGCCCCGGCACGAACAACGGCTCCGGCGGCGGCGCGACCATCGACCTGCGGGGCCTGGGCACGGGCAGTATCTCCGGCGCCAGCCGTACGTTGGTGCTGGTCAATGGCCGTCGCGTCGTGCCGTTCAACCTCACGGGTTTTGTCGATACCAACAGCATTCCGATCGCACTGATCGACCGGGTCGAGATCGTGACCGGCGGCGCCTCGGCGGTTTATGGTGCCGACGCCGTGGCCGGTGTCGTGAACTTCGTGTTGAAGAAGAAGTTCAACGGCGTCGAGCTCAACGGCAGCTACGGTACTTCGGCCGAAGGCGACGCCAACCGCTATCGCCTGGACGTCACGATGGGCGCGAACCTGGCCGACAACCGGGGCAGCGTGATGCTGAGCCTGGGCAAGGCCAAGACCGATCCCTTGACCCAGGGCGCCCGGCCGACCGGCCTGTCGGCCCTGAGTTCGGGCACCGGCCTGCCGCAGGGCTCGCAGACGGACGTGCCCTCGCAGTTCACCGGGCTTCCCGGCGGTCTGGGCAACAAGCAAATCGACCCCGTCAGCGGGCGCCTCGTCGATCCCGGTCCCGGCTTCAACTTCCAGCCGGTCAACTACTACCAGACACCGCTGGAGCGTCAGCAGGCCAGCGCCATCGCCAACTTCGTCATCAACGACAAGGCCGAGGTCTACGCCGAACTGATGCACAGCCGCAACGACGTGGTCCAGAACCTCGCGGGCACCGGCACCTTCCTGAACACCTACACGCTGCCGATCGGCAACCCCTTCATTCCCGAGCCCGCCCGCCAGCAACTGTGCACGGCCTTCGGGATCAGTGCTGCCAACTGCGTCGCCGGCAACACGACGCCGGTCACGATGGCGATCGGCCGACGCATCACCGAGCTCGGGCCGCGCATCGGCCGCTTCGAGAACAAGACCACCCAATGGACGCTGGGCGTCAAGGGCAGTCTCGCCGGCAGCTGGGGCTACGACGCCTATGTGTCCCGCGGCGAGGCCGATCAGGTCCGCACGCTCGGGAACTGGGGCTCGCTGTCCAAGGTGCGTCAGGCACTGGACGCCATCAGCACCACCGCTTGCCGCAACACGGCCAACGGCTGCGTGCCCTTGAACGTGTTCGGCCCGGATGGCTCGATCACGCCGGCGATGCTGAACTTCATCAACCTCGACTCGCTGCAGCTGCAGTTCGTCGAGCAGGACGTGATGGCCGCCAACGTCACCGGCGACCTGGGCTCCTTCAAGAGCCCGTGGGCGCGCTCGCCGATCAGCGTTGCGCTGGGCGTCGAGAAGCGTGACCTGTTCGCCGGGAACAAGTCCGACAGCGCGTCGCAGATCCAGGGCGAAGTCCTGGGCACGGGCGCGCCGCTGCCCGACCGCAACGGCAACGTGTCGCTGAAGGAAGCCTACGCCGAGGCCATCGTGCCCCTGCTCCAGGGCAAGCCGTTCGTGCACTCGCTCTCGCTCGAAGCCGGCTTCCGGGCGACCGAGTTCACCACCACGAACACGGACAGCTACAACACGCACAAGCTCGGCGCCGAATGGGCACCGATCAAGGGCCTGCGCTTCCGGGGCATGACGCAGAAGGCCACGCGCGCGCCGTCGATCAACGAACTGTACGCACCCCAGACCTCGGGCCTGACCAACCTGGCGGTGGATCCCTGCCAGTTGAACCGGATCAATCCCGCAGAGGCCAACACGCCGGGGACGCTGGCCAACCTGTGCCGGCTCACGGGCGTGCCCGTGAACCAGATCGGCCAGTTGCCTTCGCCGTCCGCAGGCCAGATCAACAACCTGGCTGGCGGCAATCCCGCCCTGGGGCCCGAGGAAGCGGACACCCAGACGCTGGGCCTGGTCTGGGAGCCCGAGTTCGCCAAGGGGCTGACCTTCACGCTGGACTTCTACACGATCAAGATCGAGAAGGCGATCTCTTCGGCCAGCGCCACGGACATCCTCACCCAGTGCTACAACCCGACCGCCAACCCGACCTTCGCGCTCAACGAGTTCTGCGCGCTGGTGCTGCGCAACCCCCTGAACGGCACCTTCAACGGCTCTGATGCGCCGGGTGTGTTCACCGCGTCGTCCAACCTCGGCAAGTTCAGCACCAAGGGCATGGACATCTCGGTCAACTACCGGCTCGCACTGCGCGACCTGGGCATGAACCCGAAGTGGGGCCGTGTCGATTTCGGCCTGAACTACACCAAGGTCGACGAGCTGAAGTTCCAGGCCACGCCGTCCTCGGTCAACCGCGAGTGCAACGGCTTCTACTCGGTGGCTTGCGGCAACGCCTTCGGCTCGCCCAACTTCAAGCAGAAGTGGATGCAGCGCACCACCTGGGCCTTCGGCGACTGGACGCTGGGCTACGTGTGGCGTCATCAGGGCGCTGTGATCGAGGAGCCGGGTGGCACCGACTTCCTCCCGGCCTTCGCCCGCATCAAGGCCTACGACTATGTCGACCTCGCGGCGTCCTGGCAGGCCAGCAAGAACGTGCGCCTGAGCCTGGCGGTCAACAATGCCTTCGACAAGCAGCCGCCGCTGATCGGCAACACCATCGGCACCACGTCGGCCAACAGCGGCAACACCTTCCCGCAGAGCTACGACACGATCGGCCGCTACTACAACGTCGGCGTCAACGTGAAGTTCTGATCGGGGTGCGCCAGGCCTCGAACCAAAAGGCGGGCCTCGGCCCGCCTTTTTTTTGGTTCCGGAGGTACCGCAGGCCATGGGCGTGAACCGCAGATCGCCGGCCCTGGCGCAGGTCCTGCGCCAGGGCTTTGCTGCCCAGCAGTCGGGCCACTGGGCGCTCGCCGAGTCGCTGTACCGCGAGGTCTTGAGCGCCGCGCCGGAGGATCCCGATGCCTGGCAGTTGCTGGGCTCGGCGGCCCGGCGGCGTGGCGATGCGGCCGAGGCCGAACGCTGCTTCCGCCGGTCCCTGGCGGCCCACGAGGCGCAACCCCACGTCTGGAACAACCTGGCCAACCTGTTGTGGGCGCTGGGCCGGCGCGACGAAGCCGAACCGTGCCTGCACCGGGCCCTGGCCTTGCACCCGGACTACGCCGACGCCCACTACAACCTGGCCCGCATGCAGCACGCGCGGGCCGACCCTCGAGCGCAGGCCAGCCTGTCGCGTGCATGGTCCTGCGTTTCCGAGCCCACGGCCGGCATGCTGCAGCTTCAGGCCGCGATCTGGTCGGACGCAGGACGGCTGGGCGACGCGTTGGGGCTTCTGGAGCAGGCCCTGCTCGGTGCGCCGACCCGCTCGGCTCTGCATCACAACCGCGCGGTGCTGCTGCACCGACTGGGTCGCCATGACGAATCACGCCAGGCCCATCAGCAGGCGCTTGCACTGGGCCAGGACGACGCCGACGCGCACTACAACTTCGGCAATACCCTGCAGGCGCTCGGCGAGTTCGAAGACGCCGTGCAGGCCTACGGCAGGGCGATCGCCCGCGACGCGACGCACGCGCTGGCGCTGTTCGACCTGGCGCGCCTGCGCTGGCGCCTCGGCCACGCCGAGCCCGACCGCGAACTGCGAAAGGCGCATGAGTCGCAGGCGCTTTCGGCGACACCTGCAGCCCTTGCTGCCCACTTGAGATGGCGCGCGGGTGATTACCTGGAGGCTGCCAGATGGTTTCGCGAAGCCCATGCGCGGGCTCCCGACGACGCCGCTCACCTGGACGGCCTGGCACGTTCCCTCGTGCGAAGCGGCGACCTGCAGGAAGGTCTGCGCCTGCACCGGCAGGCGATCGAACAGGCGCCAGGGGCGGCCCAGTTCCACCTGCACCTGGCCGCCAGTCTCCTGATGGCGGGCGATGCGCCGGCCGCCTTGCCGCATGCCGAACGTGCAACGCAGCTGACACCCACCGACCAGGGGGCCTGGGCCCTGCTGGGATTGTGCTGGCGCGTGCTGGGTGATGCGCGTGAGACCTGGCTCGTCGATGAAGCGCGCTTCGTGCAGTCGGTCGAACTGGCGGCGCCGGCGGACACCTCCCGCGACACGTACTTCGACGAACTGGCCACGGCGATCGGCGCCCTGCACCAGGACCACCGGGCTCCGGTGGACCAGACCCTGCGGCACGGCACACAGACGCTAGGGCGTCTGTTCGAGCAGCCGCTGCCGGTTCTTCAGGCCCTGGGGCCCGCGCTGGCCGGCGCGATCGATACCTACATCGAGCAGTTGCCCCCGGATCCCGGCCACCCCTTCCTGTCACGCCGCGGACGGGCCTGGCGTTTCACCGGTTCGTGGTCGTCCCGCCTGGGCGACCAGGGCCACCACATCGACCATGTGCATCCGGAAGGCTGGATCAGCGGTGTCCTGTACCTGCGCGTGCCCGCCGCCTGTCGCGCCAACGACAGCCGCGAAGGCTGGCTGCGCTTCGGCCAGCCCGACCTGGACTTGTCCCGACTGGGCCTGAGCCATCTCGCGCGGCGTCACGTCGAACCCCGGGTCGGCCGACTGGTGCTCTTTCCGTCGATGATGTGGCACGGCACGGTGCCCTTCACGAGCAGCGAAGCACGATTGACGATCGCGTTCGACCTGGTGCCGACCTGAAGGCGGAGGCTGCCAGCGCGAAAGCCGGAACCGGGAGGGCCGTCCGCAGAAACTGTCAGTCTGGCCGACATGGTGGCTCGGTGGGGTGGGGGGTCACTGGTTGTCTGAGGGCCCAAGATCGTTGCTGATGCGCAACGCTGCAGTCCCGCACGAGCACCTGTCTCAGTGGGCGCCTTGGGCCACGTACTTGCCGGGTCGACGACGGCAAGTGCTTGTCGCAGCAAGAGAATCCGCTGTTTTGCCGGCCTTGAAGGCGGTTGACCGGCCTGGCCTGACCGCGTTGCATGGCGATCCCCCGCAGTGCCCGAAAGGGTATTCCCATCACAATTCGGTCACATCGCTAGCAGCCGGGTGCCTTCGGGCTCGACCCGGCTCGAGCGACCTTTTTGAGTCAACCATCTGATCAGGAGTCCAATCATGGTGTTCAAGCGAACGAAAGTGGCAGCGGTTGTCGTCGCTGCGTTGGGGGGGGCGATCGCTCTGGGTCTGCCGCCGGCCTATGCGCAAACCACCGGGCTCATCGAAATCACGGGCTCGCGCATCAAGCGCGTGGACGCCGAAGGTGCGCTTCCCGTCACGACGATCGGCCGCGCCGAGCTGGAAGCCAGCGGCGCGACCACGGTGGCCGAATTCATGCGTGTCGTGCCTTTCGCTTCGACCGGCAACTTCCGTCCGCAGTCGGGTTCGTCGGCCCAGTCCCTGGCCGAAATCGACCTGCGTGGTCTGGGTGCCGAGCGCGCCCTGGTGCTGATCGACGGCCGCCGTGCCGCCAAGGGCCCGATGATCGGTGACCGTGCCGACCTGAACATCATCCCGATGGCGATGATCGACCGCGTCGAGATCCTGACCGACGGTGCGTCGGCGGTGTACGGCTCCGACGCCATCGGCGGCGTGGTGAACTTCATCACCAAGAAGGACTTCCAGGGCATCGAGGTGATGGCGGGCGCCCACCGTCCGAGCGTCCCGGGCGGCGACCGCAACGAAGGACACGCGGTCATCGGCATCAAGGGCGACAAGGGCCGGGTGCTGGGCGGTGTCTCCTACACCGAGCGCGACATCATCTTCTCGCGTCAGCGTCCCTGGACCGTGACCCGTGGCGCCTCGGTGTACGGCAACAACTACACCACCTTCGACGCCGACGGCAACGACCGCTTCAACTTCACCGCCATCCCTGGCGGCTGTACCGAGACCAACTTCTACACGCTGGGCGCGTCCTGCCGTTTCGACTTCACGCAGGTGGCGGCCGACGAAGCCTCGACCAAGGCACAGTCTGCCTTCTTCCGTGGCGACTACCAGATCTCCAGCGACTGGAGCGGTTACCTGAACGGTTCGGTGAGCCGCGTCAGCAGCTTCGGGCGCTACGCCCCGACGCCCGGCAACGTCGTGCTGTCCGCCGACAGCCCCGCCAATCCGCTGCCTGGGCAGCGTGTGAACCTGTGGCACCGCTTTGCCGCCGCCGGTACGCGTGACAACAACACCGACAACAACTACTACCACCTGGTGGCGGGCGCACAGGGTCGGCTGGGCGGGGCCGACGTCGATGTCGGCGTTCGCCGTAGCGATTCGAAGTTCTACGAACTGGGCCGCAACTACATCGTTCGTCCGCTGGCCCAGCAGGCCATCAACAGCGGCACCTACAACATCGTTCGGCCGAGCACCAACTCCGAGGCGGTGGTGAACTCCATCAAGGCCACCATCACCCGCGACGCGCGCTTCAAGGAAGTCGAGGCCTTCGGTAACGCGACCTTCGGCCTGTTCAAGCTGGGTGGCGGCAATGCCCAACTGCTGGCGGGCGCCGAGTGGCGCAAGGAGACCTTCTCCGACCAGTACGATTCCCTGCAGGAAGCCGGCGTGATCGAAGGCAGCGCAGGCAACTCGGCCGGTGGTGATCGCAGCGTGACTGCCTTCTACTCCGAGATGCTGCTGCCCTTCACCAAGAACTTCGAAGCCACGGTGGCAGCGCGCTACGAGCGCTATTCCGACTACGGCAACGACTTCTCGCCGAAGGTCGCCCTGCGCTACAAGCCCATGGCCAACCTGTCGCTGCGCGCTTCTGCCGGCAAGGGCTTCCGTGCTCCCAGCCTGCCGATCCTGACGCAGAAGACCACCTTCTCTGCCGAGAGCGTGGTCGACGCGCGTTCCTGCGTGGTGCTGAACCCCGGCGAGGAAGACTGCCAGGTCAACACCTTCACGATCGCCAACGCTTCGCTCGACTCCGAGAAGTCCACGCAGTTCAGCGCTGGTTTCGTCTATGACGCGACCAACTGGCTCAGCATGAAGGTCGACTTCTGGTCGCTCAAGATCGACGGCGAGATCGTGCAGGTCACCGCACAGGACCTGATCGACCGTGACAACGGCACCGACCCGCGTGCGATTCCTGCCGGTCTGCGCGTGTCGCGCAATGCCGCGGGTGTCATCACCCGCATCGACTCGGGCTACTCGAACGAGGGCACGATCAAGACCGACGGCATCGACATCGGCTTCACCACCAGCTTCTCGCTGGGCGCGCTCGGCAAGATCCGCAACGAAGTCCGCTGGGCGCATGTCCTGAAGTACGACGATGACGGCCTGGACTTCAACGGCTCCATCGGTCAGCCCAAGGATCGCGCGACCTTCGGCACGGAATGGTCCATGGGCCCGATCCGGGCTGCTTGGAACATGAACTACATCGGTCGCAACCAGTTCCAGCCGAACAGTGCCACCGACGTGCGCAGCCAGGGCGGCTACACCACGCACGACCTGCAGTTCGCCTGGTCGCCGCCCATCAAGGGCGCCAACCTGGTGGTCGGTGTCGTGAACGTGGGTGAGAAGCTGCCTTCGCGCTACAACTACGAAGGCCGCGAGTTCAACTTCAACCTGTACGACGCCTACGGCCGCACCGGCTACGTGCGCTTCACGCAGAAGTTCTGACCTGCCTGGGCTTGCCGCACGCTGTGGCGGCAAGCTGGACAGAACGAGGGGCCTTCGGGCCCCTCTTGCATTTCTGCCGCATGAACTGGCCGCACTGCCGGCCGGTGAAGGCTTCGGGGCCGCAGAGGTTCAGGGGTTCAGCGCCAGCCCCCAGGCCATCAGGTGTCCCTGGGCGCGCAGCGCGGAAACCTCGGCGGGCTGGCCGCGGCCCAGTTGCCGCGCCAGGCGGCCGATGCCGGCTTCGTCCAGCGCACAGCGACACAGCGCGATCAACCGGTGCAGGCTGTCCTGCAACTCGGCGGCCAGGCCTTCCAGGCGACGCAGGCCCTCGGCCTCGCCCCCGCGCGCGGTGGCTTCCAGCAGGACCGCGATGGCTTCGCGTGCCTCGTGCAGGGGATCCGGGCAGCTTGCGCGCGATGCACGCGCCGACAGCTCCTGCTGCACAGCATTGAAGCGCGTCCGCAGGGCGTTCGCCGCGGCATCGGTGGCCAGTGCGCGACGGCCTGCTTCAGTGGCGGAGCGCGCGACGCAGGGCACCAGCAGCCGCGTCTGATCGATCAGTCCATCCCGGCCGAGCAACCACTGCAGGTGAGTGACCTCGTCGCGCGCGAGTTGCACCGTCCGCGAGGCGGCGTGATGGACGACGAGGGCCACACGGCCTGTGCCCTTCAGGACCCGGCCGAGCTCCTGCATCGTGCGCTCGAGGTCGGTGTATTCGAGTCCGAACTGGCTGATGACGAGGTCGAAGGACGCATCGGCAAAGGGCAGGGCCTCTGCAGCCACGCCGCCATGGAAAGCGAACTGCGGCCGGTCGGCATCGGCCAGCGTGCCGAGCCACAGGGGGTTCACCTGAGCCAGATCCACCCCGTCGTAGCGCACGCCGTGCGCGGACTTCGAGCGGAACATCAGTTCCGCCAGCGGGCCGTTGCCGCAGCACAGGTCGAGCACGCGTTGGCCCGGGCGGAGCCCGCTGAAGCTGCGGCTCCAGAAGTCGGCGACTTCGCCTTCGTAGTTGCCCGAAAAGCTGGTCGGGCAGGAGTGCATCACACCCGTGGCCCAGTAGCGCGACCACGCGTTCGCTGCCGCCGCCTCGGTCGGGCCCGCAGCCTCGTGCGCGAGCGAACCGGTATGCTCCCGCCTCCCGGCTTCTGCTGCTGGTGTTCCACCTGCAGAGGCGTCATCAGGACCCATGCTCATGCGAGTGCTTCTCCCCCTTCTTTTCGCCACCACGACCCTGGCCGCTGCGGCCGACCTGCCCGACGTCGTCAAGTGCCGAAGCATCGCCGCCGCCGAGGCCCGCCTGGCCTGCTACGACAGGATAGTCGATCGCTTGCAGGCGTCGCCGCAGGGCGGCTCTTCACAGGCACCGGCGGCAGCAGCAGCCGGTGTGCGCCCGCGCGCCGAGTTCGGCCTCGAAGATCGAGCCCGGTCGGCCCTGCCCGAAGAGATGCGAAGCAACATCGAAGGCGCGATCGACGGCTGGGAGCCGACGACCCGCTTTCGCCTGGCCAACGGGCAGGTGTGGCAGGTCGTCGACGGCACCAGGGGTGCCTATCTGCTGCGATCGCCCGCGGTCCGCATCACCCGCGGCGTGATGGGCAACTTCTTCCTGCAGATCGCCGGCGTGAACCAGGCGATCGGTGTGCGGCGCGTCGACTGACGACCTTGGCCACCGGCGTCGACATGGCGCTGTCGCCCGATGAGGTCGCCACGACTGCAGTCTGACGGCTCTGTCGTTGATAAGGTACCCTGAATTCACCTCATGCAACTTGACCGACCGGAAAGCCCGATGACCGTTACCGTCAACCTCCAGGAGGCCAAGACCCAACTTTCCCGACTGGTGGATCAGGCAGCGAAAGGCCAGGAGTTCATCATCGCCAAGGCGGGCAAGCCGATGGTGCGAGTGGTACCGATTCATGCGCCAACGGTGGAACGAACGCTGGGTTTTCTCGCCGGTCAGGGCATCGTGCGGGCCGATGTCAAGGCGGTGTTTGCCGGCGACATCGTGGTCGAGTTCGAGGCGCCGCGTTGACCCAGCCAGCGCTGCTGGCGGACGCCTCCTGCCGCTACGGGCGCTTCGTCAAGGTCGCCTGATTCTGCAAGCTTCCTCGGCGTTCCTTCCTGGCGGCCTCAGTCCGGGCACGCGGCCGGGATGCCGCCAAAGGGCGATACAGTTCGGCGCCGGCCCCTGCACGCAGCCTCTTCCAACTCCAGGCGCCCCGTGAGCGCCCGCTGCCGGCCCGCCTACCGTTCCCGACCGATTCGATGTCCGCCGATCTCTTCGACCCCCCTCCGCCCGACCCCGCTGATTCCCTGGCCCTGGCCGACTACGCCGAGCGCGCCTATCTCGAATACGCCCTGAGTGTCGTCAAGGGCCGCGCGCTGCCCGATGTCTGTGACGGGCAGAAGCCGGTGCAGCGCCGCATCCTCTACGCCATGGAGCGCATGGGCCTGGCCTTCACCACGGCCGGCGGCCCCAAGCCGGTGAAGAGCGCGCGCGTGGTGGGCGACGTGCTGGGCCGCTTCCACCCGCACAGCGACCAGGCCGCCTACGACGCCATGGTGCGCATGGCCCAGGGCTTCTCGCAACGCTACCCGCTGGTCGACGGCCAGGGCAACTTCGGCAGCCGCGACGGCGACGGTGCCGCGGCCATGCGCTACACCGAGGCGCGCCTGGCGCCCATCGCGCGGCTGCTGCTCGACGAGATCGACGAAGGCACGGTCGACTTCCAGCCCAACTACGACGGCTCGACCATCGAGCCGCGCCAGCTGCCCGCGCGGTTGCCGTTTGCCTTGCTGAACGGCGCCAGCGGCATCGCCGTGGGCCTGGCCACCGAGATCCCCAGCCACAACCTGCGCGAGGTGGCCGCCGCCGCGGTGGCGCTGATCCGCGACGAGAAGCTCGCCGACGACGCCCTCTACACGCTGCTGCCCGGCCCCGACTTCCCCGGCGGCGGCCAGATCATCAGCAGCCACGCCGACATCCGCGACGCCTATGCCAGCGGCCGCGGCAGCCTGAAGGTGCGCGCGCGCTGGAAGATCGAGGACCTGGCGCGCGGCCAGTGGCAGCTGGTGGTCACCGAACTGCCGCCCGGCACCAGCTCGCAGAAGGTGCTGGAAGAGATCGAGGAGCTCACCAACCCCAAGGTGAAGGCCGGCAAGAAGGCGCTGAGTGCCGATCAGGTGCAGCTGAAGGCCTCGATCCTGGCGGTGCTCGACGCGGTGCGCGACGAGTCGGGCAAGGAAGCCGCGGTGCGGCTGGTCTTCGAACCGAAGACGCGTACCGTCGAGCAGACCGAACTGATCACCACGCTGCTCTCGCAGACCAGCCTGGAAAACAGCGTGCCGGTGAACCTGACGATGGTCGGCCGCGACGGCCGCCCGACGCAGAAGAGCCTGCGCCAGATGCTGGTGGAATGGGTGGGCTTCCGCCAGGTGACGGTGCAGCGGCGCTCGCAGCATCGCCTGGACAAGGTGCGCGACCGCATCCACGTGCTCGAAGGCCGGCAGCTGGTGCTGCTGAACATCGACGAAGTGATCCGCATCATCCGCAACGCCGACGAGCCCAAGCCGGCGCTCGTCGCGCGCTTCTCGCTCAGCGACCGGCAGGCCGAGGACATCCTCGAGATCCGGCTGCGCCAGCTGGCGCGGCTGGAGGCCATCAAGATCGAGCAGGAGCTGAAATCGCTGCGCGAAGATGCGGCCAGGCTCGAAGAGATCCTCGGCAGCCCCGCGGCACTGAAGCGCACGCTGATCAAGGAGATCGAGGCCGACGCGAAGGCGCATGGCGACGAGCGCCGCACGCTGATCCAGGCCGACAAGCGCGCGGTGGCCGAGATCAAGGTCGTCGACGAGCCCGTGACGGTGGTGGTCAGCCTGAAGGGCTGGGTGCGTGCACTCAAGGGCCACGAGATCGACGCCGCCACGCTGCAGTTCAAGGCCGGTGATGCGCTGTACGGCACCTTCCCCTGCCGCAGCGTCGACACGCTGCTGGTCTTCGGCACGGCGGCCAAGGGCAGCGGGCGCGTCTACACCGTGGCGGTGAGCGGGCTGCCCGGCGGGCGCGGCGACGGCCAGCCCATCACCACGCTGATCGACCTCGAAGCCGGCACGCAGCCTGCGCACTACTTCGCTGGCGCTGCCGACTGCACGCTGCTGCTGGCCAACACGGGCGGCTTCGGCCTGCTGGCCAAGGCCGGCGACATGCACGGCCGCAACAAGGGCGGCAAGGCCTTCCTGACGCTGGAAGATGCCGACCGCGTGCTGCCGCCGGTGGTGGTGCCGCCCGCGCACACGCAGGTGGCCTGCCTGGCGATGGACGGCCGGCTGCTGGTGTTCCCGCTGGACGAACTGAAGCTGCAGCCCAACGGCGGCCGCGGCCTCACGCTGATGGACGTCGACGCGAAGACGCCGCTGGTCTCGGTGGCCACCTGCGCCGAGCAGCTGAAGGTGCTGGGCAGCGGCCGCGGCGGCAAGCCCAAGGAAGAAGTGCTGAAGGCCGGCGGCCTGGCCGAACACGCGGGCAAGCGCGCGCGCAAGGGGCGCAAGGTCGATGGTCTGGTGAAGGCACTGCGCGTCGTGTGACGGCTCCTGCACTGCCTTTGTGGCGGCAGCGTGAGTTCATGCTGCTGTGGGGTGGCCAGGTGGTCACCACGCTGGGCGCGCAGGCCTCCAGCATCATCTACCCGCTGCTGATCCTGGCGCTGACGGCGTCGCCGGCGCAGGCCAGCCTGGCCACGGCGCTTCGCATCGTGCCCTACCTGCTGCTGAGCCTGCCGGTGGGCGCGCTGATCGACCGCTGGGACCGTCGCCGCGTGATGATCGTCTGCCACGTCGCGCGCGGCGTGGTCATCGTCACGCTGCCGCTGGCCATGGCCTTCGACGCACTCACGGTGGCCCACATCTACCTCGTGGCGGTGGTCGAAGGCGCGCTGCACGTCTTCTTCAACATTGCCGAGACCGCGGCCCTGCCGCGCGTGGTGGAGAGGGCCGAACTGCCCCAGGCCACGGCGCAGAACCAGGCCGGCTTCGCTGCCGCCGGCGTGGTGGGCCCGGCGCTGGGCACCTGGCTGTACCAGGTGGCGGGCAAGGGCGTGCCCTTCGTGGTGGACGCCTTCACGCACCTGCTGG
Source organism: Rubrivivax sp. (assembly GCA_022843905.1). Classification (GTDB taxonomy): domain Bacteria; phylum Pseudomonadota; class Gammaproteobacteria; order Burkholderiales; family Burkholderiaceae_C; genus Rubrivivax. The sequence continues at coordinate 47,918 of JALHMT010000031.1, forward strand.
GCGCGCTGGCGCTGTGGCGCATGCGCACCTCGTTCACGCCGGCGCCGGCAGTCAAGCGACCCGACCTGCGTGCCGAGGTCATCGAAGGCCTGCGCTGGCTGTGGAACCACCGGCTGATCCGCGACATGGCGCTCATCACCTGCGGGCTGAACTTCCTGTCCACTGCCACGCCGCTGCTGCTGATCGTGCTGGCCAAGGAGCAGGGCGCCAGCGAGGCGCAGATCGGCCTGGTGTTCTCCATCGGCGGGCTGGGGGCCATCCTGGGGGCCATCGTCGGCGGGCAGATCCAGCGCCGCTTCAGCTTCGGCCAGGTGATCATCGGCACCATCGCGCTGCAGGCGCTGCTGTTCCCGTTCTATGCGCTGGCGCCGGGGCCGGTGTGGCTGGGCGTGGTCTACGCCGGCATCATGTTCTTCGGGCCGGTCTTCAACGTGGTGCAGTTCAGCTACCGCATCTCGATGATCCCCGACGGCCTGCAGGGCCGCGTGAACAGCGGCTTCCGGCTGATCTGCTTCTCGATGAACCCGGTGGGCGCGGCGCTGTGCGGGCTGACGCTGGAGTGGTGGGGCACCACGGCCACCGTGGCGGTGTTCTCGGCCTTCTACCTGGCCTTGACGGTGGCCACCTGGATGGACGACGTGGTGCGCAGGGCGCCGCGGCATGCGCAGGCGCCGGTGGTGGAGGTGAAATGAACTGAGGCTAGGGCGGCAACCTGGCTCGACGGCCCGACGTCGGTGCCGGGACCGCTCCAACTCATCGAGAGGTCAGGACTTTTCGCGCCTTCTCGAGGCGGCGGATCAGCCCGGCGACCGACTTCTTCCAGGCCTTGCCGATGTCGTCGTCTTCCATCGCCAGCGCGTACAGCTCCGAAGACTCGATATCCTGCGAGACGGCCTTGACGCTGCGGAGGGCGCGTTCGACGAGGGAGAGGCGCGCGCCGGGCGCCAGCTGGTCGCGCTGTTCGTCGAGCGCGTCCATTGTGTCTTCGTCGATCAGTGGCTCTGGTTCGGACCCGGGCTGTCCGAAGAGCACGGCGACGACAGCCGCCGCAGCGACGGCCGTCGCGCCCTCGGTGACTTCCAGGTAGTCGCTGCCGCTGGCTGGCAAGACGTCGTCGAAGGCGTCGTTGAGCGCGACGATGCTCGGGTCGTCGGCCAGATCGGCGAGCCAGTCGGCGGCGTCGTCGTTTTCGTAGGGGAGGGGGCCCCAGAGGCTCATTGGGGGCGGACCTTGTAGTTGTCGTGGTTGCCGTTGATCAAGCGGTCGATGATCACCTTGATCACGAGTTCGGGGGTGTGGCAGACGGAGAAGATGTCCATGCCATTCACCTCGTCGAGCGCGGCGGGAATTGTCTCCTCTCGATAGTAGACGCGCGGCTCGCCCACGGTCCATTTGTTGGTTTCGCGTGTGTACCAGGTTGCTCGCGGTGGCGACCAGGAATCCTCTTCAGCGGCGAATGTCAATCGACCAACTATGGGCCAACTCCCGTTCGTTACAGCATCTAGAGTGCCAGACAGATAGAACGATGGCTTTAGCATCACCAACTGATCTACCTTAAGAACGTCATGGCCGACGTAGTCGAGCACACAGAAGTCCTCATCTTTGAGAACCACTGCATAAGCAGAACCTTCCTTGCCGAGAGGAATTGCAACGACATCGCCGAGGGAGGTCTTGATCCTCTTTTTGGATTTTCTCGGCTTTTCTTCCTTTGGTTTCATCCGATTCCCTTTGACTTGGCGCAATCAATGTAGTCATCCCCACGCTTGTTCTTTGGGCTTATGGGATTAATTGAGTTTGTTGGATTCTCCACAGCCTCCATGTATAGCTGCTCCGCCCCACGAACTGCCGAATAGGAGTCAGTTGAAAAGACCTCCTCTAAAGCCCCAAGCTGCTTTCTGTGGTCGCCGAAATGAGCACTCGCGGTACTGAACGAAGCAGACCCTGGGCGTGAAGCCCGTGGTGGTGCGGTTGTCGATTGCGGCGAAGGGGTGGTCGGCCAGCACCGTGTCAATGATCTCCGACGGCCTGCAGGGCCGCGTGAACAGCGGCTTCCGGCTGATCTGCTTCTCGATGAATCCGGTGGGCGCGGCGCTGTGCGGGCTGACGCGGGAATGGTTTGGCACAAACGCCACCGTCGCGCTGTTCTCGGCGTTCTACCTGGCCTTTCGCAAGGCTTTAACCTCCGTTCCCAAACCAGGTGTTGCGCTGCGAAGTCGAAACCCCCTTGCCAACCGTATGGCCTCGAATCGCCGACCCGGCAACGCATGAGCTGTTGTTCTGTCGTTGGACTCCTCAGAGGCAGCAGCGATCAGTGTTGAACTTCCTGCCAACGCCCCAACCAGCGTTCAGTGGTCAACTCATCCCACCCGGGGAACCACGGCAGGCGAGGAACGTACAGTGCGGGCGCAAGGAGTCGGTCGAGCGCAGCGTACTTGGCAATCGCCGCATGATCCGCCGGGTCGTTCCTATCGCAGACCGACGGCAATTCGTCTGCCTGCCAAAGCAGTGAACCGCGATGATCAATTGCTGCTTCAATTGCCGAGTTTCTGATCTTGGCTCGTTTTTCCAGCCAATCCGGCCGCACACACACCTGCCAGTTGACGCTGCGCGGTCCGAGATGCTGAGTGGATACATAGCCGCCAAAGGGATCCTGCAAGTCGACACCCAGAAGGCGCATGCAAAGATGCTCCATTGAAGCAGTCGCATGGATGTAGTTGTCGAGGTCGCAGACGAAGCCGAATCCAAGAGTTGACCAACAAAAATTGTCCCCGATGCTCGGCAGCAGGTTATCTCTCAATGCCGCCAGTTCCTGCCAAGCGTTGGCCCTGCTGGATGTCACACTGATCGACAACTGCACGGCGTCGTCTGGAAAGAAGTTCATACCCAGTGACAGGCGAACGGTTCCGACGAACGCCGGCGCATTGGACGATGGCGATAGGCCGGCAGCAAAGATTGTCACGGGAGTTTGACGGATTGCTGGACCTGCCGCCCGTCGAAAGTGCGCCTCCCACTGATCGAGAGCATGGCTCGACATTTCTACGATCCCGGTGCTCGCAGACTCATGCGGCGCGATGAGTGTGACGGCGACGGAGGGGACTGAACAGAGCTTTGGTCGAACAACCAACGACCAAAGTGCTCCAAAGAGACGATTGAAGTCACTCTTGGCGCAATGGACTGCTACTTCAACTGTAGGTACCGCAGCAATCTCGCCTGTGGCGAGCAGTCGAGGCTCCGGTTGCGTCTGGGCCAAGGATGGTCGCTCCATAGTACTGGACCTGCCGCTATTGCGGGAAGAAGCGATCTATCCATCTAGCCCGCTCTTCCGGAAATTGCCTTGACGGAAGTCCGGGTACGACTAGGTTTTCATGTAGACACGCCCTGTCGCGAAGTGAAGAAAGCACACGTCCAACAGAACGATAGTCGCTCATAGTGTCGCCAGACTCGATGTCCCCCAGGCGCGGTGCATCCCCAATGCGAATCTGGGCGGACTTTTCATTGACTTCTTCGATTGCAGCGTCTGATACATCTGCTAGCGCTTTCCGCAATCCCCTGATACCGTCTAGTCGAGCAGTGTATTCGCTTCCGAGCAAGGTAATCCACCCTAGATCTGTCAATCCTAGGTAGGACACGTGCGCCTGCGTCAGATGATTGGGGCAAAGAATGCCGGGAAAGCGTTGAAGCCAGCGCTGGAAAAATGGTTGGGTTGCATCTTCGACACTTGGCCGAGATGCGTTCCAGGCAAACGAGTATCCGGCATAGCCTGACAGAAGTGGAAATCCATCCAGCAGGCGCTGTAGATACGAGGTGACACCATTGACTCTTGCCGTTTCCAGCCAAGTCAGTGGTAAAGAAATCCTGTAATAGGTGTGGGGGGCTCCGATGTTCGAATGATCTGCTTCAAGACTTGGAGTTCGCCACTCGTCTCGCGTCTTGCCGGTGCGTAGTTCCACGCCATACTCACCGCGGGACCTGCGCTTCGGATCTGACATCCAGTTGGGCCACGCTTGTAAGTCGGCCGGCTCGATTCGGGTGGCTTTCATCTGATCGCCATCAGTACGGCAGTAGTTGACTGTTTCGCCGTGGTCCGCCACAAAGACCCGATAAGGGTTCAGCAGATCCGGTGGATTTTTCTCCTTCAATGAGACGTTAGCGAAGAGAACAATAACAAAGCACGGTTCGCAGATGACGATCTCGTGGTCTTCGAGTTTAAAGTCAGAGAAGTCCATATCGGCCTCGTGTGAAATTTCCGCGTAGGCTAGTCGCCCTAGATCAGTCGGCTTCCAATCAGTGGGGCGTCACGTCTCTACGGAATTGGAATCGGCAACCTCCTGCCGCCTATGGGTGGCATGAATTGCATGTACTTAAGCAGATTATCTGAAAACTTCTTTAGATTTCTCGCTGTTTCCTGGCGTCTAAGTTCATCCTCAAAGTCGCAGTTGCAATCTGCCTCATCTACCCTTTCAACCTTTGCGCTCACTCTGCCTCGGCTCAATGCTTTCGCCTGGTTCCGTGTCCAGTCATCGCCCGCAAACTTGACCTCAAGCACCTTCTTCACATTGTCCCAAGTCGCCGGCTTTGACCCGTCGTTCAGCACCACCATATCCCAGATCACTACCGTCCCGGGACTTCCTCGCGCCTCACTGAGCGCTCGTTGCACAGAGCCTGGGGCGGTAGGACCTCCCGAGTAGGTGGTCCGGCCGGTTTGGGACTCGATCAGTTCAGCAGGAATCTTGTACGGAACTTCGGTCAGCACCTTGGGATCTTTGGGTTGAGCGCCAGACCAAGGAAGTCCGCTAGAGTTGAATTGACTTGCGAAGCAGGCTTGCCTCCGATGAATCTCGTTGATGTTGCTGGCCCTCTCGGCGGTGGTGTCGTAGACACCGCGAACTGCCCCCAGGACATCTCCGGCCCCTTCGGAAATCTGGGTCCCTGTCGGTGTTCCCTTCTTTCGGCATTCGCAGATGGCATCGCAGATCTTTTCTACAAGGGCGGCATCGAGGTCCTTCTGCCATTCCCCCCCCAAGCTCGCCGTATTCCGATGATTCATGAACATCTTGTCGGTCAACCGACAAGCCGGCTTCTTCTCGAAGAAGACGCTCGGGGAGTACGTGATCCAGTCGGCTTCGGCCTTGTTGGTGCCCGAGACGACACCGCCCATCGAACCACCCTCGTCGAAGATGGAAACAGCGAACTCCGAGCCGAAGTTGGCCACCATGTGTCCGCCGTCGGCGAAGCAAGTGGTCGTGCCCTTGACCAGATCCTTGGAGAACGCCCGGTTCTTGTACGGGATCGGGATGCCCTTGTCGGGAGTCTTGCAGACGTCGGGGAGCGTGTTGTCGACGACGCCCCCGCTGCCCTTGTGACACAGGCTCAGGCCGTTGACGTTGATCGAGACGCTCACGCGCAGACCCTCTGCGGTGCGCGAAAGACCATGGCGCCTCGCAGCGCATCGTCGCTGCTGGACAGGACGAGGCGTGCCCGGCCGTCCGACTGTTGGCGGCATTGCCAACTGGTCAGCGCGGCATGTGCCACGGCGCTGGCCGAGCCCAGGTCGGCGCTGGCCAGCGCGGGCGTGATGCGCCGATAGTCCGGCGCGAGCCGGCGCGCAAGACGAAGGGCGGTGAACCCAAACTCGTCGGCACGATACGGCTCGCCTGTGGCGTCGTGCGTCAGCGTGTGCAACTTTGCATCGCCAAGCCCGGCTGCGGCCATCGCCCGTCGGGCGGTGTCGGTCAGACCGGCGCCCGTGCAGGGCTCGGGTTGGCTGGCTATGCGCGGCTCGTGGCCCGTGACGGCGGACGCCAGCTGACACCACACGGGCCCGGCAGGCTTCGCCGAAAGCACGACCGCCGCAGCGCCTTCGCCTGGAATGCGTCCGTAGGGGTTGGCACGGGCAGCGCCCTCGTACATCTCCTTGGCGCCATGCAGCAGTCGGCGCACTTCCAGGGAGTTCAGTGCTTCGGCGTCCAGCTGGGAATCGATGGCGATCACCAGTGCCACGAGCTCGGGGTCAGCCTGGCAGGCCGCCGCGGCAGCGCTCAGGGCGGCCACCCCCGCGGCATGTCCCCCCGGATGCAGGGCGACGTTGTCCAGTGGATAGGGCCATTCAGCCAGAGCGGGCTCGACGTGCTCGTAAAGGCGATGAAAGTCGAGACAGCGGGCACTGTCGGGCAAGACGACCCACGCTCGCCATGTGCGACCGGCCAAGGGGTACGAGGTCTCTGGATCCAGCTGAGACTGCAAATCCGTCAGACAGGCGTCTGCGAGCGCAGCCCAGCGCGAAGCGTTGAACTTGAGGGATGCATCGTTGAAGTAGCTGGCCTGCACGCGTTGCCCGCAGCGGTCGACGAAGAATGGGTGGCGTCGCACCAATGCGAGTCCGGTCCGCAGGGCCACGTCGGCCATACCGATGCCGGGGCCCGAGGGGAAGACGCATCCCGCGGCGAGAACGGAAGTTGTCATGGCCCGACCTCTTCGGTCGCCGGCGCCGAAGACGTCACGTCCAGCGGGCGGCGCTTCTCGACGATGATGGTTCGATCGAGCAGGTTCACCTTCGGGTGGCAGGGCAGCGTCATGTGGTGTACCACGGAGATTCGTGGCCACTCCGGCTCCAGGATCACGGTGTGGATGCGTGGGCGGCTGTGCACCACGCTGCCGTCGTAGAAGCGTGTCTCGAAGCCCAGGCTCAGTCGCGGCAGTTCGAAGTGCAGCCGTGACGACGGGCAGAAGCCCGGCTGCGTCAGGTTCATCAGGTCCACGGGCTCGCCGCCCCGCAGAGGTTCACCGAGCTGCATCGGCGGCGGTGCGATGCGCCAGGATCGCTCGTCGACATCCTCTGGAAGGAGAGGCCGCCGTTCTTCGAACCAATGCTCATCGTAGGTTCCGGCGTACCGGGCCCGCCAGGGCCAGTGGTCAGGTACCGGCCCGAAAGCTGCCACCGGAGGGCGTTGGGTCGGAGCACTCAGCCGTTGGTGGAAGTCCTCCACGTTCGGCATCAGGAACGGGGCGTTCTGTGGGCGAATCAAGCCTCGTCCAAGGGGGTTGCCGGTACTCTGTGCGTGGTCAGGATCGTCACCCCCCAATGCACGAGAGTAGGTGAGTGGCATGCGCACGAAAGGCTCGGGCCGGCCCGGCGCATGGCCGATGACGCCCTTGCGCCAGATGCGGTCACCAAAGACCCTGGCCATTCTCGTCAGAGGGCCGACCCGCACCCCGATGGGCAACTCGTCGACGGGTTCGCCCGTCGGGCTGTGGGCGCAGCCGTTCAGGATCACGTCGGTGCCAGTCTTCGCGGGCCCGAGGTCGGTGTCGTAGAGCATTTCGCTGCTGGTGTTGTCCAGCACCGGACCGGCAAACACGGGCACCTGCGTCGCGGCCACCTGCAGGGTGCCGTCGGGTGCGATGTCGTAAGTGGCCTTGACGGCGACCACCCAGATCTCGGCGCCGTGCTTGTCGCGTATCCAGCCGCGATCGGCCGCATAGGCAGTGCGATTGACCAGGGCCCACATGCTCAGTTCAGCTCGATACGGCCGCCGTTGATGCGGTTGGTTCCTTCGGCATCGGAGAGGATGTACTCCCCCTTGAGCACGATCTTCCCGTTGGGGTAGAGCGTGATGCTCGACTTGCCGCAGCGCAGGGTGAGCTTGTGCCTGGCGCTGAGAATGACTTCGTCGTCGTCAGCGGCGACTTGCAGCGGCTCAGCGGCGTCGATAGACACCTGCGCGCATGCCGGTCCTTCGTCGGTCTGTACGGCCGGAAACAGCAGGCGTTCGATGGGATCAGCCATGTTGCCGGGACTCCTTCATTGCGTTGATCCAGGAGGCCTGCCTCGAAGCAGGCGCCAGATGCGCCATTCGGGCGCCTCTGGTTGCCAGCTGCAGCAGCCAACTGGCCTGAGGTCTGTGGGCCAGACGACCCTCGCGCAGGATGGCAATCAGCGAATCGATGCTTCGTGGCCGGCCGGCAAGGCACCGCCCCGTACCTTGAAAGTGCCCATGGTGTGCGCTCCACCATGCAGCGAACTTGGCCGGGTCGGGCCGCGGAAGCTGCGCCTCCGAATCGTTCGGCGGAATGAAGTCTGAATCCGTGTCTGCGGGTCTTGCTTGCTGAGGCTCGTCTGCTCCCCAGCCGTCGGCGAGAGGGTCCGAGCCCGTTATCAGGGTCAAGGCTGCTCCTGCTGCACGTGCGAGGCCCGGCTCCTCCAGAAGGCTGGCCAGGCGTGGAACGTGAGCCAGAACGCCACTCCAACCCATCGCCGCGATGTGCTGACGCAGATTTGCGGGATCGTCGCCGAGTCCATCCAGAAGCTCTTGAGCCTGGCGCCCTCCCAAGGTCATCAGCTCGCGCGTGGCCAGGCCAGTCACCCTGCCTGACGCCCATGAAAGGTCTAGCAGGACGTCCAGTGCCCCTGCTCGCGTGGCTTCATCGCCGAAGACGAGCATGGCTTCTGCTGCGGCAAGGCGCAGTTCGGGCGCTGGCGCCGTGAGCATCTCGGGCGCCTTTTGCGCCCAGCCGGGCTCTCCGGTCGCCAGTGCGCAGCGCAGGGCGCTGAGCTGCACGATGGGGGCGTCCGACAAGCGAGGCACGCAGTCCGCCACGTAGCTGGACTCCAGTGGTTGCCTGTGAGCAGCTATCGCACGCAAGACGATGGCCTGTCGCAGCGCATCGTCTGCCGGCCACAACGACAGCGCGAACTCCACGCCTTGCCAATCGATCCACTCCAGGGCGGCGCAAAACACCTGGGTGAAGCCTGGCATGGCTTGCACGAGGCCGATGCATGCCTTGGCAAGCGAATGATCCTCGACGATCAGGGCATGCGCAGCGAGGGCGAAGAGTTCACCCTCGGACAGTGCCTCGTGCAGGCGGTCATGCAAGCTCGCTGCACCCCCTGGACCCAGCAGCGAAAACGCATCGAGGTAGGCTTGAATGCGTTGGTCGGTGCGCTGCAGATGCGCAAAGTCATGGGTGCTCGATTCCACCCGGCGACGGCGCATTCGCCATTCATGCGCAAGCATGTCGCTGTACTGCGATGCCAGCACTTGCCCGTTGCTGGCCAGCAGGCGGGTGCCTGCCGACTCACCGAGGCGAAGCCCTGTCGGCATGACGGACGCCTCGGACGGTGTGGGCTGATCGGACGAGAGGTTCACTTTGCCTGCGATGGCTTGGCTCAATGCATTGCCAGCCTGGTCAGTTGTGGTGGATGGTGCTGGCCTTGTTGACGATGTCGCCACTGGCCTCGACCTGGATGTTGCCGGTGCCCTTCACACTGATGTCCTTGCCGTTCAGCGTGATGGTTCCGTCGGCCTTCATCACCAGCACGCTGTCGCCAACCTTCAAGGTGATGGAACTGCCGGCCTCGAGGGTGAAGTCGGTGCCGACGTTCACGCTCTTGATCAAGCCAACCTGCTCGCTCATCGACAGGCCGACGGTGGTGTTCATCGCGGCGCCGACGCTGACCTGGTAAGCCGCCCCGATGCTCAACGCCTTGGCCAGCCCGATGCTCTCGGCCTTGGCCAGGGCCACGGTCTCGGCCTTGGCCCCGCCGATGGTCACCGTCTCATTGGCACCCACCGACTCGGCCCGGTTGGCCGCGATCGTGATCGTCTCGTTTGCGCCCACGGTCTCGGTGCGATTGGCCCCGATGCTGATCGTCTCGTTGGCCCCCACAGTCTCGGTGCGATTGGCGCCGATGCTGATGGTTTCGTTGATGCCGACGTTTTCGCTTCGGTTGTCGCCAATTGAGATGGTCTCGTTGTGGTCGACCCGTTCGGTGCGGTTGGAATGGATCGTGATGGTCTCATCGCCATCGACTTCCTCCGTCCGCCACCCATGCACCGTGATCTTCTCGTTGCGGTCGACCGTCTCGGTGCGGTCCTGCTTGATGTGGTTGGTCTCGTCGCGGTCGATGGTCTTGCGCCGGTCACGGCCCACCCACTTGTC
>JALHMT010000032.1 GCA_022843905.1 Rubrivivax sp.
AGGTCCATGTTGTGCTCGATGATGAGGAAGGTCACGCCCTGCGCGTTCAGCGCCGAGACCTTGTCGACGATCTGGTCCAGCAGCGCCGGGTTGACGCCGGCGCCGGGTTCGTCCAGCAGCACCAGCTTGGGCTCGGCGACCATGACGCGCGCCAGCTCCAGCAGCTTGCGCTGGCCGCCCGACAGCACGCGGGCAGGCTGGGCTTCCAAAGCCCCCAGGCCGACGAAGGCCAGCCAGTGCCGCGCGGCGTCGCGGGTGCGCCGCTCCTGGGCCGCCACGGCGCCGGGGCGCAGCCAGTTCGCCCAGAAGCGCTCGCCCAGCTGGCCGGTGGGCGCGAGCATGACGTTTTCCAGCACCGTCATCTCGGGGAAGGGGCGGGGGATCTGGAAGGTGCGCGCCAGCCCGGCGGCAAAGATGCGCGAGGGCGCGGCGCCGCCGATGGACAGGCCGTCGAGCAGCACTTGGCCCGAATGGGGCGCCATGTAGCCGGCCAGGCAGTTGAACAGGGTCGTCTTGCCGGCGCCGTTGGGACCGATGAGGCCGCCGATGGCGCCGCGCGCGAGCGTGAACGAGACGCCGTCGACAGCCCGGTGGCCGCCGAAGACTTTGGTAACCTCCCGCGCCACCAGCAACCCGTCGCTCTTCATCGCGGCGCGGAGAATACCCGAGAGACCATGGCCGACGCCGCCTTCGCCGATTCCTTCGAGCTTTACGACCTGCGCGTGGAGGTGATCGCGCCGCCTGGCGCGGTCATCCAGTGCAACGCGAAACCCGGCGATTCCTTCGAAGTGCGTGGCGAGATGCTGCACTTCCCGCCGGGCCAGGGCTTCTCGATGTACTCGCTGGCCGCCCTGCTGCCGTTGCTGCCGGCCAAGCAGCGCGCCACCGTCCCCAACGACTGGATGAGCACCGACGCCGAAGTGGCCTGCCCCGACCCGCACTGCCCCACTCGCTTTCGCATCATCCGTCTGGGCAAGCGGGTCTTCCGCCACGCCGAGACCACGGCCGTGCCGCTGCCGCCGAAGGACGCCGCATGATCGAGACGGCCACCCTGTCGTCGGGCTACGTGATCCCGCGCGTCATCCGCGGCGGCTGGCAACTGGCCGGCGACCACGGCGAGGTCGACCGCTCACGGGCCGTGGACGACATCGCACGCTTCGTCGATGCCGGCCTGAACACGGTGGACGGCGCCGACATCTACACCGGCGTCGAGTCGCTCTACGGCGAATTCAACGCACGCCGACGCGCCGAAGGGCTGGCGCCGCTGCAGGTGCACACCAAGTGCGTGCCCGACTACGACGACCTGCCGCGCGTGGACGCCGCCTATGTGCGCCGCATCGTCACCCGTTCGCTGCAGCGCCTGAACGTCGAGCGGCTGAACCTCGTGCAGTTCCACTGGTGGGACTACGCCGTGCCCGGCTGGATCGAGGCGGCGCAGACGCTGCATGCGCTGCAGCGCGAAGGCCTCATCGCGCACCTGGGCGGCACCAACTTCGACACGCCCCACACGACCGCAATGCTCGACGCCGGGGTGCCGCTGGTGGCCATGCAGGTGCAGTACTCGCTGCTCGACCGGCGCCCTGCCTCGCTGCTGGTGCCCACCGCGGGCGCGCGCGGCGTGCAACTGTTGTGCTACGGCACGCTGGCCGGCGGCTTCTTCAGCGAGCGCTGGCTGGGTGCGCCCGAGCCCGGCCCCGAGCTGACGAACCGCTCGCTCATCAAGTACAAGCTGGTGATCGACGACTTCGGCGGCTGGGCCGCCTTCCAGCAGCTGCTGCAGGCGCTGCAGGCCATCGGGAGGCGCCACGGCGTGCCGATCTCGACGGTGGCCACGCGCTGGGTGCTCGATCAGCCCGGCGTGGCCGCGGCCATCGTCGGCGCACGTTACGCCGACCGCCTGGGCGACGTGCTGGCCGTCTTCGGCCTGAAACTCGACGCGCAGGACCACGCACTGCTGGCGCCGATCCTGGGCGCACACCCCGGCCTGTCGGGCGACACCTACACCGCCGAGCGCGACAAGACCGGGCGCCACGGCCGCATCATGAAATACAACCTCAACAAGACCTGACTTCCTGTCCCACACCGCAAGGAACCTCGACCATGAAACTGCTGCTCTCCGCCACCTCCCTGGCCCTCATCGCTTCCCTGGCGCCCGCCACCGTGCAGGCCCAGTCCTGCACGCACACGGTGGGCATGGTGGTTTCGCTCACCGGCGCGGCCGGGCGCTTCGGCCAGGCTGCCAGCAAGTCCGTGGACCTGGCCTTCGGTGAGCTGAACAAGGCCGCCGGCGCCGGCGGCATCGCCGGCTGCAGGCTCGGCGTGGACCTGCGCGATGCGCAGAGCCAGGGCAGCGTGGCCGTCGACCAGGCACGTCAGCTGGTCGACCTGAAGAAGGTGCCGGCCATCATCGGCGGCATCATCAGCTCGGTGTCGATCCCCATTGTCACCAGCGTCACCGGCCCGGCCGGCGTGGTGCAGATCTCGCCGGCCTCGACCTCGCCCACGCTGACCAGGCTGGGCAACGAAGGCAAGACCGGCGGCTGGTTCTTCCGCACCATCACCAGCGACGCGCTGCAGGGCACGGCGGCGGCCAAGTACGCGATGGACCAGGGCATGAAGAACCTGGCCATCATCCACGTCAACAACGACTTCGGCGTCAACATGCTGGCCGAGTTCCGCCGCGCCTACGAGGCGCTGGGCGGCAAGATCAGCAGCGTGACACCCTACAACGCGCAGCAGCCCTCGTACGCCGCGGAGGTCACCAATGCGCTGAAGGGCGACCCGCCGGCGCTGTACTTCATCGGCTACCCCGGTGACGGCACGACCATCGTGCGCACCTGGGTGCAGCAGGGCGGGCCGCAGCGGTTCCTGCTCAACGACGGCATGAACGCGGCCGACTTCATCAAGGGCGTGGGCCCGCAGTTCCTGGCCAACGCCTTCGGCACCTCGTCGGGCACGACGAAGACGCCGTCGACCGAGTTCTTCGCCAGCGCCTATCCGGCCATGAGCGGCGGCTTCGACGCCGGCGCGCCCGCCGCCGACCGCGCCTTCGACGCTGCCGCCATCCTGGGCCTGGCCATCGCGCACGCCGGCAAGTTCGAGGCCGCGGCCATCCGCGACTCGATCCGCAAGGTCACCGAGCCGGGCGGCGAGGTGGTGCATGCCGGCCCGCAGGGTTTCGCGCGCGCGCTGCAGCTCATCAAGGAAAAGAAGCCGGTGCGCTACGTGGGCGTGATCGGCGCCGTGCAGTTCGACAAGAACGGCGACATCGTCGGCCCCTTCCGCACCTGGCGCATCACCAACGGCGAAGTCACGACCGTCGGCCAGATGTCGATGGAAGACGTGCAGGCCGTTCAAGCCAGACTGCCCAAGTGACCGCCGGCGCCGCCCGACCCGAGCGCACGCTGCTCGCGCCGGGCCTGGAGATCTCGCGCATCGTCACCGGCCTGTGGCAGGTGGCCGACATGGAGCGCGGCGGCACGCTGCTCGACCCCGTGAAGGGGGCCGCCGCGATGGCCGACTACGCGGCGGCCGGCTTCGACACCTTCGACATGGCCGACCACTACGGCTCGGCCGAAGTCATCACCGGCGAGCTGCTGTCGCAACCGGCCGGGCGCGGCGTGCGCGCCTTCACCAAGTGGTGCCCGCCGCCCGGCCCGATGACGGCCGCGGCGGTGCGCGAAGGCGTGCAGCGCTCGCTGGACCGCCTGCGCAGCTCGCGCATCGAGCTGCTGCAGTTCCACTGGTGGACCTTCGAGCACCCGGACTGGATCGATGCGATGACCGAACTCGCGCGGCTGCGCGAAGAAGGGCTCATCGGCCACATCGGCCTGACCAACTTCGACACCGCGCACCTGCGCGTGCTGCTGGCGCAGGGCATCCCGGTGGCCAGCAACCAGGTCTGCCTCTCGCTGCTGGACCGCCGTGCGACCGAGGAGATGTCGGCGCTGTGTCTGGAGCGCGGCGTGCGCCTGATGGCCTACGGCACGCTGGGCGGCGGCTTCCTCAGCGAGCGCTGGCTGGGTGCCGACGAGCCGGCGGAGGTGGGTGACTGGAGCAAGATGAAGTACCGTCGCTTCATCGATGCCGTGGGCGGCTGGGCGGCACTGCAGGGCGTGCTGCGTGCCGCGGCCGACATCGGCAGGAAACACGGCGTGTCGATCGCCAACGTCGCCACGCGCTGGGTGCTGGAGCAGCCGGCGGTGGCGGCCGTCATCGTCGGCGCGCGGCTGGGCGAACGAGAGCACCGCAGCGACAACCTCAAGCTCTTTGCCTTCACGCTCGACGAGGCCGACCGCGCGCGCCTGGCCGAAGCCTTCGCAGCAACCCGACGCATTCCCGGCGATTGCGGCGATGAATACCGCCGCCCGCCCTTCCTCACCGCCTCGGGCGACCTGAGCCACCACCTCGACGCCTTGCCGCCGGTGTGGCCGAAACAGCGCGTGCCCGGTCACACCGACCGCTGGCGCGTGGACAGCGGCAGCGTGTGGGAGCCGCTGGCCGGCTATTCACGCGCCGTGCGCGTGGGGGACCGCATCCTCGTCAGCGGCACCACCGCCACGCACGGCAGCGGGCAACTGGTAGGCGGCGACGACGCCGGCGCGCAGGCGGTGTGGATCCTCGACAAGATCGCCGCCAGCGTCGCTGCGCTGGGCGGCCGCCTGGAAGACGTGGTGCGCACGCGCGTCTACCTGCGGGACGTCGCCGACTGGCAGGCCGTGAGCGGCGTGCACGGCCGCTACTTCGGCGAGATCCGTCCGGCCAACACGCTGCTGCAGGTCGGCGCGCTGGTGGGCGGCGGCTACAAGGTCGAGATCGAAGCCGAGGCCGTGGTGGGCCGGCCTCCATCGGGCTGACGGCACGGGCCGGTCGGGCGCGCCCGACCGGCCTGGCGGTCGCGGGCCCGATCAGTTGGTGTTCAGGCTCGTCAGCGGAATCGTCACATAGGTCGACGAGCCAGGCCGCAGCCATTGCAGCTGGATGACGGCGCCGCCGCCGCGCTCGTAGTACTCCAGCGTCACCGTGCGGCGGCCGCTCGACAGGCTGATGCCGTTGCTGGTGTTGAGCGTCGGCGCATGGTCGGTCCAGTTGTTGATCAGCTGCGTGCCGTTGACCCACAGCCGCACGCCGTCGTCCGAGTTGGTGCGGAAGCGGTAGGTGCCGCTGCTGGGGATGGTGATGGTCCCGGTCCAGCGCACCGAGAAGTTGTCGGCCGGCACGCCCGGCCCGGGCACGCCGTTGCCCCAGTCGAAGTTCACGCCCTCGGTGCGCGTCAGCAGCGGCGATCCGGCCAGTGCCGCGCCGTTGTAGTAACGCCCCAGCAATCCCGCGCCGCTGGCGGCACGCAGCGGCGCGCTGGCTTCTTCGTTGCCGATCTCCCGCAGGTAGGCGGCCAGGCGAGACAGGTCGGTGGCCGGCAGGTTCACCCCGACGTGCGCCGCCACGGCGGCTTCCAGCGTGGCCGCCGAGCCGTCGTGCAGATAGGGGCCGGTGGCCCAGACGTCGCGCAGTGTCGGCACGTCGATGCCGTTCAGCGCGCCGAACAGGCGCTGGCCGCTGGAAGCCTTCAAGGTGCCGACGTTGGCGGGGTTGTCGACGCCGCTCTGCGTGAACGCGGTGCCGGCATGGCAGGAAGCGCAGTTCTGGTCGATGAACACCTGGCGGCCCGCCGCAGCGTTGCTGCTGAGTGCGCCGGTGGCGGTGCGCCAGGGACTGGCGTCGAAGGCATTGAGCGAGCTCACGTAGGCGGCCAGCGCGTCGAGGTCGGCGGACGCACCGGCCTTGGGGTCGCCCAGTGGCTGGCTGCGCGTGCCGGTGTTGAAGGCGGCGTCGCTCATCAGCCCGGTGCCGCCGGCCAGCGTGCGGATCTGGCCTTCGAAGTCCTGCACCTCGTTGAAGTTGTTGCTCCAGTGCAGCCGGCCCATCGCGCCGGCACGGCCGCGCAGGCTGGCGGTGTTGCGCAGGCCCTCGCCCTGCGCTGCCAGGTCCCAGGTGCGGCCATCGTGCCCACCGTCGTTGTGGCAGCTGGCGCAGCTCATGTAGCGGTCGCGCGCAAGTCGCGTATCGCGTGCGTCGTAGAAGAACTGCTTGCCGCGCAGCACCGTGGCGCTCAGCGGCTCCGTCGTGGTGGCGGTGAGGGTCGCCAGCGGCGTCACGGCGGCACGCGCCTGCTGGGTGAGCGGCGAGAGGTCGAACACCCCCACCGTGCGGTCCATGAAGTTGCTGACGTACAGCGTGCGCCGGTCGGCCGAGACCGCCAGGCCCTGCGGTGCGCGGCCGACGTCGATGCGCAGCACCTGGCTGCGGCGGTGGGCGTCGATCACGGCCACCTCGCGGCTGGTCTCCAGCGCCACGAAGAGGTACACGCCCAGCGGGTCGAAGGCGGCGGCGCTGGCCACGCTGGCGTTGTCGTGGTCGATGCGCGCACCCGGGTCTTCGGCCTGGGTCGAGACATTGATGCGCGAGCTGATCGCACGCACCGTGCTCTGGAAGTTCAGCGCCTGGCCGTCGCGCTGCGTGCCGCGCTGCACGTTGTCCTGCTTGCCGGGCACGAAGGCCTGGCTGCCGTCGGGCGAGATCGTCACCGGCCCCAGGTAGTTGGGCAGGCCGCGGCCCTGGTTCTCGGCGTCGGGTCTGTCGCTGTGCGCCAGCGTCACGGTGCGTTGCAGCGTCATCGCGCCGCTGTTGACCACGCGCACTTCGCCGCCCACCGGCAGACCGCCGGAGCTCGTCTGCACGGCGTTGGTTCCCTCGCCCGGCAGCGGCGGGCTGATGAAGCGCGACACCCAGGCCGTGCTGCCGTCGGCGGCCACCGAGACATGGCGGGAACTGCCGCCGACGGCCAGCGTGCCCGTGACGGCAAAGTTGCTGGTGCTGATCTTCAGCAACTGGCCCGTGCCTTCCAGCACCACCAGCGCGCTGCCGCTGGCGCGGGCCATCGCGATGCCGAAGGGCATCGAGGCGCGCGGCAGCGCGATCGTGCGCGAGACGCTCAGCGTCGAGGCACTGATCACGCTGATCGAGGCGCTGCGCTTGTTGGTGACCCAGACGCTGCCGTCGGGCGCCAGGGCCAGACCTCGCGGTGCGTTGCCGACGGTGACCTCGGCGGCCTTCGTTCGCGTCACGGCATCGAACACCGACACCGTGTTGGCATCCTGGTTCAGCACCCACAGCCGGGCATTGGCGTTGCTGCGCGGCTCGAGCAGCAGGTTGGACGACACCGTCGGCGCTGCGCTCGTCATTGGCAGGTGGGCCTGGTGCAGCACGGTCTGGCGCTGCTCGTTGCCGGCGGCGTCGCGTGCCG
This sequence comes from Rubrivivax sp., assembly GCA_022843905.1. Lineage (GTDB taxonomy): Bacteria > Pseudomonadota > Gammaproteobacteria > Burkholderiales > Burkholderiaceae_C > Rubrivivax. The sequence continues at coordinate 7,304 of JALHMT010000032.1, forward strand.
TCACGGTCACGTAGTAGATGCCCGGGTTGGCGAAGACCCGGCTGGCATTCCCGCTGGCCGACCAGGGCGTGGCGGCGCTGCCGTCGCCGAAGTTCCAGCTGTAGGTCACGCTGCTGCCGGTGGCGCTGGCCGTGAAGCTGGCTGCGCTGCCCACCGCGGTCGGCGCCGGGGCCGGCGGCATCGGCAGCGTGAGCGTGCCCGAGCCGCCGCTGACGGTCCAGCCGAAGGTGGTGCTGCTGCTGTTGTAGCCGTCGCTGGCGGCGACCGTCACGCTGAAGCTGCCGCTGGTCGCAGGCGTGCCGCTGATACGGCCGGTGGTGGCGTCGATGGACAGGCCGGCGGGCAGGCCGCTGGCCGAGTAGCGAAGGGCATCACCATTGGGGTCGCTGGCGCTGATCTGCAGGCTGGCGGCGCTGCCCACCACGCCGGTCTGATTGCCTGGTGAGGTGATCACCGGCTGCACGGCGGTGTTCAGCGCCGGCGCCACGTTGATGCGCAGCATGCTCGCCACCGACGGCACGCCGGCGTCGTCGAACACGAAGACCATCCAGGTGCCCGGCGGCACGTCGGAGGCGCGTGCGGGGATCTGCACCGACAAGGTGCTGCCCGAGGCGCTGAAGGGCGCATCGACGAAGCGCTGCTCCATGTTCCAGTTGTGCGTCACCGAGCCCGTCTTCACGAGGCTGACGCGGCTGATGGGGCGCGCGCTGCCGACCCCGATCTGCATCGTGCGGCCGGGGTCGACGACGGTCGGTGCGCTGGTGATGGTCGGCCGCGTCGCCTGCACGCCGCCGGCGGCGAAGAGATAGGGCGGGTAGTAGATCTCGGCGTCGCGGTTGTTCTGCGGGCCCGGTGCGCCGCCCCCGGCCACCAGCACGGTGGCGTCGGGCAGCAGCAGGCCGATGCTGTGGTACAGACGGGCTCGCGAGTGCGTGGCACCCAGTGTCCAGGTGCCCGTGGTGGGATTCCAGATCTCGGCGTCGTAGACCACGTTGGTCAACGCGTTCCATTCGCTGCTGCCGCCGGTGGCCAGCACGCGGCCGTCGGCCAGGATCGTGGCCGTGCCCAGCCGCCGCTGCCGCGCCATCGACGACGTGCCGGTCACCACCGGCGACCCGCTGTTGATGTCGATGACGATGGCGCCGTTGGAGTTGCCGCCGAAGTTGAGGATGCGGCCGGGGCGGAACATCGCCGCACTGGCGTCGCTCCCTGCGGTCGCCGAGCCGAACTGGCCGGCCATCGTGATGCTGCCGGTGCCCGAGGGATCCACCCAGTACATGCGGCCGGCGGAGTCGTAGCCGAACACGCGGCCGTCCGGAGCCACGAAGTTGCGCGGGTAGTCGAAGACCAGCGCACCGGTGTCGGCGCCCGACAGCAGCCGGAAGCTGCCGTTGGTCTGGCGCACCTCGGGGCGGTCGGTGCCGCCGCTGCCGCCCTGGATGTAGACCTCGCCGTTGAGCAGCACGGTCGAGGTGGAGTACCAGCGCGCGCGGTTCATGTTGCCGCTGCGCGTGAGGGTGCGCGTGGCCGTGTCGAAGAGATTGCTGTTGTTGTTGCCGGTGTTGGTGGTGGACGTGCCGGTCCAGTTGTCGCCGCCGGCGATGAACACGCTGGCGCCGCCCGGCAGCACCACCTGCGAGCTGCAGAAGATGTCGGTGCCGCTCTGGTTGGGCAAGGTCAGGTGGCTGTTGTCCGTGGGGTCCCAGACCGCGTAGTTGAACGACGCCGTCTGGCGACCGTTGGTGTCGCTGCCGTAGCTCATCACGCGGCCATCGGGCGTCAGCACGGCGTGGATGGGGATCAGCGGCCAGCTCTGCACCGGGCCGAACAAGCCCTTGACGTGGGCGTCGGCAGGGATCACGGTGGCCGGCGGCAGCGCCAGTGCGCGCTTGCGCGCCGCGGTCTCGGTGCTGACGTCGGGGGCGTCGTCACTGCCGCCACACGCGGCCATCACGGACAGGACGCAGGCGCAGAGAGCCACTCGGTGGTGGCGCGGCAGGTACGGCATGGGAACCCTCGGGTGACGGTGCTCGGTCGGCACCTGTAACAAAGTGAGTCGAGTATCGAGACCGGCCCGTCGCGCGAGAACCCCGCGACTGCGGGGCCGTCGGACGCCGCTGGAGCCGCGCGCGACTTCCGCACGCTGACGGGGCCGCACCTCCCCTGTCGACAGCCCCGATGCAGAATCGGGCATGCCCTTTCGCCCTGGTCGGCGCCTGCCCTGGATCGCGCTGTGGCTGCTGGCTGCAGCGGCGGGTGCGCTGCTCATCGCACGCGCCGACATCGCCGCACGGCGCGCGGCTTTCGACACCGACGCCCGCATTGCCCACCGGCTGCTCAGCCAGCGCGCGGTGCAGCACGACACCATCCTGGCCACGCTGGGCCTGCTGCAGCCCGGGCGCGCGGGTGAAGCCGCGCCCGAGCAGCGCCTGCCCGCGGTCTACCCCCAGGTGCTGCAGGTGGCGCGGCGCGACCGCGACGGCCAGTGGCCTGTGGATGTCGAGGCCTTGCGCGCCGGCGAAGCCGCGTCGCTGAGCGCACGCCGTCCGGCCTGGGCGGGTGTGGACCTGGCGGCCGGTCGCTACTGGCTGGTGCTGGCGGCCGAACCGGCCAGCTATGCCCTGCGCATCGACATGGCCGGGCTGACGGCGCAGGCCGAGTGGCCCTTTGCCGGGGATGCCCTGACGGTGCTGTGGCTCGAGTCGGCCGCAGGTCGCCGCACGCTGCAGGCCGGCCGCGAGCAGTCCGGCCCGGCCCGGTTCGAGGCCCGCAAGCTCCTGGCTGCGGAGAGCCAGCCCTTCGAACTGGGCGCCCGGCGCGACCTGGGCTGGGCGCAGCTGCCGTGGCTCGCCATGGGCGGGTGGTCGATGGTCGTGGCGGCGACCCTCGCGGCCCTGGCCGCCTGGCGCCGTCAGCAGGTCGAGCGCCGCCGGGCCCAGGAACTGCTGCGGCTGGGCCAGGTCGGACGGCTCAACGCGCTGGGGGAGCTGGCTGCCGGCATGGCGCACGAGCTGAACCAGCCGCTGACGGCCACGCTGGCCAACGTGCAGGCGGCGCAGCGACTGCTCGGCGACGACCCGCCCGATGCGACGCTGATCCGCAGTGCGATGGCGCAGGCCGTGCAGCAGGCGCGGCGCGCCGGCGACGTGGTGGGCCGCTTGCGGCGCCTGGTCGAACGGCCCGAGCTGGGTGCCGCGCTGCAGTCGCTGCGCGTGGACGCCTCGTTGCGCCAGGCGCTCGACCTGCTGGAGCCCGACTGCCGGCGCCTGGGTGTCGTGCCGACACTCGCCGTCGAACCGGCCGGGCTGGGCGTGCAGGCCGAGCCCGTGGCGCTCGAGCAGATCGTGCACAACCTGCTGAGCAACGCGCTGCAGGCGCTGGAGGCCGTGCCTGCCGGCGAGCGGCAGCTGGCACTGGTGGCGCAGGCACAGGGGCCGCTGGCCGTGATCAGCGTGCGCGACAGCGGTCCGGGTCTGGCGCCCGAGGTGCTGCCGCGGGTCTTCGAGCCCTTCTTCACCACGCGCAGCGGCGGGCTCGGCCTGGGCTTGAGCCTGAGCGAGACGCTGGCGCAGGGCATGGGCGGCGCGCTCACGGCCCACGCCGCCGCGCCGCGCGGGGCCGAGTTCCGCCTGGCGCTGCCGCGTGCGGCCTGACCGCGACACGACGAAGGTCCTCACGATGGCCGCCCCGATGTCCCCGCTGATCCAGCTCATCGACGACGACGCCGGCGTGCGCGACAGCCTGGCGCTGCTGATCTCCACCGTCGGCTTGCGCGTGGCGACCTGGGCCGATCCGCTGGCCTTCCTGGCCGGCTTCGACCGGGACAGCATCGGCGCCATCGTGCTCGACGTGCGCATGCCGGGGCTGGGCGGCCTCGCGGTGCTCGAGCAGCTGGTGGCCGAGGGGGTCGACCAGCCGGTGATCATGCTCACCGGTCACGGCACGGTGGACCTGTGCCGGCGCGCCTTCAAGAGCGGCGCGGCCGAGTTCCTGGAGAAGCCGGTCGACGACGAACTGCTGCTCGAGACCCTGCAGAACGCGGTGCGCCAGCACGTGCGCTCGCGCCAGCGCCACCACGCCGACCGCCAGGCCCGCGAGCTCTTTGCGCTGCTCACCGAACGCGAGCGCGAAGTGCTCTCGCTGATCGTCGAGGGCCTCACCAACAAGGAGGTCGGCCGCGCCCTCGGCTTGAGCCCGCGCACCGTCGAGACGCACCGAGCCCACCTGTTCGAGAAGCTCGAAGCGCCTTCGCTGGCGCAGCTGATCCGCCGCTACGCCGACCTGGCGGCGCCGTGATCACCGATCCGCAGAGCCGCTCCGTAGAACTACGGAAGGCCGGGCGTAGGCGCACGAATGGTGCCGTGCGCCCCCGATTTCTACAGTGCGTGCACGGCCTGGCAATGACGCCCGGCCGCCACGACGGACACTGGAGATCACGACGATGAAGACCCCGAACACGCTGAAGACCCTGGCGCTGGTCGCCGCCCTGAGCCTGATGGCCGCCGGCGCCGCGCAGGCGCAGGCCGTGCGCAGCGAGCGCAACATGTCGCTGGAGCTGGCCGCGCAGATCGCCGCTGCCACCGTCGCCGCCTGCCAGGCCAATGGCCATGCCGTGGCCGCCGCGGTGGTCGATCGCGCGGGGAGCCTGCGCGCGCTGCACCGCGCCGACAACGCCGGCCCGCACACGCTGTCCAGCAGCCAGGCCAAGGCCTACACCTCGGCTTCGGCGAAGAACACCACGCTGGCGATGATGGACGGCGCGCAGAAGAACCCGGCGGCCGCCAACCTCACCCAGATGCCCGGCTTTCTGTTGCTGGGTGGCGGGGTGCCAGTGAAGGTCGGCAACGAAGTCATCGGCGCGGTCGGCGTGGGCGGCGCGCCGGGCGGCCATCTCGACGAGCAATGCGCCCTGGCCGGCATCGACAAGGTCAAGGACCTGTTGAAGTGAGCACGCTGTCGCGTCGCGGCGCGCTCGCCGCTGGGGCCGCCTTGGTGGTGGGCGCGCTGTCCTCGGTCGCTGCCGTCGCCCAGGTGGCGCCGCGGCCCGACGAAGTGGCGGCCTACCAGGGCCTGCATGCCGCGGCCCACCGCGGCGACGTCGCGAAGATCGGGCAGCTCGCCGCCCGCGGCGCCGACGTCGACGCGCGCGACGCCTACGGCCGCACGCCGCTGCACGTGGCCACCTTCGCGCGCCAGCGCGAGGCGGTGCGGGCGCTGCTGCAGGCCGGAGCCAAGCCCGGCCTGCTGGAGAACGACCGCTACGACGCCGTGACCATCGCCGCGGTGGCCGACGACGAGGAGACGCTGCGCCTGCTGCTGTCGCTGGGCGCGAGTGCCAGGCTCGTCACCAGCCGCTACGACGGCACCGCCCTCATCGCCGCCGCCCACCTGGGGCATGACGGCGTGGTGCGGCAGCTCATCGCGGCCGGCGCGCCGCTGGACCACGTCAACAACCTGCACTGGACGGCCGTCATCGAGGCGGTCGTTCTGGGCGATGGCGGCGCGCGCCATCAAGCTTCGCTGCAGGCCCTGCTGAAGGCGGGGGCCAGCACGGCGTTGACCGACCGCAGCGGCCGCACACCGCTGGCGCTGGCGCGTTCGCGCGGCTTCACGGCGATGGTGAAGATGCTGGAAGAGGCCGGCGCGAGGTGACACCCCCGGCCCGGCGTTCGAGGCTCAGCGCCTGAAGCGCCCGTCGGGCCCGATGATGGACAGGTCGGCGTAGTCCAGGCCGGTGTGGTCGCTGGGGCTGAAGCTGAACTCCAGGCCGCCCAGGTCGACCTGCTTCATGCCGTCGAGCGCCGCTCGAATGCGTTCCGGCGTGGGGTCGCGCCCGGCCCTCCGGAGCGCTTCGACCAGCACCTTGGCGGCGGCAAAGCCTTCCAGCATCGCGGGCGTGACTTCACCGCGGCCTCTCAGCAGGTCGTGCAATTCCTTCACCATGGGCACGCCGAGCGCGCGTTCCGACGGGAAGACCTGAGCCACCACGGTGCCGCGCGCGTGTTCGCCCAGTGCCTTGATGAAACCCGACGAGGCGTTGTTCGACAGCGTGACGATCTGCGCCCGCGAGCCGGCCGCCCGGATCGCCTTCACGCCATCGACCAGCTGCGTGCCCGCGCCGATGAAGATCACCGCCTGCACGTTGGCGGCGGCGATCTTCGGCGCGATGGGCGCAAAGTCCGGCTTGGCGCGGTCGTAGCTCTCCTGCACCGTCGGCTTGCGGCCGGCGGTCTGGAAGGCCGCCAGCGCCCCGGCGGCGCCATCTGCCCCGAACGAGTCGTTGGACTGCAGCAGCGCGATGCGCTCGATGCCGATGGACAACAAGTGCCTGACGGCGTGTGCGGCCTCGCGCTGGTAGGTGGCGCGCACGTTGAAGACCCAGGGGTGGACGGGCTTGTGCAGCACCATGGCGCCCGTTGACGGCGCAATCAGCGGCACCTTGAGCTCGTCCAGCACCGGCAGGATGGCCTGCGACTGGGGCGTGCCGCGGTTGAAGAACAGCGCCACCGCGCCGCCCTCGATGAGCTTGCGCGCGTTCTCGGCCGCCAGCTTGGCGTCGAACTTGTCGTCCATCGACACCAGTTCGATCTTCTGGCCGTTCACGCCGCCGCGCGTGTTGACGGCATCCAGGTACAGCCGGGCGCCGTCGGTGCCCTCCTTCACGCCGGCGGCCACCGGTCCGGTGAAGCTGGACGTCTGGCCGATGCGGATCTGACCCCATGCCGAGCCGAGGCCCAGCGCGAGAACGGCAACCACGCAACGCTGCACCTGGCGAAATCGCGACACGTTCACTCCTGCTTTGCCGGCGCCCCGCGCCTTGGCGGCCCGGGAGCGACGTCGATGAATCTTACGCTCCATAAGGGTGCCGTGGCGGCGGCCAGGTAAGGATTTGCGCCTGTCCTCACATTCCGCGACAGCGCGGCCGGGCGCGGGAAGGCAGGGCTTTGGCAGGAGCCCCCCGGCTGTCACCTGCCGCTCCTAGAATGGTCGGTTCGACTACGCCCGCACCCCTTCCATGTCAGGTTCGATCCACATCCGAGGTGCCCGCCAGCACAACCTGAAGAACCTCGACCTGGACATCCGCACCGGCGAAATGACGGTGGTCACCGGGCCCAGCGGCTCGGGCAAGTCCAGCCTGGTGTTCGACACGCTGTACGCCGAGGGCCAGCGCCGCTACGTCGAGACCTTCAGCGCCTATGCGCGACAGTTCCTCGACCGCATGGACCGCCCGGCGGTCGACCGCGTCGACGGCGTGCCGCCGGCCATCGCCATCGACCAGACCAACCCGGTGCGCACCTCGCGATCGACGGTCGGCACGATGACCGAGCTGAACGACCACCTGAAGCTGCTCTTCGCGCGCGCCGCCCAGCTGTTCGACCAGCAGACCGCGCTGCCGGTGCGCCACGATTCGGCCGAGACCATCGTGGCCGACCTGATGGCTCGTGCAGCGGCGGCGGGCGATCCCCGACTGGTGCTCACCTTCCCGGTCGAACTCCCTGCCGACACCACCGCCGAGCAGCAGGAGCAGTGGCTGTCGGCCAGCGGCTTCACGCGCGTGCAGGGCGAGCGCATCGAAGGCAGCAAGAAGATCCTGGAGGTGGTGGCCGACCGCTTCCGCATCGCCGGCACCGAGCGCGTGCGGGCCATGGAGGCCATCGAGCTGTCGCTCAAGCGCGGCAGCGGGCGGCTGAACGTCTTCGCCGGCGAAGAGGCGCTGCCCTGGAGATATTCGACCGGCCTGCACTGCCCCGAGAGCGACCAGCGCTATGCCGACCCGCAGCCGGCGCTGTTCTCCTTCAACTCGGCCTTCGGTGCCTGTCCGACCTGCCGCGGTTTCGGGCGTGTCATCGGCGTCGACATGGGGCTGGTGATCCCCGACGCGCGCAAGACGCTGCGCAACGGTGCCGTCAAGCCGATGCAGACGCCGGCCTGGAAGGACTGCCAGGACGACCTGCTGAAGTACGCCGGCGAAGCCGGCATCCCGCGCGATACCGCCTGGGCCCACCTCACCACGGCGCAGCGCGACTGGGTCATCGAAGGCTCGCCGCACTGGACCGGCAACTGGAACAAGCAGTGGTACGGCGTGCGCCGCTTCTTCGAGTACCTGGAGAGCAAGGCCTACAAGATGCACATCCGCGTGCTCTTGTCGAAGTACCGCAGCTACACGCCCTGCGGCGTGTGCGGCGGTGCACGGCTGAAGACCGAGGCGCTGCTGTGGCGCATCGGCACCCAGGCCGATGCCGACGAGGTGCTGCCGCCGGGCAAGCGCTTCATGCCGGTGGGCACCACGTGGTCGCGCGAGCAGCTCGAAGCCCTGCCGGGCCTGCACCTGCACGACCTGATGCAGATCTCCATCGAACGCCTGCGCCGCTTCTTCGAGCGCCTGGCGCCGCCGGCCCTGCCGGGCGCCGAGACCGCCAAGGACCCGCTGCACCTGCTGTACGACGAGGTGCGCACGCGCCTGAAGTACCTGTGCGACGTCGGCCTGGGTTACCTCACGCTGGACCGCCAGAGCCGCACGCTCAGCGGCGGCGAGGTGCAGCGCATCAACCTCACCACGGCGCTGGGCACCTCGCTGGTCAACACCATGTTCGTGCTGGACGAGCCCAGCATCGGCCTGCACCCGCGCGACATGAACCGCATCGTGCAGGCCATGCACCGGCTGCGCGACGCCGGCAACACGCTGGTGGTGGTCGAGCACGACCCCGCGGTGATGCTGGCGGCCGACCGCCTCATCGACATGGGCCCGGGCCCCGGCGAGCGTGGCGGGCAGATCGTCTTCGACGGCACGCCCGAGCAGGCCCGTGACGCGAACACGCTGACCGGCGCCTACCTCGGCGGCCGCAAACAGGTGGGCATCGGCTTCCGCCGCCTGGTCGACGAGGCCACGCCCAAGCTGGTGCTGGAAGGCGCGCGCGAGCACAACCTGCAGGACGTCACGGTCACGCTGCCGCTGCAGCGCCTGGTGGTGGTCACGGGCGTCTCGGGCTCGGGCAAGAGCTCGCTGATCCAGGACGTGCTCTACCCCGCGCTGGCGCGCCAGTTCGGCAAGCCCACCGAGACGCCGGGTGCGCACGAGCGCCTGCTCGGCGCCGACCACCTGGCCGACGCGGTGTTCGTCGACCAGAGCCCCATCGGCAAGACCGCGCGCAGCAACCCGGCGAGCTACGTCGGCGCCTTCGACGAGCTGCGCAAGATCTTCGCCGATGCCGGGCTGGCGCGCGAGCGCAGCTACACCGCCGGCACCTTCAGCTTCAACGCCGGCGACGGCCGCTGCCCGACCTGCGGCGGCTCGGGCTTCGAGCACGTCGAGATGCAGTTCCTCAGCGACGTCTACCTGCGCTGCCCCGACTGCGACGGCCGCCGCTACCGCCCCGAGGTGCTGGACGTGAAGGTGGTGCGCGGGCCGATGCAGCTGTCCATCGCCGACGTGCTCGACCTCACCGTGGCCGAGGCCGCGCACTGGTTCCAGAACGACCGCGAGGTGGTGGCGCGGTTGCAGCCCATCATCGACGTCGGCCTCGACTACGTGCGCCTGGGCCAGCCCGTGCCCACGCTGAGCGGCGGCGAGGCGCAGCGCCTGAAGCTGGCCGGCTTCCTGGCCGAGGCCGCCGCCTCGCCGGTGCAGCGCGCGGCCAAGAAGGGCACGCTGTTCCTCTTCGACGAGCCCACCACCGGCCTGCACTTCGACGACATCGCCAAGCTGATGCGCGCGCTGCGCAAGCTGCTCGACGCCGGGCACTCGCTGCTGGTCATCGAGCACAACCTCGACGTCATCCGTGCCGCCGACTGGATCGTCGACCTCGGCCCCGAAGGCGGCGAGGCCGGCGGCCACGTGGTCTGCACGGGCACGCCCGACGATGTGAAGGCGCACGGCAGCTCGCACACCGGCGCCGCGCTGCGCGACTACGAGCAGGCGCTGGGCTTCGGCACGCCGCAGGCCGCCGAGGGTCGCGCACTGCAGAGCGTGCTGCTGGCCGCGCGCCGCGCGCGCAGCGCCAGCGACGAGAGCATCCGCATCGTCAACGCCAAGGAACACAACCTGAAGAGCCTGAGCGTGGACATCCCGCGCGGCAAGTTCAGCGTGGTGACGGGCGTCAGCGGTTCCGGCAAGAGCACGCTGGCCTTCGACATCCTGTTCAACGAAGGACAGCGGCGCTACCTGGAAAGCCTCAACGCCTATGCGCGCAGCATCGTGCAGCCGGCCGGCCGGCCCGAGGTCGACGCCGTCTACGGTATCCCGCCCACCGTGGCCATCGAGCAGCGGTTGTCGCGTGGCGGGCGCAAGAGCACGGTGGCCACCACCACCGAGCTGTGGCATTTCCTGCGCCTGCTGTGGGTGAAGCTGGGCCTGCAGCACTGCGTGCACGACGGCGCGCCGGTGAAGGCGCAGAGCGCCGAGAGCATCGCCGCGCAGCTCATCCGCGACCACGCCGGCCAGCACGTCGGCCTGCTGGCGCCGCTGGTCATCAACCGCAAGGGCGTCTACACCGACCTGGCCAAGTGGGCCAAGGCGCGCGGCCACAGCCACCTGCGCGTGGACGGCGAGTTCCTCTCGCTGAACCCCTTCCCGCGCATCGACCGCTTCAAGGAACACACGCTGGAACTGCCGGTGGGCAGCCTGGTCGTGTCGCCCGACAACGAACCCGAGCTGCGCAGCCTGCTGAGCAAGGCGCTGGAGCTGGGCAAGGGCGTGCTGCACCTGCTGCACCCGCTGGACGGCCTGGCCGAGGCGATGGACGATGGCTTCGCCGGTGCCGGCGTCGGCACGGTGAAGGTCTTCTCCACCAAGCGCGCCTGCCCGGTGTGCGGCACCAGCTACCCCGAGCTCGACCCGCGCATGTTCAGCTACAACAGCAAGCACGGCTGGTGCGGCACCTGCGTGGGCACGGGCCTGAAGCTCACGCGCGAGCAGCGCAAGGCCTTCGACGACTCGGTGCGCGACGACGAGGACCGTGGCCGCGAGCAGAGCTTCCCGTCCGACGAACCCGACGTCGAAGGTGTCGAGGACGTGGCCTGCCCCGACTGCCACGGCACGCGTCTCAATGCGAGTGCGCGCGCCGTCAGTTTCGAGGGAGCGCCGATCGGCGACATCGCACGCCTGTCGGTGCGCGAAACGCGCGCGTGGATCGAAGGCCTGCACCTTCACGGCCGCGACGCCGACATCGCGCGCGACGTGGTGGTCGAGATCAAGAGCCGGCTCGAGTTCCTGGAGGACGTGGGCCTGGGCTACCTCACGCTGGACCGTGCCGCGCCCACGCTCAGCGGCGGCGAAGCGCAGCGCATCCGCCTGGCCGCGCAGCTGGGCAGCAACCTGCAGGGCGTGTGCTACGTGCTCGACGAGCCGACCATCGGCCTGCACCCTCGGGACAACGGCATCCTGCTCGACGCGCTGCACAAGCTGGGGCAGAAGGGCAACACGCTGGTGGTGGTGGAGCACGACGAGGACACCATCCGCCGTGCCGACCACATCATCGACATCGGGCCCGGTGCCGGCAAGCGCGGTGGCCACCTGGTGGCCGAAGGCAGCGTGGCGCAGCTGTCGGCGCAATCGGCCTCGCTCACCGGCCGCTTCCTCGCGCACCCGCTACAGCACCCGCTGAAGCTGCGGCGCGAGGTGCCGCCCTTCGACGGCCGCGGCGTGCCGCCGGGCCAGGCCGCGCAATGGCTGCGCGTGCGCGGCGCTTCGCTGCACAACCTGCAGCACGTCGACCTGCAGGTGCCGCTGCAGCGCCTGGTGGCCGTCACCGGCGTCAGCGGCTCGGGCAAGAGCACGCTGGCGCGCGACGTGCTGCTGGCCAACGTGCAGGCCGTGGTGGCGCTGAAGGCCAGCAAGGCCGGACGCGACGCCATCACCGCGGGCCGTTCGGCGGGCGGCCTGCCGCCGCTGGTGGGCTGCACGGGCCTGGAGGGCTTCGAGGCCATCGACCGCGTGCTCGAGGTCGACCAGACGCCCATCGGCAAGACGCCGCGCAGCTGCCCGGCCACCTACATCGGCTTCTGGGACGCCATCCGCAAGCTCTTCACCGAGACGCTGGAGGCCAAGGCACGTGGCTATGCCGCGGCGCGCTTCAGCTTCAACACCGGCGACGGCCGCTGCCCGGGCTGCGAAGGGCAGGGCATGCGCACCATCGAAATGAGCTTCCTGCCCGACGTGAAGGTGCTGTGCGACACCTGCCACGGCCAGCGCTTCAACCCCGAGACGCTGGCCGTCAGCTGGCGCGGCAAGAGCATCGGCGAGGTGCTGCAGATGGAGGTCGACGAGGCGGTGGACTTCTTCGCCAGCATGCCCGTCATCAGCCACCCGCTGCAGCTGCTGAAGGACGTGGGCCTGGGCTACCTCACGCTGGGCCAGCCTTCACCCACGCTGAGCGGTGGCGAGGCGCAGCGCATCAAGCTGGTGACCGAGCTGAGCAAGGTGCGCGACGACATCACGCGGCGCGGCAACAAGGCGCCGCACACGCTGTACGTGCTCGACGAACCGACGGTGGGCCTGCACATGGCCGACGTCGAGAAGCTGATCCGCGTGCTGCACCGCCTGGTGGACGGGGGCCACAGCGTGGTGGTGATCGAGCACGACCTCGACGTCATCGCCGAAGCCGACTGGGTCATCGACCTGGGGCCGGAAGGTGGGGGCGGCGGCGGGCGTGTGGTGACGGCCGGGGCGCCCGAGTCGGTAGTGGCGGCCGGCACGCACACCGGCACGGCACTGGCCCCCGTCCTGCAGCGATGACGGCCGCGAGGCCGTGAGTCAGCGCGCCGAGAGCGACGCCAGCTTCAGCATCGCGCGCGCCTGAAGCTCCGAGGCCTCGGCGGTCTCGCCGCAGCGGTCGAGCACATCGCTGGCGCGCAGCAGCACCTTGATCTCCCAGGACGCGTCGGCCACCTGTGCCGACAGGCGCGCCGCCTCGCTGGCGTGGCCGAAGGCGCGGCGACGGGCGGCACGGCGAACCTGGGTGTCGGTGGTGGCCTGTTCGACGCTGCAGGCGGCGATCTCGGCAGTCTCGCAAAGCAGGTCGACACGCGCATCGACGGAACCGAGCAGGGCGCTCCAGCGCAGGGCCTGCTCCAGATGGGCTTCCGAGGTCTGCCAGACGCCCTGGTCGGCATAACAACGCGCCACATCGGTCAGCGCCTCGACCATCTCGTGCGGCCGTGCACGCCGCCGGCACTCTTCGAGGCGGGCCGTCAGCGCCGCCAGCGTCACCGGGGCCTCGGCAAGCGCGTCGAGGTCGAGGTGCAGCATCGTCGAGGTGTCCGGGGTGCTCATGGCGGCAGGTCCTTGCGCGCGCTCGGGAACGACCGGCGGTAGGGCGAAAGGATTGGAGGTGGATCCTAGGGGATTTGGCTCGGGCCCGCTGCCCCCCTCGTTCGCGGGGGGTGTGCAGGGTTCTATCATCGAGGCATCGGCCGTCTCCCGGGCGTCGGCGCGCAGACGCCTGTGTGCAGACGCTACATCTTGCTGCTTTTTTTCACAGGAGCTTTCATGTCCGCACTCATGGGTGTCGCCAAAAACCTTCGATTCGGCGTGGCGCTGACCGCGCTCGGCCTGCCTGCGCTGGCTGGCGCCCAGGTGGTGTTCACCGCGTCGTCCTGGCTTGCGCCCAGCCATGGCTTGAGCGAGACCCAGAAGGAATGGTGCGGCCAGCTGGAGCAGAAGACTGCCGGCAAGGCGAGGTGCAACATCCTCCCGCGCGCCGTGTCGGCCCCGCCCGGCACCTTCGACGCCGTGCGCAACGGGCTGGCCGACCTGTCCTTCACCGTGCACGGCTACACCCCCGGCCGCTTCCTGCTGACGCAGATGGCCGAGGTGCCCTTCCTGGGGGATTCCTCGGAAGCCTCCTCGGTGGCTTTCCAGCGCATGTATGCCAGGCACCCGGCGCTGGCCGAAGAGCACAAGGGTGTCAAGGTGCTGAGCGTCTTCACGCACGGCCCCGGCATGATCTTCAACACCAAGCGGCCCATCACGAAGATCGACGACCTCTCCGGCCTGAAGTTCCGCGTGGGTGGCGGCATGGTCAACGAGATCAGCAAGGCGCTGGGCATGAACGTCACGCTCAAGCCGGCCCCTGAGAGCTACGAGCTGCTGTCCACCGGCGTGATGGACGGCACGCTGTTCCCGGCCGAGTCGGTCGAGTCCTTCAAGATCGACAAGGTCATCAAGCAGGCCACCACCTTCCCCGGCGGGCTCTACAACACGAGTTTCGTGTTCATGATGAACCAGGCCAAGTACGACAGCCTGCCGCCCGACGTGAAGAAGGTCGTCGACGAACTCTCGGGCGAGACCGCTGCGCGCATGTTCGGTCGCAGCTGGGACAGGGTCGACCGCCGCGGACTGGCCTTCATGCAGGCCGCCGGGGTGCAGTTCACCAAGGCCGATCCGGCCTTCGTGAAGGCCGTCGAGGCCCGGACCGCGCCGGTGGTCGAAGCCTGGGCTGCCCAGGCCGCCGCCAAGGGCCTGAAGGACCCGAAGAAGGTGCTGTCCGAGTACCGCGCCGAGATCAGGAAGCTGCAGTAAGCGCGTCTTGAAGAAGCTGCTGTCGACGCTGTGCGGCCTGCTGGCCGCGCTGGCGCTGTTCGCCATCATGCTGTTGACGCTGGTCGATGTCAGCGGGCGCAAGCTCATCGACACCTCGGTGACAGGTTCGCTGGAACTCACCGAGCTGTTGATGGTGGCCGTGATCTTCGCCGGCCTGCCGCTGGTGTCGATGCAGGGCGAGCACGTGGTCTTCGATTCGCTCGACCGTTTCCTGCCGCGCTGGCTGCTGCGCCTGCAGCGCGTGCTCGTCGAACTGCTGTGCATGGGCGCGCTGCTGGGTGTGGCCTGGCTGATGTGGACCAAGGCCGGGCAGATGGTGGAGTACGGCGACACCACGGCGCAACTGCGCTGGCCGCTCGGCCCCTTCGTCTACGCCATGAGCGTGCTGTGTGCCGTCACCGGCCTGGTGCACGCCCTGCTGATCTGGCAGCCGGTGCCGCACCACCACCCCGGCGTGCGGGAAGGCGGCAGCCCGTGACCGACGCGCTGATCGGTTTCGGCTGCGTCTTCCTGCTGGCCCTGCTGCGCGTGCCGCTGGCCTTCGCGATGGGGCTGGTCGGGTTCGTCGGCCTGGGCCTGCTGCGCGGCTGGACGCCGACCATGGCCAACGCGGCGCAGGTCGTCTACGACACCGGCTTCGCCTACACGCTCAGCGTGGTGCCGCTGTTCATCCTGATGGGCAACTTCGTCGCGCGTGCCGGCCTGGCGCATGAACTCTTCCGCGCGGCCTACGCCTTCGTCGGCCACGTCCGCGGCGGTCTGGCCCATGCCACCGTGATCGCCTGTGCCGGCTTCGGCGCCATCTGCGGCTCGTCGATCGCCACCGCGGCCACCATGAGCAAGGTGGCCTATCCGCCGATGAAGAAGCTCGGTTACGCCGACTACCTGTCCACCGGCGTCATCGCCGCCAGCGGCACCCTGGGCATCATGATCCCGCCCTCGACCATCCTGGTCATCTACGGCATCGTCACCGAGACGCACATCGGCAAGCTCTTCGCCGCGGGCATCCTGCCGGGCCTGCTGTGCGCACTGCTGCTGATGGCCGGCGTGGCCTGGATCACCTGGCGTGACCCGCTGGCCGGCCCGGCCGGCGAGCGCTCCACATGGGCCCAGCGTCTGCGCGCGGTGCGCGACATCTGGGGCGTGGCGCTGCTGGTGGTGGTGGTGCTGGGCGGCATCTACGGCGGCGTGTTCACGGCCACCGAAGGCGCCGGCATCGGGGCCTCGGGCGCCTTCTTCTTCGCCCTGGCGCGGCGCGCGCTGACGCTGAAGATCCTGTCCGACATCCTGGTCGAGAGCGCTCGCACCACGGCCATGTTGTTCACCATCCTCATCGCGGCGATGCTGTTCTCCAGCTTCGTCAACTTCACCACCATGCCGGGCGATCTGAAGGACTGGATCCTGCACCTGGGCCTGTCGCCGGTGATGGTGGTGGGTGCGATGATGCTGATCTACGTGCTGCTGGGCACCATCATGGAAGAGCTGTCGATGGTGCTGCTGACCATCCCGGTGTTCTTCCCCATCGTCACCAGTCTCGGCTTCGACCCCGTGTGGTTCGGCGTGCTGATCGTGCTGGTGGTGCAGATCGGCCTGATCTCGCCGCCGGTAGGCATGAACCTCTTCGTGCTGAACGCGCTGCTCAAGGACGTGGCGCTGACCCAGATCTTCCGAGGCGTCTGGCTGTTCGTGCTGATGCTGGTGCTGGCGCTCATCGTGGTGCTGGAGTTTCAGCCGCTGGCGCTGTGGCTGCCCTCGTTCATGCGATAACGCGAGCCATGGCTGCACCGCTCCTCATCCGCAATGCCACGCTGCCCGATGGGCGCACCGGCATCGATCTGCTCGCCCGCGACGGGCGCATCGAAGCCGTGGGGCCCGCGCTCGGCACGCCCGAAGCTGCAGAGGTCATCGACGCCGGCGGCTGGATGCTGTCGCCGCCCTTCGTCGACGCGCACTTCCACATGGACGCCACGCTCAGCTACGGGTTGCCGCGCGTCAACGCCAGCGGCACGCTGCTGGAGGGCATCGCGCTGTGGGGCGAACTGAAGCCGCAGCTGACCCAGGACGCCCTGGTCGTGCGGGCCCTCGACTACTGCGACTGGGCCGTCGCCCAGGGCCTGCTGGCTATCCGCACGCACGTCGATGTCTGCGACGATCGCCTGCTGGCCGTCGAAGCGCTGCTGCACGTGCGCGAACGCGTGCGGCCCTACATCGATCTGCAGCTGGTCGCCTTCCCGCAGGACGGCGTGCTGCGAGCCCCGCGTGCGATGGTCAACCTGCAGCGCGCGCTCGACCTCGGTGTCGACGTCGTCGGCGGCATCCCGCACTTCGAGCGCACCATGGCCGACGGCGCCGAAAGCGTGCGCCTGCTGTGCGAGCTGGCCGCCGCGCGCGGCCTGCGCGTGGACATGCACTGCGACGAGAGCGACGACCCGCTGTCGCGTCACATCGAGACCCTGGCTTTCCACACGCAACGACTGGGCCTGCACGGCCGTGTCACGGGCTCGCACCTGACGTCCATGCATTCGATGGACAACTACTACGTCAGCAAGCTGCTGCCGCTGATCCGCGAGGCCGGCGTGCATGCGGTGGCAAACCCCCTCATCAACATCACGCTGCAGGGCCGCCACGACAGCTACCCCAGGCGCCGCGGCATGACGCGCGTGCCGGAGATGCTGGCTGCCGGCATCAATGTCGGTTTCGGCCACGACTGCGTGATGGACCCGTGGTATTCGCTGGGCAGCGGTTGCATGCTGGAAGTGGCCGCCATGGGCCTGCACGTGGCGCAGATGACCTCGCAGCAGGGCATGCGTCAGTGCTTCGATGCCGTCACCGTCAACAACGCGCGCATCCTGGGCCTGGAGGGTTACGGCCTGGAGCCCGGCTGCCATGCCGACTTCCTGCTGCTGCAGGCGCGCTCGCCGGTCGAGGCTCTCCGTTTGCGTGCGCAGCGCCTGCTGGTGGTGCGTGCCGGCACCGTCATCGCCCGCTCACCCGAGCGAACGGCGACGCTGAACCTGCCCGGGCGACCCGATCGCGTGGATTTCACACGACAAACCTGAACGTCGTCAGGGGGGGTGCTTCGCTAGAATCCACGTCTTCGATGCAGCCTGGCAGACCTTCAAGTGCCCATGAAACTGATCGGTTCCCTCACCAGCCCTTACGTGCGCAAGGTGCGTGTGGTGATGGCCGAGAAGAAGCTCGATTTCCAGCTCGTGCTCGAGGACGTCTGGGGCCACGACGCCATCCTGAAGTCCAACCCGCTGGGCAAGGTGCCCTGCCTGGTGATGGAAGGCGGCGAGGCGGTCTTCGATTCGCGCGTCATCGTGGAGTACCTCGACACCCTGTCGCCGGTGGGCAAGCTCATTCCGCCACTGGGCCGTGAACGCACCGAGGTGCGTACCTGGGAGGCTCTGGCCGATGGCGTGCTCGACGCCAGCATCCTGGCGCGCATGGAAGCCCACTGGACTGGCCGCACCGCCGAACAGCGCTCGCAGGCCTGGATCGACCGCCAGATGTCGAGGGTCGACGCCGCGGTGAAGGCGATGAGCCAGGGCCTGGGCGAAAAGCCCTTCTGCGCCGGCATCCACTTCACGCTGGCCGATGTGGCGGTGGGTTGTGCGCTGGGTTATCTCGACTTCCGCTATCCGCAGATCGACTGGCGCGGCTCCCACCCCAATCTTGGCAAGCTGTACGACAAGCTGGCCGCGCGCCAGAGCTTCGTCGACACCGCGCCGCCGACGGCCTGAGCGTCTCCGGCCCTGTTCAGCGGCCGGCGAGCGGCGACGTACCGCTCCTCTTCAGTGGACGCCGGTCGCAGAGAAGCTGTCCGCGCGTGCGACCGACCAATACAGCTTGAACACGTTGTGCGGCCACTCGGCGCGCCCTTCGATGGCCTCCAGCAGTTCGCCCGGCTTCACCAGCGGCAGCAGATTGGCCAGCAGCCGCACGTCGCTGCCTGAGATGCGGCGCACGATGTGCAGTGCGGTGATCTGGTTCGGATGGCTCAGGCCGGCGGCCTGCACCAGCTCCTTCAGCGCAGCCAGCGTGTTCTGATGAAAGCGGTAGACCCGCTCCGTCTTGTCGGGCACCACCAGCGCCTTCTGCCGCTGCGGGTCCTGCGTCGTCACTCCCGTGGGACAGGCGCCCGTGTGGCAGGCCTGCGCCTGGATGCAGCCCAGCGCGAACATGAAGCCGCGCGCGGCGTTGCACCAGTCGGCACCCAGCGCCATCACCCGGGCGATGTCGAAGGCGCCGATGACCTTGCCGGCCGCCCCGACCCTGATCTTGTCGCGCAGTCCCAGCCCGGTGAGCGAGTTGTGCACCAGCAGCAGGCCTTCCTGCAGCGGTGCGCCGACATGGTCGGTGAATTCGAGCGGCGCCGCACCGGTGCCGCCCTCGGCGCCGTCGACGACGACGAAGTCGGGCAGGATGCCGGTCTCCAGCATGGCCTTGCAGATGGCGAACCACTCCCAGGGGTGCCCGATGCAGAGCTTGAAGCCGGTCGGCTTGCCGCCCGACAACTGGCGCAGGCGTTCGATGAACTGCATCATCTCCACCGGCGTCCTGAAGGCACTGTGGCTGGCCGGGCTCACGCAATCCACACCCAGCGGCACGCCACGCGCCGCCGCGATCTCGGGCGTCACCTTCGATGCCGGCAGCACGCCGCCGTGCCCTGGCTTGGCGCCCTGGCTGAGCTTCAGCTCGATCATCTTCACCTGCGGATCCAAGGCATTGGCAGCGAAGCGCTCGGCGTTGAACGTGCCGTCGTCGTTGCGGCAGCCGAAGTAGCCCGAGCCGATCTCCCAGATGAGGTCGCCGCCGTGCTTGCGGTGGTGTTCGCTGATCGAGCCTTCGCCCGTGTCGTGGGCGAAGCCACCCTTCTTCGCGCCGCCGTTGAGTGCCAGGATGGCGTTGGCCGACAGCGCGCCGAAGCTCATCGCCGAGATGTTGAAGATGCTGGCCTCGTAGGGCTGCGTGCAGGACGAATGCGCGCCGATGGTGACGCGGAAGTCGTGCGAGGCGATCTCGGTCGGCGCCATCGAGTGGTTGATCCACTCGTAGCCGGGCTCCTGCACGTTGAGTTGCGTACCGAAGGGGCGCTTGTCGGGCTCGCCCTTGGCGCGCTGGTAGACCAGCGAGCGCTGCATGCGCGAGAACGGCGTGGCCTCGGTGTCGCTCTCGATGAAGTACTGGCGGATCTCGATGCGCACGAATTCCAGCAGGAAGCGCATGTGGCCGATCACCGGATAGTTGCGCAGCACCGAGTGGCGCGTCTGGTGCGTGTCGCGCCAGCCGAGACCGACGAGGAAGAGGCAGACCAGGGCCAGCAGGCCGCCGACATCGAAGGCCACCCAGGCAAAGAGCGACAGCAGGAAGCCCACGGCGCAGGCCAGCCAGGCCGTGTAGCGCACGGGAAAGTGCTGGTCGAGCTTGT
Source organism: Rubrivivax sp. (assembly GCA_022843905.1). Classification (GTDB taxonomy): domain Bacteria; phylum Pseudomonadota; class Gammaproteobacteria; order Burkholderiales; family Burkholderiaceae_C; genus Rubrivivax. Next base: position 27,277 of record JALHMT010000032.1, read on the forward strand.
TCAGCCAGGCGTGCATGCAGATGTCTCCCTCGGCAGGTCGGCGTCTCGGCAGACCTTTGCACGTCGATCGTAGCGGGCCCTTGTGTGCATTCGCGCCACGAGTTACGGCGCGTTTCCGGGCCTGCTCAGGGCATGAAGAAGTCCGCCAGGGCGGTGGCTGTCTCTTGAGGCAGTTCCTCGGGGATGTAGTGACCGCAGGGCAGCGCCTGGCCGGTCACGCTGGCACTGCACTGCGCGCGCCACAGCGCCATGGGGTCGAACAGCGCATGCACCACGCCGCGCAGGCCCCACAGCACCAGGGTGTCGCAGCGGATCTTCTCTCCCTGCAGTCTCGACAGGCGGTCGTGTTCGAGGTCGATGCCGGCGCTGGCGCGGTAGTCCTCGCAGGCCCCATGGATGGTCTCGGGCAGGCGGAAGCAGCGCTCGTACTCGGCCATCGCCTCGGCCTCGATGAACGAGGTGCTGCCGGAGCCCCAGCCGCCGAGTTTCCCCCGCAGGTAGCTCACGGGATCGGCGGCGATCATGCGCTCGGGCCTCGGCGTGGGCTGGATCAGGTGGAACCAGTGATAGTAGGCGCTCGCGAAGCGCATGTCGGTGGCCTCGTACATGTCGAGCGTGGGTGCGATGTCCAGAAGCGCCAGTCGCCGCACGGCCTGCGGGTGGTCGACCGCCAGCCGGTGCGCGACCCTGCCGCCCCGGTCGTGGCCCGCCAGGAAGAACTGCTCATGTCCGAGCCTGCGCATGAGGCCCAGCATGTCAGCGGCCATCGTGCGCTTGCTGTAGTTGCCGTGATCGGGCGCCCCCACCGGCTTGTCGGAGTCGCCATAACCGCGCAGGTCGGGCAGCACCAGCCGAAAGTGCGGCGCCAGTCGCTGCGCCACGCGATGCCACAGCACGTGGGTCTGCGGAAAGCCGTGCAGCAGCAGCAGCGGTGGGGCACCGACCGCGCCGCCCGTACGCGTACGCAGTCGCTGACCCCCGACCACGTGATCGGCCTGATCGAAGCCCTCGAACCAGGTTGTGGCGCTGCTCATCGGCGCATCCTAAGGGCTCGGTATACTTGTCCTCGCGCCGATTTGTTCCGGATTGCGGGCGCATTAACAAATGCCGCTAAACAGGGACGCCGGACGCCCGGTGCCCGCTGCAGCGGCGCCGGGTTTTTTCATGTCCAGCCTCGGTCCCGTCACCCCCCAGCAGATGCACTTCCGCGAGCCGCTGCCGTTGCGCAGCGGAGCGGTGCTCGCCGACTACACGCTCGCCTACGAGACCTACGGCACGCTCGACGCCGACAAGGGCAACGCCGTGCTGGTGTGCCACGCGCTGAACGCCAGCCACCACGTGGCCGGGCTCGACGAACGCGGGCAGGCCGGCTGGTGGGACAACATGGTCGGCCCCGGCAAGCCGCTGGACACCGACCGCTTCTTCGTCATCGGCGTCAACAACCCGGGCTCTTGTTTCGGCTCCACCGGGCCGATGCACGTCAACCCGGCCACCGGCCGCGTCTATGGCGCCGATTTCCCGGTGGTGACGGTGGAGGACTGGGTCGATGCGCAGGCGCGCCTGGTACAGCGGCTGGGCATCACGCAGCTGGCCGCCGTGATGGGCGGCAGCCTGGGCGGCATGCAGGCGCTGGCCTGGACGCTGCGCCATCCCACGCGCGTGCGGCACTGCATCGCGGTGGCCACTGCGCCCAACCTGTCGGCGCAGAACATCGCCTTCAACGAAGTCGCGCGGCGCGCCATCGTCACCGACCCCGACTTCCACGGCGGACACTTCTACGCCCACGGCGTGGTGCCCAAGCGGGGGCTGCGCGTGGCGCGCATGATCGGCCACATCACCTACCTGTCGGACGACGCGATGGACGTCAAGTTCGGGCGCCAGCTGCGTGCCGCGGAGCTGGGCTACAGCACGCAGGACATCGAGTTCCAGATCGAAAGCTACCTGCGCCACCAGGGCGACAAGTTCAGCGAGTACTTCGACGCCAACACCTACCTGCTGATCACGCGCGCGCTCGACTACTTCGACCCCGCGCGCGAGCACGGTGGCGACCTCGCCAAGGCCTTCGCGGTGGCGCGCGAGCACAAGTTCCTGCTGGTGAGCTTCACCACCGACTGGCGCTTCTCGCCGGCGCGGTCGCGCGAGCTCGTCAAGGCGCTGGTGGACAACCGCATCGACGTCAGCTATGCCGAGATCGACGCGCCGCACGGCCACGACGCCTTCCTGCTGGAGGACCCGCGCTACCTGCAGGTGATGCGCGCCTACTTCGCCAACGTGCTGCCGGCGGGCACGCAGGAGGCCGCCCGTGTCTGAACGCCGCGACATGGAGATCATCGCCGACCTCGTGCCGGCCGGCAGCCGTGTGCTCGACCTGGGCTGCGGCAAGGGCGAGCTGCTGGCCTGGCTGCGCCAGCACAAGCGATGCAGCGGCTACGGCATCGAGATCGCCGACGACAACGTCCAGGCCTGCGTGAAGCGCGGCGTCAACGTCATCCAGCTCAACCTGGAAGAAGGCCTGGCGCTGTTCGAGGACCACAGCTTCGACGTCGTGCTGCAGCTCGACACGCTGCAGCACCTGCGCAACACCGCGCACATGCTGCGCGAGACGGCCCGCGTCGGGCGCATCGGCATCGTCAGCTTCCCCAACTTCGCGCACTGGCCCAACCGCGTGCGCGTGGCCGGCGGCCGCATGCCGGTGACCAAGGCGCTGCCCTACGAGTGGTACGACACGCCCAACATCCGCGTCGGCACCTTCGCCGACTTCGAGGTGCTGGCCGGCAAGACGGGCCTGGCCGTGACCGACAGCTTCGGCCTGCAGAACGGCCAGGTGGTGCGGCGCTGGCCCAACCTGCTGGCCAGCGTGGCGGTGTTCCGCTTCGAGCGCGCCTGAAGGCCGCGCTTCAGGCGGGGGGCAGGCGCAGCGAGAAGCGGCTGCCTTCGCCGGGCCGGCTGCTGACGACGATCCTGCCGCCCATGCCCTCGACGAGCTGACGCGACAGCGACAGGCCCAGGCCGGTGCCCGGGATCGCGCTGCGCTGTGCCCCCAGCCTGTCGAAAGGCGCGAACAGGCGGGCGAGCTGAACCTCGTCGAGGCCGTGGCCGGTGTCCTCCACCGCCAGTTCGACCGCATCGCCTTCGCGCCGGCAGGTGATGAAGATGCTGCCGCCTCGACGGTTGTACTTGATGGCGTTGGACAGCAGGTTGCTCAGCACCTGCTTGAGCCGCTTGCGGTCGGCACGCACCTTCAGGTCCTGCCCGACGATGGTCTCGCTCACCAGCAGCTGCATGGAGTCGGCCGCCGCCGCCAGCATCGAGCGGCACTCCTGCAGCACCGGTGCCAGCGGCACCGCCTCGAGCTCGAAGCTCATGAGCCCGCTTTGTGCGCCCGTGAGGTCGAGGATGTCGTCGACCAGGCCCAGCAGGTGCCGCCCGCTGCCCAGCACTTCTTCCAGCCAGGGACGGTGCTTGGGCGACGTGCCGGGATCGGTCACCACCAGCTGCGTGAATCCCAGGATGGCGTTCAGGGGCGTGCGCAACTCGTGGCTGACGCGCGAGAGGAACTGCGTCATCGCGCGCTGCGCGGCCTCTGCACGGTCGCGCTGGGCGCGCAGCGCGTCGGCCTCGCGGCGCTCGGTGACGTCGGTGTGGGTGCCGATCATGCGCGCCGGCCGGCCCTGCTCGTCGCGTTCGATGACCATGCCGCGAGACAGGATCCACTTCCAGCGGCCATCGGCGTGGCGCATCCGGTGCTCGCTGACGTAGACCGGTGTGCGGCCGTCCAGGTGCGCCTGGCGCGCGGCCAGGGCGGCTTCGCGGTCGTCGGGGTGCATGAGGAAGTCGAGTTCGCCGTCGTGGTCGGGCGGCAGGCCGTACAGTTCGCGGCAGCGCGGCGACAGGCTGGCGTGCCTCGTGAGCGGGTTCCAGTCCCAGACGCCATCGCCCACGCTGTCCAGGGCCAGCTTCCAGCGCACGTCGCTGTCGCGCAGCGCCTGTTCGACCTCGCGCTGGGCCGTGACGTCGATGATGACGCCGACGCGGACCTGCTCGTCGCCCGTTTGCTCCACCACCGATGAGTTCATCTGCAGCGAGCGCACCTTGCCGTCGGTCGTCACGATGCGGAACTCCACCGCCAGCGGCAGTCCCAGCCGGGTTGCTTCGGCGACGACGCCGTCGAGCCGGGCGTGGTCGTCCGGGTGGCGCATCGGCCTCATGACGGCCGGGTTGGCCATCACCTCCGCTGCCGACAGGCCGTACACCTCGCGCACCCCCTGGCTGACGAAGCTGTAGCGCATCAGCGTGCCGTTGACGAAGTGCACGCGGTAGACCATGCCGGGCACGTGGTCGGCGAGCTGCCGCAGCTGCGCCTCGCGCCGCTCGAGTTCGGCCAGCTGGTCGATGCGCTCCGACAGGTCTTCCACCGTGCCTTCGAAGAACAGCGGCTGGCCGTCGGCATCGCGCACCAGGTGGGCGTTTTCGCTGACCCAGATCCGCTCGCGTGTGCGGTGCCGGAACACCTCCGAAACGAAGCCGCGCACCTGGCCGTCGCGCAACAGGGCGGCGGCGAACTCGGCGCGACGCTGCGGATCGACGTAGCACTCGTTGGCGATGTCGCGCACGGCGGCGAGCAACTGCGCTTCGGTGTCGTAGCCGTTCAGGCGCACGAGCGCCGGGTTGGCGCGGAAATGCACGCCGGACTGCGAAGAACGGTAGGCGCCGATGGGAAGGAACTCGAAGAACGAATCGAAACCCGACGAGGCCGGCGCAGCGGCCGGCGTCGTCATCGACGAGCGTTCATCGGGAGACGGAAGCATCACATGTCCAGCATACGGCCGCGAGGTCGCGGCCGCCTGGATTTTCGTCAGACCGGTGCGACCGGCGCCAGCGGGTCGAACGTGGCTACGCGCTTGTCCTTCCACGCCTCGATGGCGCGTGCCATCTCACCCATGTCGAAGATGGCACTCTGCAGCAGGGTCATCTGCTGCAGGGCGTCGGCAGTCGGGTGGTCGACGGCGTAGTTCAGCGCCAGCTTGCTGCCGGCGATGGCCAGGGGGGACTTCGCGGCGATGGCCTGGGCCAGCTTCAATGCATGAGCCACCGTGGCCGGCGGGTCCGGCAGCACCGCGTTGACCAGGCCGACGGCCAAGGCGCGTTCGGCCGCGAGACGGTCGCCGGTGAAGGCCATCTCGCGCGCCACCCCCGGCGGCACGATCTTGGGCAGACGCTGCAGCACGCCGAGGTCGGCGGCCATGCCGATGTGGATCTCCTGCACGCAGAAGAAGGCATCCGCCGAGCACACGCGCAGGTCGCAGGCGGCCGCCAGGTCCAATGCCCCGCCGATGCAGCCGCCCTGCACGGCCGCGATGACCGGGAATCGCGCCTCCTCGATCACGTCGAAGCAGCGCATGAGCTGCCGCAGGCCGTCCTGGAAGGCCAGGCGTGCGCGTGCGTCGGCCATCTGCAGCAGGGGCATGCCGCCGCTGAAGACGTCCAGCGACATGCCGGCGCTGAAGTGCTTGCCGGTCGACGAGATCACGAGCGCCCGCGCTCGGCCCTCGGCATTGAGGGTCGCCACGGCATCGCGCAACGCGGGGAAGAAGGCCGGCGCCATCGTGTTCATGCGCTCGGGGCGCGTGAACTGCAAGTGGGCCACGCCGTCGTCGGAGAGGGTCAGGGTGAAGAAGTCGTTCATCGCGGTCTCCGGTGGGTCTGCCAGCATAGCGCCGAGGGCGGGCGGCGGGCGACGTGCAGCGGACGGGCGCCGCCGGCATGGCGGGCCGGGCGGCAGGGTCCTACACTGTGCGGCATCGAGATCCGACCTGCCCGAAGGAGGAACGCCATGAACGCACCCGTCCGCGCCGAAGAATCCGCCGCCCTGGCCGCCTATGCCGACGAAGCCTGGGACCAGCGCATCGTGCCGGCGCTCACCGACTACATCGGTGTGCCTGCCAAGAGCCCCATGTTCGACGCCGACTGGGCCAGGCACGGTTACCTCGACCGCGTGGTGCGCGATGCCGCGGCCTGGGTCGAGAGCCGCAAGCTGCCCGGCCTGAAGCTGGAAGTGGTGCGGCTCGAAGGCCGCACGCCGCTGATCTTCTTCGAGCTGGCGGCCAGTGGCAGCGCCTCGAAGGACACCGTGCTGCTTTATGGCCATCTCGACAAGCAGCCCGAGTTCAACGGCTGGCGCAGCGACCTCGGCCCCTGGACGCCCAAGTACGAGAGCGGCCTGCTCTACGGACGCGGCGGTGCCGACGACGGGTATGCCGTGTACGCGGCGATCACCGCACTGGAGGCCCTGAAGGCGCAGAACCTGCCGCACCCGCGCTGCGTGGGAGTGATCGAGAGCTGCGAGGAAAGCGGTTCGTCGGACCTGCCGATCTACCTCGAGGCGCTCAAGCCCCGGCTGGGTCAGGTCGGCCTCGTCGTCTGCCTCGACAGCGGCGCCGGCAACTATGACCAGCTCTGGCTCACCACCAGCCTGCGTGGCATGGTCAGCGGCGTGCTGAAGGTGGAGATCCTCAGCGAAGGCATCCACTCGGGTGATGCCAGCGGCCTGGTGCCGTCCAGCTTCCGCATCCTGCGCCACGTGCTCGACCGCCTGGAGGACAGCGCCACCGGTCGCCTGCTGCCGCAGAGCTTCCACTGCGAGCTGCCGGCCTCCCGCCTGGAGCAGGCGCGCGCCACTGCCGCCATCCTGAAGGACGAGGTCTGGAAACGCATGCCCTGGGCCTGCGGCGCCGACGGCGGCCCGACCCTGCCCACCACCACCGACCCCGTCGAAGGCCTGCTCAACCGCACCTGGCGACCCACCCTCAGCGTCACCGGCGTCGATGGCTTTCCCGAGCTGAAGAACGCCGGCAACGTGCTGCGGCCCTACACCGCCTTCAAGCTGAGCCTGCGCCTGCCACCGCTGGTCGACGGCAACGAGGCCAGCCTGAAGCTCAAGGCACTGCTGGAGGACAACGCACCCTACAACGCCAGGGTCACCTTCCACCCCGACGGCCGCGCCGGCGCGCTGGGCGCCACCGGCTGGAACGCGCCCGAGCTGGCGCCGTGGCTCGAACACGCCTTGAACTCGGCATCGAGCGCCTACTTCGGCGCGCCGCTGGGTTACGTGGGGCAGGGCGGGACGATCCCGCTGATGAGCATGCTGCAGAAGGGCTTCCCGCAGGCGCAGATGATGGTCTGTGGCGTGCTGGGACCGAAGAGCAATGCACACGGCCCCAACGAATTCCTCCATGTGCCTTATGGCAAGAAGCTCACGGCGGCCGTGGCGCAGGTGATCACGGCCTGCCCCTGAGGCGCCGCGGCGCTGGCCGGCGAACGATCTGAACTAACTGGTCGCGTAAGAACCTGTAAGTTCGACAAATAACCATACAGGCCAAATGGAAGACTGATCGGTTCAAATTGCGGACCGCGGCGTTTTGCGCGGCTCAGAACCCTCAACTTCCTTGCCTGGAGGCAGTCCATGCTCAAATGGTTTCAATCGCTCGTGGTCGTCGGCGCCGTGTCGTTCCTGGCCGCGTGCGGCGGCAGCAGCAACGATCCCGACAATGTCGTCGATCTCGTGCAGACCGATCCCAAGTTCAGCATCCTCAGCGAAGCCATCGTCGCTGCCGACCTCACTGCCACCCTCGAGAGCGCCGGGCCGTTCACCGTCTTCGCGCCGACCAACGACGCCTTTGCCGCGCTGCTGACGGAACTGGGCGTCACCAAGGCGCAACTGCTGGCCGACAAGCCATTGCTCACCGCCGTGCTGACCTACCACGTGCTGCCCGCACGCGTGGCCAAGGCCGCAGTCCCTGCGGGGCGCGCGATCACCACGGTGCAGGGCGGCATCTTCAAGGTCGATGCGGTCGGCGCCGACCTCGTCATCACCGACGGGCGCAACCGCAGCGCGAAGATCATCGCCACCGACAGCGCCGCGCCCAACGGCCTGATCCACACCATCGACAAGGTGCTGTTGCCGGCCAATCGCAACATCGTGGCGACGGCCCAGGCCCTGCCGAACTTCAGCATCCTGGTCGAGGCCGTGGTGGCTGCAGGCCTGGTCGATGCGTTGTCGGCGCCCGGCCCGTTCACGGTTTTCGCGCCGACCAACGCGGCCTTCGCTTCGCTGCTTGCCGAACTGGGCCTGAGCAAGGAGCAGCTGCTGGCCAACCGCCCCCTGCTGACCCAGGTGCTCACGTACCACGTGGTGCCGGCCCGCGTGTTGAAGGCCGATGTGCCGGTGGGCACGCCGGTGACCACGCTGCAGGGTCAGACCCTGACGGTCGACGGTACGCTGGTCATCAATGACCAGCGCGGCCGCAAGGCAGCCATCACGGGCACCGACGTGCTGACCAGCAACGGCGTGATCCACGTCATCGACAGGGTCATCCTGCCGCGCCCCTGATCGGGCAACGGACCGGCCGCAGGCCGGCTGCGGCCGTGCGCGTCCAGGATGAGCCGGGTGGGCCGGCCCGGCGCCCGGGCGGGCTCAGAACGTGAAGCCTGACGATGCCCGGTCGCCCGTCCAGGGCTCGATCAGCGACACCAGCGGCTGCAGCGGCCGGTAGCGCATGGCCACGCGCGTCCCCCAGGCGAGCAGGGCCGCGCCGCCTTCCGGCGCCAGGACGCCCGCGTGGCTCACCATGCGGCCGATGCGGCCCAGATGCTGCAGCATGGCCGTCCACTCGCAGGCGCGCCAGAATTCCCCGAAGTCGCCGGCGAATGCATCGCCCAGCGGCAGACCGCCGCGCCGCAGCGCGTCCCAGTACCGGATGGCGTGGTCGAGTTCGGCGGCCTCGTCGAGCGGCCGGCGCGGGTCGCGCAGCAAGGAGGCCAGGTCCCAGGTCAGGGGGCCGAGGACCGGGCTGGCGAAACCGGTGACTTCGGTCAGCGTGTCACCGCCATGGAAACTGTCCAGCGTGCAGTCGCCGTGCAGCGGCACGCCGGGCTGCGCCAGCGCGCTGTCCAGCAAGGCGCGGCTTGCGCGCTGCCATCCCCTGTGCTGGGCATCGGTCCATGGGGCGCCGCCCTGCTGGCCGTGGGACAGCACCGCGAAGGCGTCCAGTTCGCGCTGCAGCGAGGGCTCGTCCAGGCGCTGCAGGTCTTCGGGCGGCATCGCTGCCTGCCATGCCGCCAGAGCCAGCAAGGCCTTGCGGGTCAGCACGGCATCGAGGCCGGGATCGTCCAGCACCTGCTGAAGGAAGCTGTGCCGATGGGGCGCAGCATCGACCGCCGCCAGCCCCGCCTGCATCAACGCGGCGGCGCGCGCTTGAAGCACGACCGCGCTGACGTGCCGGGCGGGGGAGGGCGGTGAAGGCGGCGATGGGCTCATGAGACGCTGCCGGATCGGCAGCCTGCGGGACCGATGGGGCAGGGGCCCTCATGGATAATCGATTCTACAAACCCCTGGCTCGTCGCCTTGGAAGCCTTCTCCCGTGCGAGCCCGATCCCCGCCCCTCTCGAAGTCCCGTGAATCAGCGGGTTTCCCACGCACAACGTGCCGCCGTTCGTCCTTCAGACCTTGATGCGTGCACTGCGCGCCGCCTGCGGTGGCAGCCTGTGGTGCCTGGCCGGCCTGGGCCCGGCGCTGGCGCAGCCGACGTCCGAGCCGGCGCCCGGGGTGCTGCTGCAGCCCGCCGTCACGCCGGCTTCGGGGACCCCGGCGTCCCAGCTTCCCATCGTGCTTCGTGCGGACCGCTTGAATGCCAGGCCCGACCTGGACGCCCAGGCCGAGGGCAGTGTCGAGTTCCGGCGCGGCACGTTGACCATCCGTGCCGACCGCCTCACCTACGACACACCCGAGGATCTGGCGCGCGCCACCGGTCAGGTCGTGGTGCGGCGCGACGGTGCCGTCTACCGAGGCCCCGAGCTGCAGTTGCGCGTGCAGCGCTTCGAGGGCTTCTTCCTGCAGCCCGAGTTCGAGTTCGAGCGTCTGGGGTCGGGCGGGCGCGCCGAGCGTGTGGACTTCATCGACAGCTCGCGTGCCACGGCGACGCAGGCGCTCTACACGAGCTGCCCGCGCGGCGACGGCGCCCAGCCCGACTGGGTGCTGACCACGCGCAGCGTGCGCATGGACTTCGACGCCAACGAAGGTGTGGCCGAAGGCGCGGTGCTGCGGTTCCTGGGTGTGCCCATCCTGGCCGCACCGGTGTTGAGTTTTCCGCTGACGGACGACCGCAAGAGCGGCTGGCTGCCGCCCAGCTTCAACCTCGACAACCGCAGCGGTCTCGAGGTCTCGGTGCCCTACTACTGGAACATCGCGCCGAACCGGGACGCGACCATCACGCCGCGCATCGTCACGCGTCGTGGCTTGGGTGCGGCGGGCGAGTTCCGCTATCTCGAACGATCGTTCAGCGGACAGCTCAACCTCGACCTGCTGCCCAACGACCGCGTGGCCGACCGGTCGCGGCACTCGCTGAGCTTCCTGCACGACGGTACGGTCGGCCCGGGCATCCGCTATCTGGCGCGCATCGACCGCGTGTCCGACGACGACTGGTGGCGTGATTTCCCCGATGCCGGCCGGGTGCTGACGCCGCGCCTGCTGCCACTGCGCCTGGCGGCGGCCCGCGATCTGAGCTTCGGCAAGGCGCGCGGTGAAGCCTACGCCCAGGTGCTGCGCTGGCAGGTGCTTCAGGGCAGCGAGCTCATCACGCCGCCCTACGAGCGCAGCCCCCAGGTGGGGGCCCGGCTGGGCGGCCGGGCGGCCGGGGGCCTGGAATGGCAGGCCGAGACCGAGGTCAACCGCTTCACGCTGCCGTCCTTTGCCTCCTTGCAGGACAACCGTCTCGAAGGCTCGCGCTGGCATGCGCTGGCCAGCGTGTCGCGGCCCTGGCGCGAGCCGGGCTGGTGGGTGGTGCCGCGCTTGAACCTGAATGCGGCCAGCTACCGCACCGACAGTCCGATGAGCGACGGCCGCAGCAGCGCTTCGCGGGTGATTCCCAGCCTGAGCGTCGACGCCGGTCTGGAGTTCGAGCGCGAGGCGGTGTTCTTCGGCCGGCCGCTGCGGCAGACGCTGGAGCCGCGCATCCACTACGTGAACACGCCTTTCCGCGCACAGAGCACCCTGCCCAACTTCGACTCCGCCGAGCGTGACTTCAACTTCACGTCGATCTTCGTCGACAACAGCTTCACCGGCATCGACCGCGTCTCCGACTCGCACCAGATCGCCGCCGGCGTCACCACGCGGCTGCTCGACGGGGCCAGCGGTGCCGAGGCCCTGCGGCTGGGCATCGTTCAGCGCTACCTGCTGCGCACGCAGAACATCACCGCCGACGGTGTGCCGCTGGAGCAGCGCCTGTCGGACCTGCTGCTGGTCGGTGCGACCTCGGTCGTCCCGCACTGGACCTTCGAGACGGCGTTGCAGTACAGCCCCGACATCGCCAGAACGCGTCGCGCCCTGCTCGCCGCGCGCTGGGCACCCGGTGAATTCCGCACGCTCAGCACCACTTATCGACTGACGCGTGGCGCCAGTGAGCAACTCGAAGTAGGCTGGCAGTGGCCCTTGCGTCTGTCCTCGCCGGGGCCGGCGGCCCAGGCCCGGGCTTCGGCGCCGACGGCGGCCCTGTCCGGCAGTGGCTGTGGTGGCGCGTGGTACACCGTGGGCCGCGTCAACTACAGCGTGCAGGAGCGCCGCATCACCGATTCCGTGGTCGGCTTCGAGTACGACGCCGGTTGCTGGATCGGCCGGGTGGTGGCCGAGCGTCTGTCCACGGGCCGCAGCGAGGCCACCACGCGCCTGCTCCTGCAACTCGAGCTGGTCGGGCTGTCCCGCATCGGTGCCAACCCCCTGAAGGTCTTGAAGGACAATATCCCTGGCTACCGACTGCTTCGCGACGACGTCCCGGCGGCGACACCCGCAACACAGACCTATGACTGATCTCCACCGTCTTTCGCGACAAGCTGCCTTCGTGCTGCTGCTGGCCGGCCTGGTTCCCGTGGCCATGGGCCAGGGCCGCAGCGCCGTGCGCAGCGGCGACTACATCCATGCCGTGGTCAACCAGGAACTCGTCACCGTCGGCGAGATCGAGCAGCGCATGGCGCGCGCTCGCGACATGGCCGCGCGGTCGGGTCAGCGGCTGCCGCCCGAGTCCGACCTTCGCCAGCAGGTCATCGATGCGCTGATCGAGGAGCGCGTCATCGTCACCTACGCTCGCGAGAGCGGCCTCAAGGTCGATGATCCCGAGGTCGATCGTGCCGTTCAGAACGTGGCCGCCCAGAACCAGCTCACGCTGGAACAGTTCCGTGCAAGGCTCCGGGCAGAGGGCATCGACTACGCGCGCTTCCGCGCCAACCTGCGCGACCAGATGCTCGTCGAACGCGTGCGCGAACGCGAGGTCTACCAGCGCATCCGCATCACCGACGGCGACATCGATCGCTTCGTCGAGGAACAGCGCCGCGGCACGCAGGCCGACACCGAACTGAACATCTCGCAGGTGCTGGTCACCGTGCCCGAGGGGGCCGACGACGCCACCGTGGCAGCCCGCCGCGCGCGTGCCGAGGCAGCGCTGGCGCGCATCCAGGCCGGCCAGGACTTCGCCGCCGTGGCGCGCGAGATGTCCGAAGACGGCAACCGAGAACGCGGCGGCGAGATCGGCCTGCGCCAGGCCGCGCGGCTGCCCGACCTCTTCGTCGACACGGTGCGCGGCCTGCAGCCCGGCCAGGTGGTGGCCGCACCGGTGCGAAGCGGCGCCGGTTTCCATGTGCTCAAGCTGGTCGAGCGACGGGAAGGCGCCGCGCTGCGCCAGTCGCAGACCCGCGCGCGCCACATCCTCTTGCGCACCTCGCCGCAGCTTTCAGCTGCCGTGGCCTCGCAGCGCCTGGCCGACTACAAGCGCCAGATCGAGACCGGCGGCCGCAGCTTCGACGAACTGGCGCGGCTGTACTCCGAGGACGGCTCGGCGCCGCAGGGCGGTGAGCTCGGCTGGGCGGCGCCCGGCATGTTCGTGCCCGAGTTCGAGGAAGCCATGAACGCGCTGGCGCCCGGCGGCATCTCCGCGCCGGTGGTCTCGCGCTTCGGCGTGCACCTGATCCAGGTGCTGGAGCGACGCGATGTCGCGCTCGATCCCAAGCAGGTGCGCGAGCAGGCGCGCAGCGTGCTGCGCGAACAGAAGTTCGAGGACGCGTACCTCGAATGGGCCAAGGACCTGCGGGCCCGCGCCTACATCGAGATGCGCGAGCCGCCCCTCTGACGGCGGCAAGAAGGCGCGCCTCCTTGGCCCACGTCGCACGCAAGCGCTTCGGACAGCACTTCCTGGTCGATGCCGGCGTCATCGCCGGCATCGTCGACGTGATCGACCCGCGACCGGGTCAGGCGCTGGTCGAGATCGGACCCGGTCTGGGTGCCATGACGCAGCCGCTGGTGGAGCGCGCCGGCGCGCTGACCGTCATCGAACTCGACCGCGACCTGGCGGCGCGGCTGCGCAGGCACGCTCAGCTCACGGTGATCGAGGCCGACGTGCTGAAGGTCGACTTCGCCGCGCTGGCTGAGTCTGCCGGCCGCAAGCTGCGCGTGGTGGGCAACCTGCCCTACAACATCTCCACGCCCATCCTGTTCCACCTGCTGCAGGTGGCGCCACAGGTCGCCGACCAGCACTTCATGCTGCAGAAGGAAGTGGTCGAGCGCATGGCGGCGGCCCCGGGCAGCAAGGACTACGGACGGCTGACCGTGATGCTGCAGTGGCGCTACGACATCGAAAGCGTGCTCGATGTGCCACCCGACGCCTTCGACCCGCCGCCGCGTGTCGACTCGGCGGTGGTGCGCATGCTGCCCTTGCCCGCTGCCGCGCCGGTGATGCCCGCGCTGCTGTCCGAGATCGTCACCGTGGCCTTTTCGCAGCGCCGCAAACTGCTGCGCAACACGCTCGGCCGCTGGCTCGAGGAACGCGGTGTCGACAGCGGTTTCGACACGCAGCGCCGTGCCGAGGAGGTGCCGGTGCACGAGTACCTCGCACTGGCGCTTCAGGCCGCCGCCGGGGACGCCCGGTCAAACGGCCCCGCTGACCTCGTCAGGCGGCGTTGAGCCACATGGCGGTGTCGAAAGCGCTGCTCATCATCGGCATGTTGGTGCCGAAGTTGGGGTTGGCGCCGGTCTTGGGCACCGGTGCCTTGGCTGCCGGCTTGGCAACCGTCGTCGTCTGGGCCACTTCCGTAGCCCGCTCCCATGACCCGATTTCCTGGGAGCGGGCTACTGAAAAGAATAGAAGCACCTGAACGGTATTCGTCGGTCTCCCCAGTAGTCGGCCGCATCCCGGAAGACATCGAGCAACTGCTCGCGCGCCTCGCGGTCGAAGCGCGGGTTGTCGGGCAGCTGCTCGAGCACGACCACGAAACCAGGCTGTGAGCCCGACTTGTGAACGAGATCGGTCATGCAGTCGTACAGCGCGTCGAGGTTCTTGCCGAAATGCGCCGGGAACAGGAACGCCGTTGCGATCGCCTCCAGCACTTCCTGCTTCGACTGCACGTCCGACAGGTTCGCATAGAGGAAATGCTGGCCGGTGGACTCGGCCGCCTGCATGAGGTCTTCGACCCGGTAGGCCCGGATCGACTGAACGATGTTCGGTCGGATGGTCTGCAACTCCATGGTCGCGTGCCTCCTCAAGGGATCAATGGTTGTAAACCTGGGCCGGTCCGATCACTGCCCTATGCGCTTGAAGCTGGAGTAGTGATCGGCGGTGTAATAACAAACTTCCGGCGCCGACGGTGGCGAGCCGGCGCAGACGATGCGCCGGGCTCCCCGATTCCTGGCCCCGGGTGTCTTGACGGTGTACTCCCGGTACATGCCTCTGGGCTTGCGTGGCAGGATGCCTTCACGGTTGAAGAACACCGTGCCGTCCTTGGTGTACGGGAAGGGTCCGCCGGCGAGGATCAGCTTCTTCGTGCGCTGCGCCTCGGCCGGCAGGGCCTGCAGCGCGATGGTTTCCATCGATGCTGCGGGGTCCGCTGGGGGGTCGGCTCTGCGTGCTTCGGCGACCGATCCGGTGGCAATGCAGGCGACTGCAAAAGCAGCCACGCCCAACTTGCAAACCGCCTGTCGGAGCGCACCACTCCGAACAGCGAAACCGGTCAGAAACACGGGGAAACCCTGAAAATTCAAACCAAAATGGTACCGGAATCGGTCCGGAAACTCAAGCTGGTGCACAAAAATGTAGCACCCCCGGAGGGGCATTAGCGGGTGCTTACATACTATTTCAGCCCCATGAAAAGGGGCGTGTCAGGGAAAAACGTGTTCTTTCTCGGACGGTTCAGCGCAAGGCGCTGGCATCGGCGACGGTCAACGCCGTCATGTTCACGATTCGCCTGACCGTGGCCGATGAAGTGAGTACGTGCACTGGCTTGGCGGCGCCGAGCAGCACGGGTCCGACGGCAATGCCACCGCCGGCGGCTGTCTTCAGCAGGTTGTACGAGATGTTCGCCGCATCGATGTTCGGCAGCACCAGCAGATTGGCATTCCCCGTCAGGGTGCTGTGGGGCATCAGGTTGTGGCGCAGCGCACCGTCCAGTGCCACGTCGCCGTGCATCTCGCCGTCGACCTCCAGCCAGGGCGCTTGCGCCTTCAACAACGAGAGTGTCTTGCGCATCTTCACCGCGCCGGGGTGCTCGTGCGTGCCGAAGTTGCTGGCGCTGAGCAGCGCGGCCTTGGGCTGGATGCCGAAGCGCAGCATCTCCTCGGCGGCCATGACGGTGATCTCGCAGAGCTCCTCGGCGTTGGGGTCGGCGTTGACATGGGTATCGACCAGGAAGATCTGCCGGCCGGGCAGCATCAGCCCGTTCATGCAGGCATAGATCTGCACGTCCTGAGCCGTGCTCGGGCTGCCGCCCTCGCGCTTGCCGATGACCTGGTCGATGTAATGCAGATGGGTGGCCGTGGTGCCCCAGGTGCCGCACAGCATGCCGTCGACCTCGCCCTTGTGCAGCAGCATGGCGCCGATCAGGGTCAGCCGGCGGCGCATCTCGATCTTGGCCACCTGCACCGTGATGCCCTTGCGCTCCGTCATGCGGTGGTAGGTCTGCCAGAAGTCGCGGTAGCGATGGTCCTGCTCGACGTTGACGACGTCGTAGTCCAGGCCCTCCTTCAGCCGCAGGCCGAACTTCTCGATGCGCTGCGCGATCACCGAAGGGCGGCCGATCAGCGTGGGCCGCGCCAGGCTCTCGTCGACCACCACCTGCACGGCGCGCAGCACGCGCTCTTCCTCGCCCTCGGCGTAGGCCACGCGCCGGTGCGTCGCGGCCTTGGCCAGGGTGAAGATGGGCTTCATCATGTTGCCGGAGGCATAGACGAAGCTCTGCAGGCGCTCGCGATAGGCACCCATGTCGGAGATGGGCCGCAGGGCCACGCCGGAGGCTGCCGCCGCTTCCGCCACGGCCGGCGCGATCTTCATCATCAGCCGAGGATCGAAGGGTTTGGGGATCAGGTATTCGGGCCCGAAGCTCAGCGTGGCGCCGGCATAGGCGGCGGCCACCACTTCGCTCTGCTCGGCCTGCGCCAGCTCGGCGATGGCGTGCACCGCGGCGATCTCCATGGCGTCGGTCACCGTCGTCGCGCCGCAGTCCAGTGCGCCGCGGAAGATGTACGGGAAGCACAGGACGTTGTTGACCTGATTGGGGTAGTCGGTGCGTCCGGTGGCGATGATGGCGTCGCTGCGCACGGCCTTCACCTCCTCGGGCAGGATCTCGGGCGTCGGGTTGGCCAGGGCGAAGATGATCGGATTCGCCGCCATGTCGGCCACCATCGACGGCTTCAGCACGCCGCCGGCGGACAGGCCCAGGAAGATGTCGGCGCCCTGCATGACCTCTGCCAGCGTGCGAAGCCCGGTGCGCTGCGCGAAGAAGGCCTTGTCCTCGTCCATCAGTTCCAGGCGGCCTTCGTAGACCACACCGGCCAGGTCGGTGACCCAGATGTTCTCGCGCCTGAGGCCGAGCTTGACGAGCAGGCCCAGGCAGGCGAGGGCTGCCGCGCCGGCGCCCGACGCCACCAGCTTGACCTCGCCGATCGGCTTTCCGGTGACCTTCAAGGCGTTCAGCGTGGCAGCGCCGACCACGATGGCGGTGCCGTGCTGGTCGTCGTGGAAGACGGGAATCTTCATGCGCTCGCGCAGGCGGCGCTCGACGTAGAAGCAGTCCGGCGCCTTGATGTCCTCCAGGTTGATGCCGCCGAACGTGGGTTCCAGCGCCGCGATCACATCGACCAGCTTGTCCAGGTTCTTCTCGTTGATCTCGATGTCGAAGACATCGATGCCGGCGAACTTCTTGAAGAGCACGGCCTTGCCCTCCATCACCGGCTTGGCGGCCAGCGGACCGATGTCGCCCAGGCCCAGCACGGCGGTGCCGTTGGTGACCACGGCGACCAGGTTGCCGCGCGAGGTGTACCTGAAGGCGTTGGCCGGGTCGGCCACGATCTCTTCACAGGCCGCCGCCACGCCAGGCGAGTAGGCCAGCGCGAGATCGCGCTGGTTCAGCATCTGCTTGGTGGCGCTGATGGCGATCTTGCCCGGGGTGGGGAACTCGTGGTACTCGAGGGCAGCCCGTCTGAGTTCGGCTCGTCGTTCTTCGGCGGTGGACATGCGGCTGACTCCTGGCGGGCTGGCGCGGTGATGGCGCCGTGATGACGCTGTGATGACGCTGTGATGGCGCGGGCGCGGATTGTAGGTTCCGCAGTGTGCCGGCCGGGCATGCCCCCACCCATGCGAGAAACTGCGTATCAGCCCGACCCGCGACATCGCGAATACTGCGCCCCACGATGAGCGCCGTTCCTTCCCCCGCCATGGATCCGCCTGCCGGCCGCCGCCGGGGCCGGCGTGCCATGCTGTGGGTCGCCCTGGTGCTGCTGCTGGTGGTGGCGCAAAGCCTTCTGGTGGCCCTGACGATCAGTCACGAGTCCTCGCGCCGGCAGGAGCTGGCCGACGTGCTGGTCTCCGAGGTCGCAGCTGACCTGCGCCGTGACCTGTTGGGCGTGGTGCAGGCCCTGCAGGCGATGAGCTTCGACGACACGTCGCTCGCCCGCTGGCGCGAAAGCAGCGTCGGGCTGCTGCGCCAGCAGCGCGCACTGCTGCGGGTGGAGCGGCGCGACACGCGTCTGGCAGTCGAGGCCGAAGTCGATTCGCCCTGGGACCAGCCGCTGTTCACGCAGATGGCGCGTCGCGACCTCAGTGCCGAGGCCGAGCTGTCTTGCGCGCTGGCGCGACGCAGCAGCCAGCCCTCCTTCTCCCGTACGTTCTTCGTGCCCAAGCCGGGCGGGCTCGGCCTGGAAGTGGTGGACCTGTGCGTGCCCTTGCGCGTCGAGGGGCGCGAAGCCGGCTTCCTGGTGGCCACGTTCGCTCTCTCGCGCCTGCTGGACGCCGCCATACCGCCGGCGCAGTCCCGGCTCTTCGAACTGGCCTTCGTCGAGGGCGACGGCACCCGGCTGGCACGGTCCGGCGCCCATCGGGGCAGCGGCGTCTACCGCGCCGAGCGTGTGGTCGACCTGCCGGGTTCGGTGCTGCAACTGCGCGCCGACGCCGTCGCCTCGCGGCCCAGCCTGATTCCCAACTTCACCACGGCCCTGGTGCTGGGCCTGTCGCTGGCCCTGTTCGCGCTGGTGCTGCTGCTGGCGCGCGACGTGCGGCGGCGTGCACGTGTCGAGACCGCGCTGGCCGAGGCCCTGGCCTTCCGCAAGGCGATGGAGGACTCGTTGATCACCGGCCTGCGGGCGCGCGACCTCGTCGGTGCGATCACCTATGTCAACCCGGCCTTCTGCGCCATGGTGGGCTACAGCGCCGACGAGATGCGTCAATGGCCGACCCCCCAGCGCCCGCCCTACTGGCCCCCGGAGCATGCCGACGAGTACCAGCGCCGGCAGCTGGCGCGCCTGACGATGGGCACGCGCGGCCGTTCGGCCGCAGAGTCGCGCGAGGGTTTCGAGACGCTCTTCATGCGCAAGAGCGGCGAGCGCTTCCCGGTGATGATCTATGAGGCGCCGCTGGTCGACGGCCTGGGTCAGCACACCGGTTGGATGAGTGCCGTGGTCGATCTCAGCGCACAGCGCCGCATGGAAGACCTGTCGCGCCAGCAGCAGGACAGGCTGCAGGCGACGGCGCGTCTGGCCACCGTCGGCGAGATGGCCTCGCTGATGAGCCACGAACTGAACCAGCCGCTGTCGGCCATCGCCAGTTACGCCAGCGGCTCGCTCAACCTGCTCGAGGCCCGGGACGAGCACACGCCGGAGATGCTGCATCAGGCGCTGAGTCGCATCGCCGAGCAGGCCGAGCGCGCCGGCCGCGTCATCAAGAGCGTGCACGCCTTCGTGCGGCGGCGCGAGCAGCAGCGCGAGACCATAGGCGCCGACATGCTGTTCGAAGCCGTGCTGCCTCTCGTGCGGCTGCAGGCGCGCAAGAGTGGCACCCGCATCGAGATCGACATGCCCGCCCGGGCGCCGCGCGTGGTCTGCGACCGCACCATGGTCGAGCAGGTGCTGCTGAACCTGACGCGCAACGCCATCCAGGCGATGGAGAACGACACGCCACTGGCCGAGCGCGTGCTGACCTTGCGCGCCCGGCAGACCCATGCCCGCTGGGTGACCTTCGGGGTGCTGGATGCGGGCCCCGGCATCACGCCCGAGGTGGCGGCCCAGATCTTCACCCCCTTCTTCACCACCAAGCCCGAGGGCATGGGCCTGGGGCTGAGCCTGTGCCGCACGGTCATCGAGCAGCACGGCGGTGCGCTGGACTTCGGCCCTCCCGAGGGGCCGGGCAGGATGCCCGGCACCGAGTTCCGGTTTACCCTACCGGCACCGCGTGTGGCCGAAGCCGGCGACACGGCCGCCCTCACCGCCGCATGAAACCCGACCTCGATCCCGCCCTCGGCATACCCACGGTCTACCTGGTGGACGACGAAGACGTCGTGCGCGACGGCCTGGCCTGGCTGCTGCGTTCTCGCCGCATGATCAGCGAAGGCTTTTCCAGCGCCGAGGCTTTCGAGACCTGGCTGCAGCCGCGCACGTCGCCGTCGTCAGCGCCCTGGCCGTCGTCGCCGTCCTGCCTGCTGCTGGACGTGCGCATGCCCGGCATGAGCGGCCTGGTGCTGTTCGACCGCCTGGTGGAACGCGGCCTGCCCGCGGTGCTGCCGGTGATCTTCCTCACCGGTCATGGCGACGTGCCCACCGCAGTGGCCGCCGTCAAGCGGGGTGCGTTCGATTTCGTCGAAAAGCCCTTCTCGAACAACACCCTGGCCGACCGGGTCGAGCAGGCCCTGGCGACGAGCGCGGCGGCGCTGCGTCAGCGCAAGGCACATCAGGCCGTGTCCCGCGCCTTGGCCGAGCTGACCGATCGAGAGCGTGACGTGATGCGGCTGGTCATCGATGGCCGGCCGAACAAGCTCATCGCCGACGCGCTGGACATCAGTGTTCGCACGGTCGAAGTGCATCGGGCGCGGGTGTTCGAGAAGATGGACGTGAAGTCGGCGGTCGAACTGGCCAACCTGCTGCGCGATCCGCCCGGCAGCGCTTGAAGGGTGCGGGGCACGGGCGTGGGCGAATTCGATCTCATTGCGCGCTATTTCACGCGGCCGGTGCGCCGCGCAGCACTGGGCGTCGGCGACGACTGCGCCCTGCTCGCGCCGCGGCCGGGCATGCAGATCGCGGTGTCCAGCGACATGCTGGTCGAGGGCCGGCACTTCCTGGCCACCGTGCCGCCCGAGCGCCTGGGTCACAAGGCGCTGGCGGTCAACCTCAGCGACCTGGCGGCCTGCGGCGCCGAGCCGCTGGCCTTCACGCTGGCGATCTCGATG
The DNA here is from genome assembly GCA_022843905.1 of Rubrivivax sp. GTDB lineage: Bacteria > Pseudomonadota > Gammaproteobacteria > Burkholderiales > Burkholderiaceae_C > Rubrivivax. The sequence goes on from JALHMT010000032.1 coordinate 48,019, forward strand.
CCGCGCGTCGATGCGGCCTTCCTGGGGCCGCTGGCCGACGGTCTGTGGCAGCTGGCCGACGCCCACGGCATCGAGCTCGTGGGAGGCGACACCACCGCCGGGCCGCTGAACCTGTGCATCACCGTCTTCGGCGAAGTGCCGGCCGGCCAGGCGCTGCTGCGCAGCGGGGCAGGTGTCGGCGACGATGTCTGGGTCAGCGGCACCCTGGGGGATGCCCGCCTGGCGCTGGAGGTCTTCCGCGGCCGCGTGGCGCTGTCCGCCGATGACTTCGAACGTGTGCGGCTGGCCATGGAACGTCCGCAGCCGCGGGTGGCCCTCGGCCGCGCCTTGCGCGGCGTGGCCAGCAGCGCGATCGACCTCAGCGACGGCCTGGTGGGCGACCTCGGCCATGTGCTGCGCCGCTCGGGCGTCGGCGCGGTGGTGGATGTCGACGCACTGCCCTGCAGCGAGATCCTGCGGGACCAGGGCACCGAGCTTCGCCACGAGTGCCTGCTGGCCGGTGGCGACGACTATGAACTGCTGTTCACCGCGCCGGCAGGCGCGAGAAGCGCCGTCGCTGCGGCCGCCGCCCTGGCCGGCGTGCCCGTGACACGCTGCGGCCACATCGAGGCTGGCAGCAGCCTGTCGATCGTCGACGGGGCCGGCCGACCCCTGGACGCCCGCTGGCGCGCCTTCGACCACTTCGCATGACGGCGACGGTCGATCCTGCCGGCCCTGGGGCGCCGCGTCGCGCCACTTCCGGATTCATGCTGAGACATCCTGCGCGATGGGTGGCGCTGGGCTTCGGCAGCGGGCTGTCGCCGTTCGCTCCCGGCACCGTCGGCACGCTGTGGGGCTGGGCCTCGTTCCTGGTGCTCGACCATTGGCTCGACGCGACCGGCTGGGCATTGTTCATCCTGGGCGGCAGCCTGCTGGGCCTGTGGGCCTGCACGCGCACGGCGCAGCACCTGGGCGTGCCCGACCCGGGCGCCATCGTGTGGGACGAAGTGCTGGCCATCTGGCTCGTGATGTGGCTGGTGATGCCCGCCGGCCTGTGGGTGCAGCTGGCGGCCTTCGCGCTCTTCCGCTTCTTCGACGCCGTCAAGCCCGGACCCGTGCACTGGGCCGACCAGCTGTTCAAGCTGCGGCCTGGCGAGGCCATCGGCTGGCGCCAGGGGCTGGGCATCCTCTTCGACGACTTCGTGGCAGCCGGGTGTACCCTGTTGCTCATCGCCATCGGAGTCGCGGCATGGAACTGGTGAACTTCGAATCCGCCGTGCTGGCGCTGGCAGCAGCGCTGCGTGTCCGCGGCTGGCGTCTGGCCACCGCCGAGAGCTGCACCGGCGGGCTGATCGCCGCCGCCTGCACCTCCGTGGCCGGCTCCAGCGACTGGTTCGAGCGGGGCTTCGTCACCTACAGCAACGAAGCCAAGACCGCGATGCTGGGCGTGGACGAGGCGCTGCTGAAGACGCACGGCGCCGTCAGCGAAGCGGTGGCGTGCGCGATGGCTGCGGGAGCCTTGCAGTGCGCGCCGGTGCAACTCGCCGTTTCGGTGACGGGCATCGCCGGCCCGGGCGGCGCGGTGCCGGGCAAGCCGGTGGGCACGGTCTGGATGGCTCTGGCCTGGCGAGGTGTCGACGGCGCGCCGCAGGCAGCCGCGCAGAGGCTGAGCCTGCCGGGCGACCGCACGGCGGTGCGCCACGCGACGGTGGCCGCTGCGCTGCAGGCCTTGCTCGTCCGATGCGAGGCTGCCTCAGGCTGACTCGACGGGCGCCATCGGGCGGGGCTGCAGCAGGTGCTGCTGTGCGAAGGCCTCGGGCGCCACCGGGCGCCCGTGCAGGTAACCCTGCTGGAGCCCGCAGCCCATGGCCAGCAGCAGCGCGCGCTGTGCTGCGGTCTCCACGCCCTCGGCCACCACGGCCATGCCCAGCGTGTGCGCGATGCCGATGATGGCCTGCGTCAGCGCCTTGTCGTCGGCGTCGTCGGGCAGATCGCGCACGAAGCTGCGGTCGATCTTCAGCTTCTGCGGCTTCAGCAGCTTCAGGTAGGACAGCGAAGAGTAGCCGGTGCCGAAGTCGTCGACCACCAGCACCGCGCCCACCTCGCGCAGCCGGCCCACGGTGCGCATCGCACCCTCGGCGTCGGACAGCAGGGCGCTTTCGGTCAGCTCCAGCTCCAGCTGCCCTTCGGCGAGGCCGTGGCGCTGCATGGCCGACTGCACGGCCGACGGCAGCAGAGGGTCGTGCGCCTGCAGGACGGAAACGTTGACGGCCACGTAGTCGAGCGCCAGACCGCAAGCGCGCCAGGCGGCGAACTGCCGGCATGCGCTGTCCAGCGTCCACATGCCCATTTCGCGGATCAGGCCGGTCTCCTCGGCAGCCTGGATGAAGGCGCCGGGCATCAGCAGGCCGCGCTCCGGGTGCAGCCAGCGCACCAGGGCCTCGCAGCCGACGATGCGGCCGGAGCGGGCGTCCTGGATGGGCTGGTAGTGCAGCACCAGTTCCTGCACTTCGATGGCGCGCGTCAGCTCGCGCTCCAGGGCCAGTCGCGCACGGAAGGCCCGGTCGATGTCGGGCCGGTAGAAGCTGTAGCGGGCGCGGCCCGACTCCTTGCTGCGGTACATCGCCAGGTCGGCCATGCGAGCGAGGGTCTCGAAGTCCTGTCCGTCATCGGGAAACATCGCCATGCCGATGCTGGCCGTGGTGCGGCTGGTGGCCGCCGAGCTGGACAGCGACACGGGCGGCTCCATCTCGTGCAGCAGCCTGTCGCAGCTCTCGGCCACTTCAGCGCCGTCGCGCACCCGGGGCAACAGCACGAGGAACTCGTCACCGCCCATGCGGCAGACCAGGGCTTGCGGGCCCAGCGCGACGCGCAGCCGGCGACCGATCTCCACCAGCAGCTCGTCGCCTGCGGCGTGCCCCAGCGCGTCGTTGATGGTCTTGAAGCGGTCGAGATCGACGAACAGCAGCGCCATCGCATCGCCGCGCCGTCGCGCCTCGGCAGCGTTCTCTTCGAAAAGCTGCGCCAGCAGCCGGCGGTTCGGCAGCCCGGTGAGCTGGTCGTACATCGCCAGGCGGTGCAGCTCGGCGTTCTTGGCTTCGAGCTCGCCGAACAGGCTGTCGATGCGCTGTCGCACCTCGTTGAGATGCTGTCCGAGCTGCCCCAGTTCGTCGCGCCGGCTCCAGCGCAAGGGCGGCGCCGACTCCCGCGCGGCGATGGTGCTGGCCTGCCGCTTCAGCCTGTCGATGGGTCGCAGCAGACGAATCGACAGCACGCCCGCCAGCACCAGCACCCCCAGCACCACCTGGGCGCCCACCAGGGCCGCCGTGATGCCCAGACGTTCGTTGAGCACCTGGTCGATGCTGCGGTCGTCGAAGGCCACGCGCAGGCGCGCCACGGACTGACCTTCGTGCAGAACGACTTGTTCCCTGAAGGCCATTGCCTGATCGGCCGTGCAGCGCGAGCGTGCAAGGCTCATCGGGGCCGGTGCAGCGGGCTGCAGGTCGAGCACCTCGACGGCGCACACCGAGACGTCTTCCATGAGGCGGTCGACCGCGGCGCGCAGCCCCGGCTCGCTGAGCGTCCAGGCCGGTTCGGTCAGCAGCGAGGCGCCCAGCACCATCTGGGCGGCGCGCTGGCGTTCGACCATGGCCATGCCCGACTCCCGTGAGTAGACGCGGTCGAGCGCGATCAGCACCAGTGCCGGCAGCACCATGCCGGCGACGATGGCCAGGGTCACGGTGGTTCTGATCGACAGGAACGAAAGGCGCAGCGGCAAGGCCAGGGACTCCGGTGAGTGAGCGAGCGACCGCTCCAACGGGATGTCGACAAATTTTCCACTGCCTTGAGTCTCGACGACGTTCCTGAGTCCTCCTGGCGTGAGGTCGGGCACCGGCGCGCCGTGGGTTAGGCTTGCGGCATGGACGTCTTGTTGTGCGGCGACATCGACGCCGAAGAGTGGAGGCGCTGGCGCGAAGCGCTGGCCGCCGCGATGCCCGAGGCGCGCTGGCTGTCCGCCGACGATGCGCGGCGGCAGCCATCCGCCGTGCTGGCGGCCGTGGTCGCCAACCCGCCGCCGGGCAGCCTGCAGGCCTGGCCTCGTCTGGCGCTGGTGCAGTCGCTGTGGGCCGGCGTCGACCGCCTGCTGACCGACCGCAGCCTGCCACCCGACGTGCCGATCGCACGCATGGTCGACCCTGTCATGAACCGCGCCATGGCCGAGACGGCGCTGTGGGCCACGCTATCGCTGCACCGCGGTTTCTTCGACTACGCACGTCGCCAACGCGAGGGCCGTTGGCAGCAGCATGAGCAGCGTCGCGCGGACGAGGTGTCGGTGCTGGTGCTGGGCTTCGGCCAGATGGGCCGGGCCGTGGTCGCCACCCTGGCCGCGCAGGGTTACCGCGTTGCAGCCTGGCGCCATACCGCGGGTGCGGCCGAGGCAGGCACACGCGTCGGCCACGGTGCCGGCGTGCTGCAGGCCGAACTCGCGCAGGCCGACATCGTCATCAACCTGCTGCCGCTGACCGACGCCACGCGTGACCTGCTGGACGCGAAGTTCTTTGCCGCGATGCGGCACGGTGCGGCGCTGGTCAACCTGGCGCGCGGTGGGCACCTCGTCGACGAAGACCTGCTGGCCGCGCTGAGCAGCGGTCGATTGCGACATGCGGTGCTCGACGTCTTCCGCGGCGAGCCACTGGCCAGCGGACACGCCTTCTGGGGCCACGACGGCGTGACGGTGTTGCCCCATGCCGCGGCGTTGACCGACGTCCGCAGCGCGGCCGCGGTGGCGGTGGCCAATCTGCGCGCCCTGCGCGACGGACTGCCCTTGAAGCACGTGGTCGACCGCGTCCGCGGGTATTGAGTCGACCGGCGTGCCCGGCCCTCAGCCGGCGCGCAGCGCCAGCACCGGCATCGCCCCGCGGCCCGGCCGGGTGGGCTGCAGCGCTTCCAGCAGCATCAAGGCCAGGCGCCGCAGCCCCTCCCAGGGCTCGGCGGGCCAGTCCGGATGGCGCAAGCCCTTGACCAGGCCGTCGCAGATGCTTGCCGCCTCGATCAGGTGCGCGATCTGGTGGTCCGACAGCAGCGGCACGGCACGCTCGACGAGGCGCTCCTTGGCGCCCCAGACACGGGCTTCGCGCAAGGCCAGCGGCAGCGGCTTGCCGGCGTCCAGCGCTTCCTTCACCCGGCGCAGGGCGCGGATGTCCTCGGCCAGCGTCCAGTGCACCAGCACCGCGGCCTCGCCCTCGGCGCGCAGGCCGTCGAGCATGCGCAGCGCCCGCGCCGCCTGGCCTGCGAGAAGGGCTTCGCCGAGCTTGAAGACGTCGTAGCGCGCCACGTTCAGCACGGCCGATTCGACCTGTTCGAAGTCGAGCGTGCCGGCCGGGTACAGCAGCGCCAGCTTCTGCAGCTCCTGGTGCGCTGCCAGCAGGTTGCCTTCGACACGGTCGGCGAAGAAGGCCAGGGTGCGCTGGCCGGCCTCGCCGGGCTGCACGCGCTGGTCCTGCCGCGCCATGCGCTGGGCGATCCACGCCGGCAAGGCCTTGCGCTCGACCGGCTCCACGCGCACCGAGACGCCGGCGCCGTCGAGGGCACCGAACCAGGCACTCTTGAGCTGCTGGCCGTCCAGCCGCGGCAGCTGCACCAGGGTCAGCACGTCATCGTTGATCTGTTCGCAGTAGCGCTGGAGCGCATCCGAGCCCTCCTTGCCGGGCTTGCCCGAAGGAATCCGGATCTCGATCAGCTGACGGTCTGCGAACAGGCTCATGGCCTGGGCGGCGCCGATCACCGCACTCCAGTCGAAGTGCGCGCCGCTGACCGTGAAGACCTTGCGCTCGACATACCCGGCGGCACGCGCCGCGGCCCGGATGGCGTCGCCGGCCTCCTGGGCCAGCAGCGGTTCGTCGCCGAACACGGTGTACAGCGGCCGCAGTCCGCGCCCGAGCTGGGGGTCGAGCTGGTCGGCGCGGACCTGCATGACCTCAGAGCCTGATCGCCGACAGGCGACGCGTGACCTGCAGCACCACGTCGGACTGCATCTCGCGGAACAGCTCGGCCTCTTCGAGTTCCTTGGCCAGCGCCGCAGTCTCCGTGTAGCTCATGTCGCGCGACAGCAGCACGATGGCTGCCGGCAGCAGCTCCTTGCCGCCGGGCGTCTGTGCACGGAAGTGGAAACGCAGGCGCAACTGAAGTTCCCGCACCTGAGCGGCGGAGGTCTGCGCCACCACGCTGCGCTCGCGCGTGTCGCCCAGCGACTGCAGCACGACGTCGGCCCGGGCCGGTGCGTCGACCACGCGCACGCGCAGCGACAGCGCCTGGCGCAGCTCCTCTGCCAGCGGCGAACGCGGCGCGAAGCCGACCAGGGCAATGCTGCCGAAGGACAGCGCCGGCGTCTGGCGCAGCTGGAAACCGCAGCCTGCCGCCGCGCCGCCCGTCGTCGCGGCCATCAGCGCCAGAATGCGGCGCCGTGCTTCGCTGGGCTGACGCTCAGACGACGACATTGACCAGTCGGCCCGGCACCACGACGATCTTCTTCACCGGCTTTCCTTCCGAGAAGCGGATGAACTCCGGGTGCTTCAGCGCAGCGGCCTCGATCGCGCCGCGGTCGGCCTGGGCCGGCACCTTCAGTGCGCCGCGCAGCTTGCCGCCCACCTGCAGTACCAGCTCGATCTCGTCCTGCACCAGCGCCGCCTCGTCGACCTGGGGCCAGGGCGCATCCATCAGATCGCCCAGGGTCGCGTCGTAACCGAGCTCCTGCCACAGCGCATGTGTGATGTGGGGTGCGGCCGGATACAGGGTGCGCAGCAGGATGCCCATCGACTCGTGCAGCACGGCGCCGTCGGCCGCCGTGTCGGCCAGTGCCGCATCGTCCAGCGCGTTGAGCATCTTCATGGCGCCCGAGACGACGGTGTTGTATTGCAGGCGGTCGTAATCGTGGCTCACCTGGCGCAGCAGCAGGTGGATCTCGCGGCGCAAGGCCAGGGCCGCAGCGCCCGCGCCCGCGCTCGAACCGCCGCCACCGGCCAGACGGCTGCGGTGCTTCAGCCCGAAGGACCACACGCGCTTGAGGAAGCGGAACGCACCTTCGGCGCCCGAGTCGGACCAGGCCGCGCTCTGGTCGGGCGGGCCGGCGAACATCACGAACACGCGCGCGGTGTCGGCGCCGAACTTGGCGATGATGTCGCGCGGCTCGACGACGTTGTTCTTGCTCTTGGACATCTTCTCGATGCCGCCCAGGCTCACGGGCTGGCCGTCGGCGCGCAGCGTGGCGCCCACCGGGTGACCCTTGTCGTCGAAGCGGATGTCCACCTCGCTGGGGTAGTACCAGCGCCGTTTGCCGGAGTCTTCCTCGCGGTAGAAGGACTCGTTGAGCAGCATGCCCTGCGTGAAGAGCCTGGTGAACGGTTCGCCGAACTTCACGAGTCCGAGGTCGCGCATGGCCTTGGTCCAGAAGCGCGCGTACAGCAGGTGCAGCACGGCGTGCTCGATGCCGCCGATGTACTGGTCCATCGGCATCCAGTAGTCGTTGCGCGCGTCGACCATCGCGTCGTCGCTGTCGGGGCAGCAATAGCGCATGTAGTACCAGGCCGAGTCGACGAAGGTGTCCATCGTGTCGGTCTCGCGCCGCGCCGGCTTGCCGCACGAGGGACAGGCGGCGTTGACGAAACTCGCGCACTTGGTCAGCGGGCTGCCTGAACCGTCGGGTATCAGGTCCTCCGGCAGCAGCACCGGCAAGTCCTTCTCGGGCACCGGCACGGGCCCGCAGTCGTCGCAATGGATGATGGGGATCGGCGTGCCCCAGTAGCGCTGGCGGCTGATGCCCCAGTCGCGCAGGCGCCAGGTCGTCTTCTTCTCGCCCAGGCTCCGGTCGGCCAGCGCCGTGGCGATGGCGTCCACTGCCTGCTTGTAGGGCAGGCCGCTGTAGTGACCCGAGTTGATGGTCACGCCGCCTTGCTTGTCGGCGTACCAGTCCTGCCAGCGCCGGGCGTCGAATTGCTCGCCGTCGACATGCACCACCTGCGTGATGGGCAGTGCGTACTTCAGTGCGAAGGCGAAGTCGCGCTCGTCGTGCGCCGGAACGCCCATCACGGCGCCGTCGCCGTAGCCGATGAGCACGTAGTTGCCGACCCAGACGGGAATACGCTGTTGCGTCAGCGGATGGGTGACGAACAGGCCCGTGGGCCGGCCCTCCTTCTCCTTCAGCGCCAGCTCGGCCTCGGTGGTGCCGCCCTTCTTGCAGATCTCGATGAACGCGGCCAGGTCCGGGTTCCCCACGGCGGCCTGCGTGGCCAGCGGGTGTTCCGGCGCCACGGCGCAGAAGGTGACGCCCATGATGGTGTCGGCACGCGTCGTGAAGACATGCATGCGGCCGTCCTGGATCAGCGCGCCGGCTGCGTCGCGGATGTCGTGCGTGAAGGCGAAGCGCACGCCTTCGCTCTTGCCGATCCAGTGCTCCTGCATCAGGCGCACGCGTTCCGGCCAGCCTTCGAGGTAGTCACGGTGGGAGGGGTCGTTGACGCCGGCCAGCAGTTCGTCGGCGTACTTCGTGATGGCCAGGTAGTAGCCCGGGATCTCCCGCTTCTCGACCAGCGCGCCGCTGCGCCAGCCGCGGCCGTTCTCCACCTGCTCGTTGGCCAGCACGGTCTGGTCGACCGGATCCCAGTTGACGATCTGCGTCTTCTTGTAGGCGATGCCGCTCTCGAGCATCTTCAGGAAGAACCACTGGTTCCACTTGTAGTAGCTCGGGTCGCAGGTGGCGACCTCGCGGCTCCAGTCGAAGGCCAGGCCCAGCGGCTGCATCTGCGCCTTCATGTCGGCGATGTTGGCGCGTGTCCAGGCGGCGGGGGCCACGTTGTTGGCCATGGCGGCGTTCTCTGCCGGCAGGCCGAACGCGTCCCAGCCCATCGGCATCAGCACGTTGTAGCCCTTCATGCGCAGGTAGCGGGCCATCATGTCGTTGATGGCGTAGTTGCGCACGTGGCCCATGTGCAGCTTGCCGCTCGGATACGGCAGCATCGAGCAGGCGTAGAACTTGGGACGGCTGGCGTCTTCGGTGACTCTGAAGGCGTTGCGCGAGGCCCAGTGGGACTGCGCGGCGGCTTCGACTTCGGCGGGGACGTATTTCTCGTTCATCCCCGAATTGTAGGGAGCTACCTGGCGGGTGCCTCGGTGACGAAGCCGATGCGCGACAGACCGGCGTCCTGCACGAGGCCAATCAGCTCGGCCACCCGGCCGTAGGGCACGGCGCTGTCGGCACGCAGCTGGACCTCGGTCTGCGGGTCCTTCGAGGCGGCTTCGCGCACGCGCGCGCTCAGCTGCGCGGTGTCGACGGGCTGATCGGCCACGTAAAGGCGGCCCTGCGCATCCACGGCCAGGGCGATGTAGGCCGTCGCCTCGCCGGGCCGGCCCGCAGCGCTGCGCGGCAGGTCGAGCTTCAGGCTGCTGGTCATCAGCGGCGCGGCGACGATGAAGATCACCAGCAGCACCAGCATGACGTCGATCAGCGGCGTCATGTTGATGTCGCTCATCGGCTGTGAGCCGGCGTTGCGCTCGAGGCGGCCGAATGCCATGTCAGGGCGTCCCGGCGTCCACGACCATCTGGCGCAGGTCGTGCGCGAAGCCTTCGAGTTCGGCCTCGCAGGCCGAGATCCACTTGCCGTAGATGTTGTAGGCCAGCACCGCCGGCACCGCCACGGCGATGCCGGCGGCAGTCATGATCAGGGCCTCGCCGATGGGGCCGGAGAC
>JALHMT010000033.1 GCA_022843905.1 Rubrivivax sp.
CGGCGCCCACACCGTCCCCAACGGGGACAGATCGCCGAAGGCGATCAGGGGGCGCCACGCGTCCGACGCGGGCCGAACACGATCCGGGTTCCCCGGTCGTGTTCGGAACCCCCTTGGGGGGTGGCCGCCCCAGCGGCCGGGGGCCGTCACCTCGCCTCACCTCAACCACTCCGACACCCCGCGCCCCAGCGACAACAGCAAGGCATTCATCTGCTGCCCGTCGTGCAATGCATTGACGTAGGCCACGCGCAGGTTGTAGTGCTCCAGCTCGGCCGACATCACGTCGAACAGCGAGCGGCGCCCGAGCTGTTGCCACTGCTGCAGCGTGAAGGTGCGCACCTGTTCGCTGTCGCGCAGCACGGCACCCACGCGGGTGGCGCGGTCGAAGGTCGACAAGGTCTGCTCGTGCATCTCGCGCACGCGGTAGCGGCGAGCTTCCAGCGCTTCCTCGCGCTGCAGGATGGCCGCCTGCGCGCGCTTGCGCGCAGCTTCGGCGGCCGGGGCGATGCCGGGGTTGACCAGCGGGATGCTGACGGACACGCCCAGGCCCAGGCTGCCGCCGCGGTTGTCGACACCGCCGGAGCCGGTGCCCACGGTCTTGCTGCCGCCGAAGGACCAGCTCACCTGCGGCCTGCCGCCGGCTTCGACGGCGGCGGCGTACTGTCCCATGGCCGCGGCCTGTGCGGCCAGTTGCGCGATTTCGGTCGAGCGCATGACGTCGGACTCCAGCGCCGACAGCTCGGGCACCACCAGCAGCACGCTGGACAGCCCGTCCACGCCGGGCAGGCCGTCGCCCACCAGGCGGCGCAGCCGCACCTCCACCTGGCGCACCTGCGACTGCGACTGCGCCTGCGCCAGCTCGGCCTGCTGCATGCTCTTCCTGGCCTGCACCAGCTCGCTGGCGCGGCCGCGATCGGCGCGCGTGATGGCTTCCAGCGCTTCCACCAGGCAGGCCATCTTGCGAACGTACTGACCGTACACCAGCACGTGCTGGCGGTAGCGGCTGCGCTCCATCGCCAGCGCCACGGTGGTCAGCGCGATCTGCTCCTGCTGCGTGAGGTGCCCGAAGCGTGCCGACTCGGCCAGCTGGGTGCGCCAGTCCGTGAGGCGGTCGACCCGCCCGCCGTCGTAGAGCATGCGGCTCACGCTCACGGTGCCGCGCGCCTGCACGGCCGAGCTCGAGGTGACGCTGCCCGACTGCACGACCGCGGGTCCGATCTCGGCGGTCATCGAGGCCTGCAGCGCCTTGCCGGCGCGCGCTTCCTCGATGTCCTGCAAGGCCGCCTCGGCCAGCAGGCGGGACGCGCCGACGGCCTGGCTGCGCGCCAGGGCATCGCGCACCAGGCCCTGCAGCACGGCGCGGGGTTCGGGCGGCGGCGGCGCGTCACCCGTCACGTCGACGCGCGTGACGGCCTGCGACTCGTCGACACAGCGGGCGGCAGCCGGCGACAGCCACAGGGTCGTCGCCAGCAGGCCGCAACACAGCGGCCAGGCGGACAGGCCGGGCCGCAGGCGGGAGCGGAAGCGGGGCATCGGGGCAAAGCGCGTCATGGCGGCGTCTCCAGGCGGCCCGACCCGGCCGGCAGCCCGGTCGACCATGCAGCAGTCTGGGCGCCGCCGTGTCGGGCGATCGGCCGATGTCAGGCCGCTTGGCGCCGTTTTTCAGGCCGCCGGGATGAGGGCGCGGCCTGCTGACCGGGTGCCGATCTGTCGGATTCGTTTACAACCCTCGCGAGCGGCGGGTCGGCCGCGCGCCGCCGGCTGGCCCCCCCGCGAACATGGGGTGAATCAAGATCTGCCTCATCCGTCACACAACAACGCAGGAAATTGCTCGCAAAATGCGACATCTGCGATGAGCTTGGCATCCGCCGGGCGTTCGCATGACTGCACACAAGGCGCAGAACGGCGCCGCAAAGTGCCGATGGCGACCTTGTCGGGCTGTCGGCGCGAAAATTGCGAGCGATGTCGTAAAGCGTCCAAGGAGTCTCCCGGTGAACGACAAATCCAAACTTTCCGATCTCAACCAGGTCAGCGCCCGCCGCCGGCTGATCCGGGGCGCGTTCTCCGTTCCTGCCGTGCTGACCGTCGCCACCGGCTCGGCCATGGCCACGACTTCGCCCACCGTGTGTGCAGCCCGCCTTCCTACGGGCGTTTCGGTCGGCACCAACGACACCTACTTCCGCGTGCAGCGATACACCGCCCTGGTGGGCACGACCCATGTCCCGGTCGTCAGGGCGCAGGACATCCGCAATCGCGTGGGCCCGCACGGCATCGACACCAGCTGGTGTGGCACCAAGGACTGGATCCGGGTGAGCGACGCGGCGGCAGTCACACCCAATGCGAACACCGTTCCGACGTCCGACGGCAGCTCGGCTTTCGTGGCGCTGCGCTTCACCAACCATGGCACCGACAAGGTGCCGGTGTTCAGGGTGTCCGGCTTGTCGACCGGCTTGACCACCGGCACGGGCTCGGGCGGTCTGCTGACCGGCAGCTGCTGGTCTTCCTTCGCTCCCTGATTGACCCGGTACCAGCTCGGGTCCGGCGTTCGCGTCGAACCCATCGGGCAAGCCTGGGCCGGATTCGCTCCCGGCACGGGCCAGACGCTGATGCTCAACGACGAGGCCGCGGCCTGCCTGGAAGTGTTGGGCGAACGGCCCGGTTCGATCGAAGACGTGGCGCGGCTGCTGTCCGACGACACGGGTGAATCGCTGGCCGCCATAATCGATGTGCTCAAGGGCACCTTCGAACTGCTAGCCAACGCCGGGCTGATCCAACCATGCCGACTGGCAACGCCAGGAGACTCGCCGACCCTCGCAACGAGTTGATGAGGTCATGACCCTCATCGGCGATGCGGGGCCGGCTGCACTGGCGGAGCGCCTGTCCACGACCGGGGTCACCCTGGACTACGGCTCGGTCACCCTGGAGGTGCGCTCGAGGTCGGCCTGGCTGGCTCGCCAGATGGCCAGCGTGTACGCAAGGTTCCCGCTGCCCGACCCGGTGGCCTTCTCTGACATCCACGTCCGGCTCGAACCCTCGACCTTCTGGCGCCGGCCGCTGCGGCCGCAGGTGGCGCTGGTGTGCGACGGCGAGCAGCAGTTCTATCCCTTCCCCGCCGACACGGCGCTGCCGCTGATGGAATGGGGCACCAACTGGCTGATCGGCCAGCGCCTGCACCACCTGCTGCTCTTCCATGCCGGATGCGTCGCGCGCGACGGCTGGGGCATGCTGTTGCCGGCCACACCCGGCTCGGGCAAGAGCACGCTGACGGCCGCCCTGGCGCACCATGGCTGGCGGCTGTTGTCGGACGAGTTCGGCGTGCTGGACCCGGAGGCCGGGCAGTTGCGGGCGATGATCAAGCCGATCGCGCTGAAGAACCAGGCCATCGACGTGATCCGCGACTACGCTCCCGCGGCACTGATCGGCCCCACGTTCCCCAAGACGCGCAAGGGCGACGTGGCCCATGCCGGTCCGAACGACGAAGCGGTGCAGTACCGAGGCCAAGGCGCGTGGCCGGCCTTCGTGGTGCTGCCCAAGTGGACGGCCGGCCGCAGCCTGAGCCTGGAGCCCATCGACGACGAAACCATGTTCCGCGCGCTGGCCTTCAATTCCTTCAACTATTCCGTGCTGGGCGAAACGGGCTTCGATGCGGTCGTGCAACTGGTGCGCCGCTGTCGCGGCTACCAGCTGGAGTACGGCCGGCTCGAAGATGCCAAGGCGGCCATGAACGACCTGTGGGCCTCGCTGCCGCCCGCGCCCGGGCTCGCCGATGGAAAGGTCTGAGGTGGCCGTTGCGCCTGCGGCGTCGCGCGCGGGCGGCGTCGACGCCGGCATGTCCTGGCTGCAGGCCCTGCCCGAACCGGAACGGGCCCTGGACTGGAGCCTGCACGACTGGAACCGCGTCGTGCGCCTGGCCCGGCGACACCGGCTGCTCGCACGCCTGGCCTGCTGCCTGGAGAGCGCGGGCCTGCTCGATCGCATCCCGCCGCCGGTGAAGCCGCATCTTCGCGCCGCGCAGGTCCTGTCACGCGCGCGTTCCGGCGCCATGCTCTGGGCCATCGAGCGCCTGCCCGACATGGTGGGGCCGCTGGACCACCCGATGGTGCTGCTCAAAGGGTCGGCCTACATGGGGCAGGACCTGTCGATCGCGGCGGGTCGATTGCCGTCCGACCTCGACATCCTGGTGCCGAAGTCCAGGCTGCCGGGCTTTCGCGCCACGCTCCGGCAGGCCGGCTGGGAAGAACCGGCGCTCGACGAACACGACGAGCGCTACTACCTGGAGTGGAGCCACGAGCTTCCGCCCATGCAGCACCGCCAGCTGCCCATCGAGCTGGACGTGCATCACAACATCCTGCCGCAACGCAGCGGCCGCGTGCCCGACGCCGACCAGTTGCTGGCCCGCGCGCAGCCCAGCCGCTGGCCGGCGTGGCAGGTGCTGCACCCGGCGGACCAGCTGCTGCACAGCGCCGGGCACCTGTTCCACGATGCCGAGCCGCGCGATCGCGTGCGCGACCTCGTCGACATGGACGGCCTGGTGCGCCACTTCGGACGGACACCGGGCTTCTTCGCCGACCTGTCGCTGCGCGCCGAACAGATGCATCTCCAGGAACCTCTGGCGCTGGCCTGCCACTTCCTTCGCGCCTGGATGGCCACGCCCATGCCTGCGGACCTGGGCCCCTGGCCCGGCCACGGCGCGGCATCGCAGGCCCGGAAGCGGTTCCTCGTGGCCTTGATGGACACCACCCTGCGCCCCTCAGAACCCGACGACCGCGACAGCCTGGGCAAGCGCACGGCGCTCACGCTGGTGCTCGCGCGCTATCACTTCCACCGGCTGCCGCTTCGCCATCAGATCCCGCACGTCTGGCACAAGTGGCGTCAACGGCCTCCGCAGGGCGAGCCGATGGTGGACCCGACGCTCAACGCTCCCTGAACGCTTCCTGCGACTTCATCATCGGCCGCAGCAGGAAGGCCAGCACCGAGCGCTGGCCGGTGCGGATCTCGGCCACGCCGGTCATGCCGGGCAGCACCTGCAGCGGCTTGTCGCGGGGCCCCAGGCTGCTGGCGTCGGCACGCACGCGGGCGCGGTAGTAGCTGCCCTGGGCGCCCGGGGCGGCGTCGGTGATGGCGTCGGGACTGATCGACATCACCGTGCCGGCCAGCCCGCCGTACACCGTGTACTCGTAGGCGCTGAGCTTGATCTTGACTTCCTGCCCGACCTTCACGAAGCCGATGTCGGCCGGCCGCACGCGCGCTTCCACCAGCACCGCCTCGCCCACCGGCACGATCTCCATCACCGGTGCCCCTGCGGCGATGACGCCGCCCGTGGTGTTGGCCTTGATGCTCTTGACGATGCCCTTCACCGGCGACTTCAGCACCGTGCGGCGCAGCACGTCGTCACGCACCACCATCTGCTCCTCGACCATGCTGAGCTCGGTGCGCACGCGCACGAGTTCGGCGCTGGCCTCCTGGCGGAAGCGGTTGATGCGCTCCTGGGTCTGCAGGCTCAGCTCGTTGACCTGGCGCCGCACGCGCATGACCTCGACCTCGCTCATCAGGCCCTTGCCCGACATGGCCTCGGCCACCGCCAGCTCCTTCTGCAGCAGGCCGATGCTGCGGCGGTTGATCTCCACCGCCTCGGCCAGCGCGCGGGCGCGCGCCTGGTAGCTCTCGGTCTCGCCTTCGACGATGCTGCGCACACCCGCCAGCTCGGGCGGAAAGCGCAGCGGCTTGCCGCCGGCCTCGGCCTGCAGCCGCGCCACGGCACCCATCAGCGCCTGGCGCTTGGCCTGGCCTTCGGCCTGCTGCGCTTCCACGCGCGTGGGGTCGAGCAGCGCCAGGTCGGCCCCCACCTCCACGGTCTGGCCTTCGCGCACCAGCAGTTCGCGCAGGATGCCGCCTTCCAGGCTGGCGATGACCTGCTCGCGCCCCGCCGGGACCACGCGCGCATCGGCCTTGGCGATGATGTCGACCTGCGCCAGCCAGGCCCAGCCGATGGCCGAGGCCACGATCAGCAGCATCAGATAGATCGCCGCCGTGGCGGCCGGTGCCGGCTCGATGACGTGCGCGGCGCGCACGGGATCGAGGTAGGCCACGTCGCCGGCCCGCAGCGAGCTTCCGCGATGGCGCCCGAACCAGCCCATCTAGAGCGTGGCCTCGCGTTCCATCGGCTGCGCCGAGGGGTGCAGGTGCACCTTGCCGCCGCCGTTGGCCGCCGTGGGCGCCGCGGGCTTGCCCGACAGCGCTGCCAGCACCTGGTCCTTGGGGCCGTCGAGCACGACGCGCCCGCCGTCCACCACCACCACGCGCTGCACCAGTTCCAGCACGGCCGGGCGGTGCGTCACCATCAGCAGCGTGCAGTGGCCGCTGGCCTCCTTCAGCTGGCGCAGGAAGGCCACCTCGCTCTGCGCGTCCATCGAGCTGGTGGGCTCGTCCATCAGCAGGATCTGCGGCTGCGTCACCAGGCAGCGCGTCAGCGCCACCAGCTGGCGCTGGCCGCCCGAGAGCATGGCGCCGGCTTCGCCCACCGGCAGGTCCCAGCCCAGCGGGTGCGTGGCCGCGACGCGGTCCAGGCCGGTCAGCCGTGCGGCTTCGGCCAGGCGGCCGGGATCGGCGGCAGCGCGGTCGAGCAGCACGTTCTCGCGCAGCGTGCCGTGGAACAGGCGCGGGTCCTGGCCGACATAGCCCACGCGGGCGCGGAAGTCGGCGGGGTCGATCTGGCGCAGGTCGATGCCATCGACGTCGACCATGCCTTCGGTGGGCTGGTACAGGCCCGCCAGCAGCCGCAGCACGGTGCTCTTGCCCGAGCCGATGCGGCCCAGGATGGCCACACGTTCGCCGGGCTCGAAGCGCAGCGTCACGCCCTTGAGCACACGCGGCGGCTCCTGGCCTTCGTGCGCCGGGTAGGCAAAGCCCACGTCGACCAGCGCGATGCGGCCGCTCAGGCTGGTGCGCGGCACGTAGGCACGGCCGGCCTCGCGCTCCACCGGCTGCTCCATCACGCGGTCGAGCGCGCGCAGCGCGGCGCGCGCACCCTGGTAGCGCGTGGCCAGGCTGACCACGCTGGACAGCGGAGCCACGGCACGGCCGGCGAACATCACCGCACCGATCAGCGCGCCGCCGGTGATGACCTTGTCGTCGATGAGGTAGACGCCCCAGACCAGGATGATCAGGGTCACGGCCTGCTGCGACACCGCCGAGATGTTGTTGGTCCAGGCCGTGATGCGGCGCGAGCGCAGCGACGACTCCGCCGCCGCCGCGGTCGAGGCTTCGTACTGGCGCAGGAAGCGGCCCTGCGCACCCGCGGCCTTCAGGTCCTCGATGCCGTCCACCGCCTCGACCAGCACGCCGTGCAGGTCGGCCTGCTGCTGCATGTTGGCCATCATCGCGCGGCGCAGCGAGTTCTGGATCAGCGCCGACAGCAGCACCAGTACGGGCACCGCCAGCGCCGGCACCCAGCCCAGCGGTCCGCCGATGACGAAGGCCATGGCCACGAAGATCACGATGAAGGGCAGGTCCGACAGCGCCGACAGCGTGGCCGAGGCGAAGAACTCGCGCACCACCTCGATCTGCGCCAGCGTGTGCGCGTAGGCACCCGACGACGCCGGCCGGTGTTCCATGCGCACCGCCAGCGTCTGGCGGAACAGGGCGGCGCCGACGATGAGGTCGGCCTTGCGTCCCGCCAGGTCGATGAGGTGCGCGCGCAGCTGCCTGGCCGTGAGGTCGAACACCAGCGCCAGGATGCCGGCCGTGGCCAGCGCCCACAACGTGACGAAGGCCTGGTGGGGGATGACCTTGTCGAACACCACCGCGGTGCTCAACCCGGTCACCAGCATCAGCAGGTTGGACAGCAGGGCCGCCAGCAGCGCCGATCGGTAGTAGGGCACGAAGCGGCGCATCGTGCCCCACAACCAGTGCGTGGCAGGGTCCCGCAGCAGCGCGGCATCCTCGCCGTGCACGGGGCTCTGCAGCTGCGGCGTGGCCACCAGCGCGATGCCGGTGTACTCGCCCGACAGCTCGCTCTCCATCGCCACCAGCGCATGGTGCTCGCGGCCGGGCATCACGATGTCGTAGCGCGTGGCCGGCCCGCTGCCGTCCTTGCGCGCCACCAGGATGCAGGCATCGCCCCCCTGCAGCAGCAGCACGGCCGGCAGCAGCAGCGCGCTCAGATCATTGATGGGTCGCTGCACCAGCGCGGCGCTGAAGGCGGCCTCGCGCAGCACGCGCAGCGCCTGGTCGGGCCCCAGCCGGCCGGTGATGGGCATGCCGGCCAGCAGCGACTCGGGCGAGCGTTCGCGGCCGTGGTGGCGCGTCAGCCACGACAGGGCGTGGGCCAGCGCGTCGTTCTCGATGTCCCAGGA
Source organism: Rubrivivax sp. (assembly GCA_022843905.1). GTDB lineage: Bacteria > Pseudomonadota > Gammaproteobacteria > Burkholderiales > Burkholderiaceae_C > Rubrivivax. The sequence continues at coordinate 8,355 of JALHMT010000033.1, forward strand.
CGCACCCGAGCCGTCGCCGGGCGCAGTCGCGCCGGTGCGGGTGGGGGCGTCGGATCCGGCCATCGTCGGATCAGGTCAAGGGCCTGGCCGCGCGCGCGGCCAGCGCCAGGCGTTCGAACTCGTGCTCGATGTCCCGCACCAGCTGCGGCAGGTCGAACAAGGGCGAACGACGCCCTTCTTCGGCCAGGTAGCGCTTGTAGGACGCGATGCGCGCGGGGTGGCGGCCCAGGTCGACGGCCAGCTTCTCGTAGGCGGCCATCGAGTCGGTCACCAGATCGGGCAGGCCGACGGCGTGCAGCAGGCTGCCGGCCATGCGCGAGATGTAGCTGCGCCCGGCCAGCGTCAGGATGGGCGTGCCCACCCACAGCGCGTCGCTGGCGGTGGTGCCGGCGTTGTAGGGGAAGGTGTCGAGAATCAGGTCGGCCAGCTGGAAGCGCGCCAGGTACTCGGCCGGCGAGACCCGCGGCGCGAAGATCAGGCGGTCCGGCGCGACGCCTGCCGCTTCGGCAGCACGCTCCATGTTGCGGCGCGCCGTGGCGTTGTCGGCCAGCAGCCACAGCACGCTGCCGGGCACCTGCTCGAGCACGCGCATCCACAAGGCGAACATCGGTTCGGTGAACTTGAAGGTGTTGTTGTGCGAACAGAAGACGAAGGCGTCTTCGGGCAGGCCGCAGGCGGCCCGCTGCGGCCGGGGCGCCACCTCGCGGCGGCGGTCGCTCACCTGGTAGCAGTGCGGCAGGTACAGGGGCTTCTCGGTGCAGAAGGGAAGACAGTCGTCGGGCATCACGAAGCGGTCGGCGATGATCCAGTCCACACCGGGCAGTGCCGAGGTGCCCGGCAGGCCCAGGTAGCTCACCTGCACCGGCGCCGGGCGGTGGCCCAGGATGGCCGGGCGCGCGCCGCTGGTCAGCGCCTGCAGGTCGACCAGCACGTCGATGCCGGCGTCGGCGATCAGGCGTGCCGCGGTGGCGTCGTCCACGCCGGCCAGCCGCACGTGGTGGTCGATGGCCTTGAGCAGGCGCTGGCGCTGCGGCAGCGCCGACTCGGGCGTCCAGCAGAAGGCGTGCACCTCGAAGCGGCGGCGGTCGTGCAGCTCCAGCAGTTCGGGGATCAGCAGGCCCACGGCATGGTGGTGCAGGTCGCCGGAAAGGTAGCCGACCTTGATGCGTCCGCTGCGCGGCGGTCGCTGCGTGTGCAGCGGCACGGCGGCGGGCTTGGGCACGCGTTCGGCGACGAAGCGCGTGGCGGCCAGCAACTGCACCGCCGGGTCGTCGGTCACGCTCATCATGGCCAGCGCCGAGGTGCCCATCAGCAGCTGGTTCAGGGTCACCTCGCCCACCGGCTGGTACAGCGGCCATTCGCACTGCTTCTGCCGCAGGTGCACGTAGTGCTGGATGACGTCGCCCTGCGCGGGCTTGAGCTCCAGGCTGCGGCGCATCAGCGCCTCGGCCTCAGGCAGGCGCTTGAGGGTCTCCAGCAGGCGGCCGCTGTTGTTCATCGCATGCAGGCGCAGGTCGATGTTGGCGGCAGTGGGCGGGTCGGTGTGCTCGATGACCAGCGCCCACTGCTTCAGGGCACCTTCGGCATCACCTTGGCGCTCCAGCAGGTGGCCCAGGTTCAGCAGGGCGGGCGGGAAGTCGGGCGCCAGGGTGAGGGCCAGGTCGTAGGCCCGGCGCGCGTCGGCATCGCGGCCCAGCGACGACAGCAGCGTGCCCTGGTTGAAGCAGGCCACCTGCTTCAGCGGCCCCTTCGCATGGGCGATCCAGGTCTGGTAGAGCTGCACCGCCTGTTCGAGCTGGCCGGCGGCCTGCAGCTGCGTGGCGCGGTCCACCAGCTCGGCCAGCGGCAGCGTGCCGCGGCGCGCGCGCTCGGACACGGCGTCGCCGGGGGCGGCGGCAGCCTGGGGCAGGACGGCGTTCATCGGGCTCCTCGATTCGGGCGTGGATGAGTGGGATGCTAGGCAGCGCTCCCCTGCGGGGCACCGACAATAGCGGCGACTTTCCGGGCCATTTGTGCAGCCCCGGGGTCCTCGACCATCCACCCCATGAAGCAAGACTTCCTGCTCGACCCCGAGGTGGTATTCCTCAACCACGGCAGCTTCGGCGCCTGCCCGCGCGAGGTCTTCGCCGTGTTGCAGGACTGGCAGCTGGAGATGGAGCGCAACCCGGTGCAGTTCCTCGGTCGCCGCTCGACCGAGCTGCTGCGCCAGGCGCGCCAGTCGCTGGGCGGGTTCCTCGGCGCGAGGGCCGACGACCTGGTCTTCGTGCCCAACGCGACCAGCGGCGTCAACGTGGTGGCGCGGTCGCTTCCATTGCAACCCGGCGACGAGGTGCTGACCACCGACCTGGAGTACGGTGCCTGCGACGCCACCTGGGCCCATGTGGGCCGCGAGCGCGGCAGTGTGGTGCGGCGTGTGGCCGTGCCCTTGCCCTTCGACGCCGCAAGCTTCGCCGACCGCATGCTGGAGGCCGTGACGCCGCGCACGCGCGTGCTGTTCGTGAGCCATGTCGCATCGACCACGGCGCTGATCCTGCCCCTGACGGACCTGGTCCGGCGCGCCCGCGCGCTCGGCATCCTCACGCTGATCGACGGCGCGCACGCGCCCGGGCTGATCGACCTCGATCTGGGCGCGCTGGGGGCCGATTTCTACACCGGCAACTGCCACAAGTGGCTGTGCGCGCCCAAGGGCGCCGCCTTCCTGCATGCGCGCCCGGAGCATCACGCTTCGCTGCACGCCAGCGTCATCAGCTGGGGCTACGCGGCGGGCGACGGCGGGCACGCCGGCTTCGACGCCTACACGGGCAGCACGGTGCTGGAGCGCCGCCTGCAGTGGCAGGGCACGCGGGACCTGGCGGCCTTCCTCACGGTGCCGGCTGCGCTGGACTGGGTGCGCCAGCACCACGGCGCAGCCGTGCGAGACACCTGCCACCGCCGCGCCATCGCGCTCATGCACCGCTGCTCGGAGCGCTTCGATCTGCCGTGCATCGGCGCCGACAGCGACTTCGCCCAGATGGCGCCGCTGCCGGTGCCGCGCTGCGATGCCGAAGCATTGCGCAGGCGGCTCTTCGACCACCACCACATCGAGGTGCCGGTGACGCAGCACGGCGGCCGCGCCTTCGTGCGCGTCTCGGTGCAGAGCTACACCACCGAGGCCGACCTGCAGGCCCTGGACACGGCACTGGGCGTCGAGTTCGCCGCCACGCCTTGAGGAGCACCGCATGCTGAAGATCCTGGGACGTCCGTCGTCGATCAACGTGCGCAAGGTGATGTGGACCTGTGCCGAGATCGGCCTGCCCTTCGAGCTGGAACCCTGGGGTGCCGGTGTGCGGTCGACCGACGACCCGGCGTTCCGCGCACTGAACCCCAATGCGCTGGTGCCGGTGCTGATCGATGACGACTTCGTGCTGTGGGAGTCGAACACCATCTGCCGCTACCTGGCGAGCCGGCACCAGCGGGACGATCTGCTGCCGGCCGCAGCGCGCGAGCGTGCAGGCGTTGAACAGTGGATGGACTGGCAGGCGGGCGAGCTGAACAACGCCTGGCGCTATGCCTTCATGGCGCTGGTGCGCAAGAGCCCGGCGCACGGCGACGCCGGCGCGCTGGCCGCCAGCATCCAGCAATGGCACCGGCACATGGCGATGCTGGACGTCCAGCTGCAGCGGACCGGTGCCTTCGTCACCGGCGAGCGCTTCACGCTGGCCGACGTGGTGCTGGGCCTGGCCACGCACCGCTGGCTGCACACGCCGATGGAGCGCCCGGCCCTGCCGCAGGTCCTGCGTCTGTACGAGACCTTGCAGGCGCGGCCGTCCTTCGGGGCGCAGGCCATCGGCGCCCACCCCTGAAACACCGCGATCCGGCAGGCCCGCGGAGAGCGGGCACGCGTCCCTGCGCGTCACTTGTACCAATCGGTATCCATAATGACCACACAGTTCATATGAGAAACCGATCAGTTCAGAATCGCTTCATCGATGTCGTTCTGCCCCGTGCAGGACGTTGTCGATGGCACCCCAGGTTCAGCTTCCAAAGGCTCTGTGTGCCGATCGATCCAGGCCGCTGCGGGTCACGAGCCCCGCGGCCTTCACCGACCCACCCTTTTCAACCCTAGGAAACTCCGCCATGAAGAAGACCCTGATCGCCGCCGCCCTGACCGCCCTGGTCTCGCTGCAGGCCCAAGCCGCCAACATCGTCGACACCGCTGTCGCCGCCGGCAACTTCAAGACCCTGGCCACCGCGCTGCAGGCGGCCGGCCTGGTCGACACCTTGAAGGGCAAGGGCCCGTTCACCGTGTTCGCGCCCACCGACGAAGCTTTCGCGAAGATCCCCAAGGCGCAGCTCGACGCGCTGCTGGCGGACAAGGCCAAGCTGACCGCGGTGCTGACCTACCACGTGGTGCCGGGCAAGGTGCTGGCCAAGGACGTCAAGGCCGGTGCCGTGAAGACCGTGCAGGGCAGCTCGCTGACCGTCAGCACCACCGGCGGTGTGAAGGTCGACGCCGCCAACGTCGTGAAGACCGACGTGATGGCCGACAACGGCGTCATCCACGTCATCGACAGCGTGATCATGCCCAAGTGATCGTGGCGGGCCCGCGCCCGACATGACCGAAGGCGCCGACCGTGCAAGCGATCGGCGCCTTTCCTGTTCCTGGCGTTCCGCTCGCCCCCGGCAGCGTCGGACGCTACGAGGGTTTCACGCTGCGCAGCAGGGCCTCGCCATTGCGCCAGCCGATGCGCTCGGCCACCGGGCCCGGCAGATCGGCGAGCCAGGCGCGGGAGAACGCGGCATGCGAGCCGATGTAGTGCCAGCGCTCGGGCGTGAAGGTGTCGGTGCCGATCATGAAGCGCTCCGGGAACTCCAGGAAGGCCTCGCGCCAGGCCGGATCGACCTTGCCGCCGCTGGCGTGGTCGCCGCGGAAGGCGAGGTCGCACCAGAGCTTGGGGTGCCGTCGCAGCACGGCGCGCACCTTGTCGGGCGCATCGAAACCCGAGTGCGCCCACAGCACACGCGCATCGGGCCACTGCCGGAACAGCCGGTCGACGGCGTCGGCGTCGCTGTGCGCGTGCAGCACCAGGCCGCGCTCACGCGCCAGCGCCACCATGCGACGCGGCACGGGCAGCTCGGCGTCGGCGCCGAACAGATGGAACTCGCCCACCCCGACATAGCGGTACTTCGCCATGCGCTCTTCCAGGTAGCGCACGATGCCTTCGTCCCGCACCCAGCCGTTGAGATCGGCGCGCGTGCGGTAGGGCCGCAGCGCCGGCACGATGAGGTCGGGCGCTTCGGCCATCAGCAGCTGCGTGCCGCGGTCGTCCGACGACGAGACGAAGGCGCCCTTCAGACCCGCCTTGCGCAGCAGCTCCACCGCCTGCTTCGGCGGCACCAGTTCCACCGCGTCGTGGCTGTAGTGCACGTGGGCGTCGAACAGTGGCAGTTCAGTGGCCGCACGCACCGGCAAGGCCGAGGCGGACACCGAGGCCGCTGCGGCAGCCATCCATCCGGTGAAGCCGCGGCGCGTGAGGGAGGCGTGTTGCATGGCGGAGGCCGGTAGCTTCGTCGGGGCGCAAGCATACGACGCCCGGTCGGCGCAGGGGCCTGCCCGTTGCGCCACCGGTGATGCAGGCCAGGCTGGCCGGCGACTCAGGCGCGCCGGCGCTTCGCCGACCTCGACAGCCCGTACAAGGCCAGCAGGACGAGCGCCATCGACGAGGGCTCGGGCACGGCCGAAGCGCGGAAGCCGAGCTGGAAGCTGGCCACGCGTTGCAGGGCCAGCGCGTCGTCGCCCCGGATGCCGAGGTCGCGCGCGGCGATCTCGGCGATGCCCAGAGAGGCCGGGTCGACACCCGTCAGCGTGCCGAACAAGGTCAGGGCGCTGAGGTAGGAGCCCCACTTGCTGGCGTGCAGGCCGTCGTCGAACCAGAGGTCGACCAGGCCGTCGGTGGCAGCGTCGGGCGACCACATGTCGCGCGTGGCGATGCCCGCCTGCACGGCGGTCATGAAGGCCTCGCCCACCGGCGCGATGCCCTTGAAGCCGGCGCTGCCGTCGTTGTCGGCCTGCGCCAGCGCAGCCTCGTAGCTGCTCTTCAGCTCGGCCGTCATCGCCTCGAGATTGTCGAAGAAGGTGTTGGTATTGACGGCACCGGTGCGCGTCACCTCGCCGGTGGTCTCGTCGGTCACCGTGGCCAGGGCACCGTTGACCAGGTTGGGCCGGGCCCAGGTCTGGTACAGGTACATCTCGGTGCCGGCACTGGCATTGGCGTTGCCGGGCACGTCGCGAACGTTGCTGCAGGTGCCCGCGGCGATCCCGGCGGCCCGGCAGGCGGCCTGGCGCGCGGCGCCGTCCGCGCCAGCGAAGGCATCGCGATCGCGGAAGCTCTGCGCCGCACTCGAATGCACGTAGTTCTCGATCTTGTCGGCGTAGTGCCTGAAGTACTCGGGGTTGGAGGCCAGCCCGGGTCGGCGCAGCAGGGGTTCGTCGCTCTGCTCCTGCAACACCACCTTGCCCCAGGTCTGCGAGCCGATGTTGCCGCGCAGGTCCCAGCCCGCGGGGTTGGTGTTCAGCAGGTGGCCGCGCAGTGAGGCCGCGTTGCGCGTGGACATGGCGACGTCGTAGTGGAGCCCGGCCTGCACGGTGAATTGCTTGAAGATGCCCGCCACGCCGCCCCAGGGTCGGGGCTCGAACTCGTTGCTGCCCAGCGGGTTGGCGACGAACATCGGGCCGGTGAGGTCGCGCACGTTGGCGGCGTTGTAGCTCATCACCGGGTCGACACGGCCGAAGGTGAAGCTGTTGCCGACGAAGAGCACGCTGATGGGCTCGGCAGCGACAGGTGCCGCAGCGGCCAGTGTCAGGACGAGGGTGGAAAACAGGGGACGGAGGCAGCGCATGACGGGGTCCTTGGAGGCGGCAGGGAAACGGCGTTCAGCCGACCGGCGACCTTAGCCAGGAACCCCCGCGGCCGGCAAGGCGGACTTCCCGGCTTCGACCGACCACCCCCCCGACACAGGTGGTGCATTCCCGGACCGCCTGCAGTGCCACCCGGACTGGCCCGGCCCTTTGAGGAAGCACGCACAACGCGCTGGCACAACGCGCTGGCGGCTGTCCTCATCTCTCCGCGATGAAGTGCTGCATCGTCGGCACCGCGCCCGGCTGCAGGAAGCGGCGCAGCTCGGCTTCGAGTTCCTGGTCGGCCAGCGTGGCGCGCGCGCGCTGGTGCAGGTAGTCGGCCCAGCTCGTGACGATGAAGCGCTCGACGAAGCGCAAGGGCTCCGACAGGTCGCGGTAGACGCGCCAGAAGGTCGCACCGTCGCGGCGGCGCGGCGCGCGCAGCTGGCTCACTGCATCGAGGAAGGCCTCGGTCTCGCCTTCGCGCACGAGGTAGGCGATCTCGACCGCCACCGGACCGGCCTCGGGGTCGGGCTGGTGCGCCACGAAGAGGTCTTCCGACAGCGTGGCCTGCGTCACCTCCTGCAGGTCGCTCATGCGCAGCGGGAAGGGCCGCACCAGCAGCAGCCCGGCGGCCATGGCCGCGGCGGCCATCCAGAGCGCCGGCGCCAGACCCAGCAGGTCGGACAGCGCGCCCCAGAGGGCCGAGCCGAGCGCGAAGGAGCCCAGCGCGCACAGCGTGTGCAGCGCCGTGGCGCGTGCGCGCACCCAGGGCGGCACGCTGGTCTGCGTGGCGGTGTTGTAGGTGGACATGACCGTCATCCAGCTCGCGCCGCCGGCCATCAGCGCCAGGTAGGTGATCCAGGGCGTGTGCGAGATCGCCGTCACGGCCATCACCAGCGCGTAGAGCGCCGTGCCCCAGCCCACCAGGCGCTCCAGCCCCAGGCGCGATCGCATGCGGCCGACCACCAGCCCGGCCAGCACAGCGCCCACGCCCAGGCAGCCGATGAGGAAACCGAAGCCGGTGGCGCCGAGACCGAGCTGGCGCTGGGCGATCACCGGCAGCAGCGCCCACAGCGCCGACCCGGCCGCGCTGTAGGCGCCGGTGCGCACCAGTTGCGCCAGCACGGTGTCGGAGTGTCGTGCGAAGCGCAAGGCGCTGAGCATGCCGCCCCACAGCCGCTCGGCCGGCAGGCGCGACGGCAGGTGTGGCCGCGGCGGGTGTTCGCGCACGGCATACAGCAGCACCAGCACGCCCGCGCAGGCCAGCGCCAGCACCCAGCCGGCGCCGGCCGCGACATAGACCCAGCCGGCCAGTGCCGGGCCCAGGGCGCGCGCCGCGTTGTAGGAGATGCCGATGGCGGTGATGGCCTGCGGCAGCTCGTCGCGAGGCACGACGTCGACGATGGCCGAGTTCCAGGACGGCGACAGCAGCGCCGTGCAGCAGCCGACGACGAAGGTCAGCAGCAGCAGCGAGGTCGGCCCGGCCCAGCCGATCAGCAGCAGGAAGGCCATCAACGCCACCACGGCGGCCTGCACCGCCAGCGAGCCGAGGATGAGGCGGCGGCGGTCGGTGGTGTCGGCCAGCACGCCGGCCGGCAGCGAGAACAGGAACATCGGCAGGAACACCGCCGTCTGCACCAGTGCCGCCAGGAAGGACGAGCCGGTCAGCTCGATCATCAGCCAGGCCGTGGCCATGGCCTGCATGGCGTTGCCGACGAAGTAGACCGAGCCGCCGCCGATCAGCCAGCGGAACGAGCGATGCCGCAGCGTGGCGCGGATCGACAAGGGCGCTGGCTGCACGGCGCTCACGTGATCAACAGCGCCCGGAAATCGTTGACGTTGGTGAACGTGGGGCCCGGCGTGACCAGGTCGCCCAGCGCGGCAAAGAAGCTGTAGGCGTCGTTGCGGTCGAGGAACTCGGCCGCCTTCAGGCCCCGGGCGGCCGCGCGCGCCAGCGTGTCGGGCGAGACGACGGCGCCGGCGTTGTCCTCGATGCCGTCGATGCCGTCGGTGTCGGCCGCCAGCGCATGCACGCCCGGCTGGCCTTGCATGGCGATGGCGCAGCCCAGCAGGAACTCCGTGGCACGCCCGCCGCGGCCGCCCTTGCCCTTCACCGTCACCGTGGTCTCTCCGCCCGACAGGATGACGCAGGGCCGGGCAAACGGCGTGCCGCGCTGCGCCACGGCACGCGCCAGGGCGGCCTGCACCTTGCCGACCTCGCGGCTTTCGCCTTCCATCTCGTCGCTGAGGATGTGCGCCTCGATGCCCGCAGAGCGCGCCAGCGCAGCCGCGGCCTCCAGGCTCTGCTGCGGCGTGGCGATCATGTGGACTTCATGGCCTTCGAATCGTGCGTCGCCGGGCTTGGGGCTTTCGAAGGCGCCGCTTTCCAGGCCCATGCGCGCCGCCGGCGGCAGCTCGATGCCATAGCGGCGGCAGATGGCCAGCGCGTCGGCGCAGGTGCTGGCGTCGGGCACGGTGGGGCCGCTGGCGATGACCTCGGGCGAGTCGCCCGGCACGTCGCTGATGAGCAGCGTGACCACGCGCGCCGGCGCGCAGCTGGCGGCCAGCCGCCCGCCCTTGATGGCCGAGAGATGCTTGCGCACGCAGTTCATCTCGTCGATGGCCGCACCGCTCCTGAGCAGCGCCTTGTTGATGGCCTGCTTGTCTTCCAGCGTGAGGCCGGCCGCGGGCAGTGCCAGCAGGGCCGAGCCGCCGCCGGAGATCAGGCACAGCACGAGGTCATCGGCCGTCAGTCCCGTGGCCAGTCCGGCGATGCGCGCCGCGGCGCGGCGGCCGGCCTCGTCGGGCACGGGGTGTGAGGCTTCCACCACCTCGATGCGCCCGGGCCGCGCCTTGTAGCCCGGCGGCACGTGGTCGTAGCGGGTGACGACCAGGCCCGACAGCGGCGCATCGGCGGGCCACAGCGCATCGACCGCCTCGGCCATCGCGCCCCCGGCCTTGCCGGCGCCGACCACCACCGTGCGGCCCTTGGGCGGTGGTGGCAGGTGCGGCGCGGTGTTGGGGCCGGGCAGCGCACGCAGCACGGCGGCGTCGTAGAGGGCGCGCAGGAAGCCGGTGGGGTCGATGTGCGGAGAGGGGACGTCCATGCCCCGATTCTCGCGGCATTGCGCGGCAGCGCCCCACGGGCGCGTAGCACATCAAGCGAACGCCGCGGAACCGGCTCTGCCGGGCCGCTGGCGTTGCCCCCTGGGGGGCCGGGCCTGGACAGGAAACGTCCAGTGGACGTTTCCTGCCGAGCGTGGGGCCGGGCCACTGGCCCGGCGCGGCCTGCAAGGTGCGGCGAAGCCGCTACGGGGGGGTCAACCCTTCATCGCCTTCAGGAGATCCTGCGACCCCAGCGCCAGCAGCCGCGCATCGCTGCCCAGCGTGACGAAGCGGAAACCCTGGGCCACGCGGGCGCGTGCCACGTCGGGGCGGCCGTTGTGCACACCGGCCACCACACCGTGGTGTTTGGCGCGCGCCAGGATGTGGGCCATGGCTTCGGCCGCCTTGGGCTCGACGTCGTCGAACACCGGCTTGCAGCCCAGCGACAGGCTGAGGTCCGACGGGCCGATGTAGATGGCATCCAGCCCTTCCACCGACAGGATGCTGTCGAGGTTGTCCAGCGCCTGCGCCGTCTCGATCATCGCGAAGGTGACGATGGTCTGGTTGGCCTTCTCGGGGTAGTCGGGCCCGCCGTAGATCGACGCGCGGATGGGGCCGAAGCTGCGCGTGCCCATCGGGGCGTAATGCGTCCAGGCCACCAGCTTCTGCGCGTCCTCGCGCGTGTTGATCATCGGACAGATGACCCCGTAGGCGCCGGCGTCCAGCGCCTTCATCAGCACGCCGGGTTCCAGCCAGGGCACGCGCACGATGGGCACGGCCGAGGTGGTGCTGATGGCCTGCAGCATGGGCAGCATGTCGCCTTCGTCGATCAGGCCGTGCTGCATGTCGACGGTGACGCTGTCCCAGCCCTGCTGGGCCATCACCTCGGCGCTGAAGCTGTTCGGGATGGCCAGCCAGCCGTTCACGACGGCCTGGTCGTTCTGCCACATCGTGCGCAGGCGGTTCTCTCTCATGGGTTCTCCTGGGATGTCGATGGGCCGCTGGGCAGCCCGTGCGCGAAGGTTACTCCAGCACCGCGCGCCCGCACCGCGACCAAGCTTCCCGCCACGGACCGGCTCCGCCGGTTCATCAGCGGGCGGCCCCCCCGGGGGGTAGCGAGCGATGGCGAGCTTGGGGGCTCACCATCACCGGGTCGAGCGGGAAGCTGGTGCAGCCCAGCTGCGACGAGATGTCACGGCTGGCGTCGCGCAGCATGCCCACCAGTTCGGGCTCGCGCGCCACGTCGTAGCGGAAGGTGGGAAAGGACACGCTCATGCCCGCCACGACCTGGTTGAGCCGGTCGAAGATGGGGATGGCGACGCAGCGGATGTGATCGTCGAACTCCTCGCGGTCCTCGCCGAAGCCCTGCGCCAGCGTGCGCTCCAGCTCGACGTCGTAGCCGGGGCGCGTGGTGATGGTCTTCTCGCGGAAGCGCTTGAAGTCGCAGCCCGTCAGGATGTGGTCGCGCCGGCCCGGGGGCTCCCAGGCCATCAGCACCTTGCCGATGGCCGTGCAGTGCAGCGGTGCGCGGCGGCCCACGCGCGAGTACATGCCCAGCATGTGGCGCGAGTCGACCTTGTGCACATAGATGATCTCGCTGTCGATCAGCATGCCCAGGTGCACCGTCTCGCCGGTGGCGTCCGACAGTCGCTGCATGTGCGCCTTGGCGAGCTCCACCAGGTCGGGATACTGCAGCGCCTTGGTGCCCAGCTCGAACATCTTCATCGTCAGGCCGTAGCCCTCGCTGTGCAGTTCCTGTCGCACGTAGCCCAGCGTCTTCATCGTCTGCAGGAAGCGGTAGATGGTGGCCTTGGGCATGGCCAGGCGCATCGACAGTTCCGAGATCCCCGTCTCGTTCTTCTCGGCCAGGGCCTGCAGGATGGCGAACACCTTCAGCACCGCGGCGACGGACTCCGGCTGTCGTGAGTCGAACGAATCCTCATCCATGTTTCGGGTCTCTTGATATGACGTTTCAGGTTTCATTATGGAGTGTGGGCCCCGGGCCGCCCGGCGCCGGCCCCGGCAAGCACGCGTCGTGGCACCTCGGCCGCGGCATCGATCGGGCCGTGCAGCACCGGTCGCCAGCCGACATCACCGGAGATCCCGGCCCCGGGATTCGCCCGCCGCAGCGCCGCCAGCAGGTCGACCGGCTCCCCGTTGTGCAGCGAGCCGCGGTCGAAGAAGGCGTGGCCCTTCCACAGCCTGACCAGACGCGTGGCGGGCACGTCGGGCGGCGTCTGCCAGACGTTGTGCTCGCTGAACAGTCGCGACTCCACCCCCACACCCAGCGCGTAGCCGAAGGGGTGGGCGCCCTCGCCGCCCACGCTGTAGAGGTTGTTGTAGACGTGCACGCGGCCCCAGCGCACGCGCGGCATGCGCTCGCCCAGACCGTCCCAGTGGTTGTGGTGCAGCGTCACGCGCAGCCGGCCCTGGTCTTCGCGCACGCCGTCACCGCTGCCGATGAGCATGGTCTTGGCGTGGCGGGCAAAGCGGCTCCAGGACACGGTGACCCGATCGGACTGCCGCGTGATGTCGAGCAGGCCGTCGTGACGCTGCATGCGCGTGCCCATGAGCACCGGCTCGGCGGCATCGGGACGGGCGCCGTCGTCGAAGCTGCAGCGGTCTATCCACACGCGACGGGCGTTGCGCAGCGAGACGCTGTCGTAGTCGGAATTCCATTCGGCACCGACGTCCTTCGGGTCCCAGGCCGGGAAGTGATCGTAGGCGTCGCTGAAGTGCAGGTTGCGCACGATGACGTCCTCGACCTGCTCCAGCAGCAGCATGCCGTTGGACAGGCGTGCGTCGCTGCCCACGCCCAGCAGGGTGGTGCGCGATGGCACGCGCAGAACGATGTGCGACGCCTGCCGCCGCGCCGAGCGTTGCCGCGCTTCTTCCAGCGGCCCGGCCAGCGGCTGACGGCCCCACACGGCGGGGTCGTAGGCACGCGCATACGCGGCCAGATCGAAAGCCGGGTCGCGGAAGTCCTCGAAGCCGAGCGGCCGGCCGTCGTCGCCACTGGCCAGGTCGATGGCACCCACCACCTTGACGATGCGCGGCCGCCCGTGGGGCGACAGCGCCGCCACCAGCTGCGCCCGGGTGCGCACCTCGTGCACGTCGGCCATGGCGGCCTCGGCGCCGCCGCGCGTGCCCTCGCCCAGTGCCGCCCAGCCGTCTTCCAGGGCCAGCACCTCGCGACTGTCGTCGTCGGCCTGCTGGTTGGCGAACTCGGCCATGCGGTTGGCCGCCCGGTCGGCGAAATCGGAGCTGCCGGCGAAGGGGCGGCGCGAGGTCGAGGCCGACCACGGCCCGACATGGCGGCCCAGCAGGCTGTCGCGCACCAGCGCCTGGCCGTTGGGTGAACGTCCCGCCTGCCAGGCGCCACGCGCCACGCCGTGGTCCCAGGCGCGGCCCAGCGAGTGTGCGCCTGACGCCAGGCCGGGCTCGCCGACGAACACCGAGCGCTGCACCAGGAAGCCGTGCGACACCCCCGGCGCCGTGCTGGGCGCCAGCACGTGGCCGCCGTTGCCCGGCGTGCGGCGGCCGGCCCGGCTGTGCAGGGTGCTCTGGTCGATCACCAGCGTGGCGTTGCCGAAGATGAAGTCGACGTCACCGGCGATCAGGCTGCGGCGCACCAGCACGCGCGCCGCCTCGGCATGCGCAGCGCGGCTGGCGTAGAGCGTGTCCTGGTGCCCGAGCAGGCGCACCTGGTCGAGCACGATGCGGTCGCCCTGCGTCATCAGCGCCACGGCCTGGGCGCCGCCGCTCTCGCCGGCGCCGGGGGGGTAGCCCACGCCGCGCTGCACGCGGTCCATCGCGTCGTTGGCCAGCGTCAGGTGGGCGGCGTGGAAGTCGTCGCTGAAGACCATCACGCTGGCACTGCCGCCGGTGCCGAAGGTCGCACCCGTCGGCGCCAGGCAGGGCGTCGCCTGGCCTGCGGGTCGCGGCATCGCGTTGTAGCGGCCTTCGACGATGAGCACCGCCGACGCGTCGGCCACGTCACCCAGCAGCGTGATCGGTGCCTTGTCCTTCACGCACAGGTGCTCCCGGTAGACCCCCGGCCTCAGCTGCACGACGTGGCGGCGCGCACCCGGACCGGCTGCGGGCACGGCGTCGATGGCGGCCTGCACGCTGAGGTGCGTGCCGCTGCCGTCGGCGGCGACGACGAAATCGGGCCGCGCGGCGACATCCACCGCGGCGGGCGGCACCCACGGCGACGGCCCGGCCGCCAGGTAGTCGGCCATGCGGAGGCGCGCCGCCGTGGCCTCGTCGATCTGCGGGCGCGGCTGGGCCTGCACGTTCATCGCCACGAAGAGAGCGGCCGTCACCAGCAGCTTCATCGCGGACCGGGCCCCCTGCATCACGCGCCCATTACGCCGGCGACAGTTCGGCCAGGAACAGCGCCGGCTCGCCGTCGCTGTCGGTGCTGTAGAGCACCTGCTTCTGGTCGGGCGTGAACGAGGGATGGGGGTGGGTCACCTGCCGGTTGCCCTTGTGCACCTTCCAGCTGCTGTCGTGCCGCGCGATGCGGCGCTGCGTGCCGGCCTTCAGGTCGAACAGGTGCAGATGGGGGTCGCTGACGATCCGGTGGCTGCCGGCGTCGGCCACATCGGCGGGTGAAGCGCAGCCGTCGCCCACCAGCAGCGTGCCGTCGTGGTTGCTCATCAGGTGCGAACAAGGCGGCATCAGCGCCAGGCGTCGACTTTGCAGCGTGGCGGGGTCGAGCGAGCAGATCCAGCGTTCGGGCTGGCCCTTCAGGTAGGACACGTAGATCATGGCCGAGCCGTCGGGCACCCAGAACTCGTGCGTGCAGCTCTCGCCCGGGTCGTGCGCCTTGCCGCAGCGCACGTTGCCGCCGTCCTCGTCGACGAACCACATGCGCGCGTCGATCAGGTCGTGCGGCCCCTCGTGGCAGTAGGCCACGGTGTGGTCGTCGAAGGGCCGGTACTGCGGGTGGCCCAGCCAGCCGTGCTTTTCCAGGATGACCTCGCGCTGGCCGGTGACCAGGTCGATGCGGATCAGCCGGCAGCGCGGCTTGGCATGGAACATGTCGTGGAACTTCTTCCAGTCCGACAGCGGGAACCAGTCGTCGGCATGGATCTCGATGCCCACCATCTTCGTGCAGGCGCTGTTGGCCACCCAGGTGCCGTAACCCACCCAGCCGGACGGCACGGTGTAGGCCACGTCCTCGCTCAGGTCGGCCAGGCTCAGCCGGATGAGCTGGCGCTCGGCGCGCACGAAGTACAGGTGGCGGTCATCAGGACTGAGGAAGCCGCCGAAGGTGTTCTCGCCGGCCGCGTCGGTGAGCTGCAGGGCCTCGCCGCCGGCCAGGTCGAGCAGGTGGTAGTTCCAGTGCGTGCCGGGGCCGAACTCGGCGCCGAAGATCAGCTTCGAACCGTCGTTGGTGAAGCACTTCTGATAGAAGTAGTTGCGGTGGCAGGTGACGTCCGGCGGCGTGAGCCGTGTCACGCGCGCGCCGGTGTCGGGGTCGTGCCGGGTCTGGTATCTCAGGCGCCGTCGGGTGTGTTTGCTCATGGTGTCGGCTGCAGGGTCATCTGATGCGCTTGAGCAGCGCGTTGCCTTCGACGACCAGGCGCCGGGCGGCGTCGGCGTCACTGGTCTTGCGATAGGCGACGGTCTCGAAGACCTCGCGCATGAAGCGGTGCAGTCGCGCGTGCTCGAACAAGGGCGCAGGCAGCTCGATGCGGCCGGCGGCCTTCTGCTGCTGCACCTGCTGGTGCGCCAGCAGCTCCAGCGCCGCCACCTTGCCAGCCTGCCCCATCGACTGCAGCAGCGCCTGGCGCGGCGTGCGCGCCGAAGGCACGCCGCGCGTGCGGCCCAGCAGCAGCGCCGCCTCGGGGTCGGTGAGCAGGAAGTCGACCAGGCGCGCGGCCAGTTCCGGCTGCCGGCAGTTGCGGCCGACGGCGTACATCAGCGTCGGACGGCCGAACATGCCGCTGTTCTTCGCGCCGGGCAGCGTCGGAAAGTCGCCCAGCGCCAGCGACTGGTCGGGCTTCAGCGTGCCGGCACGCAGGCCGATCACCGAGTCCCAGGTGTAATTGCCGGCCCAGTTCCCCAGCACCCAGTCGGTCTGCTGCTCGGTGGGCTTCTCCGCACCGCCCAGGCTGGCCCGCAGGGGCAGCGGCGTGCAGACGTGGCTGTCGACCAGCCGGCGGTAGGTGGCGACCCACTCGAGCGCCGCCTCGGGCGTCATCGCCACGCGCGGCGCGCCTGGGGTGGCGTCGACGTAGGGCGTGCCGAAGCGCTGGTGCACCCAGGCCTGCGACAGCAGCATCATGTCGTAGAGCTCGCCGTCCAGCGGGTAATGGCGCTCGCCCAGCCGGCCCTTGAAGACCGCACCGCTGGCGAAGAGCTCGTCCCAGGTCCTGGGCAGCGGCAGGCCGGCGCGCTGGAAGCTGGTCTGGTTCCACAGCAGCACGCGCGCGGTGTAGGACACCGGCATCGCATTGAGCTTGCCGGCCACCCGGCCCATGTCGAGATCGGCCGTCTCGAACTCGTCCAGCGAGAGCAGCGCGCGGTGCGTGTCGAGGTCGGTGAAGCCGTTGCCGCGCTTGCTGAACATGGCCATCCAGGCCCAGTTGATCTGCATGACGTCGGGTTCGGACCCGCCGGCGATCTGCGTCGTCAACCTCTCGAGGTAGCCGTTGAAGCCCATGTACTCGGCCTTCACGCGCAGCCCCGGGTGGCGCTTCTGGAACGCGGCAATGGCCTTCAGCGTGGCACCGTGGCGCGCTGCGCCACCCCACCAGGCGAAACGAAGCACACGTGGCTCGGTTGCGTGCAGCGCGGGCACCGCCAGCGAGGCGGCAGCCATCGCCAGCGCCTTGCGCCGGGTCACCGCTGCCAAGGGCCTCTTCAGCATAGCCGCCGGCCATCGACCGCGTGGAACAGGTGGCAGGCCGCCAGCTGGAAGTGAAAGCCATGCGTGTCGCCGCGCGACGCGCCCTGCAGCGCGCCCAGCTGGTCGGCCGGCACGCGGGCGGTGAACGGCAAGGCGCCGAGCGCGAAGTGCACGAAGACCTCGTTGCCCATGTGCTCCATCGTGCGCAGCGTGCCGGGCACCACCAGGCTCTGGCCGTCGGGTCGCGGCAGGGCGCCGAGGTGTTCCGGCCGCAGGCCGAAGCGCACGGCCTCGGTGCCTGTCGGCAGCAGGGCCGCCTTGTCGGCAGGCAGCGGCAGCCACTGCTCGCCCAGCATCAGCCCGGGCCGTCCCTCGCGGGACTGCAGCATGGCTTCGTGGATGTTCATCTCGGGCGAGCCGATGAAGCTGGCGACGAAGACATTGGCCGGCCGGTCGTACAGCGCCGTCGGCGTGTCGACCTGCTGGATCACGCCTTCCTTCAGCACGCAGATGCGCTCGCCCATGGTCATGGCCTCGACCTGGTCGTGCGTGACGTAGATCACCGTGGCCGGCTGGCCCTCGTCGCGCAGCGTGCGGTGCAGATCGGTCAGCCGCACCCGCATGCTGGCACGCAGCTTCGCGTCGAGGTTGGACAGCGGTTCGTCGAAGAGAAAGACCTCGGGCTTCTTCACGATGGCCCGCCCCACCGCCACGCGCTGCGCCTGGCCGCCGCTGAGCTGCCTGGGGTAGCGGTCGAGCAGGTGCTCCATCTCGAGCAGCTGCGCGGCGTGGCGCACGCGCTGGTCGACCTCGGCCTTGGGCGTGCCGGCCAGCTTCAAACCGAAGGCCAGGTTCTCGTAGACCTTCATGTGCGGGTACAGCGCGTAGTTCTGGAACACCATCGCGATGCCGCGCTGCTTGGGCGGCAGGGCATTGACGACGGTGCCGCCGATGCGCAGCTCGCCGCCGGTGATGCTTTCCAGCCCGGCGATCATGCGCAGCAGCGTGCTCTTGGCGCAGCCGCTGGGGCCGACGAAGACCATGAACTCGCCATCGCGCACGTCCAGGTCGACCCCGTGCACGGCCTTGAAGCCGTTGGGGTAGGTCTTTTCGATCCTGGAGAGGTTCAGCGCAGCCATGGGGTGATGTTCGAGCGGGTCTTGCCCCCTCTCCCCGCGGGCGGGGAGAGGGTGGGGGTGAGGGGCGGGCCAGCCGAGATCGGGTGACAGGTCGGTTTCCCACCCTCACCCCAGCCCTCTCCCGCCCTGCGGGAGAGGGAGCAACGCGACTGCGGGCGGCGAAGCAGGTTCATCCCTTGATGCCCGAACTGGCGGCGCCCTCGATGAAGTGCTTCTGCGCCATGAAGAACACCACCACGCTGGGGATCAGCGCCACCACGCTGATGGCGATGACGTTGGCCCATTCGACTTCTTCCGTCGCGCCGATGCTCATCTTCAGCGCCAGCGACACCGGGTACTTCTCGACCGACGCCAGGTAGATCAGCGGGCCCATGAAGTCGTTCATCGTCCAGATGAACTGGAAGACCACCACCGAGATGATCGCCGGCTTGAGCAGCGGCACGATGATGTACAGCAGCATCTGCAGCGCGTTGCAGCCGTCGATCAGCGCGGCCTCCTCCATGTCGCGCGGAATGCCGCGCAGGAACTGCACCAGCAGAAAGACGAAGAAGGTGTCGGTGGCGAAGGCGCTGGGCAGGATCAGCGGCAGGTAGGTGTCGAGCCAGCCGAGTTCCTTGAACATCAGGTACTGCGGCAGTCGCAGCACGATCAGCGGCAGCATCATCGTGCCCACCATCACGGCGAACAGGAACTTCTTGCCCCAGAAGTCGAAGCGCGCGAAGGCGTAGGCCACCAGCACGCAGCTCACCACCGTCACCGCGATGCGCGGGATGGTGATGAGGAAGGAGTTGAGGAAGTAGGTAGCGAAGGTGTATTCGGTGCTGGTCTTCCAGCCCTTGGCGTAGGCGCCGAAGTCGAAGCGGCTGGGCCAGAAGCCGACCTCGGTGAAGATCTCGCTGTTGGTCTTGAACGAGGCCCCTACCAGCCACAGCAGCGGGTAGAGCATGACCACGGCCACGGCCAGCAGCGCGACGTAGCGCAGCAGCGAGCGACTGCGCTGCGCGTGGTCGGGCGGCGGCAGCGCGACCGTGGGTGACGGGGCTGCGCTCACTTGCCGTTGTCTTTCTCACCGGCGTAGAAGACCCAGTAGCGGCTGCTCCAGAAGCTGAGGGCGCTCAAGCCCGCCACCAGCGCGAACAGCACCCAGGACAGCGCCGCGCCATAGCCCAGGTTGAAGAAGCGGAAGCTCTGGTCGTAGATGTACAGCGCCAGCACGTAGGTGCTGGACAGCGGTCCGCCTTCGGTGATGGCGTAGGGGCCGTTGAATTCCTGGAAGGCGTGCACCATCTGCATGATCATGTTGAAGAAGATCACCGGCGTGATGAGCGGCACGGTGATGCGCCAGAACTGCTGCGCCTTGCTGGCCCCGTCGATCTCGGCGGCCTCGTACAGCGACTGCGGCACGTTCTGCAGCGCGGCCAGGAAGATCACCATCGCCGAGCCGAACTGCCAGGTGAACAGCAGCACGATGGTCCACATCGAGTAGTGCTCGTCGGCCAGCCAGGCCACCGGCTCCAGCCCCAGCTTGACCAGCACCAGGTTGACCAGGCCGTACTTGGCGAACAGGAACTTCCAAAGCACCGCCACCGCGATGGAGCCCCCCAGGATGGACGGCAGGTAGAAGGCCGAGCGGAAGAAGTTGATGCCGCGCAGCTTGAAGTTCAGCACGTGCGCGATGAACAGCGCGAAGCCCACGCGCAGCGGCACCGCCAGCAGCGCGAACCACAGCGTGACGCCCAGGCTCTTGTGGAACAGCGGGTCGTCACCGAACAGTTCCTTGTAGTTCTGCAGCCCCACGTAGACCGGCGGGTCGATGATGTCGTACTGCGTGAAGCTCAGCGCGAAGCTCATCACGAAGGGGAAGAGCTTGAACAGCAGCACGCCCAGCACGAAAGGCAGGACAAACAGGAAGCCAAGCCGCCGGTTCTCGTACATCGAGACGCCTCAGCCCAGAACCGGTGCGCGGCGAAACGCCGAAGGCGTGAGCCGCCCCCTCCAGCGGACGCCGCGGATCCGGCTCTGCCGGTCCGCCGGGGTCGCCCCCCTGGGGGGGAGCGCCGAAGGCGCTTCGGGGGGGGGCGTCATCACCGGGCCAGCCATCCGCCGTCGACGGCGACGGTGTAGCCGTTGACGTAGTCGCTGGCCTGCGAGGCAAGGAACACTACCGGGCCGGCCAGGTCGTCTGGCACGCCCCAGCGCCCGGCCGGAATGCGCTCGAGGATGGCCGCACTGCGTCCCTGGTCGGCGCGCAACGCCGCCGTATTGTTGGTCGCCATGTAGCCCGGCGCGATGGCGTTGACGTTGATGCGGTGCGCCGCCCATTCGTTGGCCAGCAGCCGCGTGATGCCCATCACCCCGCTCTTCGACGCCGTGTAGGACGGCACGCGCACGCCGCCCTGGAACGACAGCATCGACGCCACGTTGATGATCTTGCCGCCCGTGCCCTGCGTCAGGTACTGGCGCGCCACGGCCTGGGCGAAGAAGAACACCGACTTGAGGTTCAGGTCGATGACGTCGTCCCAGTCCTTCTCGCTGAACTTGATGGCGTCGTCGCGGCGGATGATGCCGGCGTTGTTGACGAGGATGTCGACGCGGCCGGTGAGCGTCTTCGCTTCGGCCACCAGGCCCTCGATGCGGCTGATGTCCGACAGGTTGGCGCGCAGGTCGAGGAAGCGGCGGCCCAGCGTCTGGACGCGCTCGCGCGTCTGGGCCGGGTCGCTGACGTTGACGCCCACGATGTCGGCGCCGGCCTCGGCCAGCGCGCACGCCATGCCCTGGCCCAGGCCGGTGTCGCAGCCCGAGACGATGGCCACGCGGCCCTGCAGATGGAAGTTGTCGAGGATCACGACGGTGCTTTCTCTGCCGTCTAGCGCAAGCTGGTCATGGCGACGTGATCCATGTCCTTGAAGACCTGGTTCTCGCCGACCATGCCCCAGATGAAGGTATAGGCCTGCGTGCCCACGCCGCTGTGGATGGACCAGCTCGGGCTGATCACCGCCTGCTCGTTGCGCACCACCAGATGGCGTGTCTCCGTGGGCTCGCCCAGCATGTGGAAGATCACGCCGTCGGCCGGCATGTCGAAGTAGAAGTACACCTCCATGCGCCGGTCGTGCGTGTGGCAGGGCATGGTGTTCCACAGGCTGCCCGGCTCCAGCTGGGTCATGCCCATCAGCAACTGGCAGGTGGGCAGCACGTCGGGCACGATGAACTTGTGGATGGTGCGGCGGTTGCTGGTCCTGGGATCGCCCAGCGTCTCGGGGCTGGCCTCGGCCAGCGTGATCTTCTTGTTCGGGTAATGCATGTGGGCCGGCGCGCTGTTGAAGTACAGCTTGGCGGGCTTGCCGGCATCCAGGCTGCGGAAGCTCAGTTCGCGCGCACCCTGGCCGATGTACAGCGCCTCGCGCGCACCCACCTCGTAGCGCTTGCCGTCGGCTTCCACCAGCGCGTCGCCGCCGATGTTGATGAGGCCCAGTTCGCGTCGCTGCAGGAAGAAGTCGGTGCCGGTGTGTCGGCCCAGTTCGGGGGCGAAGCGCACCGCCTGCGCCACCGGATGGATGCCGCCGACGATGATGCGGTCGATCTGGCTGTAGGTCATCGAGACCTGGTCGGGCACGAACATCTGCTCGACCAGGAAGTGCCGGCGCAGGCCGGAGGTGTCGAGCGTGCGGGCGTGCTCGCTGTGGATGGGCTGGCGGATGTCCATGCTGATTCCCCTCGTGTTCAGGCAGGCCGGGCGATCGCCCCCATGGGCCGCCCAGCGTTCGGGACGTGAGCCTAACCGAAGCTGCGGGGTCTTCAAAATCATGGTTTCTAATTAGTGAACCACCGTTTCTTTTTTGTTTGAGCGTTGCTACAGTTGCCTCGAATCAACGTACCGACGGCTGCATGAACCCCTACTTCACCTCTGCCGACAGCGCCTGGACCGAGCTGGGCGACGGCATACGCCGCAAGATCGTCGGCCACACGCCGCAGCTCATGTCGGTGCTGGTGCAGTTCGACAAGGGCGCCGTCGGGACCCCGCACGCGCACGACGTGCACGACCAGATCGCCTATGTGCTGTCGGGCTCCTTCGAATGCGAGGTGGCGGGCATCCGGCGCGTCATCCGCGTCGGCGATGCCTTCGTCGCCGCCCACGGCCACCTGCACGGTGTGGTGGCGCTGGAAGACGGCAGCACGCTGCTCGACCAGTTCTCGCCTCGGCGGGAGGACTACTTCTGAACCGCCGCTGACCCCCAGCCCCGGCGCACACCGGCACTGCAGTCGGTGCGCCCCGACCGTCCCCTCGGCGCCCTTCGTGCGTCTTGCCCTTGCCGACCCGGCACCCGTGCGCCGCGAGCTTGCCGCGCCGCTGCCCGAGAACCGCCCCCTCGACCGGAGGGCGCGCCAACGACAACGACCCTGGAGACCCACGTCATGCAACACCGCAACCCGCAGGCCCGGCCGCTGCACCGGCCCACCGCCATCGCCTGGGCCGTGCTGGCCCTGTCCGCCACCGCCCACGCGCAGACGGCCCCGGCCGCCGCGCCGGCTTCCGACACGGTCACGGTGACGGGCTTCCGCGCCTCGATCGAGAGCGCCCTGTACCAGAAGCGCGAAGAGAAGGGCATCGTCGACGTCATCAAGGCCGAGGACATCGCCAAGTTCCCCGACACCAACCTGGCGGAATCGCTGCAGCGCATTCCCGGCGTGGTGATCGACCGCGATGCCGGCGAGGGCCGCAACATCACCGTGCGCGGCCTGGGCCTGGACTTCACGCGGGTGCGCATCAACGGCGTGGAAGCACTGACCACCACCGGCGGCACCGACAGCTCGGGCGGCAACAACCGCTCGCGCGGTTTCGACTTCAACGTGTTCGCGTCGGAGCTGTTCAACTCGATCACGGTGCGCAAGAGCGCGTCGGCCGATGTCGACGAAGGCTCGCTGGGCGCCACGGTCGACCTGCAGGCCTCGCGGCCCTTCGACTTCAAGGGCTTCACCGCCACGGGATCGATCAAGGGACGCTACAACGACCTGTCGGGCAGCACCGATCCGCGCCTGGCCTTCCTGGTCAGCAACACCTTCGCGGACCGCAAGGTGGGCGTGCTGCTGTCGGCCGCCTATTCCAAGCGCCAGATCCTGGAAGAAGGCTTCTCGTCGGTGCGCTGGGACAACGGTCCCTCGGCCGGCGGCTGGTGTGCGCCCAGCAATGCGACGCCGGCGACCAGCTGCATTCCCGGCGGGCAGGGCCTGGGCCGGCTGCCCGCCACGGCCGACAACACCGCCGCTTTCAATCTCGCCAGCAGCGCCTCGAACTACCACCCCCGCCTGCCGCGCTACGGCCGCCTGACGCACGACCAGGACCGCCTGGGCGTGACCAGCTCGGTGCAGTTGCGCCCGCGCCAGGGCACGCTGCTGTCGCTGGACCTGATGTATGCCAAGCTCGACGCGACGCGCCAGGAAGACTTCCTGCAAGCCATCTCCTTCAGCCGCAACGCCGGCCAGGGCGGCAAGCCGCAGACCAGCGTGGTCAGCACCAGCTACGCGCCCAACGGCGCGCTGTTGAAGGGCGTCTACAACGGCGTGGACGTACGTTCCGAGTCGCGCTTCGACCAGCTCAGCACCACCTTCACGCAGCCCACGCTGACGCTGGAGCAGGACATCGGCGACTCGGTCAGGCTGCACGCCAAGCTGGGCCAGGCGAAATCGAAGTTCCGCAACCCCTTCCAGACGACGACGACGCTGGACGCCCTGAACGTCAATGGCTACAGCCTGGACTTCAGCGGCAACGACCGCCTGCCCGCCATCGGCTACCCCTTCGACGTCACGCAGTCCGGCGGCGCGCTCACGCTGTTGCCGGTGCCTCGCGTGGCCAGCGGCAACCAGCCGTCCACGGTGCCCAGCACCACCACCAGCGAGATCCGCATCCGCCCGCAGGGCACGGACAACAAGACCGACCTGGCCCAGGTGGACCTCGACTGGGAGGCCGTGCCCGGCAAGCTGAACATCAAGGGCGGCGCGAGCCAGAAGAAGTTCCTCTTCGACACCTTCGAGTTCCGCCGCGTCAACCAGAACGACACCGTCTTCGCGCCGCCGGCCGGCAGCTCCATCGCCAGCCTGACGACGATGGTCAGCGGCTTCGGCAAGGGCCTGAACCTGCCCGCCGGAACCCCCACGTCCTGGGTCATTCCCGACCTGAACGCCATCGCCGCGGCCTACGACATCTACTGCAACTGCCTGAAGAGCGGCCCGGCGGGCGGCCCGGGCGACTTCACGCTGTCGTCCACCACCAACGGGAACGCGCGCGGCAACAACCGCACCGTCACCGAGACCGACACCGGCGTCTACCTGATGGCCGACTTCAACACCCGCGTGGCCGGCCTGAAGCTGCGCGGCAATGCCGGCGCCCGCTACGTCGAGACCCAGCAGGCGGCCACCGGCTTCCTGGCCACCGGCGGCGGCACGCAGGTGACCGTGGAGCAGACCTACACCGACGTGCTGCCTTCCATCAACCTGGCGCTCGACCTGACGCGCGACGTGGTGGTGCGCGCCTCGGCCGCCAAGGTGATGGCCCGGCCGCAGCTCGGCTTCCTGAACCCGGGCGGCACCATCAGCACCACCGGCACGCTGGCGATCAACACCGGCAACCCGCTGCTCAAGCCCTTCAGGGCCACGACCCTGGATACCAGCTTCGAGTGGTACCACAGCCGCGGCGCCTTCCTCGGCCTGGGCCTGTTCCAGAAGAACATCGACACCTACATCCAGAGCCTGCGTCAGAACGTCCCCTTCAAGGACACCGGCCTGCCCCTGTCGCTGCTGCCGCCCAACTTCACGGGCGACGAGGTGTTCCAGACCACCTTGCCGGTGAACACCGACGGCGGCAAGCTGCAGGGCTTCGAGATCAACGTGCAGCAGCCCTTCAGCTTCCTGCCCGGCGCGCTGAAGAACACGGGCGTGCTGCTCAACTACACCCAGGTGAAGTCGAAGATCCAGTACCTGGTGTCACCCACGGGCGGAGCCACCATCACCGACGACCTCATCAACCTGTCGCCCCGCTCGTGGAACGCCACGCTGTACTACGACGACGGCAGGTTCAGCGCGCGTGTCTCGGGCTCCCAGCGCAGCGGGTTCGTGACGCGCGTACCGGGCCAGAATAACAACGACGTGGAAGGCAAGAACGCGTCGCTGAACGTCGACCTGTCGGTGTCGTACAAGATCAACGACCGCCTGGAAGTGACCTTCGAAGGCCTGAACCTGACCAACGAGGCCAACGACCAGTTCATCGGCCGCGCACGCAACAGCTCGGTCGTCTACCACGTCACCGGACGGGAGTACCTGGTGGGCATGCGCTACAAGTTTTGATCACCCCCGAAGCGCCCTTGGCGCAGCTTGCAGGCCGCGCATCGTCGACGGCCAGGCTCCGCGGCAGGCACGGCAGGTCCACCGGACCTGTCGTGTCCGTCCGCCTGGAGATCCTCCATGGCGTCGTGCGGCATGGCCGGAGTCCGTGGTCGCGGCTGATCCTCAGCGCGGCCTTGGTCATGACACCGGCACACGCGGTCGAACCCCCGACCCTGCTGCTGGTGGGCGACTCGACGCTGGCGCCGCAGACGGGTTACGGCGATGCGCTGTGCCAGCGGCTGGAACCGGCCGTCGCCTGCCTGAACCTGGCACGCGGTGGACGCAGCACGCTGAGCTACCGCAGCGACGGGCTGTGGCAGCGGGTCATCGCGCGGCTGCAGGCCGCCGATGAAGGAAAGGCGGTCGCACCACGCCACGTGCTGATCCAGTTCGGCCACAACGACCAGCCCGGCAAGCCGGGTCGCTCGACCGATCTGGCCACCGAGTTTCCGGCCCACCTGGCGCGCTTCGTGGCCGAGGTGCGCGCGGCCGGTGGCCTGCCGCTGCTGGCCACGCCGCTGACGCGGCGCAGCTTCCGCGGCAGCGAATTGCACAACGACCTGCGGCCCTGGGCCGAAGCGGTGCGCATCGTGGCCCGCGAGCACCAGGTGCCGCTGCTGGACATCAACGCGCTGAGCGCCGCGGCCGTGCAGGCCGGGGGCGCGGCGCGCGCCGACCAGATGGCGATGGCGCCACCCGGCGCCGAGGGCTTCGACCGCACGCACGTCGGTGCGCACGGCGCCTGCGTCTTCGCCGAGCTGCACCTGAAGGCCCTGGTCGAGGCCGTGCCGACGCTGCACGCCGCTGCCGGGCCCGGCCCCGACTGCGCCCGCGTGCCGCTGCCGGGCGCGCAGGAAGCGCCGCCGCCGCTCCACCACGCGACCTACGTGCACAGCGGCTGGGCCGTGGGCACGCTGGGCGGGCGCGGCGGGCGCATCGTGAAGGTCACGACGCTGGCGGCCGAGGGGCCGGGTTCGCTGCGCGCTGCGCTCGATGCCCCCGGCCCGCGCACCGTCGTCTTCGAGGTCGGCGGCGTGATCGACCTGCAGGGCCGGTCACTGACGCTGCGCCAGCCCTTCGTCACGCTGGCCGGGCAGACCGCACCTTCGCCCGGCATCACGCTGATCCGGGGCGAGCTGAACATCGCCACGCACGACGTCATCGTCCAGCACCTGTCCTTCCGCCCCGGCGCCTACGGCCGCGCCAGGCGCAGCGGCAACGATCACGACGGCCTGAGCACGCAGGGCGGCGCGCACCACGTCATCGTCGACCACTGCAGCTTCTCGTGGGCCACCGACGAGAACCTGTCGATCGGCGGACCGCGCTTCGGCAACGGCGACGATCCCACGCAGTGGCGCCGCGCGACCTCGCACGACATCACCTACAGCCACAACCTGATCTTCGAAGGCCTGGGCGACTCGGTGCACGCCAAGGGCGAGCACTCCAAGGGAACGCTGGTGCACGACAACGCCAGCGGCGTGCTGCTGCTGGGCAACGTCTATGCCTCCAACCGCGAACGCAATGCGCTGTTCAAGGGCGGCGTGATGGCGGCCATGGTCAACAACCTGATCTACAACCCCGGCGGCAAGGCCGTGCACTACAACCTGGTGGCGCATGAATGGGAAGGCCGGCCGCACCAGACCGGCCGCATCGCTCTGCTGGGCAACGTGCTGCGCCACGGACCCGACACGCCGCCGGGCACGGCGCTGTTCGCTCTGGGCGGCCATGGCGACGTGGAACTGCATCTGCAGGACAACATCGCCGTCGACGCGACCGGGCGCGCCATGCCGATGACCTCGCGCTACACGGCCGGCAGCGCGCGCATCCTGCCCGCTGCGGCGCCCTACCTGCCGCCGCGGCTGCACCCGCTGCCGGCGGCGCAGATCGAGGACCGGCTGCTGCTGCTCGCGGGCGCCAGGCCCTGGGACCGCGATCCGATCGACGTCAAGCTGCTGTCCGACGTGGCCGAGGATCGCGGCAAGATCGTCGACAGCGAGACCGAATCCAGCGGCCACCCGCGCCGCGCGGCCAGCGCGCAGCCTTTCGATCCCGCCGCCTGGAACCTGCAGGACATGAGCCCCCAGGCCGGCTGGGCGTCCTTGTTCGTCAGGCGGGGGCCCTGACGAGCGGCCGGAAAGGTCGGCTTGCGAGACCGAACCGGGTCTGCCGATCCGGCCTTCGCGGGACGGATGCACCGGCCGTCCATCGGCAGCGCGCCCGCGCCGTCACTGGGCGAAGCCCGGCTCGTTCACGAGCCGCCGGTTGCGGCTCGACGACTCTGCCAGCCACGCCGCGAAGCGCTCGGCCCCCATCGAGGCAGGCTCGCTGTGCTGGCTGCGTACGAAGGCCTGCCAGTCATCGTCCAGTGCCTCGGCAAGCAGCCCATGCAGGCGTTGGCGCAGGACGGGCGACATGGTGCCCGGCGCGAACACGCCGAAGGTCGACCAACGGTTGGCCGCCGGGTGCCCCAGTTCGCTCAGAGTGGGCAGCTCGGGGAGCCTGGGGTGGCGGTTGGGCGCACCCAGTGCCAGGGCCTTCAGCCGCCCCTGCTCCAACCAGGCCAGCTGATCTGCCGCGAGGTTCGTGCTGAGCAGCTCGAAGTGCCCGGCCAGTGCGTCCTGCAGCTGCCGCCCGCCTCCCGAATAGGGCACATGGACGAACGGCGCCCGTGTGTCCAGCCGCACCTGTTCCAGCACCAGGTGTCCCGTGCTGGCGACCCCTGAAGTGGCCCAGCGCAGGCCGCCCGCCTGGGTGCGGGCCTGTTCGATCATGCCTGCCCAGTCCTGGGCCCGCAGGCTGGGTGAGCCCACCACCAGCATGTGCGTGTCCACCAGCGCGCGCAAAGGCGCGACATCGCGCACCGGGTCGTAGCGCAGAGGCCCCAACCACGGCGCCAGGGTCAGCGGTGTGACCGCACTCAGCAGCAGCACGCTGCCGTCGCCGGGGGCCTGCGACAGCCGCTCCATGGCCAAGCTGCCGCCGGCGCCCGGCCGGTGCTCTGCGGACACGGTCAGGCCGAGGCTGCGCCGCAGGCGGGCAGCCAGATCCTGGCCCAGGCGGTCGGAGATGCCACCGGGCGGATAGGCCAGCATCAGCGTGAGCCTGGGCACGGGCCAGCGCGTGGCGTCGGCGGCCCAGGCGGGCAAGGTGCCCGCCATCGCAAGGCCCAGCGCAGCGCGGCGCGTCAGGCGGGCCATTGGCGGGCCAGTGCGCGCAGGCGGTTGCCGAACAGCCGAGTCAGAGGCGAGGCATCGGCCTTGCGCGTGACCAGGGTGAGCGGTGCATCCAGGCGCACCGACGCCTGAAACCTTCGGTACTGGATGGCGTCTGGATGATGCCCGTTCATCGAAGCCGGCACCACCGTCAGGCCGGTTCCGGCAGCCACCAGGTTCAGGTTGGTCATCATGCGTTCCACCTCGGCCACCACACGCGGCCTGACGCCCGCGCGTTCGCAGATCTCGAGCAATCGGGCATACAGGCCGGGAGCGCCCGGCCTGCGCACCAGGATCAGGGGCTCGTCGTGCAAGCACCGCAGGGGTACCGGCCTGCCCGCAGGCAGCCGAGCCAGGGCATGGTCGGACGAGAACGCCAGCATCACCGGTTCGCGCAGCAATGTATCGAACTGCAGTCCCGGCGGTTGCGACACGGGCCAGCGAATGAGACCTGCGTGCAGTCGGGCCGCATCCACGGACTCGATGACGGCACCCGCATGGTCTTCGACGATGCGCATGTCCACATGCGGGTGGTGCTGGCGCATCTCGCGCAGGGCCATCGGCGTGAAGATGTGGGCCGCCGAAGAACTGGTGAAGGCAACCGACAGCAGGCCCCGTTCTCCATCGGCGCGCTCGCGAAGCCTCTGGCGCATCGCATCGAAGTCGGCCAGCAGCCGTTGTGCATCCACCAGCAAGGCCTGGCCGGCCTCGGTCAGTCGCATGCCCTTGGGGTGACGTTCGAAGAGCTCCAGGCCGATCTCCGCCTCGAGCCGACGCAGTTGCTGCGTGAGCGGTGGCTGCTGGATGCCCAAGGAGGCCGCCGCACGCGTCAGGTGTCCCAGCTGGGCCACCGCCGCGAAATATCGCAGTTGCCGGATGTCCATATGAAGATGGTATGCGAGCCCGGTGAGATCGCGCGCCCGCAGGCCGTGTCCATACGCCATCGATATGGAAATCCGCGGCCCAGGCTATTTGATCTTTGCGGTGATGCTCCCCAAGATCGGGGCACCAAGAAAACGACAGGAGACAAGGAATGACGCGATTGAACATGCAGCGCGCCCTGCGCATGCTGGCGCTGACCTCGGCAGCATCCGCCTTGGTCGGCTGCGGTGGCGGCGACGACCCCGTGATCACAGGCCCGGCAGCAGCCACCGAAGCGGCACCCACTCGAACGGCTTGCCCGACCGTGGACTCCACGGGCGCGCCGCTCACCGTGGACGTGCCCGCCAACACGGCCTGCTACACCGGCACGAACTCCAAGGGATCGCCCTACATCATCGCCGTCCCGCCCAACTGGAACGGCCGGCTGCTGCTGCACGCCCACGGCGGCCCCGACCTCACGACCAACCCGGACCGCGCCGCCGAAGTCCTGGACCGCTGGGACATCATGGTGCGGGCTGGGTATGCCCTGGCCGGCAGCGCCTTCCGGACAGGCGTGGAGGTGCGCCGCGCCGCCGAGGACACCGAGCGACTGCGGGGCATCTTCCGCAATCACATTGCCCGGCCCACCATGACCATCCTGCACGGGCAATCGTGGGGCGGCAGCGTCGCGGCCAAGGCCGCGGAGACCTACACCCGTGACACCGTCGGGGAGCAGCCCTATGACGCCGTGTTGCTCAGTGCCGGCGTGCTTGCCGGCGGCACACGGTCGTACGACTTCCGGATGGACCTGCGAGCCATCTACCAGCACCTGTGCAACAACCATCCTCGCCCCACCGAAGCCCAGTACGCGCTGAACATCGGGTTCCCTGCAGGCGTCACCCCGCCGACCAACGCCAACCTCACCGCACGCGTCAACGAGTGCCTGGCCCTGAACCGGGCGCCCGCACTGCGGACGCCCGAACAGGCAGCGAAGATCGCCACGATCCTGAACGTCGTCAAGATTGCCGAGAACCAGATCGTGAGCCACCTGGCCTGGGGCACGCGGCACTTCCAGGACATCAGCCAGCGCCATGGCGGCAGTCCGTTCGGCAATGCCGGCGCGACCTACGTGGGTTCGACCGATGACGCGGCACTGAACGCCGGCGTCCCGCGCTTCAGGGCCGACCCCGCGGCCTTCCGGAAGTTCGCCGAGGACACCGACTACGCCGGGCGCATTCCCGTGCCGGTGCTCACGGTCAAGTGGATCGACGACCCCACCGCGTTCGTGGAACTCGACGCCCACTTCCGAACCCTGATGCAGCAGTCCGGAACGGCGGACCGTCTGGTTCAGACCTTCGTCAGTGCCGCCGAGTCGCACAGCTACATCAGCGACGCGACCTACGTGAGCCTGTTGTCGTCGCTGTCGCAGTGGGTCCAGAATGGCCAGAAGCCGACACCCCAGACCATCGCAGACGCCTGCACGTCGGCGGTCACGAGCTTCGGTGCAGGCGTGGGTTGCAAGTTCAATACGTCCTACACGCCGCCGACACTCGAGTCCAGGGTGCCGCCGCGCGAGCGCCCGTAGGAGCACGGGCGATGTCACCCCGCGCGGCACAAGGCAATCCCGCGGGCTCGACACGCACGGCGGGAACCGCAAGTCGCGTTGTTGCCATGCCGCCTGGGCAGCGCGGGAACGGCTATCTCGGCTGGAACTCCGACACGCCCATGCGCCACAGCATGAAGGACCAGATGTCCACGGTCTGTTGCTGCTGCTGCGCAAGGCTGGCGCCGCCGCCGTGGCCCAGCTGGTAGTCCAGCCGCATCAGCACCGGGCCGCCCGTGCTGGCCGAGGCCAGGCGGTTGGCGTACTTGGTGCTCTGCCACACCGACACGCGCGTGTCGTTCACACCGTGCACCAGCATCACCGCCGGGTAGCGGGCGCCCGGCTTGATGTGGTGGTACGCCGACATGGCCAGCAAGGCGCGGAATCCGGCCTCGTCCTTCACGGTGCCGAATTCCGGAATGTTGGCCAGCCCGTTGGGGTCGAGTTCCGCGCGAACCAGGTCCATCACCGGCACGGCGGGCACGGCCGCGGCGAACAGGTCGGGCTGCTCGTTGATGGCCATGCCCACGAAGATGCCGCCGGCGCTGCCGCCGAAGATGGCCAGCCGCCCGGGCGAGGTGATCTTCTGCGCCACCAGCCACTGCGCCACGTCGATGCCGTCGCGCCAGGTGTTGGGCTTGTTGGCCTTCTGCCCGGCCTGGTGCCATTCGGTACCAAACGCGCCACCGCCGCGCACATGGGCGTAGGCGTACACACCACCGCGTTCCAGCCAGGCCAGCAGGCGCGGGTTGAAGCCCGGGTTCTCGGTGACGCCGTAGGAGCCGTAGCCGTAAAGGACGGTGGGGTTGCCGCCATCCAGCACGATGTCGCGCCGGCTGATGAGGGACACCGGCACCTGGGTGCCATCGCGCGCCGGCACCATCACTTCGCGCACCAGCACGTTGTCGGGCGCGTCGAAGGCGCCCGGTCGCACCAGGGCCAGTGGGGTCGGGGCGGCGCCTGGCGGGTAGGCGAAGCGCTGTGAGGCGCGCGCCCAGCCCGCCACGCTGAACAGGATGCCGTCCTGCGCCGGGTCGGCGTTCAGCACGCTCACCGATCCCTCGAAAGGCAGCGGCACCGGCTGTGGCTGCGGGTTGGCATGCGGCAGCCGCATCAGCTGCATGACCGGGCCCCGGCGCTTGACCAGGTAGGCCGCATCGCGTGCGCCAGCCACGCCCACCAGCACCTCGTCACTGGCTGGCAGCAACACCTCGGCACGCGACAGGTCGGGCGAATTCACCGGCATGCGCAGCAGGCGGTGGCGCGGCGCGCTCCTGGCCGACATGACGTAGATCCAGCCGCCGGCCACCGCGAAGTCGCGCACCTGGTCGGCGGCGTCGAAGACCTTGCGCCACTGCACGCGTCCTTCGCTCGCGGCCTTCAGGTCACCCAGGTAGAGCACCCGGTTGCGGTCCACGCCCAGCGACACCGACAGCGCCGCCAGGCCGGTGCCAGGAATCTCGAACACCGTGCCGCTGGCGAACAGCGGCAGCTTCAGCTCGGCGTTGCGCAGCGGGCTGAAGACAGGCTGCGCCTGGCGCGAGGTCAGCGAGAAGAAGTGCGTGGTGCGGTCGCCGAACTTCTCGGTGTCGGGCAGCGTGGTGTAGCCCTCGCGCAGGCGGATGAAGAAGAAGCCGCTGCCGTCGCGCAGCCACACCGCGTTGCCGAAGCGGATGCGGTCGATCGGCGGCGCCACGTCCTGCCCCGTGGCCACGTCCATCAGGTGCAGTTCGCCGATCTCGCTGCCGCCCACCTGCAGGGTGTAGGCCAACAGGCGGCCGTCGTGCGAGGGTGCGTAGTCCAGGATGGCCAGCGGCTGGCCGGCCCGCTTGCCGCGCGCCTCGGCGTCGACCAGCACACGGTCCGGGCCCTCCAGGCGTTCGCGCATCACCAGCTTGAACTGGCTCTCGCCAGGGTCGCGGCGCACGAAGAACAGCCGGCCGCTGTCGGTGCGACGCACCGAACCCAGCTGGCCGGGCGCCGCGGCATCGATGGCGCGCACGCGTTCCAGAAGCTCGCCGCGGCCGGGCAGTCGCGCCAGGATCTGTTCGCTGGCCGTGGCCTGGCCCTTCATCCATTCGGCCACCACGGGGTCGCTCACCTTCTCGGTGTACCGCCAGGGGTCGCCCACCTGCACGCCGAAGAAGGTGTCGGTCTGCGGCCGCGGCGGCAGCGGGCCGGGCAGGGTCACGCCCGCGATGGTGCGCGGGCCGGTGGCGGGTGCCTGCGTGGCGCAAGCAGCCAGCAGGCTGGCCACGCCGAGCAGCGTGGTGGCAAGAACGAGTCGTCGCATGGGGCTCCAGCAGGGCAAAAAAGGACAGGCGAAGACCTGAATGTAGGCCCGCGCGCCCGGGCGGGGTCGGGAGTCTCGCCGCCCAGAGAGCCGGCTTGCAGGGTCGTGGCCGACGAGTCAGCGGGTCGCGATCACAGGGTGTCGTCGGTTCTGCGGGCCACGTAGTACCCGTAGCTGACAAAGGCCCGATGGCGCGCGTACAAGGCGATTTCCAACTCCTCGGCGGCCACCACGGCCTTGGCGGCGGCACTTGATTCATGCCTGGCCAGAAAGGCCGGAAATCGTTGCTGCATCGGCAGGTAGTAGGCGTCGAGCCAGCAATGCTCAGCCAGCGTGAAGTAACCCATCGGCGCATACCCGTTGCGCTCGAGCACGGCCAGTTTGGATGAGGCCGTCCCGACTTCCGCGTACTGCGCCTGCCAGTGCTCCTCGAGCTCGGCAGGCCGGCTGGCGGTCAGCCAGGTCAGCTCCGAGACGGCAAGGATGCCACCGGGCTTCAGGAGCCGGCGCCACTGCCTGACACCGTTCTTGAATCCCATGCTGTAGATCGCCCCCTCCGACCAGATCGCATCCAGGCTGCCGGGCTCGATGGGCAGCGCGTCCATCGATGCGTTCACGGCTTCGATGCGATCGGCGACACCTGCACATGCAGCGCGGGACCTCAGTACGTCGAGGAAGTCGGGCAGGAGGTCGACGGCGACGATGTGCGCATCGAGATCCTTGGCGAGCACCAGTGTCGACGCACCCGTGCCGCAGCCGATGTCGGCAAGCCTCAGGTTCCGCCGCTTCGACAGCCCCGACAGTTCGATGGCGCGACGCGTTTCCGCCTCGCCACCAGGTCCCTGGCGATCCGCCGTGATGTGAAGGTCAATCAGAAGCTTGAAGTCGTCCATCGGGTCATCCGGCTCCGACATTCGGTGGGCAGCAGCCTACTCGAGGCCTGCCTGCTGGCGTCGAACGCGTGCACCCTCACCGGCCCGACGCGCGGCGCGCGGCCGCGCTCGGCCTGCTCAGGCCGGCGGCAGCAGGTCGGCCATCACCTCGGCCGGGATCACCGCACCCCGGTGCTGCACGACGCGCGCGGCCAGGCGGTTGCCGGCGGCAGCGGCCTGGACAGGGCTCGCACCGCCCAGCCGCGCCGCCAGGTAGGCGCCGGCGAAGGAGTCGCCCGCCGCCGTGGTGTCCACCACGCGCGGCACGGGATCGGTGGGCACCTCGACGACGGCCTGTCCGGCCAGGCGCACCAGGGTCGACGCGGCGCCGCGCTTGACGATCACCTCGGGGCAGGTCAGCGCCAGCGTGCGATCCAGGGCCGCATCGGTGCCCAGGTCAGGCCACAGCGCACACTGGTCGTCCAGCGTCAGCAGGCCCACGCTGGCCAGCTCGAGGAACTGCTCGAAGCAGCGCTGCGCCAGCCTGGCGTCGGGCCACAGGCGCGGGCGGTAGTTGTTGTCGAAGGCCACCATCGCGCCGCGCTCGCGCAAGGCCTGGCACACCGCCGCGAGGCGGGCGCGGCCGTCGGGCGGCAGGATGGCCAGGCTGATGCCGCTGAGGTAGAGCGCGTCGATGCGGTCGACCGACTGCTCCAGCGCCGTGCTGCCGGCCGGCGCTTCGAAGTAGGCCCGTGCGGCGCTCTGGTCGCGCCAGTAGCTGAAGCGGCGCTCGCCGTGGTCGTCGACCTCGATCAGGTACAGGCCCGGCATGCGCCCGGGCAGGCGCCTGACGAGCGAGGTGCCGACGCCTTCGGCCTGCCAGCGCGCCAGCATGCCGCTGCTCAGCGGGTCGTCGCCGAGCGCCGTGGCGTAGTCCACCTGCAGGCCGCCGGCGCGGCCGCAGCGCGCGGCATACACGGCGGTGTTGAGCGTGTCGCCGCCGTAAGTCTGGTGCATCTGGCCGAAGGCCGTGCCCTGCAGTTCGAGCATGCACTCACCGAACGACACCAGGCGCGAGCCGTGCCCCATGGATTCCCCTAGGTTGTTTTGGAACATCGTTTCGATATTCTACGAATGCCGTCTCATTCAAGACTCGGGGACGACCCTGCCAGTGACGGACGACCCGAATGACCACCACTCCCCTGCCCTGGGCCAGGCTGCTGTTGACCGGTGCGGCCGGCACGCTGGGCCGCGTGCTCACCCCGCCGCTGGCCGCCGCTGCCTCGGACCTCGTTCGCTCGGACCTGCCGGCCGCGCTGGCAGCCGTGCCCGGACCCGACACCATGCCCTGCGACCTGGCCGACGCTGCCGCCGTACGCCGCCTGCTGCAGGGGGTGGACGCCGTGGTGCATCTGGGCGGATTCTCCGTCGAAGGCCCCTTCGCGCCGATCCTGCAGGCCAACATCGTCGGCCTGGTCAATCTGTACGAGGCCGCCCGGCTCAACGGCACGCGACGCATCGTGTTCGCCAGTTCCAACCACGTCACCGGCTGCTACGAGCAGGGCCGCGACACCGACCCCGGAGAACCGCCGCGACCCGACGGCTTCTACGGCGTGAGCAAGCTGTTCGGCGAAGGCCTGGCCAGCATGTACCACGACCGCTACGGCATCCAGAGCGTGTGCCTGCGCATCGGCACCGCCACCGTGGAGCCGCCCGACCGCCGCGGCCTGTCGACCTGGCTGAGCCACGCCGACCTGGCGCGGCTGGTGCTGGCCTGCCTGCGTGCGCCCGACGTCGGCTTCACCGTGGCCTACGGCGTGTCGGCCAACACGCGCAGCTGGTGGAACACGCCTGTCAACCGCGCCGCCTGGGCGCGTCTGGGCTACCAGCCGCAGGACGACTCCGAGCGCTTCGCGGCCCAGGTCGAACAGCTGCTGCTGCCGGAAGGGCCGCAGCGCCGGCTGCAGGGCGGCAGCTTCCTGGGCATCGGCCCTTTCGACGACACACCTTCCCCTTGACCACACATCTCATCACGACCGGAGACACCCCATGAAACTTCACCGCACCCTGCTGAACGCCGCTCTCGCGGCTGCACTCTCCACGCTGCTGGCCGCCCCGGCCCTGGCCCAGACCATGAAGGCCGCCGACGTGCACCCCGTGGGCTACCCCACCGTGGTGGCCGTCGAGAGCATGGGCAAGAAGCTGGACGCCGCCACCAGCGGCCGCATCAAGTTCCAGATGTTCCCCGGCAGCGTGCTGGGCGGCGAGAAGGAAATGATCGAGCAGACCCAGGTCGGCGCGATCCAGATCCTGCGCACCAGCCTGGGTCCCGTGGGCCCGGTGGTGCCCGAGGTCAACGTCTTCAACATGCCCTTCGTGTTCCGCAACGTGGCGCACATGCGCGCGGTGATCGACGGACCCATCGGCCAGGAACTGCTCGACAAGATCAGCGCCAGCCCGGCGCGCCTGGTGGGCCTGGCCTGGATGGACGGCGGCAGCCGCAGCCTCTACACCAAGAAGCCGGTGCGCAAGCCCGAAGACCTGAAGGGACAGAAGATCCGCATGATGGGCAACCCGCTGTTCGTGGACACCATGAACGCGATGGGCGGCAACGGCATCGCCATGGGCTTTGGGGAGGTGTTCACCGCGATCCAGACCGGCGTGGTCGACGGCGCCGAGAACAACCCGCCGTCCTTCTTCAGCACCAACCACCACAAGGCCGGTGCGAAGTACTACACCCAGACCAACCACCTGATCATTCCCGAGATCCTGGTGATGTCGAAGGTGGCCTGGGACAAGCTGAGCCCCGCCGACCAGGCGCTGGTGAAGAAGACGGCGCGCGAAGCGCAGATGGAACAGCGCACGCTGTGGGACAAGGCCGTCGGTGAAAGCACGGCCAAGCTCAAGGCCGACGGCGTGGAGTTCATCGAGATGGACAGCAAGCCCTTCTTCGACGCGACGGCACCGGTGCGCGCGAAGTACGGCGCTCAGTTTGCCGACCTGATGAAGCGCATCGAAGCCATCAAGTGACGAGCCGGCCCACCGGCGGCGCCGCCGATCACCCCTTCGGCGGCGCGCTCGACGCCCTGTACCGGGTCTGCATCTGGTCGGCGGGCACCGCCATCTTCCTGATGTCGCTGATCATCCCGGTGGGCGTGTTCATGCGCTACTTCGTGGGCGTGGGCGCGCAGTGGCCCGAGCCCATCGCCATCCTGCTGATGATGATTTTCACCTTCATCGGCGCGGCGGCAGCCTACCGCTCCGGCGGCCACATCGCCGTGACCATGCTGGTCGACCGGCTGCCGCAGGCCGCGCAGGCCGTGGCGCTGCGCGTGGTCGACCTGCTGATGGTGGTGGTGTGCCTGTTCGTCGCCGGCTACGGAACACGCCTGGTGATGAACACCATGGGCCAGTCGATCGCCGAGCTGCCCTGGCTGCCGGTGGGCGTGACCTACCTGGCCATTCCGCTGGGTGCGCTGGCCACCTTGCTGTTCGTGCTGGAGCGCATCGCCTTCGGCGCGCAGAACAAGCGCCCCGTGGTGGCGTTCGGGGAGCATTGAATGAAGCCCGTGCACCCTCTTCGATCGCTGCCCCCCGCCGGGGCTTCCAGTCCCTTCGGGACGTTCGCGCGAGGCTGAGATGGACGCCTTCGTTCTCCTGGGCAGCTTCTTCGTCCTGATGATGATCGGCATGCCCGTGGCCTTTTCGCTCGGCCTGGCGGCGCTGATCGGCGCGCTGTGGATCGAACTGCCGCTGGACGCAGTGATGATCCAGCTGGCGGCGGGGGTCAACAAGTTCTCGCTGCTGGCCATCCCCTTCTTCGTGCTCGCCGGCACCATCATGGCCGAGGGCGGCATGGCGCGGCGCCTGGTGGCCTTCGCCGGCGTGCTGGTGGGCTTCATCCGCGGCGGGCTGAGCCTGGTCAACATCATGGCCAGCACCTTCTTCGGCGCCATCTCGGGCTCGTCGGTGGCCGACACCGCCAGCATCGGCTCGGTGCTGATCCCCGAGATGGAGCGCAAGGGCTACCCGCGCGACTTCGCCACCGCGGTGACGATCAGCGGCTCGGTGCAGGCCATCCTGATCCCACCCAGCCACAACGCCGTCATCTACTCGCTGGCCGCCGGCGGCTCGGTGAGCATCGCCGCGCTGTTCATGGCCGGCGTGGTGCCGGGCCTGCTGATGGGGCTGACGCTGGCCATCCTGTGCCTGATCATCGCGAAGAAGAAGAACTACCCCAAGGGCGAGGTCGTACCTCTCAAACAGGCGCTGAAGATCTGCGTCGACGCGGCCTGGGGGCTGATGACGATGGTGATCATCCTCGGCGGCATCCTGTCGGGCGTGTTCACCGCCAACGAGAGCGCCAGCATCGCCGTGCTGTGGGCCTTCTTCGTCACGATGTTCATCTACCGCGACTACAAGTGGCGCGACCTGCCGAAGCTGGTGCACCGCACGGTCAAGACGGTCACCATCGTGATGATCCTGATCGGCTTCGCGGCCTGCTTCGGCTACCTGATGACGCTGATGCAGATCCCGATGAAGGTCACCGCCTTCTTCACCGGCATCTCTGACAACAAGTTCGTCATCCTGATGATGATCAACGTGATGCTGCTGGTGCTGGGCTGCCTGATGGACATGAGCCCGCTGATCCTCATCCTCACGCCCATCCTGCTGCCGGTGGTGACGCTGCTGGGCGTGGATCCGGTGCACTTCGGCATGATCATGATGGTCAACCTGGGCATCGGCCTCATCACGCCGCCCGTGGGCACGGTGCTGTTCGTGGGCAGTGCCGTATCCAAGCTGAAGATCGGCATCATCACGCGCGCCATGAAGCCGTTCTACGTGGCGCTGGTCATCGTGCTGTTGATGGTGACCTACATTCCAGCGGTGAGCCTGTGGCTGCCGCGCGCCATGGGCCTGTGATTCTTCGACCGACACCTCCTGCATGGACACCGGCCCCGCCATCCCCTTCAGCCCCCATCCCCGTCTGCCCGACCCGCGTTTCGAGGTGCTCGAAGCGCGCGGCGCGGCCCTGCGTCTGTTCTCGTCGAGCGTCGAGCAGCTCGCCACCGGCTTCCACTGGGCCGAAGGGCCGGTGTGGTTCGGCGACGGGCGTTTCCTGCTCTTCAGCGACATCCCCAACAACCGCATCCTGCGCTGGGACGACTGCTCCGGCGCGCTGGCCGAGTTCCGGCGGCCGTCGAACCACGCCAACGGCCTGGCGCGCGACCGCCAGGGCCGGCTGCTGGCCTGCGAGCACCTAACCCGGCGCGTGACGCGCACCGAGCACGACGGCCGCATCACCGTGCTGGCCAGCCACTTCGACGGCAAGCCGCTGAATTCGCCCAACGACATCGTCTGCACACGCGACGGCAGCGTCTGGTTCACCGACCCGCCCTTCGGCATTCTCGGCTGGTGGGAAGGTGAGCCGGCCCAGCCGCAGCTGCCGCACGGCGTCTACCGCATCGACCCGGTCAGTGGCCAGCTGACGATGCTGATCGACGAGCTGCAGGCTGCCAACGGCCTGGCCTTCAGCCCCGACGAGTCGGTGCTCTACGTGGTGGAAAGCCGCGCCACGCCGCATCGCAGGATCTGGGCCTGGGACGTGGTCGGCGCCACGCTGCGCAACAAGCGCCTCTTCGCTGACGCCGCCGGCCCCGGCGCCTTCGACGGCATCGCCGTCGACGAGCTCGGCAACGTCTGGTGCGGACTGGGCAGCAACGGCAGCGCCGAGGCCGACCCCGAGAGGCTGGACGGCGTGCGCGTCTACGCCCCCGACGGCACTGCCATCGCCCACATCCACCTGCCCGAACGCTGCGCCAACCTCTGTTTTGGCGGGCCGAAGCACAACCGGCTGTTCATGGCCAGCAGCCATTCGCTGTATGCGCTGCACGTCAATGTGCGAGGAGCCTTGTGACCCCAGCCTGACGACTGTCGGCCGGGCAGGCGGTGTTCTGCGTTTGCCGAGGGGGGTCCCCGACATCAGGGGTGGCAAGGCCCTACCCTGAGAACGGATCGCCGCTCTGCCCCCACACTCTGGGACATTCAGATCCCTGGAAACCGGTCCATGCGCATCCTCGTCCTAGCCGCTGCCCTGCTGTTCCCGCTGGCCAGCCCGGCCGTGGAGGAGCCGGCCTACGAGGTGGTCAAGACCCTCGACAAGATCGAGATCCGCCAGTACGCACCTTATGTGGTGGCCGAAGTGCTGATCGCTGCATCGGCCGACGAGGCCGGCAACCAGGCCTTTCCCATCCTGGCCGGCTACATCTTCGGCAAGAACCAAGGCGAGCGGAGGATGGAGATGACGGCCCCGGTGACGCAGACCGCCGTCCCTGTGAAGATGAACATGACCGCGCCCGTCACCCAGAGCGCGGCGGCCGGCGGCGGCTATCTCGTGCAGTTCGTGCTGCCGCGCAACATCACGATGGCCAACGCACCGCAGCCGACCGACCCGCGCGTGCAGCTTCGAGAGGTGCCGTCCACCCGCGTGGCCGTGGTCCGCTATACGGGGACCTGGTCGCAGGCCAACTACGAAGAGCATCTGTCCCGGCTGAAGACAGCACTGAACGTGGCCGGCCTGAGCTGGACTGGCGAACCCGTGTTCTCGCGCTACAACGGCCCGTGGACGCCGTGGTTCATGCGCCGCAACGAGATCTGGCTGAACCTGAAGCCCTGACCCCGGCGTTCAGCTGCCGCCGCCCGCATCCCGCGCGCGCATCTTGGCGCTGATGTAGGCGCCATGCGGCACGTGCAGCAGGTCGGCGATGCGCCACATGACGTGGTTCTCGTGCGCATCGAGGTGGCCGTCGGCATAGGCCACGCCCCACATGGCTTCGACCATGCGGATCTTCTGCGCCATGTCGAAGCGCTCGTTGATGACGTTGGTGAAGCGGAAGTAGTCGGTCGAGGTGCGCGCCTCGGCCACCGCCAGCTCGACCAGGCGCGCCAGCTCGTCGTCGTGCAGGTCGAACTTGCCGCGCAGGGCCTGCAGCACGTGCTGGCGCTCCACCGGCTTGATCTCGGGCGCGGCACGCATCACTTCCACCAGCATGACGGCCGCCGCCAGGTGCAGTGCATGGTCGGCGCTGGCCGGCGACGCACTGGCGGCAGGCGGCACCAGGCTGTCGAACAGGTCCTTGAGGGTCTTCAGCATGTCGGTGGGCTCACGGAAGGTGTGGGGCGCGCGGGGCGGGTGCCTGGGCTCCCGGCGGGGCACCCGCGCATCATGCCGCCTGCGGAAGGGGATTGCCGCCCGCGTCGAACAAGCCCTCGAAGAGCACCGAGCTGAGGTAGCGCTCACCGGAGTCCGGCAGCACCACGACGATGGTCTTGCCGGCGCTCTCCGGCCGGTGCGCCCAGCGCAGCGCGGCGGCGGCCGCGGCACCGCAGCTGATGCCGCAGAGGATGCCTTCCTCGCGCGCCAGGCGCCGCGCCGTGGCCACCGCTTCTTCGTTGCTCACCAGTTCGATCGCATCGATCAGCGACAGGTCGAGCACCTGCGGCACGAAGCCGGCGCCGATGCCCTGGATCTTGTGCGGCGCCGGCTTCAGCGCTTCGCCGTTGCGCGTCTGCGTGAGCACCGGGCTGGCGGTGGGTTCGACCGCCACGCTGACGATGGCCTTGCCGCGGGTCTTCTTCAAGTAGCGCGTGACGCCGGTGATGGTGCCGCCCGTGCCCACGCCGGCCACGAAGATGTCGACCTGGCCGTCGGTGTCGTCCCAGATCTCGGGGCCGGTGGTGGTTTCGTGGATGGCCGGGTTGGCGGGGTTCTTGAACTGCTGCAGCAGCACGTACTTGGGGTCGCTGGCGGCGATCTCCTCGGCCTTGGCGATGGCGCCGTTCATGCCTTTGGGCGCTTCGGTCAGCACCAGCTTCGCGCCGTAGGCCAGCAGCAGCTTGCGGCGTTCGATGCTCATGCTCTCGGGCATGGTCAGCGTGATCGGTATGCCGCGCGCGGCGGCCACGAAGGCCAGCGCGATGCCGGT
The DNA here is from genome assembly GCA_022843905.1 of Rubrivivax sp. Lineage (GTDB taxonomy): Bacteria > Pseudomonadota > Gammaproteobacteria > Burkholderiales > Burkholderiaceae_C > Rubrivivax. Next base: position 50,541 of record JALHMT010000033.1, read on the forward strand.
GTTGCCGCTGGTGGGCTCGACCAGCTCCTTGCCCGGCCCGAGCAGGCCGCGCTGCTCGGCGTCCCAGATCATCGAGGCACCGATGCGGCACTTCACCGAATACGCCGGGTTGCGGCCTTCGATCTTGGCCAGCACCGTGGCCCGGGCGCCATCGGTGATGCGGTTGAGTCGCACGAGCGGCGTGCGGCCGATGGACAGCGAGTTGTCGGCGTAGACCTGGGCCATGGCGGAATCCGATCGTTGGGTGGTCTGCAAGGCTAGCGGCGGCGGGTGGGCGCAGCAAGCAACCTATGGTTCTGTCGATATGCCGCGTGCGGCATGCCTTGGGGCTCGATGGGCAGGCGTCGTGCCGGGCGCCCGTTCCGCACGCGGCTTCACGCCAGGGCGCACAATCCCCGCATGGCCAAACCCGTTCCCCAGTTGTCGCCCGAAGAGATCCAGAGCGTGATCGCCATCGCCTGGGACGACAAGCCGCCCTTCCCCGCCGTGCTGCGCCGCCACGGCCTGTCGCCGGGGCAGATCGTGCAGCTGCTCAAGCGCGAGCTCACGCCCAACGCCTTCAAGACCTGGATGGCCCGCAGCCGCGCCAAGGGCCCCGTGTCGACGCAGAGCCGCCGGCCGCGCTAACCGGTCTTGGTGCTCGCGGCGCGGCGCTGCTCGCGCTGCGTGAAGAGGTAGAGGCTTTCGAGCTTCTCGCGCGCCCACGGCGTCTTGCGCAGCATCTTCAGGCTCGACGCGATGCTGGGCTCGCTGCTGAAGCAGCGCAGCGCGATGCGCTCGGCCAGCCCCGGCCAGCCGTAGTGCGCCACCAGCGCCGTGAGCATGGCCTCCAGCGTGACGCCATGCAGCGGGTTCTTCGGCTGGAGGGGCGGGGTCGACTCGGGCATGCGCCGAGGCTACTCGAAACCGCCGATCTGCCCGCAAGGCAGGACGCGGAACTCGACGCGGCGGTCAGGCGCGTCCTGGGCGTCGTCGGTGCCGCTGCCGACCAGGTTCTCGCGCCAGCCGCGGCCCACCGGCTTGGTGCGCGGGCCCAGGTCGCGCGCTTCCACCGTCAGCCGTTGCTGCAGGGTCTGCGCACGCTGCTGCGACAGCCGGTCGTTGAAGGCTTCCGAACCGGTGCGGCTGGTGTGCCCCAGGATGGCCATGCAGGCCTTGGCGGTGTCGGCCTCGCGCGCGATCTGGCGCAGCCACATGGGGTACTGCGCCGACAGCGGGTTGCGCTCGCGGTCGGTCCAGAACTCGACGCGGCCGGGCTCGAACAGGAAACGGATCTGCAGCACGTCGTTGCGGATGGCGAAGGCCACGACCCGGCCGAACGCTGCCTCGGCTTCCTGCAGGCGGCCGGTGTTGACGAGCGACATGTACTCGCCGGTCAGCGCCTTCAGCCGCGGCGCGTCGCGCTCCTGGTTGGCCTTGCGAAAGCCCTCCAGCGCCTGCGGGAAGCGCTGCTCGTCGTAGGCCCGGGTGGCTTCGCTGATGGTGGCCGCCAGGCCCAGGCGCTGCAGGTAGTCGTTGTCGGCGCGCTGGCCCGGCGGGGTGGCCGCCGTGCGGGCATAGGCCGTCACGGCCTGGTCCTTCACGATCACCGGGCTGTCGCGGTAGTAGGGCGTGGGCTCGTTGTTGACGTCCTCGGCGCGCGCCATCGCCGAGGCCTGCGCCAGCGAGAGGCCGCTCTTCAGGTCGGTGATGGCCAGGTTGAGCTTCAGCACCTGCTTCTGGCCGGGCACCGCCTCCCGGCTGATGGTGCCGGTGAGCAAAGCATCGGCGCGCGCGATCTCGCTGGCCTGGAAGGGCACGATCTGGTACTGCGGATGCTCTTTGGCGATGCGCGCCACGATGCGCTGTTCGAGCAGCCGCGTGGCCGCCGTCTGCTGGCCGGTGTCGATGTCGATCATGGGATCGACCACCAGGCGCTTCCTGCCCACCACGCTCTCGACGCGCGCCAGAAAGCCCGGCAGCTTGCTGGTCTGGCCGATCAGCTTTTCGGTGGCCTCGACGATGGCCTGCTCGAAGTTGGGCAGGCCGGTGTTGCGCGGCGGGCCGGCGGTCTGCAGGCAGGCCGTGAGAAACAGGCTGGACAGGCAGGCCAGCAACAGGCCGGCCCCGCGGGCACCGGCCAGGAAGGACAGGGAACGCTTGATCACGGACAGGTCTCCTCCGCGCCGTCATGGTCGCGCGCGCGAAGGGGATTGTCAGCCTTGCCGAGGTCCGCTCACAGCGCGCAAGCTAGGGGGTGCCAGGCGACCTGCTCGCCTGCGCCGGTCCCGACGTTCAGGCGGTTGGGGGCTGGTTGCCGCGGTGCTGCTCGGTCTCGCCATGCGCGCTCAGCAGTTCGAGCAGCTGCTTGCGGATCAGCATGCCCGGCCTGTCGCTGTCCATCGAATACTCGACCCCGCGGCGGCGGATGTCGACCAGCGCGTCGGGGTCGGTGGACTCCAGGATGTCCTTGTCCTCGCGCGTGATGACGTGGTCGAAGTCGATCAGCATCTGCTCGGGGCAGTCGGCCTCGGTGTCGTTGCGGAACAGCCACTGCACCAGCTGCAGCTGGCCGTCGTCGATGGGCGTGAAGCAGTTGATGATGATGTGTCGCACGCCGCTGGGGTACTCGATGTCCAGCCGCCGGCTGAACGGCAGGTAGTAGGCATTGCGCATGTGGCGTTGCGTGATGGGATCGGTGCTGCCGCTCACCCGGTGGAAGGCCGGCGGGTTGGTCGCGTCGATGAGGGTCTCGGCCTGGAAGCCGATGGAGCCGTCGCCGTTCTTGCGCTCCACCAGCTCGTACTTGCTGGGCTTGGGCTGTGCGGCCACGCCGAAGGTGGCGCGGTGCACGAAGCTGAAGTGGCTGTTGTCGAAGCTGTTCTCCAGCGCACGGATGGGGCTGGTGGCCCAGCGCTCGTAGAACTGGTAGATCGTGCGCCAGCCCGGCGCGCCGAACTCGGGCACCTCGGGAATGGGCGCGATCGGTTCTTCCAGCGCCACCCAGGCGTAGCCGTACTTCGCCACGCAGCGGTAGGCCGGCGTGCAGTACTCGGCCGGGATGGCGCGCTCGGCGTCGTACTGCGGGATGCGGATGACGCGGCCGCCGGCGTTGTAGGTCCAGCCGTGGTAGCCGCATTCCAGCGCGCCGTTCACGCAGCGGCCCTTGCTGAGCCTGGCGGTGCGGTGGCAGCAGCGGTCCTTCAGCGCGGCGGGCTGGCCCTCGGCGTCGAGGAACAGCACGATGTCCTCGCCCAGCAGCCTGAAGGGCTTGGGCAGGCCGCCCTCCAGCATCGACAGCGGCATGACGGCGTGCCAGAACTTGCGGAAGACGGGTTGGCGGGTGATCAGCATGAAGCGGGTCTCGGCTCGAAGTGGTGCATGCGCGCAGGCCGGTGGGGCGGCCGCGCGCGCCTTCGGGAGCAATTTCCGGCTGACACGGTGGCCATGCACCAGGGCAGTGAACGCTTCTACTCTCCGAAGCCACTCTAGCAGGCCCCGTGCCAGCGAGGCCGCACGAGGCTGCAGCAGGCGCCGGGGCACGCGCACGAAAGTTGCATCAGGGGCCCCATGACCCCAGGTGCCGCCGGCCAGACCGCCTCCCCCATCCAGAGCTTCCTGGACCAGCTGCACAGCGAGTTCGCGGCGCTCGACAAGGGGCAGGTGGCCACTTACATCCCCGAGCTGGCAAAGGCCGATCCCTCGCGTTTCGGCATCGTCATCGCCACCGTGGACGGCCAGGTCTACGAAGCGGGCGACACACGCCACGAGTTCACCCTGCAGTCCATCAGCAAGCCGCTGGTCTACGGCGTGGCGCTGGAAGACCGCGGGCCGGCACGGGTGCAGCAGGCCATCGGTGTGGAGCCCAGCGGCGACGCCTTCAACTCGATCAGCCTGGAGCCGGGCAGCGGACGGCCGCTGAACCCGATGATCAACGCCGGCGCCATCGCCACGGCCAGCCTGGTGGGCGGCGCCACGCGCAGCCAGCGCCTGGCGCGCGTGCTCGGCGCGTTGTCGGCTTACGCCGGACGGCCGCTGGGCATCGACGAGGCGGTGTTCGAGTCGGAGCGCTCCACCGGCCACCGCAACCGCGCCATCGGCCACATGCTGCGCAACTACGGCATCGTCACCGACGACCCGGAAGACGCGCTGGACCTGTACTTCCGCCAGTGCAGCATCCTGGTGGGCTGCCGCGACCTGGCCCTGATGGCCGCCACACTGGCCAACGCCGGCGTCAACCCGCTGACGGGCATGCGGGCCGTCGCCGCGCAGCACATCGCGCCCATCCTCAGCGTGATGACGACCTGCGGCATGTACGACTTCTCGGGCGAATGGGTCTACCGCGTGGGCATGCCAGCCAAGAGCGGCGTGGGTGGCGGCATCATCGCCGTGCTGCCGGGGCAGCTGGGCATCGGTGTGTATTCCCCGGCACTCGACGAGCGCGGCAACAGCGTGCGCGGCGTCCAGGTGTGCCAGGCGATGTCGTCGCGCCTGGGGCTGCACTTCCTGCAGCCGCCGCGCGTGGCCTCGGCCGCCGTGCGTTCGCGCTACACGCTGGCCACCGTGCGCTCCAAGCGCCGGCGGCCGCTGCACGAGAACCAGCTGCTCGACACCGAAGGCCGCCGCGCCGTGGTGTACGAGCTGCAGGGCGACCTGAGCTTCGCCACCATCGAACAGCTGCTGCGCGAGATCGTCGACGAAGGCCAGGACGTGCACTACGCCGTGCTCGACTTCAAGCGCGTGACGCACGCCGACCCCGCCGCCACGCGGCTGCTGGCCAACCTGGTGTCGTGCTGCGACCAGCGCGCGCAGCAGGTGGTGATGACGCGCGTGCGCCGCGGCGAGCTGCTGGCCGACTTCGGCAACCAGCTCGCGCCGCACCGGGCGCGCGCCGTCAGCTTCCAGCCCCAGCTGGACATGGGCCTGGAGACCTGCGAGCGGGGCCTGATCGAACGCTACGGCGGCGAGCCACGACCCGCCCCGCGGGCCGGACTGGCCGACCACCGGCTGTGCGCCGGCGCCAGCGCCGAAGAACTGGCGGTGCTGGAAGGTGCCACCGAGACGCATGTCTACGACCCGGGCAGCACGCTGGTGAGCCGCGGCGACGCAGCCGACCGGTTGTTCTTCCTGGTGCGCGGCGAGGTCAGCGTGGTCGTCGGCCTGCCGCAGGGCGGGCACAAGCGGCTGTCCACGCTGTCGGCCGGCATGGGCTTCGGCGAGACGGCCCTGACGGTGGGCGGGGTGCGCACGGCCGACGTGCGCGCCGACACCGAGGTGGAGTGCCGCACGCTCGATACCACCGCCTTCGTGCGGCTGCAGCAGACGCACCCGGCGCTGGTCATCAAGCTGCTGGGCAACCTGTTGCGCAGCAGCACCGAGACCGCGATGCGGCTGACCAGCGAAGTGGCGGCACTGGAAGCCTGAAGATGCGTCGCAGTGACTGCGCGGCAGCACAATGCCTGCGCCACCGCTGCCGCACGCCATGACTTCCGAGCCCCTTGCGCCCCACCCCGGCACTGCAGCCGCAACGCAGCGCCACGAGGTGCTGATCCTGGGCGCCGGCATGTCGGGCCTGTGCATGGCCATCCAGCTGAAGAAGGCGGGGCGGCACGACTTCGTGATCCTCGAACAGTCGACCGGACTGGGCGGCACCTGGTGGGACAACCGCTACCCCGGCGCGCACGTCGACGTGCCGGCACCGCTGTACTGCTTCAGCTTCGAGCCCAACCCGCGCTGGCAGCGGCGCTTCGCGGCCGCGCCCGAGATCCAGGCCTACATGGCGCATTGCGCCGACAAGTACGGGATCACGAAGCACATCCGCTTCGGCACGCGCATCAGCGACGCGGTGTTCGACGAGGCCGCCGGCCGCTGGCAGGTGCGCAGCGCGGCGGGCGAGCACTTCGATGCGCGCTTCTTCGTCTGCAGCACCGGGCCGCTGAGCCAGGCGCGCTGGCCCGACATCCCGGGCCTGGAGAGTTTCGCCGGGCAGCGTCTGCATTCGGCGCGCTGGGATCCGCGGGCGGCCTTGCAAGGCCGACGCGTGGGCGTGATCGGCACCGGGTCAACGGCGGCGCAGCTGGTGCCCGAGGTCGCCAAGGCCGCCGCGAAGCTCGTCGTCTTCCAGCGCACCGCCAACTGGGTGCTGCCGCGCATGGACCGCCCGTACAACGCGCTCGACCGCGCGCTGGCACGATCGGCGCTCTACTCGCGCGCCGTACGCGGCTTCTGGTACCGCGTGCTCGAGTGGGGCCGGCGTGGCTTCGACGAAGGCAGCTTCGCGCGGCGGCACATGACGGCGGCGGCGCACCGCCACCTGCGGCGGCAGGTGGCCGATCGCGCACTGCGCGACAAGCTCGTGCCGCCCTACCCCTTCGGCTGCAAGCGGCTGATCTATTCGAACGACTACCTTTCCACGCTCGCCCAGCCCCATGTCGAGCTGGTGACGGGGACGATCTCGCACGTCACGCCCGGCGGCATCGTCACCGCCGACGGCCGCGAGCAGGCGCTGGACGCCCTCGTTTGCGCCACCGGCTTCGACACCACGCACCTGATGTCATCGTTGCTGGTGCAGGGCCGCGGCGGCCGCAGGCTGGCCGAAGCCTGGGCCGACGGCCCCGAGGCCTACCGGGGCGTGACGGTGGCGGGTTTCCCGAACCTGTTCCTGATGCTGGGGCCCAACACCGGCACCGGCCACACCAGCACGCTGCTGTACATCGAGCCGCAGGTGCAGTTCGCACTGGACGCGATGCAGCGGGTGCGC
>JALHMT010000034.1 GCA_022843905.1 Rubrivivax sp.
TGGCGGTGGCCGCAGCCCCTACGGCGGCGGCGGTGGCAGCGGCGGCCGCGGCGGCTATGGCAGCGGTGGTGGCGGCGGCGGCGGTGGCCGCGGCGGCTACTGATCCGTCCGCAACACCGGCTCCGGTTCCCGTTTTGCCAAAGGGCGCAGGTGCGGTGCACCGCGCCCTTTTTGTCTTGGCGGCGGTCGATCAAGACTTGAGGCGACCTTCGCTCCGGCCTGCAGCTCGGGCCTGCAGCTCGGGCGGGAGCATGAGACGCTCGTCGCTCTCGCGCGCCGGCTCGGGGCTCAGAAGCGTTCGGGGCGAAGCACCTGCACGGTGCTGAAGTACATCGCGACGCTGTAGTGCGGCGCATAGCTCGCCAGCACATGGTCGGCAATCGCGTCGGCCACGCCGGGGTCGCAGATGACCTTCAATTCGATCGTGCGATCGGCTTCCCAGGCCCCTTCCCGCACCCCTTCGCGGCCGGCGCCATGCACTTCGCTGACCGTCCAGCCCTGGGCGCCGCGCTCGCGGGCATCACGCACCAGATTCTTCTCCAGCACTGCCTCGGCCACGATGACCAGCAAGGTCTTGGGATGTTTCAGCGTCATGGCTGCAACCTCTGCGCGAGTTGGATATAGAGCGGAATGCCGACCAGGATGTTGAAGGGGAAGGCAATGCCCAGTGCCACCGTGATGGACAGCGCCGCATTGGCCTGCGGCACGGCGATGCGCATGGCCGTGGGCGCGGCGATGTAGCTGGCGCTGGCGGCCAGCGTGGCCAGGATGGCCACCCCACCCACCGAGAGGCCCAGCAACAGGCCAACCGCCGCCCCGGCCAGCGACAAGACCGGCGGCACCACCACGCCGATGACGACGAGCACGAGGCCGAACCGCCGCACCTCGGCCAGGCGCCCACCGGCCACCAGGCCGAGTTCCAGCAGGAAGAGCGCCAGAACGCCCTTGAAGGGATCGAAGAAGACGGCCTTGATCGGCGCGGTGCCGGCCTCGCCGGCCATCGCGCCGATGGTCAGGCCGCCCAGCAGCAGCAGCACGCTCTTGCCGAACAGCACGTCGTGCATCACATCGCGCCAGGGCGTGCGCCTGGTGACGGTACCCGGGCCTGCCGGATTGCCCGACGCTGCCCAGCGCGCCAGCAGGATGCCGGCCACCAGGCCCGGCGCCTCCATCACCGCCACCCAGAGCGGCGCGTGGCTTTCGTAGGCGATGCCTTCCCGCGCCAGCGCTGCGGTGGCCACGGCGAAGGTCACCACGCTGACCGAGCCGAAGTGCGCGCCCAGCGAGGCCGCGTCGGCCGCCGCCAGCTTCAGCGCCCGGAACACCGGGTAGAGCACGAGCGGGATGGCCAGCCCCAGCAGCGCGCAGGCCAGCACCTGCGGACCCAGCAGCGCGATGGGCTGCTTGGACAGTTCGACGCCGCCCTTCAGACCGATGGCCAGCAGCAGGTAGATCGACAGCGTCTCGTAGAGGGGTTCAGGCAGGCGCAGGTCGCTCTTCACCAGGCGTGCGAAGACGCCCAGCACGAAGAAGAAGACGACGATGTCGATCATGGCGCCATCCGGCGCGGCTTGCGGCCGCGGCGGGCGAAGAGTCGGTCGTACAGCCCGTCGGGCAGCAGCCGCATCGCCTTGGCCACCCAGGCCATCTGCCAGGGAATCACGCGGTAGCTGTCGCCGGCGACGATGGCGCGAAAGGCGCGGTCGGCGAATCGGTCGACGGGCATCAGGAAAGGCATCGAGTACGGGTTGGCGGCGGTCAGCGGCGTGGCAATGTAGCCGGGCAGCAGGGTCACCACCCTGACACCGCTGGCGCGGCTTTCCACCCGCAGGCTTTCGCAGTAGGCCACGACGCCCGACTTGCTCGCGCAATAGGCCCCATGGCCGGGCAGGCCACGGATGGCCGAGAGGCTGGCGATGCCCACCAGCGTGCCGCTCCCGCGCTGCCGCATCGCCGCCACGAAGGGATGGAAGCTCGCCGCCGTGCCGACGACGTTGGTCGACAACACATCGCGCATCACGTCGAGGTCGGCGCGCTCGCTGCTGTCCATGCCCACGCTGATGCCGGCCGCGGCGATCACCACGTCGGGCAGCCCCTGCCGGGCAATGCAGGCGTGACCGGCAGCGACGATGCTGTCGATGTCCCGCACGTCGGCGGTGTAGACGGCGAAGTGCTCCGGAGCCAGACCCTGTGCTGCCGCCCACTGCTCGACCTCGGCGCTGCGGCGCGCCACCAGGGCGAGCCGGTAGCCTGCCGCAGCGAAACGCCGGGCCAGCGCCTGGCCGATGCCGCTGGAGGCGCCGGTGATGAAGACCAGGGGGGACGCCACCACGACGCCTTCAACGCCCGCCCGGCGCACGCGCAGGAAACACGGCACGCTGCGGGCCCTGCAGCTCGAGTCTGCCGAGGGCGTGCTCGTAGTCCATGCCGGCGGCCCGCAACTCGGCACCGTCCCGCTGCACCGTCACCGCCAGGTGGGTGCGCAGGCGCTCGGTGACGGTGAAGACGTGCAGGAACTCGCTGGCCACCACCAGGGGCACGCCCTTGGCGTCGACCGAATCGACGCGGGCCTGTCCCATCAACTGCACTTCGCTGCCGTCGCCGTTGCTCAGGGCGCGGCGCGCCCGCGCCAGCGTCACGCGGCCATCGGGCGCGAAGGCGCGCAGTTCGAGCTGGTCGATCTCGATGCGGTCGGTGTCGGGGTAGTGCCGCATCTGCTCGCCTTCGATGCGCACCTTCAGGCGCCCGTTGGGCTCGAAGCGCTCCAGCACGAACTTCGACATCGTGTAGTCGGGGTCGCTGCGCAGCGGCGCGTCCTCGCGCGGCTTCAGGGGCGGCGGCACGTTCTTCACCAGCCACCAGGACCCCAGCGCCAGGAAACCCATCAGCAGCAGGGGCAGGTAGGACAGCAGACCGTCTCGCAGCCGCAGATGCCAGCGCAGTCGCGGCCGCAGCGGCGCGGCGGCCGGGGCACCGATGGAGATCGGGACCTCGGGCAGGTCCGGCAGGTGCACCTCGACGGGCATCAGCGTCCGTCCAGCGTGCGCAGCTTGCCTTGCAGCAGGTCGGCGTAACGGCCCGAGGCCACCAGCAGCAGGTCGCAGAACTCGCGCGCCGCGCCGCGGCCGCCGCCGAGCCGGGTGACGTGGTGCGCACGGGCCAGCACTTCGGCATGCGCATTGGGCGGGGCCACCGCCAGCGCGGCGCGGGCGAACAACGGCAGGTCGGGCCAGTCGTCGCCGATCACGGCCACGTCCGCCCAGTCCATCCCGAGCTGCGTCAGCAGCCCCTCGGCCGCAGCGAGCTTGTCGCTTGCGCCGTAGATGGCGTGCGGCAGGCCGAGGTCGCCGACGCGCCGCCGTACGGCCGGCGAGTCGCGCCCGGTGATGACCAGCGGCAGGATGCCGACCTCGACCAGCGACTTCAGGCCATGGCCGTCGAGCACGTTGAAGCCCTTCAGCACCTCACCCTGCTCGCTGAAGAACAGCCGCCCGTCGGTCAGAACCCCATCGACGTCGAAGATGGCGGCACGCATGGCCGGCCCGCGACCCTGGGCGCGCAGCAGCAGCTCGGGCGGGAAGTTCAGGGCGGGGGCGAGGTTCAATCGAGTGTCACCTCGGTACGCACGGTGCCGGCACGGTCGGCCGTGGCCGTCAGCGCCAGCACGGTGCCGCTCGGCCCCTTGACGATCCATTCGACCACGGCGCGGTCGCCGGTGACGTCGCGGTTCGGCTGGAAGGCCTGCATCGAGTTCTTCGGCGCGTGCCCTTCCAGGTGCGAGCCTTCGACACGCTCCTTGCCGCTGACCAGGGTGACCTGGGCCGGCAGGTGGATCTGGAACACCGTGCCGCGCGCGATCTTGCGCTCCAGCGCGCGCCTGGTCACGTAGGACGGCAGGTAACCGCTGTTGGCCACTGCGAAGCGCACGCGCCAGGTCTCTGCACCCAGCGATCGCACCTCGGTGCGCAGCACTTCCAGTCGCGGCAGCGACAGCGCGATCTGCTTCATCCAGGCCGGGAAACGCGCGGCCTCGCGCTCGCGCAGGGCCGGGGGCGGGTTGCGCCAGAAGTTCATGCGGTCCCAGCCGCCCAGCTCGACCATGCCCAGCTGCGGGTGGCGGAAGGGATACCACTCCACGTGCGCCTTGCCCGCGCACTGCTCGTCGCTCCACTTCAGCAGCTTCAGGTCGTCTTCCACCGGGTGCTCTCGGTACCACTCGATCCACTGGTAATCGGTGATGCCGGCTTCCTTGTTCGGCGCCCAGATCTCGACCGTCCAGAACAGCGCGCCCAGGTGCTCGTAGACCCAGTCCTGCGTGCCGGTGATGACCTGCTTGGGGTGGTACTTGAACTCGTGGAAGATGCTGATGGCCGGGTAGCCGGTGGACTTGGCGCCCAGGTCGCTGAAGCGCTTGTACTGCCAGAGGTCTTCCGGCGTCATGTCGTCGTCGCTCTGCGTGCCCATGGGCCGCAGGATCACGCCGCTGTGCGTGTGGTAGCTGATGGCCGCGCCGATGTTGCGGTGCTTCGTGACGAAGTCGACCATGGCGCGAACCTCGGGCTCGCTGGTCGGGTAGGGGCCGGCGCCCGACTGCTCGAAATCCTGGCGCCAGTAGGCGGGGAAGTTGCGGTTGAGATCGAGGCCCTCGCGGTCGGGGTTGGTGCTGATCTTCAGACCGTCGTAGTTCTTCAGCATGCCCTCGGGCATGACGCGGAAGTACTCGCCGCCGAACTCGCCGGGCTCGCGCGCCACCATCAGTCGCGCATCGGCGGCGCACTTCTTGTAGGTGCCATGCGGGTCGGGAATGCGCATGGTGAGCATGCGTCCGTCGCCGTCGATGTCCTCCACCGTCAGCCCGTCGACGGGCTCTTCGTCGAAGGGATAGGGCCGCGTCGAGGAACGGATGTGGCGCGGCTTGTCGGCCAGGGCCAGTTCGGCGCCGTCGGGGTTCAGGCGCGGCACGATGTAGAGCACACGCGTGTCCAGCAGGTGCCGGATCTGTTCATCGCCCTCTTCCCAGCCGGTGGCCACGTGGTGAAGCCAGTACAGGCAGGCGGTGCAGGCAGTGAGTTCCGCCGCGTGGATGTTGCCGTCGACCCAGAAGGCCGGCTTGTCGATGTCGGCGCCGGTGGCGGTGTTCGTCACCACCATCATCCAGATGTCACGCCCTTCGTGGCTCTTGCCGATCGAGCGCAGTTCCAGCAGAGCGGGCAAGGCCGCGGCGTAGTCCTGCAGCAGCCGCGTGAGCTCGGGGTAGCGATAGAACTGGTCGAAACGGGGGACGGGAATGGGTGGCGGCATGCTGCAGGGCGAGGGCGGCGATCCCCACATTGTGGCCCCGCACGAGACCCCGCCGCAGGCGCAGGCCCGATGCGCCGCGGGCCGCCGGGCCTAGTCCGTCCTCTGCAGCCCGCCCACGAACACGCGCAGCTCGCCGGGCGCGTACGGCTGCCAGGCCTCGCCGAGCGTGAGCGGTTCGGTGGCGACCACGGCCACGCGGTCCTGCGGCGTGGTCAGCGCGGCGAAGTCGACGCTGAGATCCTCGTCGGCCAGCGTCGCGGCGCCGAAGGGGTGTTCGCGCACGACCGAAAACAGCCGGGTCGAGGCGTGCGTCCACAGCGCCTGGCCGTTGCTGAGCAGCACGTTGAAGCTGCCGTGCGCGGCCGGCAGCGGCAGCAGTTCGCGCAGCGTATGCGTCAGCTCGCCGATGCTGGGCATGTCGGCATGCGCCTTGGCCAGTTCCTGCATCAGCCAGCAGAAGGCGCGCTCGCTGTCGGTCTCGCCCACCGGGCGGAAGGCACCGTGCAGGCGCGGCGCGAACCCCTTCAGATCACCGTTGTGCGCGAAGACCCAGTAGCGCCCCCACAGCTCGCGCACGAAGGGATGCGTGTTTTCGAGCGCCACGCGGCCCTGCGTGGCCTTGCGGATGTGGGCGATGACGTTGTCGCTCCTGATCGGGTAGTGCTTGATCAGTTCGGCCACCGGGGAGCGACGCGCGCCGTGGTGGTCGATGAAGTGGCGCAACCCGCGGTCTTCGAAGAAGGCGATGCCGAAGCCGTCCTTGTGCTCCTCGGCGCGCGCGGCCAGTCCCGTGAAGCTGAACATCACGTCGGTCGGCGTGTTGGCATTCATGCCCAGCAGCTGGCACATGGGCAGCAGCCTACTCCAGCATCAGCTTGGCGAGCCCGCGCAGGCTGATCAGGCGCCCCGGGTTCTGGGTCTCTTCCAGCACACCGGTCATGCGGCGCAGGATGCCGGGACTGCGACGTGCGCGCCAGATCACGAGGTCGGTCAACCAGGGGTGGTGGTTGACCTGGGCCGCCTTCTCGTAGAGACCGAATCGCGGCTGCAGCGCGCGCAGCGACGCTTCGTAGCGCTCGCGAAGCGCGGCCTCGGGTCCCAGGGACCCATGCAGCAGCGCCTCGGCAGCCAGCAGGCCGGTCTCCATGGCCTTGCCGATGCCCTCGCCGGTGAAGGCGTAGGTGCTGCCGGCAGCCTCGCCGGTGACCAGCAGACCGGGCCGCGACCAGCGCGCGCCCGACAGCGAGCAGCGCAGCGGCGCGCCCTTCATCTCGCCCAGCAGCGTCCCCCCGCGCATCAGCTCGCCTGCCGGCGCATGGACCTGGCAGAAAGCGTCGAACATCTCGCGCAGGTTCACATTGCGCATGGCGTGACGGCCACCCCGCTCCACCTCGTGGCTGCCGGTCAGGCCGGCGCCGATGTTGAAGACACCGTCGGGCGACGGGAAGATCCATCCATAGCCGCCCGCCAGTCGCTTGTGCCAGACGATCTGCAGCTGTTCGATGCGGCCGACCATCGCCTCGTTCCTGACATAGCCGCGCAGCGCCACCCCGCTGGGTGTTCGGCGTTCGCAAAGGCCCGCAGCCATCAGCGCCTGCGGCACGGCACCGGTGGCGAGCACGACCCAGCGTGCCGGCCAGTCCTGAACGTCGCTGCCGACCTTCAGTCGGGCGCCGACCACGCGCTCGCCGTCGAGCAGCGGCGCCTCGAACTTCGCCGGCGTGAACGCCACCGCGCCGGCACGCTGCGCCGAACGGAACAGGATGTGGTCGAGTTGTTCGCGCGGGAGCACGGCCAGCGAGCCGGGCACGTCGACCATGCCGCCCCGCGGGCCGATGCAACGAACGTGGCGCACGCGCCTGGCCTGCGACATCACCTCGTCGTACACACCCAGGCGGCGCAGCGCGGCGTGCGCGTCGGGAATGAGCCCGTCGCCACAGACCTTGTCGCGCGGGAAATCGTGCTGGTCGACCAGCTTCACGTCGAGGCCCCCGGCCGCCAGCGCCTGTGCACAGGCGCTGCCGGCCGGACCGGCACCGATGACCAGCACGTCGGCCACACGGGTCATGGGGGATCGTGCAGGCATGGGGCCGCGATTGTAGGCAGCGGCCCTTGACGGACCTCAAGGCCCTGGTCGCGACATCGGCGCATGATGTTCTCAGGGGTCGCACCAGGCGACACCGCAAGACTGGAGACACGCCGATGACCTTCCACCTCACCGCGGGGCAGCGCGCCCTGCTCGAAGCCGCGCTCGTGCAGCGCCAGCATCAGCTGGACCGCCGCCTGTCGGAGCATCACCATGGGCTGTCGCGCGCGGAGCATGCCCGCGAAGTCCTGCTGCAGGACGGCGACGACGCCCCGCAGCGCGAAAGCGAGCGCGAGATGGACCTGGCCATGACCGACATGGAAACGCAGGAACTCGGCGCCGTCAGTCAGGCGCTGAAGCGGCTGCCGGGGCCGGAATACGGTATCTGTGCCGACTGCAGCAGCGAGATCCCCTTCGACCGGCTGAAGGTCGAACCCTGGGCCTTGCGATGCGTGGCCTGCGAATCGAAACGCGAAACCCGGTCCGGACGCCTGGCCGGCGCCTGACCTCGACCCCCGCCACCCCGTTCACACCTCCCAAGGACCAAACCTCATGACACTGTTCCATGCCGTCATCGCCATCGACCACCACACCGCCCAGATCCTGCAGTTCGACGACGCGCACGTCGAGTCGCACAAGGTGAAGTCGCACACGCGCCAGACCAAGCAGCACGGCAGCGCCGTGCGCACCGAGCACGAGTTCTTCGCTGAGGTCTGCGACGCGCTGGCGGGCATCAAGGAAGTGCTGGTCACCGGCCCGCGCACGGGTCTCTCGGACTTCGAGCACTATGCGAAGAAGCACCGCCCGGAGACCGCCCGGCAGATCGTGGCCTACGAGGTCACCGACCACCCGACCGACGCCCAGCTGGTGGCCATGGCGCGAAAGTACTTCCTGAAGTACGACCGCATGGCCGGCACGCCGACGCCGAGCTGACGGGGCGCAGCGGCGGACCGCCGCTGCAACGATGTCGGGCACACTCTCCATCCATGCCGACCCTCTTCGAACGCCTGCTGTCGGGCGAACTGCCCTGCGCCAAGATCCTGGAAGACGAGCTGGTCTTCGCCTTCATGGACGCCGGCCAGGTCAACGACGGCCACGTCATCGTGGCCACACGCGCACCGCGCCCCACCCTGATGGACTGCAGCGACGACGAGGCCGCGGCGCTGATGCGTGCGGCCCGACGCATCGCGCTGGCCGTCGAGGCCGCCTTCAAGCCCGACGGCATCACCGTGCTGCAGGCCAACCGGGCCGCGGGTTTCCAGACCGTGCCGCATGCCCACCTGCATGTGCTGCCGCGATACGACGGCGACGGTGTGGGCCTGACCTGGCCGCGCAAGGAGCCGGGCATCGAGCGCCTGCGCGAGCTGGCGGCGCGCATCAGGCTCTGAGCCCTCCTGCCGGCTGCCAGGCCCTGCAGCCCCGCCGCCAGGCGGCTCAGCCTGCCTTGACCTTCAACCGCCAGGCATGCAGCAGCGGCTCGGTGTAGCCGCTGGGCTGCGCCATGCCCTGGAAGACCAGGTCGCTGGCGGCCTGGAAGGCCGCTGAAGTGCCTTCGTTGCCGGCCATCGGCTGGTACAGCGGGTCGCCGGCGTTCTGCTTGTCCA
This sequence comes from Rubrivivax sp., assembly GCA_022843905.1. Taxonomy (GTDB): domain Bacteria; phylum Pseudomonadota; class Gammaproteobacteria; order Burkholderiales; family Burkholderiaceae_C; genus Rubrivivax. The sequence goes on from JALHMT010000034.1 coordinate 8,992, forward strand.
CCACCTTGGCCATGCGCCTGAGCGTGGCCTTGACCTGCGCCTTGGTCACCACGCCGTGGCGCAGCCAGTTGGCCATGTGCTGGCTGCTGATGCGCAGCGTGGCGCGGTCTTCCATCAGGCCCACGTTGTGGATGTCGGGCACCTTGGAGCAGCCCACGCCCTGGTCGACCCAGCGCACCACGTAGCCCAGGATGCCCTGCGCGTTGTTGTCGAGCTCCTGGCGCTTTTCCTCGTCGCTCCAGTTCGGACGCGCCGCCACCGGCACGGTCAGCAGGCCGTCGAGCAGGGCCTCGCGCTCGGCGTCGAAGTCGGTCTTCTCGAGCTGCTTCTGCACCGCGAAGACGTCGACCTGGTGGTAGTGCAGCGCATGCAGCGTGGCGGCGGTCGGGCTGGGCACCCAGGCGGTGTTGGCGCCGGCCCGGGGGTGTGCGATCTTCTGCTGCAGCATGTCGGCCATCAGGTCGGGCATGGCCCACATGCCCTTGCCGATCTGCGCCTTGCCGCGCAGGCCGCACTCCAGGCCCACCAGCACGTTGCTGCGTTCGTAGGCCTGGATCCAGGCACTGGTCTTCATGTCGCCCTTGCGCAGCATCGGGCCGGCCTGCATCGCGGTGTGCATCTCGTCGCCGGTGCGGTCGAGGAAGCCGGTGTTGATGAAGGCCACGCGGCTGGCCGCCGCGGCGATGCAGGCCTTGAGGTTGACGCTGGTGCGGCGCTCCTCGTCCATGATGCCCAGCTTGACGGTATTGGCCGGCAGGCCCAGCATCTTCTCGACGCGGCCGAACAGCTCGCTGGCGAAGGCCACCTCGCCCGGGCCGTGCATCTTGGGCTTGACGATGTAGACGCTGCCGCGGCGGCTGTTGCAGATGCCCGGCGTGGCCAGCTTCTTCAGATCGTGCAGCGCGATGGTGGTGGTGATCACCGCGTCCATGATCCCTTCGGGGATCTCCTTGCCGCCGTCCCACAGGATGGCCGGGTTGTTCATCAGGTGGCCGACGTTGCGCACGAACAGCAGCGAGCGGCCGTGCAGCGCCACGTCTTCCCCGCTCGGGCCGGTGTACTGACGGTCGGGGTTGAGGCCGCGCGTGAAGGTCTTGCCGCCCTTGGCCACCTGTTCGGTCAGCGTGCCCTTCAGGATGCCCAGCCAGTTGCCGTAGGCCAGCACCTTGTCCTGGGCGTCGACCACGGCCACGGAGTCTTCGAGATCGAGGATGGTCGACAGCGCCGATTCGAGCACCAGGTCGCTCACACCCGCGGCGTCGCTGGCGCCGATGGGTGTGCTGCGGTCGATGCGGATGTCCAGGTGCAGGCCGTTGTGTGCCAGCAGCACCGACGACGGCGTCGCCGCCTCGCCCTGGAAGCCGACGAACTGCGCCGCCTTGGCCAGCGTCGTCGAACTGCCGTCCTTCAGCGTGACCAGCAGCCGCCCGGCGTCGACGCGGTAGGCCGTGGCGTCGAGGTGCGAGCCCTTCTTCAGCGGTGCCGTGCGATCCAGCACGTGCCGCGCGTACTCGATGACCTTGGCGCCGCGGATCGCGTTGTAGGGGCCCGCGCGGGTGGCACCGCCCTCTTCGCTCAGGGCATCGGTGCCGTACAGCGCGTCGTACAGCGAACCCCAGCGCGCGTTCGCGGCGTTCAGCGCATAGCGCGCATTGGTGATGGGCACCACCAACTGCGGACCGGCCTGCAGCGCGAGTTCGGCGTCGACGTTCTTCGTGCTGACCTTGACAGCGGCCGGCACCGGCACCAGGTAGCCGATCTTCTGCAGGAAGCGGCGGTAGGCCGCCTTCTTGCGGATGGGGCCCGGGTTGGCGCGGTGCCAGGCGTCCAGGTCGGCCTGCAGGCGGTCGCGCTCGCCCAGCAGCGCCGCGTTCTTCGGCGCCAGGTCGTGCACCAGGGCGTCGAAGCCCTTCCAGAACGCGGCCGGCTCCACGCCGGTGCCGGGCAGCACCTGCTCTTCGATGAAACGGTGCAGGGGCGTGGCGACTTCGAGGCGGTGGACGGTGGTGCGGTCGGTCATGACGGGACTCGGGTGGATGGAGGGTTCAAGGCGGGAAAGAACTCGAGCACCTCGCGCAGGCTGGTGCCGATGCGCGTGGGCTCGGTGTCGAGTTGGTCGAGCGGAGCACCTGTGCGGTTGACCCACAGTGTGGAATAGCCGCACCAGGTGGCGCCGATGGCGTCCCAGCAGTTGCTGCTGACGAAGAGGATGTCGCGGGCCGCCAGGCCCAGGGCCTGCGGGCCCAGTGCATAGGCCGCCGGATCGTTCTTGAAGCGACGCACCGCATGCACCGACAGCTGGTGCTGCAGCAGGCCGCCGAAGCCGGCGCTCTTCACGGCCACGGCCAGCATCTGGGGGTCGCCGTTGCTCAGGATGCCCGCCTGCACGCCGCGGCTCTTGAGGTCCTTCAGCACCTCGAGGTTCTCGGGAAAGGCGCTGAGGTGCCGGTACTGGTTCATCAACTGCTCTTCGGCGCCCGGCGTCGACGGCAGGCCGAGTTTCTGCACGCTGTAGTGCAGCGCTGCCTGGGTGACGTCCCAGAAGGGCTTGTAGCGACCGGCCAGCGTGAGCAGCCGCGTGTATTCGATCTGCTTGTCGCGCCACAGCACACCCAGGCGCTCGCCGGCCCCTGGAAAGAGCTGCTCGGCCAGCAGACCGACGCTGTAGACGTCGAACAGCGTGCCATAGGCGTCGAACAGGACGGCACGCGGCGGTGCGGCGATCTTCTGCATGGCCCCACTTTAGGGCCGGTCCCCGCCTTGATTAGCCACAAGAAACGCAAAGGTTAACTGCAAGCCAAACAAAATCGCGCTGCAGAATGACAGTAATGAACCAGATGCGCCCGGACGCGTCGAAGCCTGGAGCTGATTGACCGGCGTTGGCCAGGCGCCCTTTTCCACCTGGCCTGTGAAGACCCCCGAGGAGCACTGCATGACCGACACCACCCAAGCCCGTGAGAAGCTCTCCGCAGACTTTCGCCAGGTGATGGACGACATCGACGCCTTGATGAACGCCACCACGAACAAGGCCGAAGGCGAGGCCGTGGCCCTGCGCGCACGCATCCGCGACCGGCTCGATGGTGCCAAGGAGAGGCTGGTCGACGCCCAGCACGAAGCGGTCGACCGCGCCAAGAAGGCCGTGCACGTCACCGACGACTACGTTCACACGCACCCCTGGCAGGCCGTGGGCATCGGTGCCGCGCTGGGCCTGGCCATCGGCGTGCTGATCGGGCGCAAGTGAGTCCAGCGGCGAGAAGCAGTCCGGAGCGCCCGCTGTGACGGCGGCGGGCGAGGGCGTGACCGGCCCGGCCCGCCGGATGGCAGCGTCGCTGCTGGCGCTCGGGCGCATCCGGCTGGAGTTGCTGGCACTGGAGGTGGAGGAAGAGAAGGAACGCCTCGTCTCGCTCGTGTTCTGGTCCGTGCTCAGCGCCTTGCTGGCCGGCTTCGGTGGCTTGTTGCTGGTGCTGTGGATCACCGTGGCCTTGTGGGACACGCATCGCCTGGCAGCCCTGGGCGTCTCTGCCGTGGTGTTCCTGGGCGCAGCCGCCGGCGGCGTCTGGCACGTGAAGCGAAGCAGCGCCAGCGGGCCGTCGCTGTTCCGCGCCAGCATCGGAGAACTGCGTCGCGACGCTGCAGCGCTTGACGACCCGCCCGCCCCATGACCGACGGACGGCAGGCATCACCCACCCAGCCGGCGCCTTCGGCAGCCCTGCGCCGGGCCGGCCGCGAGCAGCGCAAGCAGGACCTGCTGCTGGCCTCGGCCGTGCTGCGAGCGCAGGCGGCCGGCGACTTCCACCTGCTGGCCGACCAGGCCGATGGCCTGGGCCGGCGCTGGAGCGCCCTGCGTGCTTGGTTCGAAGGACCGGCGCTGCGCACGGGGGCCGCTGCCGCGTCGGCCTTGATGCTGGTGGTGGTGCTGCGCCGCCTTCGCTGGTTCCGTCTGGCGCGCTGGGCCTGGGTCGGCTGGCGATTCTGGCGCACCGCTTCGCCATGGGTCGGGGCCTGGTTGCGGCCCGGGCTGGACCGGCAGCACGGGGGGCGGGCTGGCGGGTTCAGGCCTGGCCGCTGACTCGGCTCCGCAACGGCTCAGGACACCCGTTCACCGACATCCAGCGAAGCTTCGGAACATCGTAATCCACGGCCGAGTTCGTTCGAGCCCTGACTTTCGTGCGCATAATCTGCGCCAATGGATCGCCTCAAGCAGATCGAAACCTTCGCCTCGGTGGCCACGCGCGGCAGTCTCACCGCGGCCGCCCACGCCGAAGGCGTGGCGCCGGCAGTGATCGGTCGGCGCATCGATGCGCTGGAAGAACGCCTGGGGGTCAAGCTGCTGCTGCGCACCACGCGCAAGATCACCTTGACCCACGAAGGCAGCGCCTTCCTCGAAGACTGTCAGCGCTTGCTCACCGATCTGGCGAACGCCGAAGCCAGCGTCAGCGCCGGAGGGGTCAAGGCCAGCGGTCATCTTCGCATCACGGCGCCGGCCGGTTTCGGGCGCCGCCATGTCGCGCCGCTGGTGCCTGACTTCCTGGCCCGGCACCCCGACGTGAGCCTGTCGCTGAATCTCAGCGACCGCGTCGTCGACATCGTCAACGAAGGATTCGACTGCGCCGTGCGTGTCGGTGACCTGCCCGACTCCAGCCTGGTGAGCGTGCGCCTGGCCGACAACCGCCGCCTGTGTGTGGCCTCGCCCGACTACCTCAAGCGCGCCGGCACGCCCAGGACACCGGCCGACCTGTCGCGCCACGAGTGCCTGACGCTCAGCTCGGACGCCAGCCAGACGCGCGGCTGGGCCTTCCTGGTGGACGGCCAGGTGACGCACCTGCGGCCCAGCGGTCGACTGGACTGCAGCGATGGCCAGGTGCTGCACGACTGGTGCCAACGCGGCCAGGGCATCGCCTGGCGCAGCACCTGGGAGGTCGAGGGCGAGGTGGCCAGCGGTCGGCTGCAGGTGGTGCTGGAAGACTTCGCGGCGCCGCCCAACGGCATCTACGCGGTCTTTCCGCAGCGCAAGCATCTGCCGCTTCGCGTGCGGCTGTGGATCGATTTCCTCAAGCACAGCTACGGCGACTCGTCGTACTGGGCGACAGCCTGAAGGACACGAGGGGCGCCGCGGCGCCCCTCGTCGGTCGTGACGGACCGATTCACTTCTTGGCGTCGGCCTCGCACTTCTTCATGAAGCTGGTCTTGGCTGCTCCGGCCAGCGCCTTGCCGTTCTTGTCCACGGCCTTGGCCTCGCAGGCCGCGGCGCCACCGGCGTCGCCCTCGCACTTCTTCATGAAGCTGGTCTTGGCCGCTCCGGCCAGCGCCTTGCCGTTCTTGTCGACGGCCTTCTTTTCGCACTCGGCGTTGGCCGCAAGGGCCGATCCGGCCAGCAGGCCCAGACACAGGCCGATGGTGGTGATGAGCTTCTTGTTCATGGTCACTCCTCTCGATGGGGATCGTTGTGGCAGATTGCCGAGGTCGATTGCATCAGAGGCTGGGTGACCCGGCAAGCACCGCAACGCGCGAGGGCGGCATCCGGCTGACGTCGATGGCCCGACCGGGCCGGGTTCAGAGGATGCGTCGCGGATGGTGCAACGCCTCGTGCGCGGCATGCAGGCGACGCACCAGCACCTTGATGAAGGCGCCATCGAAGAGGTGGCGGGTGCCGATGGACATCTGCTGCAGCGTGGTCGGCGTGAAGCTGATGGTGGTGGTGGGTTCGGAAACCAGCACGTCGGCGCTGTGCGTGCCCAGTTCCGGGCTCGGCGCCAGGTAGGCCATCTCGCCCACCGAGGTGCCGGTGCCGAGCTGGGCCACGCGCTGGCCGTCGCGGAAGACGTCGATGCGCCCGCTGGCGATGATGTGGAAGGTGTTGCCCTGGTCGCCCTTGCGGTACAGCGCATGGCCGAAGGCATGGCGCTCCCAGCGTGCACGGTGCACCACCTCCCAGAGTTCGACGTCACCGAAGTCGGCGAAAAACTCCAGCGAGCGCAGCAGCGTGAAGCGTTCGGAATCCAGCAGCGACTGCAGCGGTCCGCGCGGCACCTCGCCCTTGGCCACCAGGCCGGACAGCGCCTGGGAAAACTCGTTCCAGTCGGCCGGGCGGTCGTCGCGCCGCTTGGCCAGTGCGCGCTGAATCAGCGCTTCCAGTCCATCGGAGACACCTTCACGCAGCGTCTTCAGCGACGGCGGCGTGCCGTGGTGGATCTGGTGCATGACCGCAGCCTGCTGGGTGGCGTCGAACGGCGGACGCCCGGCGATCAGGTGGTACAGCACGGCCGCCAGCGAGTAGATGTCGGCGCGGCAGTCCAGTGCATCGCCGTCGAGCTGCTCGGGCGACATGTAGGCCAGTGAACCGACGCGGTAGATCTGCGTGCGATCGGACCCGAGGTTGAGCACGCTGCCGAAGTCACTGACCTTGACGTCGATGACCTGGTCGCCTTCGACCACCGCCAGCAGGTTGGCCGGCTTGACGTCGCGGTGGATCAGCCCCTGGCGGTAGACGTAGCCCAGCGCCATCGCGCACTTGAAGCCGATCTCGACGATCTGCTCCAGCGACAGCAGCGTGTGCGCACGGCAGAAGCGCCGCAGCGTCACGCCGGGCACGTACTCCATGACCAGGTAGGGCGCGGCGTCGTCGACCACCGCGTCGAAGATCTGCACCACGTTGGGGTGATGGAGGCGGCCGACCAGGGCCGCCTCGGCGGCGAAGAAGCACTGCTGGTAGTGGTTTTCGCGCTCGTCGCCCAGGACGTCGATGCGCACCCGCTTGATGGCCACGTCGATCTCGCGGAAGTCGTCGCGCGCCAGGAACACCTCGCTGGTGGCGCCGCTGCCCAGCCGGCCGCGCACACGGTAGCGCCCGATGTGCGACGGCAGAACCGGCGCGGCGTTGTCGGGCTGGAGATCGGGAGGGCGTGCGGACATCGGTCAAGGCTGGGGCAGCTCCGGGATGGTGCCGTCACCCGCGCCTGCGCAGTGCCCGAATTGGCGGGCAAATCACCGGCAGATGGGGGCGGTGCCGCGCATTCACGCCCCCTCCACGGCGCGGTGAGCCCCGAAAAGTAGAATCGCCCCATGATCCAAGCCAAGCAAGAGCTGCTGGCGGCCCTGGCGCAGGCACTGGCTGCGGTGGCCCCCGGCGCCGACGTTGCCGCCGCCTTCGAGTCGCCCAAGCAGGCCTCGCACGGCGACCTCGCCATCACCGCAGCGATGCCGCTGGCGCGCGCGCAGAAGAAGAACCCGCGTGATCTGGCCCAGGCGCTGGTGAGTGCGCTGAACGAGCAGCCCGCCGTGCAGCGCTGGGTGACTGCGCTGGAGATCGCCGGCCCGGGCTTCATCAACCTGCGCCTGTCGCCGGCCGCCAAGCAGGCCATCGTCGGCGAGGTGCTGCGCGAAGGCGAATGCTTCGGCAAGCGCTCGGCCACCGGCAGCAAGCTGATGGTCGAGTTCGTCTCGGCCAACCCCACCGGCCCGCTTCACGTGGGCCATGGCCGCAACGCGGCCCTGGGCGACTGCATCAGCAACCTGCTCGAGTCGCAGGGCTGGCAGGTGCTGCGCGAGTTCTACTACAACGACGCCGGCGTGCAGATCGCCACGCTGGCCACGTCCACGCAGGCGCGCCTGCGGGGACTGAAGCCTGGTGATGCCGACTGGCCGGAAGCCGCCTACAACGGCGAGTACATCGCCGACATCGCGGCCGACTTCGCCGCGAAGAAGACCGTGCGCGCCGACGACCGAGAGTTCAGCGCCTCGGGCGACCCCGACGACCTCGACGGCATCCGGCAGTTCGCCGTGGCCTACCTGCGTCACGAGCAGGACCTCGACCTGCGGGCCTTCGGCGTGCGCTTCGACAACTACTTCCTCGAGTCGGGCCTCTACACCAGCGGCAAGGTGGAAGACACCGTGGCGCGCCTGGTGGCCGCCGGCAAGACCTTCGAGGAAGGCGGCGCGCTGTGGTTGCGCACCACCGGGTACGGTGACGACAAGGACCGCGTGATGCGCAAGTCCGACGGCACCTACACCTACTTCGTGCCCGACGTGGCCTACCACATCGACAAGTTCCGTCGCGGCTACACCCGGGTCATCAACGTGCAGGGCAGCGACCACCACGGCACGGTGGCGCGCGTGCGCGCCGGCCTTCAGGCCGCCGATGTGGGCATCCCGGCGGGGTTCCCCGACTACGCGCTCTACAAGATGATCACCGTCATGAAGGGTGGCCAGGAGGTGAAGATCTCCAAGCGCGCCGGGAGTTACGTGACGCTGCGCGACCTGATCGAGTGGACGAGCTGCGACGCGGTGCGCTTCTTCCTCATCAGCCGCAAGGCCGACACCGAGTTCGTCTTCGACATCGACCTGGCGCTGAAGGCCAGCGACGAGAACCCCGTCTTCTACGTGCAGTACGCACACGCCCGCATCTGCTCGGTGCTGGCGCAGTACCGGCAGTCACGCGGCAGCATCGCTGCGGCCGAGCTCGCCGCAGCCGACCTGGGCCTGCTGACGGCCCCGACCGAGGCCTCGCTGATGCTGCGCCTGGCGGAGTACCCCGAGATGTTGACGCGCGCCGCAGCTGATCATGCGCCGCACGACGTGGCCTTCTACGCTCGCGATCTGGCGGCCACTTTCCACAGCTACTATGCCGCCGAAAGGTTCCTGGTCGAGGATGCGGCGCTGGCGCGGGCGCGCATGGCCTTGCTGGCGGCCACGAGGCAGGTGCTGCGCAATGCGCTGGCCATGCTGGGCGTGGGAGCACCCGAATCGATGGGGCGTGACACCGGCAGCGATGCCGCAGCGCCGCTGGAGGCGACCGCATGATGCAGCAACGCGGTGGTTTCGTGCTCGGCGTGGTGGTCGGGCTGCTGGTCGGCCTGTCGCTGGCGCTGGGCGTGGCGCTCTACATCACGAAGGCGCCGATGCCCTTCGTCAACAAGGTGCCGCCACGCACGGCCGAGCAGGATCAGGCCGAGGCCGCACGCAACAGGAACTGGGACCCCAACGCGCCCCTGGCCACGCGCTCCGTGCGCCCGCCTGCCCCTGCATCCGCGGCCGACGCCCCAGTGGCGGCCTCGGCGCCCGGCGTGGCCAAGGACAGCTCGCGCGACCCGGCGGCCATCCTCGCGGGCAACGCCCCGACTGCCGCGGTGCCGGCTGCCACGCCGCCCACGCCGCCCAGGTCCACCGCCCCAGGTGTCGATCCGTTCATCTACTTCGTGCAGGTCGGGGCCTACTCGGGTTCGGAAGAGGCCGAACAGCAGCGTGCCAAGCTGGCGCTGACGGGCCTGGCGGCGAAAGTCACCGAACGCGAGCAGAGCGGGCGCACGGTCTACCGGGTGCGCCTGGGTCCGTTCGACAAGAAGGAAGAGGCCGACGCCATGCAGTCGCGGCTGCTGGAACAGAGCATCGAGGCGCGCCTGGTCCGCGTCGAACGATCCTGAGGCCGGAACTCCGGCGCACGCCCCCACTCCACTCCTTGCATCAACAGGTTTCAAAGAAAGGCATCCGATGAACAGGCGAGAGTTCTCAGGTCAGCTGGCAGGCGCCGGCATGGCCATGGCAGCCACCGGCTGGGCCCAGGCCCAGGGCGGGCCGGTCGAAGGAACGCACTACGTGCGCCTGCAGACCCCCGCACCCGTGACCCTGCCCAACGCGAGCAAGAAGCTCGAGGTCGTCGAGTTCTTCTGGTACGAGTGCCCGCACTGCAACACTTTCGAACCGATGCTCGAAGCATGGGTCAAGAAGCTGCCGGCGGACATCCACTTCCGTCAGGTGCCGGTGGGGTTCACGGCACGCCACGTCCTGGGACAGAAGCTGTTCTATGCCCTGGAGGAGATGGGCCAGCTGTCGACCCTGCATCGCCGCATCTTCGCGGCCGTGCACGTGCAGAACCGCCGCATGAACACCGAGGGCGACATCATGTCCTGGGTCAAGGACCAGGGCGTGGACATGGCCAAGTTCGGCGAGACCTGGAAGAGCTTCCAGGTCACCACCAAGGCCAACCGGGCCAAGCAGCTGGCCGACGCCTACAAGATCGACGGTGTGCCTGCCATGGGCATCAACGGCCGCTTCTTCACCTCCGGCGCCCTGGCCGGCAGCCACGACCGTGCGTTGGCCGTGGCCGACTTCCTGATCCAGCGCGCGCGACAGGCCTGACGCAGCACCCCTCGCTGCATCGCGTCACCGACGCGCATGCGGCAGGGCGCAATGGCGGACTTCCGTGGCCGGCGTCACACCACGCCGGATGCGGGACGCTCAGAATGGGGGCTGGCGGGGCCCGACTTGTGACTACAATGGTCTGCAAGTTTCGTGCCGCACCAGATGCTCCCCCGCCCTCAACCTTCCTCCCGCCGTGTGCCGCGCGCACTTGTGTTGCACCGCAGCATGGCCCTCGCAGCTCTGCCGCTGGTCCTGGCGTCTGCCTTCCTGGCCGCGCCTGTCCGGGCCGAGAAGGCCGACCGCAACCAGGCCATGGTGGTCGAGGCCGACAAACCCGGCACGGTGGACCTCCAGCGTCAGATCGTGGTCTTCAACGGCAACGTCTCGATCACCCAGGGCACCATGGTCATCCGCGCGGAGCGGGTGGAACTGCGCGAGATGCCTGACGGCTACCGCGCCGCCACCGCCCTCGGCGGCGCCGGCAAGCAGGCCAGCTACCGCCAGAAGCGCGACAACGTCAACGAGTACGTCGAGGGCGTGGCAGATCGCATCGAATTCGACGGCCGCGCCGACACGCTGCGTTTCGTCGGCAACGGCGTGGTGCGGCGCCTGCGCGGCAGCACCGTGGCCGACGAGATCACCGGCTCGCTGATCACCTGGGACAACACGGCCGAGCTCTTCAGCGTGCAGGGCGGCGCGCCCACGGCAGCCAACCCGGGCGGGCGCGTGCGCGCGGTGCTCAGCCCGCGCGCCGAGCCGGCCGCTTCGGCGCCTGCGCAGCGCAGCCCGGGAGCGCCGCGCTGATGTTCGAGGCGATGGACACGTCGCTGGCCGACAGCCGGCTCGAAGCGCGCCACCTGGCCAAGACCTATGGCGCCCGGCAGGTCGTCAAGGACGTGCACCTGGCCGTCTCGGCGGGCGAGGTGGTCGGCCTGCTCGGCCCCAATGGTGCCGGCAAGACGACCACCTTCTACATGGTGGTGGGTCTGGTGCGCGCCGATGAAGGCGAGATCCACATCGACGGCCGGCCGGTGCATGGGCTGCCGATCCACCAGCGTTCGCGCCTGGGGCTGTCGTACCTGCCGCAGGAGGCGTCGATCTTCCGCAAGCTGACGGTCGAGGAGAACATCCGCGCCGTGCTCGAACTGCAGGTCGACGGCGACGGCCGCCGGCTGAAGCCGGCCCGCCTTCAGGAGATGCTGGAGCAGTTGCTGGCCGACCTCAGCATCACCAAGCTGCGCGACTCGCCCGCACCGTCGCTGTCGGGCGGCGAACGTCGCCGCGTCGAGATCGCACGCGCACTGGCGACGCAGCCGCGCTTCATCCTTCTCGACGAGCCCTTCGCCGGCGTCGACCCGATCGCCGTCATCGAGATCCAGCGCATCATCGGATTCCTGCGTTCGCGCGGCATCGGCGTGCTCATCACCGACCACAACGTGCGCGAGACCCTGGGCATCTGCGACCGCGCCTACATCATCAGCGAAGGCAGCGTGCTGGCCGAAGGCACACCGGCCGAGATCGTCGAGAACGCCGAGGTGCGCAAGGTGTACCTGGGCGAGAACTTCAGAATGTGATGACCCCCCCCCGAAGCGCCTTCGGCGCCCCCCCCCAGGGGGGCGCCGCCCCTGGACCGGCCAAGCCGGCCCACGGCGGCCGCTTGTTCGGACGTGCCGAGAACCTGCCTTCATGAAACCGTCACTGCAGGTCCGTCTTTCGCAGCATCTGGCGCTCACGCCGCAGCTGCAGCAGTCCATCCGCCTGCTGCAGCTCTCGACGCTGGAGCTGCAGCAGGAAATCGAGCAGATGCTCGAGCAGAACCCCTTTCTCGAACCCGACGAGGACGCCACCAGCGCCTACGAGTCGTCGATCGAGCGCGGCAGCGTCGACCGCGTCGCCGAGCGCGACGATCACGAAGGTGCAGAAGAAGGCCCGGCCGAGATGCGGGCCGAGGAATTCGGCACCACCGAGCGCGACGACTGGGAGAACGGCACGGAGCGCGAGGACTTCGACGGCATCAGCGAGACGCCGGGCAGCGGCAGCGGCTCGGGCCTGGACGCCGACGGCGACGAGATCGACGGCCAGGAACGACGCGCAGGCGTCAGCTCGCTGCAGGACCACCTGCGCGCCCAGCTCGCCGGCATGCGCCTGTCGCCCGACGATGCGGCCGCCATGCACGTGCTGATCGAGTCGCTGGACGGTGACGGCTACCTGGCCGACACGCTGGACGACATTGCCGAACGCCTGGCGGAGATGCTGGACATCGGCAGCGCCGATGGCCGGGACGAGCTGCTCACCCGGCTGCAGTGCGCGCTGAAGTGGCTGCAGAGCCTGGAGCCTGCCGGGGTCGGCGCCCGTACGCTGCCCGAGTGCCTGGTGATCCAGCTGCGCCTGCGGCCCAAGACGGCGGCGCGCCAGATGGCCATCCGCATCAGCGAGCAGCACCTGGAAGTGCTGGCGCGGCGCGACATCAGACGCCTGGCGGCGCTGACCGGCGCTGACGACGCCCTGCTGCGCGAGGCGCAGGCCCTGATCGTGTCCTGCGAACCCAAGCCGGGGCGGCCGTTCTCCAATGCCGAGGCCAACATCGTCGTGCCCGACGTCATCGTGATGCGCAGCGGGCGCGGCCTGAAGGTGGCGCTGAACCCCGACGTGATGCCCAGGCTGCGCATCAACGACCTCTACGCCCAGGCCGTGCGAGGGCAGCGCAACGGCAGCGGCGCGGGCCTGTCGTCGCGGCTGCAGGAAGCGCGCTGGTTCATGAAGAACATCCAGCAGCGCTTCGACACCATCCTGCGCGTCAGCAAGGCCATCGTCGAGCGCCAGAAGAGCTTCTTCACGCATGGCGCCATCGCCATGAAGCCGCTGGTGCTGCGCGAGATCGCCGACGAACTGGGTCTGCACGAAAGCACCATCTCGCGCGTGACCACGGCCAAGTACATGGCCACGCCCAACGGCACCTTCGAGCTGAAGTACTTCTTCGGCTCCTCGCTCAACACCGAAGCCGGCGGCGCGGCGTCGAGCACCGCGGTGCGCGCGCTGATCCAGCAGTTCGTCGCTGCCGAGGACGCCAACAAGCCGCTGTCGGACAGTCAGTTGTCCGACATGCTGGGCGAGCAGGGCATCACCGTGGCCAGGCGCACGGTGGCCAAGTACCGCGAGGCCCTGAAGATCGCCCCGGCCTCGCTGCGGCGGACGATGTGACCGCCCTCTTCCTGCCCTGCGCCGGTGGCGCCGAAGAGCTGCTGGTCGACGAGGTGCGGCGCATCGCCGGCCCGGCCACCGAAGCAGAAGCGGTGCGCGGCGGCGTGTGGGTGGAAGGCGACGAGCGCCTGGCGATGCGACTGAACCTCGAGAGCCGCCTGGCGCAGCGGGTGCTGTGGCCGCTCATCGAAGGCCGCTACCGCGACGAGCACGACCTCTACGACCTGGCCCGGCGCGTGCCCTGGCCGCAATGGATCACGCCGCAACAGACGCTGCGCGTGGACGTCAACGCCCAGCGCTCGCCGCTGCAGAGCCTGAACTTCGCTGCGCTGCGCATCAAGGACGCCGCCTGCGACGTGATGCGCGAGGCCACCGGCGAGCGCCCCAGTGTCGACACGCACCACCCCGACCTGCCGCTGATGCTGTACGTCGGCCCTGACCACGCCACGCTGTATGCCGACACGTCCGGCGAGGCGCTGTTCAAGCGCGGCTGGCGCGACGCCCAGGGCGGGCGCCAGGACGTGAAGGGCGAAGCCCCCTTGAAGGAGACGCTGGCCGCGGCCATGCTGGCGGCCGCCGGCTGGCACGGCCGCGCCGAGGACGGTCCGCTGCTCGACCCCTGCTGCGGCGCCGGCACCATCGCCATCGAGGCGGCACAGATGGCCTGCGGCATCGCGCCCGGCGCGGCGCGGCGATTCGCCTTCGAGCGCTGGATCAGCTTCAAGCCCCACCTGAACACCTGGCGCGAGATGCAGCGCGAAGCCCGCGACCGTGTGCATGCGCCGGCCGTGGCCATCTACGCCGGCGACGTGAGCTTCCGCATGACCGACTTCGCGGCGCGCAATGCGGCGCGCGCCGGCGTGGCGCAGGCCATCGAGTTCAAGACCGCCGACGCGCTGCAGCGCCCCGCGCCTGCTGCGCAGGGCACGATGCTGCTGAACCCGCCGTACGGTGAACGCATCGCACCGAAGGGACGCGGGCAAGGGCGCGATGCGCGCGACCCGATGCCGTCGCGCGAAGACTTCGAAGGCGGTGGCGCTGCCGGTGGCGACGACTTCTTCGCCGGTCTGGCGGCGCAGTGGAAACGCCACTACGCCGGCTGGACGGCCTGGTGCCTGAGCCCCGACATGAAGCTGCCCACGCGCATGCGGCTGAAGGAGAGCCGCCGCGTGCCGATGTGGAACGGCCCGATCGAATGCCGGCTCTACCGCTTCGACATCGTGGCCGGCTCCAACAAGGGTTGAACGAACGCATCAAGCGGACGCCGCGGACGGGCTTGGCCCGGCCGCTGGGGTCGCCCCCTTGAGGGCGGCGAAGCCGCTACGGGGGTGGGTCAAATCGATAGGGGGTCGACGTCGATGGCCCAGCGGCGCACCGCCTTGTGCCGCGACCGCAACGCGTGCAGCGCCGGCATCCAGGCCGCCAGCATGCGCTGAAGCGCCGGCCGCGACGGAGACTCCAGCAGCATCTGCATGCGATCGACATCGGCCACGCGCGCGATGGCGTGTGGCACCGGTGGGTAGAGGGTGACGGCCTCGGCCTCGATCAGTTCGCTGGCGAGCGCGGAGGCCTCGGCCAGGAAAGCCTGCGCGGCAGCAGCCTCGGGGGCTTCGGCGCGCATCAGCGCCAGGTGCGTGTAGGGCGGCAGGCCGCTGCTCTTTCGCTCGTCCAGCAACTGCGCGGCGAAGGCCTCGAAGTCGTGCTTCTTCAGGGCGGCATACAGCGGGTGATGCGGGTGCCAGGTCTGCACCCACATCTCGCTGCGTGCAGCCTGCGCCGCGTCGCGGCCGGCGCGGCCGGCCGACTGCATCAGCAGCGCGAACAGGCGCTCGGGCGCGCGGAAGTCGCTGCTGAACAAGGCCGCGTCGGGGTTCACCGCAGCCACCAGCGTCATGCGGCGGAAGTCGTGGCCCTTGGCCACCATCTGCGTGCCCACCAGCACGTCCACCTCACCGGCATGCACGGCCGCCAGCTGCGACTCCAGCGCGCCCTGCAGCCGTGTGCTGTCGGCGTCGATGCGCATCACGCGCGCCGCGGGCAGCAAGGCCGCCAGCTGCTCCTCGAGCTTCTCGGTGCCGCGGCCCATCGGCGCGATGTCGAGATTGCCGCAGTCGGGACAGGCGCGCGGCACACGGTCGGTGAAGCCGCAATGGTGGCAGCGCAGCGTGCGGTCGGCCTTGTGGAAGACGCGCCAGGCGCTGCAATGCGGGCAGCCGCTCTTCCAGCTGCAGGCGCCGCAGTGCAGCACCGGCGCGTAACCGCGGCGGTTCAGCAGCAGCAGGCTCTGTTCGCCGCGCGCGATGCGCTCTTCGATGGCGCCCAGCAGCACCGGCGCCAGCACGGTGGGCGCGCCTTGCGACTTCGGCAGCGAGCCCATGTCGAACAGGCGCACCCGCGGCATGGCGCCGCCGGCGACCCGCTGCGCCAGCGTCACGCGGCGATAGCGGCCTTCCAGTGCTCGATGCCAGCTTTCCAGCGACGGCGTGGCCGAGCCCAGCAGCACCGGCACGCCAAGCTGGCGGCCGCGCCACACCGCCAGGTCGCGCGCCGAGTAACGGGCGCCCTCCTGCTGCTTGAACGACGGGTCGTGCTCTTCGTCGACGACGATCAACCCCAGCCGCGGCATCGACGCGAATACCGCCAGCCGCGTGCCCAGCACGATGTGGGCGTGACCGGCGTGCGCCATCCACCACTGACGCAGGCGCTGCGCGGGGGTCAGGCTGCTGTGCTGGGCCACCAGCACCCGGTCGGGAAAGCGCTCGGCGAAGCGCGCCTCGAGCTGAGGCGTGAGGTTGATCTCGGGCACCATCACCAGCGCCTGGCGCCCCGCCTGCAAGGCCCGATCGACGGCGCGCAGGTAGACCTCGGTCTTGCCGCTGCCCGTCACACCGTGCACCAGCGTGGCGGCAGCACCTGCCTGGTGCAGCGCCTCCAGGGCGGCGGCCTGTTCTTCAGTGAGCCCCGGCAGCGGGGGTTCGGCAGGTGCGGATCCTTCCACCGCGGCCGCCTTGGTCCATCGCGGCAGGCGCCGCACGAGCGCGGCGTTGTCGACCTTGCGCAACTCCGGCGGCAGCACGGCCAGCGCCAGTTCACCCACCGTGCGCTGGTAGTAGGCCGCCGCGAAGTCCACCAGTTCACACCAGGACCGGGACAAGGGCGGCAAGGCATCCAGCACCTGGCTGACCGGCCGCAGCAGCGAAGGATCGACGGCCACGGCGCTGTCGCGGTGCCACACGATGCCGGGCACCTCGCGCCGCCCCAGCGGCACGGTCACCAGGGTGCCTGGCGGCAACGCCCGGTCACAGAGATAGGTCAACAGCCCGCCGACGGCCGCGTGTTGCGGCGTGTCCACAGCCACCGGCAGCGCGTGGACCCCGGTCAAGCGCCACCCCGGACGGTGGCGGTGCGCCGTGGCAAGAAACCCGAGTTGCAGGACCCGACGGCGTCAGAACACCTCACGCCCACCCCCCGTGAACTTGGCCACGGAAGCTAGGTCGGACTTCAAATAGATGACGTAAGCTCATGATCGGCAAAGGCTTTTCGAGCTGTCCCCGGCTTCTGTGGATAACTGTGTGGGCAATCTGCGCCCAGACGCTCCAAGTGCTTGATTCAACGTGCGCTCGTCTGGCTTGCCTGTTTTCGCAGCAGCGTCGATCGCCCTTGTAAATCAACCACTTAGCTGATGCGCCGCAGCAAACGACGGCAGCGCCCCGAGGCCCGGCAGGCAGCCCCAATTTTGGGGACAAGTCAAGCCCCGAAGCGGTTTGACTGGGACAAATACGCAGTGCGGCGCCCGGGGGGCCAGTGCCGCGGCGTGGTCGCTCACATCGGCCGTCTGAGGGCGCGGGAGTGGGCGTGCACGGCTTCGACAAGCGCGGTCACGTGCTCGGGCGGCGTGTACTGGCTGATGCCGTGCCCGAGATTGAAGATGTGGCCGTCCCAAGCCCCGTCGGCTCGCTGCGGTCGGCCGAAGGCGTCGAGCACGGCGCGGGCTTCGCGCGCCACGGCGTCGGGCGGGGCGAACAGCACGTTGGGGTCGAGGTTGCCCTGCAGGGCCACCTTGCCGCCCACCTGCGCTCGCGCGCGCTCGAGGTTGACGGTCCAGTCCAGACCCACCACGTCGGCGCCGCAGTCGGCGATATCCTGCAGCCAGGGCCCGCCGCCCTTGGTGAAGACGATCACGGGGATGCGCTGGCCGTCCTTCTCGCGCTTCAGGCCCTGCACCACGCGCCGGGTGTAGTCGAGACTGAAGCGCTGGAAGGCGCCGTCGGCCAGCACACCGCCCCAGCTGTCGAAGACCATCAGCGCCTGCGCGCCGGCCTCGACCTGCGCATTCAGGTACGCGGTGACGGCCTGGGCGTTGACTGCCAGGATGCGGTGCATCAGGTCGGGCCGGCCGTACAGCATGGTCTTGACGAGGCGGTAATCGTCGGAGCCGCCACCTTCGACCATGTAGCAGGCCAGCGTCCAGGGGCTGCCCGAAAACCCGATCAGGGGCACGCGGCCGTTCAGCGCCTGACGGATGCTGGTCACGGCGTCGAAGACGTAGCGCAGCTTGTCGAGGTCGGGCGACTGCAGCGCGGCCACTGCCGCCTCGTCGCGCACCGGGTGAGCGAACTTCGGGCCCTCGCCGGCACCGAAGCTCAGGCCCAGGCCCATCGCGTCGGGCACGGTGAGGATGTCGCTGAACAGGATGGCGGCGTCCAGGGGGTAACGGTCCAGCGGCTGCAACGTGACCTCGGTGGCGTATTGCACGTTGGTGGCCAGGCCCATGAAGCTGTTGCCGGCCTTGACGCGTGTGGCCTTGTATTCGGGCAGGTAGCGGCCGGCCTGGCGCATCAGCCAGACGGGGGTGTGCTCGGTGGGCTGGCGCAGGCAGGCGCGGAGGAAGGTGTCGTTCTGCAGCGGCTGGTTCATGACCTGATTATCGTTGCGCCGGCCGTGGGTCCCGACCCGGCGTCCAGGCACCGGCCAGCCAGTCCTTGAAGAGGGGTTCGGCGTCCGGCGCGGTCGCGGCCCGCGACAGCAACTGCGGCGGCACCACGCGGGTGCCGGCAGGCGACTGTGGAAGCAGCCGCGCCAGCAGCACCACCAGGGCTGCCAGACGAACGGCGCGCACCGGCTGCTCGTCCTGGGGCACCATCCAGCGCAACTGCGAGAACCAGAGGTCGGCCAGCCGCTGGATCCTGCCGCGCCCCGCAGCGGCTGCGGCGTGCTGTGCCGAGCGCAGGAAGACCAGGTGCTCGAAGCCGAGCGCTGCCACGGCACCTTCGTCCAGCGACGCCAGGCCCGACTTCAACGCACCCGGCAGCAGCGATGGCGCGTGAGGCACCACCACGAGCAGGCGCCGCACGCCGCGCGCGCAAAGTGCCCGCGACAAGGGCAGCAGGCGCTCCGGTTCGGGCTGCAGGAAGGCATCGTCGCGGCCGTGGCTGTGGCGGGCGCGCTCGAAGACGATGAAGGCAGTGTCTATGCCCAGCGGCTCGTCCTGCGACAGAGCCGCTTCCGGCAGCGGCACGAAGCCGCGCATGGCCGAAGCCAGGCCTTCGGTGATCAACGCATGCACACGCAGGAAACGCCCGCCCGACAGTGCCTCGGCCAACACGGCCGAGCCCAGGGCGCCGCCGCCGCCGATGACCAGCGCGGTCTTCGCCGGGGCCATCGCGGACGGCATGCGGGACTGCGCGCCGCGCAGCGCCTGTTGCAGCAGGTCCATGAAAACCGTCGCCTTGCGCGGCACGGTTCGTGCCGGATCATTGAAAGCGCATTGTCACGCCCCACCTGCAGGTGCAGGGTAGGATGCGCCGCGACTGAAGGAGGACCCCATGGCTTTTCGAAGAATCACCGTCTGGATCGCCGGCCTGCTGGCCGCCGTGACGCTCAGCGGCTGCGGCTACAACGATTTCCAGCGCCTGGACGAGGAAGTGAAGTCGGGCTGGAGCGAGGTGCTCAACCAGTACCAGCGCCGCAGCGACCTCATTCCCAACATCGTGGCCACCGTCAAGGGCGAAGCCAACTTCGAGCAGGAGACGCTGACCCGGGTGGTCGAGGCCAGGGCCAAGGCCACCAGCATCCAGGCCACACCGGAGCTCATCAACGACCCCCAGGCCTTCCAGCGCTTCCAGTCCGCACAAGGCGAGCTCTCCGGCGCGCTGAGCCGGCTGCTGATGGTGACCGAGAACTACCCCAACCTGAAGGCCAACCAGGGTTTCCAGGACCTTCGCGTGCAGCTCGAAGGCACCGAGAACCGCATCACCGTGGCGCGCAACCGCTACATCAAGGCGGTGCAGGAGTACAACGTGAAGGTGCGCAGCGTGCCCACCAACCTGACCGCGATGGTCTTCGGCTACGACGTGAAGCCGGGCTTCACGGTGAGCAACGAGGCCGCGATCTCGGCCCCGCCGGCGGTGAACTTCGACAAGGCGCCCGCAGCCCCGGCACCTGCTGCCTCGAAGTGAGGCCGTGATGCCGACCTGGCGCGCCGTGTGGTTCGCGCTGACGGCACTGCTGCTGGCGACGGTGGCCCCTTGGCTGCACGCGCAGGACGTGCAGGCGGTGCCGGCCTTGAGCGGCCGGGTCATCGACCAGACCGCCACGCTCGGCCCGGCGCAGCAGCAGGCCCTGACGGACAAGCTGGCCGCACTCGAGCAGTCCACCGGCACCCAACTCGTGGTGCTGATGGTGCCGACCACGGCCCCAGAAGACATCGCGGCCTATGCGCAGCGCGTGGCCGACACCTGGAAGCTCGGTCGCCGCGAGGTGGGCGACGGCCTGGTGATCCTGGTGGCCAAGGGCGACCGGCGCATGCGCATCGAGGTCGCCAAGACCCTGGAAGGCGCCATCCCCGACCTCGCCGCGCGACAGGTCATCGACAACGCCATGCGGCCGGCCTTCCGCAACGAAGACTATGCCGGCGGCCTGAACCTGGCCGTCGACCAGCTTGCCGCCCGCATCCGCGGCGAGGGGCTGCCCCTGCCGGAGGCGCAAGGCCGCAGCGCACCGGGCGCGCAGCTGGAGGACCTGGGACCGTTCCTGTTCTTCGGCGTGCTGCTTGCCGGTTCGATGTTCACCCGGATCTTCGGGCGCAAGCTGGGCACCCTGCTCACGTCCCTGGGCGCCGGCGGCGTCACCTGGTGGCTCACCGCGAGCCTGCTGCTGGCCGGCGGCGCCACGGTGGTGGCGCTGATCGTCGTCGGACTGGTGGGCGTGGGCACGCTGTTCAACGCCGTCGGTCGCGGGCGGGGCGGCTCGGGCATCGGCGGCTGGTCGGGCGGCGGCAGCTGGGGCGGCGGTGGCGGCGGTGGCGGCTTCTCGTCGGGCGGTGGCGGCGACTTCGGCGGCGGCGGCGCCTCGGGTGACTGGTGATGGACGTCGAGGCACGGCAATGAACAAGTGGGCGCGTTTTCTGAAGCACCGCTGGATGGACGACGGCGACACCCGGCGCGCGCTGGACGACGCCGCCCTGTCGCGTCTGGAAGCCCGCGTGCAGTCCAGCGAGAAGCGTCACAGCGGCGAAATCCGTCTGCTGGTCGAAGCGGGCCTGCCGCTGTCCTATCTGTGGAAGGGGCTGCCGGCGCGTGCGCGCGCGGTGACGATGTTCGGCAAGCTCCGGGTGTGGGACACCGAACACAACAACGGCGTGCTCATCTACCTGCTGCTGGCCGACCACGCCATCGAGATCGTGGCCGACCGCGGCCTGGCGCGCCATGTGCCGCAGGCGCACTGGGACAGCGTGCTGGCCGGCATGCGCGAGGCCTTCCGCGCCGGACAGTTCGAACAAGGCCTGGCGCTGGCCGTCGATCGGGTCGACGAGATGCTCTGCCATCACTTCCCGCTGGCCCCCGGGCAGCCCAACCCCAACGAACTGCCGGACCGCGCCACGCTGGGCTGATGGCCGCACAGCCCCGCCCGATGAGAGGCCGCAGGGCCCGGACCCGCACAGCCCTCGACGGCATCGCCGATGATCCCGCACCGACCTCTGGAGTCCCGATGCCCTCGTCTTCCCACACCGTCACCGTACCGGGCAGCAGGCGCCCGCCGACCCTGCCGACCCTGCTCGCGCTGCTCACCCTGCCTGGCGCCCTGCTCGCGCAGGGCAGGACGCCGCAGCCCCTGTGGGAAGTGGGTGGCGTGGCCTTCGGCGTCTCCCAGCAGGCCTACCCCGGGGCCGACCAGCAGGTGCAGCGCGCCTTGGCCCTGCCCTACGTCATCTACCGCGGCCGCTACCTGCGCGCCGACAGCGAGACCGCCGGGCTGCGGGCGCTGAAGACACCGCGCTACGAACTCGACATCGGCGTGGCCGGCTCCTTCGGGTCCAGCAGCAGCCGCATCGAGGCGCGCCGCGGCATGCCCAGCCTGGGCACCCTGGTCGAGTTCGGCCCGCGGCTGAAGGTGAACCTGGGCGGCACGCCGGCCAGCGGCCGGTGGCGGCTGGACGTGCCCTTGCGCGGCGTCTTCGACCTCAGCGACAGCGCAGAACACCGCGGCATGAGCTTCGAACCTCGGCTGTCGTTCGACCGCCGCACGGCGGCCGGCTGGCGCTACAGCGTCGGCCTGGGCGCCCTGATCGCCGACCGTCGCCTGGCCGACACGTTCTACACGGTGTCGCCAGCGCAGGCCACGGCCACGCGGGGCGCCTACGAGGCGAAGTCCGGCCTCGTGGCCTGGCGCGCCTCGGCCTTCCTGTCGACCGACCTCACGCGCGACCTCACCGCGTTCGGCTTCCTGCGCGTGGACAGCGTGGCGGGTGCGGCCAACCGCGACAGCCCGCTGGTCCGCCGCACCACCGGCGCGTCGGCCGGCCTCGGGCTGTCGTACACCTGGCTGCGTTCTGCCAGCCCTGCCGTCGACTGAGCGACCCGGCGCTCCGGCCAGCCGATACCCGGAGCAGACCCGGGCGCATCCGGGCACACCCGCTTGACGCAGCCGGGCCCGCAGCCTAGTCTTGTTCTGGATCCTGCAACGCAGTTCCATTATTCAGAACAACGACACCGTCTGTGGACTCCACCCTCGCCAAGGGCCTGTCGGTCATCGACTGGCTCGCCCGCCAGCAGCGCCCTTGCGGCGTGAGCGAGGTCGCGCGCGCGCTGGGCCTGGCGCGCAGCAACGCCCACCGCACGCTGCAGACCCTCGTCGCCTGCGGTTGGGCCGTGCAGGACGAGCGCAGCGCCTACCGCTGCAGCCTGCGGCTGTTCGAGCTGGGCATGCAGGTCGAGGCATCGATCGACCTCACATCGCGACTGCACCCGGTGCTGGCAGGGCTCGCCCGGGCCACCGGCGAGACCATCCACCTGGCCGTGCTGGACGGTGCCGAGATCGTGTACCTCGACAAGTTCGACAGCCCCCTGCCGGTGGCCGCCTACTCGCGCATCGGCGGCCGGGCGCCGGCACACTGCGCGGCCTCGGGCAAAGCGCTGCTGGCCGCCTTGTGCCTGGACGAACAAGCCCTGCAGGCCCGCCTGGGGCCGCTGACTGGCCACACCCCGCACACTCTGACCGACATGAGCGCCCTGGCCGAGGAACTGCGCCTGACACGCCTTCGCGGCGTGGCCGAGAACCGCCAGGAGTGGCGGCTGGGCGTCTGCGGACTCGGTGCCCCGATCTTCGACGCACGGGGCGAGCCGGTGGCCGCCGTCGGCATGAGCGTGCCGTCGATCCGTTTCACGCGCACGCAGTCCCGCGAATGGGCGGCCCGCATGCTGGACTGCGCGCACGACGCCAGCCGGTCGCTGGGCTTCCGCCCGGCCACCGCCCGACCCGAATCCACCCACCCGGCGCAACCCGCCCTGTCCCACCCCACCAGCCCTCGAAGGAGAGCCGCATGACCCTGTTGAACCGCCGCACCGCCCTGGCCCTGGCCCTGGTGTCCACCGCCTTCGCACCCACGGCGGCACTCGCCCAGGCCGGCAACTTCCCCGACAAGCCGATCAAGTTCGTCGTGCCCTACCCGCCGGGCGGCGGCACCGACGTCATCGCCCGCATCGTGCAGCAGCGCTTCGCCACGCTCATCGGCCAGCAGGTGGTGATCGAGAACAAGGGCGGCGCCGGCGGCTCGCTGGGCACCGAACAGGTGGCCAAGTCGCCGGCCGACGGCTACACGGTGCTGTTCACGCTGAGCTCGCACACCATCAACCCGGCGGTCTTCGCCAGGCTGCCCTTCGACACGGTGAAGGACTTCGCGCCGGTGATCCAGGTCGCCTCGCTGCCGCAGATCCTGGTGGCCAACCCGACGGCGCCTTTCAGCAGCGTGGCCGACGTCATTTCTCAGGCCAAGGGCAAGCCCCCGGGCACCCTGAGCTTCGCCTCGGTGGGCAACGGCTCGCCCTCGCACCTTGCCGGTGAACTGCTGAACCTGCGCGCCGGCATCAAGCTGACCCACATCCCCTACCGTGGCGGCGGCCCGGCCGTCAGCGACGTGCTGGGTGGCCAGGTGCCCCTGCTGTGGGTGTCCATCCCCGCCGCGGCGCAGTTCGTCAAGACCGGCAAGCTCAAGGCACTGGCCGTCTCCACCGTCAAGCGCAGCGCCGGCTTCCCCGAAGTGCCGACCATGCAGGAAGCCGGCGTGGCCGATTTCGAGGTCGACTCCTGGTTCGCGATGTTCGTGCCGGCCAACACCCCCAGGCCGGTGATCGCCAAGCTCAACAGCGTCATGAACCAGGTGCTGGCCGAGCCCGAGATCAAGGAACGGCTGCTGGCACAGGGTGCCGAAGCCGTGGGCGGCACGCCCGAGACGCTGGGCCGCACGGTCGAGGCCGAGGTTGCCAAGTGGACGAAGCTGGTGAAGGACGCCGGCATCAAGGTCGAGTGATGGGCGCGCCCGAGAACGAGGTGAAGGCGCTGGTCGAGCGCGCACGTGCGGCGCAGCGCGTGGCCGAGGCCTACGACCAGGCACGCGTCGACGAACTGGTGGCCGCCGCCGGCTGGGCCATCCTGGAGCCGGCGCGCAACCGCGAACTGGCCGAGCTGGCGGTGGCCGACACCGGCATCGGCAACGTCGACGACAAGATCCGCAAGAACCACCGCAAGACGCTGGGGCTGCTGCGCGACCTGCAGGGTGCGCGCTCGGTGGGCGTGATCGGCGAAGACGCGGCCAGCGGCATCATCGAGATCGCGCGCGCGGTGGGCGTGGTGTGCGCGGTCACGCCGTCCACCAACCCGGGGGCCACCCCGGCCAACAAGATCATCAACGCGCTGAAGGGCCGCAACGCCGTGGTCGTGGCGCCGTCGCCCAAGGGCTGGACCACGGCGGCGCGGCTGGTGGGTTTCATCCACGCGCAGTTCGATCGCATCGGCGCACCGCACGACCTGGTGCAGGTGCTGCCCTCGCCCGTCACCAAGGCCAGTACCGCGGCGCTGATGCAGGCCTGCGACCTGGTGGTGGCCACCGGATCGCAGGCCAACGTCAAGGCCGCCTACACCTGCGGCACGCCGGCCTTCGGCGTGGGCGCCGGCAACGTGGCCGGCATCGTCGACGAGACGGCCGACATCGACGCCGCGGCCGACCGCGTGATGCGTTCCAAGACCTTCGACAACGCCACGAGCTGCTCGTCGGAGAACAGCCTGGTGCTGCTGGCGCCGGCACGCGATGCGCTGCTGCGTGCGCTGCAGGCGCGCGGTGCGGTGCTGCTCGACGCTGCACAGAAGTCCAGGTTGCAGGCCCTGATGTGGCCGGACGGCAAGCTCTCGGCGGCCGCCACGGGACAGTCGGCCGAAGTCATCGCGCAGCGCGCCGGACTGGGCGATGTCGCGTCGGCGCGGCCGCGTCTGCTGCTCGTCGAGGAAGACGGCTTCGGCTCCGACCACCCCTTCTCCGGCGAGAAGCTCAGCCCCGTGCTGGCGCTCTACACGGCCCGTGACTTCGAGCACGCGATGCAGATCGTCGAAAGCATCTACGCCTACCAGGGCGCGGGACATTCGGTGGGCCTGCACACGGGGCTGGGCGAGCGCGCGATGGCGCTGGGCCTGCGCCTGCCGGTGTCTCGTGTGATCGTCAACCAGGCGCACAGCATCGCCACCGGCGGCAGCTTCGACAACGGGTTGCCGTTCTCGTTGTCGATGGGCTGCGGCACCTGGGGCGGCAACAACTTCTCGGAGAACATGAACTACCGCCACTACCTGAACATCACGCGCATCTCGCGGGCCATCCCCGAGCGCGTGCCCACCGAGCAGCAGATCTTCGGCGCCTACTTCGACAAGTACGGGCGGACCTGAGCATGGGCGCTGCCGGCCTTCCGCCCCGCACGGTGCACGCCCTGGTGCAGGCCGCCGCCGCGGCGCGGCCGCAGGCCCCCTATGCGCTGGCCACCGACAGCGACGACGCGCTGACCTACGCACAACTGGCCGACAGCTGCCGCGACGTCGGCCGCCTGCTGCATGCCCACGGCGTCCCGGCCGGCGGCACGGTGTCGCTGGTGATGCCCAACGGGCTGATGACCTTGCGCCTGCTGCTGGGCGCCATGCACGGCGGCTGGTGCGTCAACCCGGTGAACCTGTTGTCGCAGCCCGATCAGATGCGCTACGTGCTCGAGCACAGCGACTGCCACCTCGTGTTCGCCACGCCCGAGTGGGCGCCGCGCGTGCGCGAGCAGCTGGCCCGCGTGGCGCGGCCGGTGCGGGTGGTGGAGGTCGCCGAGCAGGCGCGCGAGCTGCCCGACTTCGAGGACCCTGGCACGGGCACACCCGCCGCCGACATCGCACCCGAAGCCGTGGCACTGCTGATGTACACCTCGGGCACGACAGGCGTTCCCAAGGGCGTCATGCTGACGCAGTCCAACCTGACGGCCAACGCACAGGCCATCGCGGCCGAGCACGCGCTGGGTGCCGACGACCGCGTGCTGGCCGTGCTGCCGCTCTACCACATCAACGCCTTCGCGGTGACCATGCTCGCGCCGCTGGCCAGCGGCGGCAGCCTGGCGATGGCACCGCGCTTCTCCGCAGCACGCTTCTGGGCGCAGGCGGCACAGGCGCGCTGCACCTGGATCAACGTCGTGCCCACGATGATCTCCTACCTGCTCGAAGGAGATCCGCCGGCCGCCTCGCTGCAGCCCGTGCTGGCGGCGCTGCGCTTCTGCCGCAGCGCCTCGGCCGCGCTGCCGCCGGAGCACCTGCGTGCCTTCGAGCAGAAGTTCGGTCTGGGCATCATCGAGACCATGGGACTGACCGAGACCGTGGCACCGTCGTTCAGCAATCCGCTCGAGGCCTCGCGGCGCAAGCTGGGCTCGGTGGGTCGCGCCAGCGGCTGCCAGGCGCGCGTGATCGACGCTGCCTTGCAGCCGGTGCCCGACGGCGGCACCGGCGAGATCGCCATCCGCGGGCCCAACGTGATGGCGGGCTACTACAAGAACCCCGAGGCCACCGCGGCGAGTTTCACCGCCGACGGCTGGCTGCGCACCGGTGACCTGGGCCACCGGGATGCCGACGGCTTCTTCTTCGTCACCGGCCGCATCAAGGAGCTGATCATCAAGGGCGGCGAGAACATCGCGCCGCGCGAGATCGACGAAGCCCTGCTGAAGCACCCCGCGGTGCTGGAAGCCGCCGTGGTGGGCGTGCCGGACAAGCACTACGGCCAGGAGATCCTGGCATGCGTGGTGCTGCGCGATGGCGCAGCACCTGACGAAGCCGACCTTCGCGCCTTCTGCGAGACCCACCTCGGGCGCTACAAGACACCCCGAACCTTCCGTTTCATGACCGAGCTGCCGCGCGGGCCCTCGGGCAAGGTGCAGCGCCTGAAGCTGCTGGACACGGCGGCTTGACGCGTCGAGCCGGGCAGACGCGGTCGCATCGCGACCTGCGGCCACGATGAGCCCGGAGCTGCTGGCCTGGGCCTGGCCGCTCCCATGGCCGTTGCTGGCCCTGGCACTGCTGATCGGCTTCGGTGCCGGCATGGTTCGCGGGTTCGCCGGCTTCGGTTTCGCCGCCCTCGTCGTGGGCGGGCTCTCGCCTTTCGTGCCGGTCGGGCCGGTGGTGGCTGCAGCCATGATCCTGGAAGCCATCGCCAGCATCGGCATGGTGCGCAGCGTGGCCGCCGACGTCGACCGCCGCTGGCTGCGCTCACTCATCATCGGCAATGCGCTGTGCGTGCCCATTGGCCTGGCGGCACTGGCCTGGCTGCCGGCGCTGCAGGTGCGCCTGCTGGTGGGTGGCGGGCTGCTGACTGCCGCGCTGGCCATGCGCCTGGCCGACGGGCACAGCTTCGCGCCCACCGCGCTGTTGCGCGGGACCGCGGGAGTGGCTTCGGGCCTGCTCAACGGCCTGGCGGCCAGCGGCGGGGTCGCCGCCGCGATGCTGATGGCCGCCACACGGCCCGCACCCGCAACGCTGCGCGCCACGATGATCACCTACCTGCTGTTCGTCAGCGTGTACGCGTTGCTGTGCGCTGCCCTGCTGTCGCAGGCCGACCGTACCGCCACCACGCTGCTGGGCGCCGACACGCTGCGCTGGGTGCTGGTGCTGGCGCCCACCATGTTCCTGGGCATTCGCAGCGGCCGCCGCGCCTTCGGCAACGCCAACCCCAACCGCTACCGGCGCTTCGTGCTGAACCTGCTGATCGTCGTGGCGAGCCTGGGGCTGGCCAGCGCCGCATGGACCATCTTGCAGGGATGAAGTGCCTCGTCGCGGGAGCGGTCACGAAGACCGCCCCGCATCCCGCAGGCCGGCCTACTTCTGGGCGTCGATGATGCCCATCTGTTCACCCAGGGCGCGGTACAGGTCGAACTGTGCCTTGGCGAATTCACGCGTCTCTTCCGGCGACTTCACGAAGGGCACCGAGCCGGTGGCCGCCGTGCCGGCCAGCCAGGCCGGGTCGGTGGAGATCGTCTTCATCACGGCCACCAGGCGGTCGCGCACGTCCTTGGGCAGTCCCGGCGGGCCGAGGACCGCGCTCCAGCCGACGATCTTCTCCATCTCGGGGTAGCCCAGCTCGCGCGCCGTGGGCACGTCGGGGGCGGCGCTGATGCGCTCGGGCGTGGTGACGATCAGCGCGCGCAGCGTACCGGCCTTCATGTGGCTCAGCGAGGGCCCCATGCTGCCGCAGGCGAATTCGGTCTCGCCGGCCAGCAGCGACAGGGTGGCGTCGCCGGTGCCCTTGTAGGGGATCTGCGTCGGCGTCTGGTCCGGGCTCAGCTTGAGCAGACTGAAGAGCTGGCGCGGCCCCATGTCGTTGGTGGTCATCGATCCCGCGGTGCCGAAGTTGAGCTTCTTGCCGTTGGTCTTGATGGCCTTCACCAGATCATCGAAGGTCTTGTAGGCCGACTTGGCATTGACCATGCAGCCGTAGGGATTGAGCTCCAGCATGCCGATGAAGGTGTAGTCGTCCCACTTGTACTTGGTCGTGGTCGGCTGGATGGCCGGCAGGATGGACTGCGAGCCGGTGCGTCCCAGCAGGAGCGTGTAGCCGTCCGGTGCGGCGCCGATCGCCGCCGCCGAGCCGATGACGCCGCTGGCACCGACCCTGTTGACCACCACCACCGTCTGGCCCAGCACCTTCTGCGCCGCGCTCGCGAAGTTGCGTGCGGCCAGGTCGGCGTCGCCGCCGGCGCTGTAGGGGGCGATCATCGTGATCGTGCGGTTCGGCCAGGCGCCCTGTGCCCAGGCGGGGGCGGTGGCGAGCGCCGTCGCGGAAAGCGCCGCGCCTGCGAGTAGCCGGGAAAGCAAGTGCCGTCGTAGCTGTGTCATCGATCTGTCTCCTGTCGGGTAGGCAAGGATGAGGCCGGCAGAGCCGGCCGGGAGGGAAACCGAGGGTCTTCGCCCTGTTGTCTGAAAACCATCACGCAATCAACGCCCTGCGGCCCGCTGGCGCCGACAAGGACCGGGTTCAGGTCGAGTTCGGCCAGCCAGGGCTGCATCGCGGCGACCCAGTGCGACAGCCGCGACAGCAGGCCGGCCAGCTGGGCGCGGTCGACGCCGGGCTGGCCGCGCACGCCGTCGAGCACCGCGCCCATGCGCAACTCTGCCAGCATGGCCAGCGCCTCGTCGGTATCGAAGGGCGCATGGCGGAAGGACACGTCCTTCAACACCTCGACCAGCACGCCCCCCAGCCCGACCATCACGACCATGCCGAACACCGGGTCGCGCTGCGCGCCGACCACCAGTTCCAGGTGGCCGGCGCTCATGCGCTGCACCAGCACGCCGTCCAGTCGCGCAGCAGGCGCCGCCAGACTGGCCCGCGCCAGCAGGTCGCGGTGGGCGGCGCGCACGCCGGCCTCGTCGTTCAGCTTCAGCACCACGCCGCCGACCTCGGTCTTGTGCGTGATGTCGGGCGACTCGATCTTCAGCGCCACGGCGCTGCCGATGGCACGCCACAGTGCCACGGCATCGTCTTCGTCACGCGCCAGCGCCACAGGGGCCATGGGCACGCCCGCCGCGCTCAACCAGGCGGTGGCCTGCACGGAGGGCTGCACGCCGTCGTGCAGATCGCGCGGCACGCCAGCCAGCACCGCGGCGTCCACCGCCAAGGGCAGACGCCGCCGGAACTGGCCATGGCGCGCCAGCGCCGCAGCGGCTTCGACCGCCCGCTCGCCGGCACTGAAGACCACGATGCCCTCGGCGTTCAGCCGGCGCAGGGCCTCGGCGGGCGCGGCGACCCAGCACACGAAGAAGGGCTTGTCGCTGCGGTCGCGGATCTCGCAGAAGATGCGCACCAGCGTGTCGACATGCGCCGTCATCAGCTGCAGCCAGACGATGCCGATGTGCACCGCGGGGTCGCCCAGCAGGGCCACCACCGATTCGGTCAGCAGCTCGGGACGCGCCACGAACTGACCCGTCACGTCGACCGGGTTGCCCGCCGAGCCGAAGGCCGGCATCACCTCGGCCAACCGCGCGCGCGTGGCCTCGCCGAGCTCGGGCATGCTCAGGCCGACCTCCTCGGCGCGGTCGGCCATCATCACGCCGGCGCCGCCCGATTGCGTCGCGATGCCCAGGCCGTTGCCGCGCGCCGGCCGCGGCTGGGCCAGCGCCTGCAGCATGTCGAGCATCTGCTCTTCGTTGCGCGCACGCAGCACGCCGTACTGGCGTATCACAGCGTCGAACACGGTGTCGGCCACCGCCAGCGCGCCGGTGTGCGAGGCCGCCGCGCGCTGTCCCGAGGCCATGCGGCCGACCTTGGTCAGCACCAGGGGCTTGCCCAGCGCCTGGCAGCGCTGCGCCAGGCGGATCAGCGCCGCGCCGTCTTCCAGGCCCTCGAGGTAACCCGCCGCGACGCGGATGCGCGGGTCGTCGATCACGCTGTCCATCAGCTCGCTGAAGTCCAGGTCGGCCTGGTTGCCGGTGTTGATGAAGTAGCCCAGGCCCAGCCCGCGCTGGCGCGCCAGAGCGGCGATGGCGGTGCCGAAGGCGCCCGACTGGGTGACGAAGGCGATCGGCCCGGGGCCGGTCTCGCCGTCGGCATACTGGCTGAAGGTGGCGTAGACCTTGTCGAAGGCGTTGACGAAGCCCAGGCAGTTCGGTCCGCACAGCACCATGCCGTGGCGGCGCGCGCAGTCGACGACGGCTTGTTCGAGCTGCAGGCCTTCGGGCCCGGTCTCGCCGAAGCCGGAGCTGAACACCACGGCCGCCCGCACGCCGCGCCGGCCCAGCGCGTCGATGCTGGCCAGCACCTCGCGCGCCGGCACGGCCACGATGGCGAGGTCGGCCGCCTCGGGCAGGCTGGCGATGTCGGGCGAACACGGCAGGCCGGCGATCTGCGGGTACTTCGGATTCACCGGCAGGATGCGGCCCGCATAGCCCTTCTCGAGCAGGAACTTCAGCGGCCGGCCGTTGATCTTCGACAGCTCGGCCGAAGCGCCCACGATGGCGATGGAACGCGGATGGATCAGGCCATGAATGGCGTCGGCGCGGGTCATGTGCAGCAGAGTCAGTTGAACGCGGAGATGCCGGTCATCGCGCGGCCCAGAACGAGCGCGTGGATGTCGTGCGTGCCTTCGAGCGTATTGACGGTCTCGAGGTTCATCAGGTGGCGGATGACATGGTAGGTGTCGGCGATGCCGTTGCCGCCGTGCATGTCGCGGGCGGCGCGCGCGATGTCCAGCGCCTTGCCAGCGCAGTTGCGCTTGAGCAGCGAGATCATCTCCGGGCTGGCCTGGCCGGCATCGCGCAGGCGGCTCAGGTGCAGACAGGCCAGCAGCCCCAGCGTGATCTCGGTCTGCATGTCGGCCAGCTTCTTCTGCACCAGCTGGTTGGCGGCCAGCGGGCGGCCAAACTGCTGGCGGTCCATCGTGTACTGGCGCGCTGCGTGCCAGCAGAACTCGGCCGCGCCCATCGCGCCCCAGCAGATGCCGAAGCGCGCGTTGTTCAGGCAGGCGAAGGGCGCGGCCAGGCCGCGCGCGCCGGGCAGCTTCTGCGAGGCGGGCACGAAGACGTCGTCCATGTGGATCTCGCCGGTGGGCGACGCGCGCACCGAGAACTTGCCTTCGATCTTCGAGGTGCTCAGGCCCTTCATGCCGCGCTCGAGGATGTAGCCGCCGACCCGCCCCTCGTCGTCCTTCGCCCACACGACCATCAGGTCGGCGATGGGCGCGTGCGTGATCCAGGTCTTGCTGCCGGAAAGGCGCCAGCCGCCCTCGGCCTGGCGCGCCCGGCTCTTCATCGCGCCGGGGTCGGAGCCGTGGTCGGGCTCGGTCAGGCCGAAGCAGCCGAGCTTGTCGGCGCGCGCCATGGCCGGCAGGTAGCGCTCGCGCTGCTCGTCGCTGCCGAAGAGGTAGATCGGCATCATCGACAAGGTGCTCTGCACGCCCAGCGCCGAGCGGAACGAGGTGTCGACACGCTCGAACTCGCGCGCGATCAGGCCGTAGGCCACGTAGCCGATGCCGGCGCAGTCGTAGCCCTGGAGGGTGGCGCCCAGGAAGCCCAGCCCGGCCATCTCGCGCATGACCTCGACGTCGAAGGTCTCGTGGCGGTTGGCCAGCAGGATGCGCGGCATCAGTCGCTCCTGCGCGTACTTGCGCGCGCTGTCGCGCACCATCACCTCCTCGGGCGTGAGCAGGTGATCCAGGCGCAGCGGGTCCTGCCAGTCGAAGGGCACGTCGATCATGCCGGCCTGCTTCAGCACGGCGGCGTCGGGTCCGTGTTGCATATCAGTGTTCCGCGACGCCAAGCGTCACTTGCAAGGCACGGGACCGGTCAGGCCAAGCAAACGCCGCGGAACCGGCTATGCCGGGCCGCTGGCGTTGCCCCCTTGAGGCGGGCTGAGGCCGGACGCAGGACGCCAGAAGGCGACCTGCGCCTGCCGAAGGCCATCGCGCGATTGCACGCGGGATGGCGCGCGCAGCGCGTAGGGGGTGGTTCATTTCAATGGACGGAACTTCGGGATGCCGGCTTCGTCGCTGATCGACTCGAACCACACCGTCACGCGCATGCCGATGCGGATGTCCTCGGGCCGGCAGTCGGCGAGCTGGCCGTACAGGCGCGCGCCGTCGTCGAGGTCGATCAGGCACATCAGCACCGGCAGGTCGGCCTGCCAGCCCTGGTAGTTCATGGCCACCGAGCGCGAGATGGTGAACGAGTACACCGTGCCGGTGGGCTGGGCGTCGGTCCAGGTCAGCGCACGGCTGCCGCAGTTGATGCACCAGGCCTTGGGGTGGAAGTTGAACGTGCCGCAGTGGTCGCACTTCTGCAGTACCAGGCGGCCGGCCTTCGCGGCCGTCCAGAACGGTCGCGTCAGGTCGGTGATGGTGGGCAGCGGCTTGTTGGCAGTGGTGTAGTCCATGATCATTCGCTCCTTCTCAAGGCTCCGTCGAGAGGACCAGGGAAATGCAGGTGCGGCCAGGGCGGCCATAGGGAATGCCGCCGAAGCCGCAGGAGATGCCGGTGCGCGCGCCCTTGACCTGCCGCGCGCCGCCTTCGCCGCGCAGCTGCGCCACCGACTCCACCAGCGGCATGAAGCCGCCGATGGCGCCACCGGGCTGGCCGCCCGACAGCTGGCCGCCGTCGGTGGACATCGGGAAGTCGCCGTCGAAGTGCAGGTCGTGTTCCTCGACGAAGCGCCCGCCCTGCCCCTTGGCGCAGAAGCCGTGGTCCTCGATGGTCATGATGGCCACGAAGGGGTAGTCGTCATAGGGCTGGAAGAAGTCAATGTCCTGGTGCGTCACGCCGGCCATCGCCAGGGCCTTGGGCGCCGACACCGTGAAGCCGGTGTGCGTGACGTCGGGCAGCGCGCGCGAGCCGCGATAGAAGTTGTTGATCTCGCCGAAACCACGCAGGTACACCGGCCGGTCGGTCAGCGTGCGCGCCGTCTTCGCCGAGGTCACGATGTAGGCCAGTCCGCCGTTGACGATGGGCACGCAGTCGAGCAGCCGGATGGGGTCGGACAGCATGCGCGAGTCGAGGTACTCCTGCAGCGTGAAGGGCTTGCGGTAGATGGCGCCTTCGTGCAGTGAGGCGTGGTAGCGCGCGTTGACCGCCACCTTGCCCATCTGCTCCGGCGTCAGGCCGTGCTCGTGCATGTAGCGCTGCAGCACCAGCGCGAACTGAGCGCTGGCACCCATCACGCCGAAGGGCCCCTGGAAGTCCCAGTACACGCCGCGCGTGCGCTCGGGCGACAAGGGCAGGCCCGGCGCCACCGAAGGCATGTTCAGCGGCGTGTCGGCGCCCACCACCAGCACGCGGTCGACGACGCCGGCGTGGATCATCGCCGCGGCGCGGATCAGCATCGACGAGGCCGAGGCGCCGCCCTGGTCGGCGCGCAGCAGCACGGTCGGGCTGATGCCGAGGTTCTCGGCCACCGCGGCCGACCAGTTCACCGTGTGCGCCACCTCGGCGTGCGCCACGCCCAGGCCCTGGCCGTCGAAGTCGTTCTTCGACATGCCGGCCTGCTGCAGGGCGAGGTCCGCCGCCCAGGCGATGTAGTCGTCGACGGTGCGCACCGGCTCGCCCGGCTTGGCCCGGCTGTAGGGGGTTCGGCCGCAGCCGACGATGGCGACTTCTGATCGCATGGAATGGGGTCCTTGGTCGTGTGAGGTGGTGGCGCCGCCAGGCTGCTGCTTCAGCAGCCCAGGAAGCGCGGGGGGCGCCGTTCGGCAAAGGCGGCCATGCCCTCGCGCTTGTCGGCGGTGTCGAAGAGCAGCTCGAAGGCACGGCGCTCGAGCATCAGTCCGGCGGCCAGCGGGGTGTCCTCGGCGGCCAGTGCCGCCTGCTTGAGCAGGCGCAGGGCGACCGGCGGCCGCGAGGCGATGAGCCTGGCGAGTTCCACCGCTCTTGCCTGCAGCGCGTCGTCGTCGACGACCTCGCTGGCCAGGCCGATGGCCAGCGCCTCTTCGGCGCCGATCGGCTCGCCGCTCATCAGCAGCTTCATCGCGCGGTACTTGCCCAGCGCGCGCACCAGGCGCTGCGTGGCGCCGCCGCCGGGCATGATGCCCACCGACACCTCGGGCTGGCCGAAGCGCGCGCTGCGCCCGGCCAGGATGATGTCGGCATGCTGGGCCAGTTCGCAGCCGCCGCCCAGCGCCGGGCCGGCCACGGCGGCGATGATGGGCTTGCCGCAGTCGGCGATGGCCTTCCAGTGGCGCGGCGCGTCCAGCCGCCACACTTCGGCAGCGCCCAGTGAGGCGAACTCCTTCAGATCGGCACCGGCCGCGAAGCAGGTGTCGCTGCCGGTCACGATGACGCAACGCACCGCGGCGTCGCGGTCGAGTTCGGTGAACAGGCGGGCCAGCTCCAGCCGCATCGCGTTGTTCAGGGCGTTGCGCGCCTGCGGCCGGTTCAGTCGCAGTCGCACCACGCCGTCATCCGGCTGGTCCACCAGCACCGTGCCGTCATCGGCCATGGGGCTTGTCTCCTGCAGTTGGGTCTGGCCTCAGTGTGGGCGCCGGCCGCCCATTCGGCAACTTTTGATCTCGAATGGGCAATATTCAGATTCCGAATACGATGTCGGTCGTGAACCTGCGCACCCTGGACCTCAATCTGCTGCTGATCTTCGATGCCATCTACGGCGAGCGCAGCATCTCCAAGGCGGCCCGCAAGCTGCACCTGTCGCAACCCACGGTCAGCAATGCACTCGCTCGCCTGCGGGAGCGCCTGCAGGACCCGCTGTTCGAGCGCACGGCCGGCGGCATGCTGCCGACCGCACGCGCCAGGACCCTGGCCGACCCGATCCGCCAGGCCCTGACCACGCTGGAGCGCGGCCTGCGCGGCAACGACAGCTTCGACTTCGCGCACGCCGAGCGCGAGTTCGTGATCGCGGTGGAAGACTACGGCGAGTCGGTGATCCTGCCCGGCTTCATCCAGTGGCTGGCCGAGGTGGCGCCGGGCCTGCGCATCCGCATCCGGGCCGAGGTCAGTGCAGCGATCAAGGCCGAACTTCGGGACGGCACCATCGACCTGGCGCTCGACTATTTCCCCTTGCAGGAGGCGCGGTTTTCGAATCAGTGCGTGCTCACCGAGACGCTGATGTGCCTGTCGCGGCGCGACCACCCGGGCCTGGGCGAGCGGCTGACGCTGGAGACCTACCTGGCGATGCGCCACATCGTGCTGGGCACGCCGTCGAACTCGCGGCCGATGATCGACCTGGCGTTGTCCAAGCGCGGCCTGCAGCGCCGGATCGCCGTCACCGTGCCGCACTTCATCTCGATGCCGGTGATGGTGCAGAGCACCGACATGGTCTGCACGCTGCCGCGGCGCATGGCGCAGCTCTACGCCGACAACTTCAGGCTGAAGTCGCACCCGCTGCCGCTGCGCGTGCCGCAGTTCCCGGTCTACCTGATCTGCCATGACTCGCCCGCCGCCGATGCGGGCCATCGATGGCTGCGCAAGCACCTGGTGGAGTTCTGCCAGCGCCTGTGACGGACCGGCGGCTACGATGCCTCAGGACCTGCCGCCGGCCAGGCGCGCATCCTTCTCGGGCTTCAGGCGCAGCGCCCACAGCACGCCGGCCACCAGCAGCACGATGCCGACGAGGGTCCAGGCCTCCGGCGCGCGGCCACGCAGCATGAACGCGTAAGCCAGAGCTGCCAAGGTCTCGAACACGATCAGCGGCCCGACCAGCGTGGTCGGCAGGCGCTGGCTGGCTTCGTTCCAGCACAAGGTGCCCAGCCAGGAAGCAAACAGGCCGATGGCGAACATGAGGGCCAGGAACCGCCAGGGGTCCGGCCCCAGGGGCATCTCGAAGTCCTGGCCGCTGAGCTCCACCCAGCCCCAGAACAGCGCGAAGCCGATGGCCGCCAGCGGCAGCGTGGCGATGCCCTGGGCGGTGGCCCAGGTGCTGGCGGAACGGTCGGGGTGGGCGCGCATCCAGTCGGCGTTGCGCAGCGGGTACCAGGTCCAGCAGACCACTGCACCCACGGCCAGCAGCGCACCCAGGGCGTAGTCGGCCAGCGAGCCGGCGGGGTCGCGCTGCAAGGCCTGCAGCTCGGCGTGGTTGACGGCGGCGATGCCCAGCGCGATGAGGGCCAGCGAGGGCAGCAGCTTGAGCCACGGCAGGCGGCCGTCGCGCTTCGCATCGCGCAGGTTCGAGGCGATCGCGATGACCACCGGCAGCGTGCCGATGATCATCGTGGGCAGCGGCCCGCCGGCACGCTGGATGGCCGCGGCCAGGAAGCTGTAGTAGACGAGGTTGCCCACCATCGACAGCTTGGCGGCTTCGATCCAGTCGGCACGGGAGAGCTGCGCGATGCGCGCGCGGTCCAGCCACGCCAGCGGCAGCGCGATCAGCCCGAACGCCAGGTAGCGGCCGACACTCTGCAGCACCGCGGGGTACTGTGGCAACAGTTGCGGCGCCACGAACACCAGGCCCCACAACAGGCCCGCTGCCAGCGCGAACAGCGTGCCGGTGATGAGTGCCCTGCGATGACCCACGGACTGCGCACCTCGTCGAGATAAAACCGTCGATCATCGCATCGATCGCGCGGCCGGCCTCACCGGACCGGAGGTGATGCGGCGCTCAGCGCGGCCCGGCGACGAGCGACACGGCTTCCAGGTCGAGCGCGGCGTGCGGGATGCGCAGCACTCCAGCCGCCGAAGAGGCCAGGGAAGCCAGCGAGGGGCCGGCGGCCTGGACGTCGGTGGCGATCACCGTGCGCAGCGAGGCCGCAGTCCAGGTGCGGCGGGCAAAGTCGCGCACCTGGTCCGGCGTCACGGCCAGCACCTGTTCGGTGTAGCGCGACAGCTCGGCCAGCGGCAGGCCCTGGAACCACTGGCCGGCCACCAGTCCGGCCAGCCCGGCGGTGGTCTCCATCTGGCGCGCGAAGCTGCCCACCAGGGTGGCCTTGCGCGCATCGAGCTCCTCGGCAGACGTGGGTTGGTCGCCGATGAGCAGCATCTCTTCGCGCATCAGCGTCGCGACGAGCGCCGCATTGGGGTGGTTGGTCTGGGTGCTGGCAGTGACCAGCCCGCCCACGTCCTGCAATTCACCGGCGCTGGATGCGCCGTAGCTCAGGCCGCGGCGGATGCGCACGGCCTGGTTCAGGCGTGCCGAATAGCCGCCGCCCAGCAGCGTGTTGGCCACCTCCGCCACGCGGCGCTCGGGCGACGACAAGGCCACGAAGGGCGCGGCGATGACCACGCTGCTCTGACCGCTGCCCGGCATCTCGACGATGACCAGCGGCGCGGCCAGCGGGCTGGCCGGATCGATCCTCAGCACCGGCACCGCCATGCGGTTGGCGGGCCAGGCACCGAAGCGCTCGCGCGCCAGGAACTCGGCGCGCTCGGCGTCGATGTCGCCCGCCAGCACCAGCACCGCGCGATCGGGCCGGTACCAGGAGGCGTGGAAGCGGCGCAGTTCGGCCGCGCCGATGCGCTGCACCGAGGCCGGTGTCGGCGAGCCGCCATGGACGCTGCCGCCCCAGTAGGCGCGGCGCGC
The DNA here is from genome assembly GCA_022843905.1 of Rubrivivax sp. Taxonomy (GTDB): domain Bacteria; phylum Pseudomonadota; class Gammaproteobacteria; order Burkholderiales; family Burkholderiaceae_C; genus Rubrivivax. The sequence continues at coordinate 47,114 of JALHMT010000034.1, forward strand.
CACCAGGGTCGCCACGTCGCCGGGGCTGGACAGGCTCACACGAAGGGCGTCGACGAGTTGCGTGCGGGCGCGCTCGAGTTCGTCGGACGACAGCGTGGGGCGCCGCACGACGTCGGCCATCAGCGACAAGGCCTGCGGCAGCTTGGGCGTGGTGACCGTCATCGACACGCTGGACGCGCGCCATCCGGTGCTGATGTCGAGCACGCTGCCCAGAGCTTCGGCCTGGCGCGCCAGTTCGGCGGCACCGACGGCCCTGCCGCCGCGCTGCGCGCCTTTGCTCAGCAGGCTGGCGGTCAGTGCGGCCAGGCCGGCCCGGTCGTGGGGATCGGCCTCGCGGCCGGCGCGCACCAACAGCGTTGCAGTGACCAGCGGGACACCCTGGCGACGCACCGCCAGCAGTTGCATGCCGGAAGGCAGCCGCGCCTCGTGCACCGGCGGCACGACGATGGGCCGCGGCAGCCCGGGTTCAGGGGGGGCGTCCACGCCCGGCGTCGCAGCAAGCGCCGGCATCGCGGTCCAGGCGGCCGCCAGCCGCGCCGCCGTCGCCACCAGCATGCGCCGCTTCATCGCGGACCGGCCGCGTCGCCGGCCACGTAGGTGACGACCGCCTTGCGCCGGTCCAGCACGTGGCGGCGCAGCGCACGCTGCACGTCGGCGCCGGTGACCGCCTGCAGCGCAGGCAGCTCCAGATCGGCACGTGCCGCATCGCCGTGGTCGATGATGGCCTGGCCGGCAGCAGCAGCCCGGCCCTCGGGCTTCTGTCGGCGTTCCAGGGCTGCGGTCAGCAGCTTCGTGCGAACCTTGTCGAGTTCGTCGGCGCGGATGGGGCTGCGCGCCAGCCGTTCGATCTCGCCCAGCAGCAGCCGCTCCAGGCGGGGCAGCGATGCGCCCGCTGCGGCGATCGCGTAGGCCACGAGCAAACCCGCATCGACGTTCAGGGCGGCTTCGAATCCGGCCTGCTGCGCCTGCCGGGCGCGATAGACCAGCGACTCGTTCAGCCGCGACGATTCGCCGCCGGACAGCAGCGCCGAGGCCACCCGCAAGGCGGGCGCATCGGCGTGCGAAGCGGGCGGGCCCTTCCACAGCACCGCCAGCGCGGGCAGCGGCACGTTGGGCGCGCGCAAGGCCACGCGCACGTCCCGGCGGCGCGGCGGTTCGCGCACCGTCACGCGCGGAACGGGAACAGCCGGGCGTTCCAGCGGGCCGAAGTAGCGGTCGACCCAGGCGTCGAACTGTGCCGGATCGAAGCCGCCGGCCACCACCAGCACGGCGTTGTCGGGCCGGTAGTAGGTGGCGTGGAAGCTGCGCACGTCGGCCAGGGTGGCGGCGGCCAGGTCCTCGATGCTGCCGATCACCGGGTTGCGGTAGGGATGGCGCTCGAAACCGATGCGCGGCAACGCGTTGAACAGCCGTCCGTACGGATCGGCCAGCACCCCCTGGCGAAACTCTTCCTGCACCACCGAGCGCTCGCTGTCGAAGTTGAGCTGGTCGACGTTGAGGAAGGCCATGCGCTCGGCCTCGGCCCACAGCAGTCGCTCGAGATGATGGGATGGGACCTGGGCCTGGTAGACGGTGACGTCTTCGGAGGTGTAGGCGTTGTTCTCTCCACCCACGTCCTCGGTCAGACGATCGAACATCTCGGCACGCATGTGGCGCGTGCTCTTGAACATCATGTGCTCGAAGAGATGGGCGAAGCCGGATCGACCGGGCGGATCGTCCTTGCCGCCCACGCGATACCAGACCTGCACTGCCACGGTGGCGTCACCCGCATCGGGCAGTGCCACGACCTGCAGACCATTGGCCAGGATGCGCTGGCGGATGACAAGCGGTGCCGGCGACAGTGAGGCCGCCCGGGTGCTGCCGACCGGACCCAGCAGGGCCAGCGCCGAGACCAGGACGTGACGACGCCGCACCGGACGGCCCCCGCCGGGGATGGGCGGCGCGGCCGTCCGTGCGTTGTTCAGACGGCGAAGTCCTGCAAGGTCTTGCCGCTGGCCAGCGCTTCTCGCAGCCAGCGGGGACGCGGGCCGCGTCCGCCCCAGACATTGCCAGCGGCGTCGCGGAACTTGGCGCCACGGCTTGCCTTGGGCGAACGACCCTTTCGCGGCGACGCGGACGTGCTCTTGCGGCCGGTGGCAGCACGGCCGCCGAAGCCGAGATCGCCGGGGGTCAGGCCGTAGACGGTGATGGCGTCCTTGATGCGCGCGATGACGCCTTCGATCTCTTCGCGCTTCAGGCGCTCGGCCTCGCCCTTGAGGGTTTCAATCTGCTGGATGACTTCTGCGTAGGTCTTGCTCATGGGAGGGTCCAGAAAGGCCCTGTTCCTCCTGGTCGGCTCTCATTGAATTGGCCAACTCTACAGATGCGGGTTGTTCGACGACAAACCCGCGGACCATACCATGTCCGCAATGTGCGGAATGAGGAGCCATTGCAAACCGGCAGTCAACGCCGCACGCTCACTGGCGGGCGCTCCCTGCACGGCGGCGCGCCAGGAATGCGAGCACCGCCAGGCCGGCCAGCCACATCGCGGCACGGCCGGGCTCGGGTATCTCGGCCACCGGCCCCTCGCCGGGACCGAAGCCGGGTCCGGGCATCGGCCCGGGGCTGGCGGCAGCGGGCATGCCGGCCACCGGGCCGAAGATCGACAGCAGCGGCCCGTCGATGCCACCGCCGCCGGTGGGTGGCGAGAGATCGGCCGGCGCAGCGGTCATCCTCGACGGTTCGACGGCGTCCGAAGCGACGCGGTCGGCCAGACTGCCGGGGGCGGGCGCCGCGTCGAGCCCCGGGACGGGCGGTGCCAGGGGGGTGGCCAACGGGGTGGCCGCCAGCGTCTCGAAGCTGGCATTCGCAGGGGTCGAGGTCGATGCCAAGGATGCGTCGGCCACCGCGGCAGCGGGTTCGTTCGGCAGCAGGATCACCTCCATGCCCGAAACAGCGGGCTGTGAGGGCTCGCGCCGCCCGTCTGCGGCGGCGCGGCGGTCGGACAGTCGCGTCACCCGGGCCACGTTGCGGCACACCGTGGGCACGATGATGCAATGTTCGCTCTCGCAATAGACGAGCCCGCGCTCCTGCATGCCCGCCGCCCACCTCGTGCGGGTCACGACATTGCAGACCTGGCCCTGGCCGAAATGCATGTCGCGGATCTCTGGCGCGTACTTGAATTGGCCGGTGATGGCCGTGCGCTCGATGGTTGCGATCTCGTCGTACTGTCGCGCCGCCATGCGGCGTTTCAATGCAGCACGAACCGGCGCCGGAATGTCGGTGTAGCGGTCCACCGCAGCCACCACATCGCCCACGAAGGCATTGCGCCCCGGCCGATCCCAGGAGCAGGACGGCAGCGTGGCGGCGGAAGCCGATGCAGCGAAGGCCAGTGACAGGAGGATCGACATGGATGGATGCCGGGCGCTGCCCCATTGCAACGCGAGAGATGAGAATGTAGATGCGAAATGATGGGAGCGGGCGGCGTCACCCCCGTGTCATGGGGGGTGTTTAGTTCGCAGGACGTCCACCCGCCGACCTGCCGCCAGCGAAGCCTGGCCGGCAGCCCGATGCCCCTGGATACACTCCCGGCGTGGAAACCAAGTGGCTGGAAGACTTCGTCAGCCTGGCGGAGACGCGCAGTTTCTCGCGCTCGGCGCAGTTGCGGCACGTCACGCAGCCGGCCTTCTCGCGACGCATCCAGTCATTGGAAGCGTGGGCCGGCGTCGACCTCGTCGACCGTTCGTCGTACCCGACGCGCCTGACGCCGGCCGGCGAGACCTTCCACACCCAGGCACTGGAGATCCTGGGCGCACTGCAGGCCACGCGCAACATGATGCGCAGCCACCAGGCGGCCGGGCAGGACATGATCGATTTCGCCGTGCCGCACACGCTGGCCTTCACCTTCTTCCCGCACTGGCTGATGGACCTGCGGCCGGGCTTCGGCGCCATCAAGAGCCGGCTCATCGCCCTGAACGTGCACGACGCCGTGATGCGCCTGACCGAAGGCGGATGTGACCTGCTCATCGCCTATCACCATCCGACGCAGCCGCTGCAGTTGCCGCCGGAACGCTACGAGATGCTGAGTCTGGGCAGCGAAACGCTGGCGCCCTACGCCCGCCCCAGCGCCGAGGGACAGCCGGAGTTCCGCCTGCCGGGCACGCCGGGGCGCCGGGTGCCCCTGCTGAGCTATGCCTCGGGCGCCTACATGGCGCGGCTGGTGGAGGTGATCCTCAAGCAGGCCCCCGAGCCGGCGCTGCTCGACGCCATCTACGAGACCGACATGGCCGAGGGACTGAAGGCCATGGCCCTGGAAGGCCATGGTCTGGCCTTCCTGCCGGTGAGTTCGGTACGCAAGGAACTCAAGTCGCGCCGCCTCGTGCACGCCGCGCCGGGTGGCGAGTACGAACTCACCATGGAAGTGCGCATCTACCGGGAACGGCCGGAGTCCGCCCGCCACGCCAAGCCGATGGCGCAGTCGCTGTGGGACTTCCTGGCGGCGCGCTGAGACGGCGCGCCGCCGGGGAGAGAGGTGCAGCGGGAGGCCCGCACCCCGATGCGACAATGAGCCGATGGCCCAGGCAATCACCCTCACCCGACCCGACGACTGGCACCTGCACCTGCGCGACGGTGCGCCGATGGCTGCCGTGCTGCCGCACACCGCGCGCCAGTTCGCACGCGCCATCGTCATGCCCAACCTGAAGCCGCCGGTGACCACCGCGGCCATGGCGGTGGCCTACCGCGAGCGCATCCTGGCCGCGCTGCCCGCGGATCTGGCCTTCGAGCCGTTGATGACGCTCTACCTCACCGACAACACGCCGCCCGAGGAGATCGTGCGCGCCAAGGCCGCCGGCGTGGTGGCCCTGAAGCTCTACCCGGCCGGCGCCACGACGAACAGCGACGCCGGTGTGACCGACGTGCGCAAGACCTACCGCACGCTCGAAGCCATGCAGCGCGAAGGCCTGCTGCTGCTCGTGCACGGCGAGGTCACCGACCCCGAGATCGACCTGTTCGACCGCGAAGCCGTGTTCATCGACCAGGTGATGCTGCCGCTGCGTCGCGACTTTCCCGCGCTGAAGGTCGTCTTCGAGCACATCACGACCAGGGAAGCAGCGCAGTACGTGGCCGACTGCGACCACCACACGGCCGCCACCATCACCGCGCACCACCTGCTCTACAACCGCAATGCGCTGTTCGTCGGTGGCATGCGGCCGCACTACTACTGCCTGCCGGTGCTCAAGCGCGAGCTGCACCGGGTGGCGCTGGTGGAGGCCGCCACGTCCGGCAGTGCGCGCTTCTTCCTGGGCACCGACAGCGCACCGCACGCGGCGGCGCTGAAGGAACAGTCGGTGTGCGGCGCCGGCTGCTTCACCGCGCCGGCAGCACTGGAGCTCTACGCCGAGGCCTTCGAAGCCGCCGGCGCACTGGACAAGCTCGAGGGCTTCGCCAGCCACCACGGCCCGGACTTCTACGGACTGCCACGCAACACGGGCCGCGTGACGCTGGAACGCCGAGACTGGACCCTGCCCGAGACGTTGCCCTTCGGCGATGCGCTCATCAAGCCGCTGCGCGCCGGCGACACCCTGCATTGGAAACTGGCATGACCACCGACCGCGTGATGCTGCTGATCGACGCCGACAACGTCTCGGTCGACATCATCGAGCAGGCCGTCGAGTTGCTGCTCGACGAGTACGGCGCGCTGCACGTCAGGCGCGCCTACTGCACGGCCGAGAGCGCGCTGAAGCACCAGCAACTCTTCAAGCGGCTGTCGATCAAGCCGATGGTCAACCTGGCGGCCGGCAAGAACTCGACCGACATCGCCCTGGCCGTCGACGCCGTCGACCTGGTGTTGTCGGAGCGGCCCGAGGTGGTGGTGATCGCGTCGTCGGACTCCGACTTCGCACCGCTGGTCAGCCGCTTGCGCGAGAAGGGCTGCAAGGTGCGAGGCATCGGCCAGGAAGGCAAGACCGGCGAGGAGACGCTGGCCGTCTACGACGACTACACGGTGCTGGAGCACCGCAAGCGCGGCGGGACGACGCGCAGCGCGTCGCGAACGCCGGCGCGCGGCGGCGAGTCACGTCGCGGCGGCCGCGGACGGGATTCGGGTCGCGAATCGACCCGTGAAGCGGCGCGTGAAGCGGCGCGCGAAACGGCGCGCGAGACGACTCGCGACAGCGCCCGCGAGCCGGCGGCCCGCGAACGCGACCGTGAACGCGAGCGCGAGGTCGAACCGCCCCGCGCGCCAGCGCGAGCGCCCGT
>JALHMT010000035.1 GCA_022843905.1 Rubrivivax sp.
TGCGCACCGCCTGGTGCGTGACGCCCAACTCCTTCGCGAGGCGCGATAGACCGACGTGGGCGATCGCGGCCTGGAGGGGGTGAGCGTGCTTCATGAGCTGCATTATGCAACCGCGAGTTCGCCGAGCATGAGAGCCGGTCAATCCCGAAGCTCCCCAAGCGCGGCCGGCAGAAACGGCTCGCAGACGAACTCAAGATCAGCTATCAGGCCGTGAAAAAGTGGCTTGACGGTGTCGGCTGGCCCGACATGGGCCGCGCCGTCGAACTAGCCGATTACCTCGGCGTGAGCGTCTTGTGGCTACTCCAAGGAGTCGGCCCCAAGTTCGCCGCCAAGACCGACGAGAACAGCCGCCTGGTCGGCGAGGCCGCCGCCGGCATGCCGCCAGACGCGCGCGGGCGGGTGCTCAACTACCTCCAAGCCGAGATCACCATGCACAAGGGCTGGTTCGCGCGCGAGTCCGAAGCGCGCTATCTGCGGGCGATCGAACAGCTCGCCTCGACGAACAAGGAGAGCCACGGCGGCGGCGTCGAGCCGCCGCAGGAAATACCGATGCGGGCCCACGCATAGCTTCGGCCCGCATCTACAGTCTTCGACAGGAGCGCGAGCGCAGACAAGCTCGCTGAAGGGAGCCAGCGTGCAACCGTTCACACTCGCCGCGAAGAATGCCTACGGCGGCTACACCGGCAACCGTTGGTACCTGGCCGTCCTCCACAACGATCGCGTCATCCACGTCTTCGCGGACGACGGTCGCTATCACGACAAGGAAGTCGAGCGCTTCTGCCCCTCCGCAGGCGCGCCCAACGCGGCGGCTCCTTGATCCCCCAGTGCCGCCAAACCGAGGGACGCGACAATGCTGATCACCCTGCACACCAAAGGCGGCGCCGTGCTTGCCGAGCGGCGGCTCGAAGGCCCCACCGCCGTGCCCCGTGTCGGCGAATACATCGAGGCGCCGGCTTATGGGCCGTCCGAAGACGGGCTCTCGTTCCTCGTCACCGAAGTTCGCTACCTGCTCAACGCGGGCGAGCTGGAAGCCATGGTGACCGCCATCGCGCGCGGCGACGACCCCTCCATCCGCGTCGACCTCCTCACGCAGGCGGGCTGGCTGGTGCGAAACCGGACGCCATGAGCCCGCGCAGGTAGCGCTCGTTCATCGCGTCCACGCTCTGCAGCAACAGGCGCAGCTGCGCTGCAACCTCGTCGCAGCCGGGCCGCGCGTCGGCCATGCACTGCACCTCCGAGACCGTCTGGCGCAGCCTGTGCAGCTGGCCAGCCACCTGCAGATGCGACCTCGCCTGGGTTTCGGCGGTCATGTCGTAGTACCACATCGTCTAGCTCCTTCGCCGCGACCTGCGGCGCGGCGGCATTGTCACGTAACTTTGGGTTGTTGACATGACATAACTTTGTATACTTGTCGCACCCTCTTCAGGAGCGACGACGATGCACAACCGAGAGTCCCTGTCCTGCGCCCACTGCGGCGCCCCCATCGACCACCCCAGCCAGGCCGTGCCATACGAGGACGGCCTGGTCTGCGCCCGCTGCGACAACGCAGCCATGGCCTGCGCGGTCGAGCCCATCCCGCCCGCCGTCGCCGCCTTCTGCCGCGCCTTCGACGACACCGTCACCGGAGCGCTGCTGGCATGAGCGCGCACAACCTCCCCCTCTACGCCCTGCCCGCCATCGGCGCCGAATGGCCTGGCCAAGGCGGCCTGTTCGTCGGCCTGCGCCGCAACGCCGACGGCGCCACCGTCGCACTCATCCGCGCCGAGCCCGTGCAGATCAACGTCGGCTGGGCCGCCGCCATCAAGTGGGCGAAGGGCCTGCAGCTGCACGGCTTCGCCGACTACCGCGTGCCCGACCGCCCCGAGTCGCGCCTGCTGCTGGCCAACGCACGCGAAGAGCTCGGGCTCGAGCTGTATTGGACCAGCGAACCCGATGGCGGCTCCTACGCCTGGTACCAGGACTTCATCTACGGCAACCAGACCATCGACAACCGCAGCGCCAAGTTGCGTGCCGTTGCCGTCCGCAGCTTCCTACTTCAATCCTTCAATCCTTCGGCGGTGTCGGCATGACCGCCCGCCGCCCCGCCGTCGGCGACGCGTTCGACGCCACCCTCATGCACGGCCACGACCACGCCGGCCAGTGCGTGCAGGGCTGGTACTGGAGCGAAAAGCTCCACGGCTGCCGCGCCGTGTGGAACGGCGCGCGCCTGCTCACCCGCACAGGCCGCCCCATCGGCGCGCCCAGCCGCATCGTCGGCACCCTGCCTCGCGGCCTCACCGTCGACTTCGAGGCCTACGCCGGCATCGGCCAGTACGAACTCGCGCGCCGCGCCGTGCAGTACGGCGAGTGGCACCCGAACGTGCACCTCGTCTGCTTCGACCTGCCGCGCCACGCCGGCGACTGGGCTACGCGCATCGCCAGCGCACAACGCCTCGGCTTGGCCGTGGCACCGCACGGCACCGTGCAGTCCACCGAGCACCTGGCCGCCACCCTCGCCGCCGTGCTCGAGCGCGGCGGCGAGGGTCTCATGCTCCACCGCCCCGGCAGCGCGTGGCACAGCGGCCGCACGCACGACCTGCTCAAGCTCAAACACCCCGACACGCTCGCCGCCGGAGCCGTCGCATGAGCCGCACCCGCTTCGCCGGCTACATGCACCCCGTGCATGCCGTGCGCTTCCCCTACCGCCCCGACCCGCCGCGCCGCGTGCAACGGCGCCGCAGCGCCCTGCTCGCCGCCATCGTCGGCGCCGCCCTCGCCGCGGTGCTCTCCATCGGCCTGTCCGGAGGGCTCCGCCCATGACCAGCCGCCCCAACGCGCGAATCACCCCGCGCATCCCGCGCGATCGCGCACCCGTCATCCCCGCCTTCGACCGCCCGCGCTGGCACGATCTCACCGGCGCGCGCGTGCTTGCCGCGCTCGTCATCGTCGTCGCCGTCGGCGTGCCCCTGCTCGGCCTCATCGCCTGGCTTGCGGAGCAACCGTAATGCACGCCGCCCTGCGCCGCCACCCCATCACCCGCCGCTTCGCGCGCAGCGTGGCCGACACCGTCGACGACCCGCGCGCCTGGTGGGAAGGGCCTGCCGAACCCACACGCCTCGCCGGCGTGCAGCCCTGGCAACCGCGCAGCGCCGTGCGCCGCTGGCCAGCCGCCTGCATCGCCCTGGCCATCGTCCTGCTGCTCATCGGAGTCGCGTCATGAGCCCCATCAACCGCGCGCCGTGGGCGCTCCTCGCAGTGGCCTTGGTCGTGGCCCTGGTCACCTGCGCCACCGGCGGCCCACTCGCATGAGCGCCATCCGCATCACCGGCGTGCTCGGCCGCCGCGCCGAGGCGCACATCAGCCCCGACGGCACCGCGTGGCTCAGCATCGAAATCCACCAGACCGGCGGCCACATCGCAGTCAGCGCACGCCGCTGCATGGGCAAAGGCCCCGCCGCCCAGATCGCCGCGCGCAGTGCCGCCAACCACCTGCGCACCGGCGTCCGCGTCACCGTGCACGCCGCGCGCTTCGACATCGCGCACAGCCCCAGCCCACACCTCGTGCTGCTCGACGTGGACCACATCGAGCACCAGGCCGCCGCGCCGCGCCACGAACCCGCCGAGGCCCACGCGTGATGGACAGCATCACCATCACCACCCGCAGCGGCATCCAGTTCGACCTGCTGCACCCGCTGCCCTCCATGGTCTGCATCGAGGACGTAGCGTGGCACCTCAGCGGCATCAACCGCTGGTGCGGCGCCGCGCGCCGGCACATCTGCGTGCTCGAGCACGCCCTGCTCGTCGTCGAGATCCTCGAGCGTGAGCACGGCGTGCGCGCCCCGCAAGTGCTGCGCGCCGCCCTGCATCACGACAGCGACGAGGCCTACACCGGCGACCTCTCCGGCCCCATGAAGGCCCTGCTGCGCCACTGCGGCTTCGACTTCAACGGCGCCACCCAGCGCATCCGCAGCGCCGTGCACGCGCACTTCGGCACCGCCATCGCCGCCACGCAGCACCACGCCCTCATCAAGAACGCCGACATCCTCTCCCGCCACACCGAGTACCGCGACCTCGTGTGCCCGCCCGGCCAGCAGCACCTGCACCCGCCTGGCGTCAGCTGGATCAACCTGAACCACCGCGCCGGCATGCAGCCGGCCGACTGGCAGCAAGCCTTCATCGACAAGCACGAAGAACTCGCCGCCCACATCGACGCCGTGGCCCCGCGCGCGCCGGCCATCAAAGCCGCCGACATCCCCTACTGACCGCCACCACCGAAAGCCACCACCCCATGCGCTTTGCCGACCTCCCCGCCCTGCACGCCCCGCTCGAAGGCGGCGGCACCTTCAAAGGCCTCGTCACCACGCCCGACGGCGTGCACCAGGCCATCGCGTTTCTCGGCATGTCCGACGAGGACATGACCCACGACCAAGCCGTCGCCTGGGCCGCGGAGCATGGCGGCCTGCCCGTCGCGCCGCGCCCCGCCATGGCCACGCTCTTCGCCAACGACAAGGCCAGCTTCGACGGCAACGCCTGCTGGACCGGCGAGGTCTACGAGCACGACGGCTCCTACGCCTGGTTCCAGCACTTCCTCAACGGCAACCAGAGCTTCTACGGCCGCAGCGCCAAGTTGCGTGCCGTTGCCGTCCGCCTGATCCCCCTCACCACTTGATCCTTCAATCCTTCACGAGGCTCCGATGACCGCCACCCTCGCCCAACTGCGCACGCTGCTCGAGCGCGGCACCGAACTGCTCACCGAGCTGCAGCAACAGCAAGCGCCGCCCGTCGTCCACACCATCGACATCAAGGCCGCGCGCATCGAGCTGCACGCCGGCGAGCGCTACGCCGGCCCCCTGCTCGACGCCCAGGGCCGCACGCTCCACCACGTCGTCATCCTCGACGGCGACGCCGAGCCCGCCACCCACCAGGAGCAACTCGCCTGGGCCGCAGCATGCGGTGCCGACCTCCTCAGCCCGCCCGAGCAGCAGCTCGCCCGCGCCAACTGCCCCGACCGCTTCAAGCCCGAGGCCTACTGGTCCAACAAGGTCGACGAGAGCGACAGCTCCTCCGCCTGGTACCAGGACTTCCGCCACGGCCACCAGAACATCGGCTACCGCAGCGCCCAGTTGCGTGCCGTTGCCGTCCGCAGAGTCCCCGCTTGATCCTTCAATCCTTTAGTCCTTCCTGACCATGGCCCTGCACACCGAGCTCCCCATCCACCGCGCCGGCGTCGACCTCCTGCGCATGGGGTTCGACCTGCAGAAGAACATGCCGCGCGGCCTCAAGCACACCCTCGGCGAAAAGATCATCGCCCACTGTGGCGACATGCTCGATTGCATGGCCCTGGCCAACGCCACCCAGCGCGAGCAACGCCTCGCCTGGCTCGACCAACTGCTCACCCACCACCGCGCCACCACCACCCTCCTGCGCGTCGGCCTCGACGCCAGGGCCATCCCCACCGGCCACTGGGCCAACGCCGTGCAGCTGCTTAACAGCGTCGGCGCCCAGTGCGGTGGCTGGCGCAACGCCACCGTCTCGAAAAGGGCGCCTGCCGCATGACAGCCAAGGCCCTCATGCCCGTGCGCACATTGGATCTGGTCGTGCCGCTGCCTCACGAGGGCACCGCCCCGCGCACCACGGACACCGCTGCGCACGCGCAGGCCCGGTCCCGCGCAGCCACCGAGCTGATCGGCAAACAAAGCCTTCGGCGCGGCGGCGTCGATCGCACGACATCGGCTCCTACGCCTGGTACCAGAACTTCAACAACGGCAACCAGAACATCAACAACCGCAGCGCCAAGTTGCGTGCCGTTGCCGTCCGCAGATCCATGCCTGTTCGAGACAACGGCGCCATGAGCGTGCGCATCATTCAAGGCGACTGCCGCGAGGTGCTGGCCACGCTGCCTGCGCAGTCGGCGCATTGCTGCGTCACCAGCCCGCCCTACTGGGGCCTGCGCGACTACGGCGTTGCCGGCCAGATCGGCCTCGAATCGTCCGTCGACGCGTGGCTCCAGGAAATGGTCAACGTCTTCCGCGAAGTGCGCCGCGTGCTGCGCGACGACGGCACGCTATGGCTCAACCTGGGCGACAGCTACGCCACCGGCACCACGTCAGACCGCGGCCCCTCGGCCACCGGCAAGCACGGCTACTGGGAGAACCCCGCCGTCAACAAACGCATCGACGGCCGCTCCATTGGGCCTCAAGCCGAAGGACCTCATAGGCCAGCCTTGGCGCGTCGCCTTCGCGCTGCAGGCCGACGGCTGGTACTTGCGCCAGGAAATCATCTGGCACAAGCCCAACCCCATGCCCGAGTCGGTGCGCGACCGCTGCACCAAAGCCCACGAGCAGGTGTTCCTGCTGAGCAAGAGCGAGCGGTACTACTACGACTTCGAGGCCATGCAAGAGCCTGCCTCGCCGCTCACGCACGCGCGCATGCCAGGCAACGGCAAGCTGGTCCCGGCCGGTTGGGCTCAAGGGCAGGGCGCCCACACCGCCAAGGCCCACCAGACAGCCAAGACGCATCGCAAGGTGGCCGCCGTAGGTCGCCGCGCAGGCCCGCCTGGCAACCCGGCCGAGAAGAACAACGTCAGCTTCAACGAGGCCATGGCCGTCATGCCCGCGTCGCGCAACCGCCGCAGCGTGTGGACGATCGCCACCGAGGCCTTCAGCGAAGCGCACTTCGCCACCTTCCCGCGCGCGCTGGTCGAGCCTTGCATTACCGCCGGCTGCCCCAGGGGGGGGGTAGTCCTCGACCCCTTCGGGGGCGCCGGCACCACCGGCCTGGTCGCGGACGGCATGCAGCGTGACGCCGTGCTGATCGAGATCAACCCCGAGTACGCGGCCATGGCCGAGCGCCGCATCAAGGACGACGGCCCTCTGCTCGCCCAGGTGTCCCCATGACCGCCACCTTCGAGCAACTCGCGCACGCCTGGCGCACCTGCGCCCAGCACAAGCGCAACACGGCCGCCGCGCGCGCCTTCGAGTCCCACCTCGAGCGCAACCTCCTCACCCTGCACGCCGAGCTGACCCAAGGCACCTACACCCCCGGCCCCAGCATCTGCTTCGCCATCACCCACCCCAAGCCGCGCGAAGTGTGGGCCGCCCAGTTCCGCGACCGCGTCGTCCACCACCTGCTCTACAACCACATCGCCCCGCGCTTCCACGCCGCCTTCACCGCAGATAGCTGCGCCTGCATCCCCGGCCGCGGCACCCTCTACGGCATGTGCCGCCTCGAGCACCAGGTGCGCAGCGCCACCGCCAACTGGCAGCGCCCCGCGCACTACCTCAAGCTCGACCTCGCCAACTTCTTCGTCAGCATCCGCAAGGCCGTCCTGCTCGAGCAGCTCGCACGCCGCGTGCACGAGCCCTGGTGGCTCGCCCTGGCCAGCACCATCCTCATGCACGACCCGCGGCCCGGCGTGCGCATCCACGGCCAGGCCGAACTGCTGCGCCTCGTGCCGCCGCACAAGAGCCTGTTCCACGCGCCCGCCGGCCACGGCCTGCCCATCGGCAACCTGAGCAGCCAGTTCTTCGCCAACGTCCTGCTCGACGAGCTGGACCAGTTCATCAAGCACCGCCTGCGCGCGCCGCACTACGTGCGCTACGTCGACGACATGGTGCTCGTGCACCCAAGCCCGCAGTGGCTCAACGAAGCGCACGCCGCCATCGAGCAGTTCCTGCCCGCACGCCTGCACCTGCACCTCAACCCGCGCAAGACCATCCTGCAGCCCGTGGACCGCGGCGTCGACTTCGTCGGCCAGGTCCTCAAGCCCCACAGCCGCACCACCCGCCGCCGCACCGTGGCCCACGCCCTGCGCCGCATCGAGCAGCTGCCAGCGCCGTCCGTGCACGCCACCGGCAACAGCTACCTCGGGCTGCTGCGCCAGGCCAGCAGCGGCCGCGCGCAGCAAACGCGCATCGCGCGTGCGCTGCTCAAGCGCGGGCACGTCATCGACGGCGACCTGTCACGAGCGTTTCGGAGGGCCGCATGACCCCCATCGCTTCGGCGGCGGCGCCGCGCACCGCCCTTGAAGCCCGTGGCCTGCGCCCCGTGGCGGACCTGGCCAAGTGTCGTCCGCACGGCGACCGCCTGCGCTACCTGGCGGGCTGCCGCTGCGCCGACTGCCGGCGCGCCAACACCGCCTACGAAACAGCACGCGCCGCCGCGCGCAAGGCCGGCGACTGGAACGGCATCGTGCCCGCCGCCACGGCGCGCGCTCACCTGGCCGCGCTGTCGCACTCTGGCATCGGCCGCCGCACCGTGGCCGACGTTGCCGGCATTGCCGACACCGTGCTCAGCGACATCATCGCCGGCCGCAAGAGCTGGGTCCGCGCGCGCACCGAGCGCCGCATCCTCGCCGTCACCACGCAGGCCGCAGCCGACCGCGCACTCATCGACGCCCGACCCACCTGGCGCCTGCTCACCGCGCTGCTCGAGCTGGGCTACAGCAAGGCCGAGCTTGCACGCCAACTGGGCTACACGTCGCCGGCGCTGCAGCTCGGCCGCCGCCGCGTCACCGTGCGCAGCGCGCACGACGTCCAGCGCCTCTACGCGCGACTCGAGCACTGCAGCGCTCGGCGCACCCTGCAACTGCTCGCCAACCTGGCCGCCGAAGGCTACCGCCGCGAGCGCGTGCTGCGCCTGCTCGCCGAGCTGGCCAGCACCACAGGCGCCGACGCGCCCGACCTCACCGTGCGCCGCGGCCGCGTCCGCAAGAGCACCGCTCGCCTGGTGGAGCAACTCCACCAGCAGCTCACCACCTAGCCGGAGACCCCGCATGACCACCCCCACCCCCACCCCCGCCGCCGACACCGAAGTGCGGCTCCACCGCAACCTCCTCGAGCCCCACCCCAACCAGCCGCGCAAGCGCTTCCGCGCGGCGCCGCTCGAAGAACTGCGCGCCAACATCGCCGAGCAGGGCGTGCTGCAGTCCCTGCTCGTGCGCCCCAACCCCTTCTTCGAGCAGGGTAACGGCCGCCCGCCGTACCAGATCGTCGCCGGCGAGCGTCGCTGGCGTGCCAGCGACGGCGTGCTCGACGAACTGCCCTGCCGCGTGCGCAGCATGGACGATCAGGCCGTCGCCGAAGCCCAGCTCAGCGAGAACGGCCCGCGCGAGCCCCTGCACCCGCTCGAGGAGGCCGAAGCCTTCGAGCAGCTGCTACTCGAACCACCGCCCTGGCTGCGCCACCTGCACGCCCCGCGCGAGCGCGGCTACACCATCGACGCGCTGGCCAGGCGCCTCGGCCGCGAGCCGCGCCTCGTCAAGGCCCGCCTCGAGCTGCTCACCCTCACGCCCGCCGCGCGCAGCGCCTTCTTCGACGAAGCCTTCGCCGTCGGCTCCGCGCGCCAGATCGCGCGCCTGAACACCCAGCACCAGGAAGAGCTGGTGCAGGCCATCGCGCACGACCGCACCAAGGGTGCGCCCTGGTCCGCCGACGCCATCAGCCAGGCCATCCAGGCGCGCTACATGCTGCGCCTGGCCCTCGCCCCCTTCGACCAGGCCGACGCCCAGCTCGTGCCCGACGCCGGCCCCTGCACCACCTGCCACAAGCGCAGCGGCGCCAACCCCGAGCTGTTCGACGACATCACCGACGGCGACACCTGCGCTGACCGCGCCTGCTTCGCCAACAAGTGCGCCGTGCACGAGGCCGCCGCCGTCGAGCGCGCGCACGCCGCCGGCCGCGCCGTCATCACCGGCAAGGAAGCCGAGCGCCTGCTGCCCAAGGCCGACGGCACCGTGCCCGGCTACCTGCGGCTGGACAGGCCCAGCGACATGGCCCTCAGCAACAAGCCACTGGCCGAGGTGCTGGGCGACGACGCGCCGCAGGTCGCGCTCATCGTGCGCAGCTGGCCCGAAGGCACGCCCAGCACCCTGGTGGAGGTGAGCCCCACCCTCGCCGTGCGCGCCGTGTTGAAGGACAAGGGCCTGCTCAAGCCCGAGCCGCAGAAACCCGACAAGCCCGCCGCCAAGGCCTCCGCACCGGCGCCAGCGCCCAAGCCGCGCGAGCCCAAGCCCGAACCCAGCGCCAGCGACCAGGTGGCCGCCGCCGTGGCGGCCACCGAGCCCGCAGCCGACACCGAGCCGCCCCTCACCCCCGAGGTGCAGCAGCTGGTCGACAAGGTCAGCGTCATCCCCTCCCACGTCAAGAAGGGCGCCAAGCCCAGCAAGAAGGAGCTCGACCGCTGGCGCGCGTCCGCGCTCGACTCCGTGCGCGGCGCGCTCGCCGCCGGCGCCGTGGGCGCCACCGTGGCAGGCGACGGCGCCTACGGCCTGCCCAGCGAAGGCCTGAACCGCCTGCTGCTCGACTACGCGCTCTGCTCGTCGGCCCTCCGCGTCGAGGACGTGGCTGCGCTCGCAGGCCTGCCCGCCCCCGATGGCAGCAAGCGCCACCCGGGCGACTGGCCCTGGCTCCTCACCGAAGAGCAGGCCGCCCGCGCCCTGCTCGTCACGCTCGCCGCCGGCGACAGCTACATCGCGCGCGACAACCCCGAGCGCGACCCGGGCCTCATCACCTGCGCCGCGCTCGACATCGACGTGGCGCCGCTGTACCAGCGCGCCGAGCGCATCGTCGCCGCCAAGCTGGCCAGGCAGCTCGAGAAACTGCAGCCCGCCGCTGCAAAACCCGCAGCCCCCAAGAAGCCCGCCGCACCCATCAAAGCCCCGGCCAGGAAGCCCGTCGCGAAGAAGCAGCCCGTCAAGTACCGCAACCCCGCCACCGGCGAAACCTGGTCCGGCCGCGGCCTGCAGCCCAAGTGGCTCAAGGTGGCCCTGGCCGCCGGCAAGAAGCTCACCGACTTTGACGTCGCGGCCACCACGCCGCCTGCCGCCAAGGCCACCCTCAGCCCCGCGGCGGCCTGGCCCTTCCCCGGCCGCTTCACGCCCGCCGAGCTGGCGCTGGCGCGCGAGCACATCGTCGTGGCCGGCGCCACCGTCACCAACATCTACGTGCAGCGCTCCATCGGCTGCTCCATGCAAGCCGCCGAGAAGATCCTGCACCAGCTCGAGCAGGACAAGGTCGTCGGCCCCGCCGACAGCACCGGCCACCGCCAGGTGCTCATCGCCAAGGAAGGAGCGGCCACATGAGCACCGACACCAGAGCCCACACCAGCTTCGTCCTCGGCGACGTGCAAGCCGAGCGCAACCGCCAGGACGCCAAATGGGGCGGCCCCGCCCACGACGACGAGCACGTCACCGAAGTGTTCGTCCAGCTGATCCAGGACTACGCCGCCTGGGCGCGCGTCATGGCCGGCATGGACAGCATGGACAAGGCCCGCCGCCGCCTCGTGCAGGTGGCCGCGCTGGCCGTGGCCGCCGTCGAGTCCATCGACCGCAAGACGACCCGGGTGCCCGATTGAGCATCTCCGCCTACCCCCTCGCCTGGCCGCCCACCTTCCCGCGTGCCAAGTACCGCGAGAGCGGCAAGTTCAAGACGGCGCTGCCCAACGCCATCAAGAACGTGCAGGCCAGCCTGCGCAACTTCGCGGGCGACAGCGGCAAGAAGCTCGAGCAGCTCGTCATCAGCAGCAACGTCTCGCTCGCCGCCGACGCACCGGCCGACCCCGGCGTCGCCGTCTACTTCACCTGGGACGGCCTGCAGGTCTGCATCCCCGTCGACCGCTACCACAGCGTCGCGTCCAACCTCCAGGCCATCCACCACATCATCGAAGCGCGCCGCGTCGAGCTGCGCCACGGCTCCCTCATGCTCGTGCGCGCCACCTTCCAGGGCTTCCTGGCGCTGCCCGCGCCGGCGTCGCAGCGCAGCTGGTGGCAGGTGCTCGACGTCGACCCAGCCTGCACCCGCGAGCAGCTCGACGCCGCGTACCGCCGCCTCGCCGGCCAGCACCACCCCGACAAGCCGGGCGGCAGCCACGAGCAGATGTCCGCGCTCAACGCCGCGCGCGACCAGGCCATCAAGGAGCGCTTCGCATGAAGAAGGCCAAGCCGCAGCAATCCACGGCCGCCTTCGAGCGACGTCTGAAGGACCTCGCGGACTACGTTGAAGCCGAGGCCTGCACCAACACCGTCAGAAGACTCGCCAAGGCCGTCAAGCGCCGCCTGGCCAAGCGCCCGACCGACGCGCCATGAGAACCCTGAGCATCCGCCAGCCCTGGGCCTGGCTCATCGTGCACGGCCACAAGCCCGTCGAAAACCGCGACTGGCGCACCGACTACCGCGGCCAGATCCTCGTGCACGCCGGCAAGACCATGGCGCGCCGCTACTACGACAGCGTAGCCAACCAGCTGCGCACCGCCATCGGCGACAGCGCCCCGCAGCTGCCGCCCTTCGAGCAGCTCGAGCGCGGCGGCATCGTCGGCGTGGCCACCATCACCGACTGCGTGCAACACCACCCCTCGCCCTACTTCACCGGCCCCTGGGGCTTCGTGCTCGCCCACGCACGCCCCCTGCCCTTCCACCCCTGCAACGGCCAGCTCGGCTACTTCGACGTGCGAGGTGTCACGTTGTGAGCGACACCACTGCCATCAGCTGGTGCGACGCCACCTTCAACCCTTGGTGGGGCTGCCAGAAGGTCAGCCCCGCCTGCGACCACTGCTACGCCGAGCGCGACGCCAAGCGTTTCGCGGCCGGCCAGGTGCTGTGGGGCGTGGGCAGCAAGCGCCGCACGTTCGACGTCGCCACCGAGGCCGGCATGAAGCACTGGCGCGCGCCGCTGGTGTGGGCCAAGACCATGCCCGGCAAGCTCGGCCGCCGCCCGCGCGTGTTCAGCGCGTCCATGGGTGACTGGCTCGACCTCGACGCACCGCTCGACGAGTTCATGCGCCTGCTCGACACCGTCCGCATGACGCACGAGCTGAACTGGCTGCTGCTCACCAAGCGCATCGGCAACTGGGAGAAGCGCCTCGGCCAGGCGCTCAACGCCAGCAACAGCATCTACCTGCGAGAGTGGATCGCGCTGTGGCTCAACGGCGACGCGCCGCGCAACGTGTGGCTCGGCATCACCACGGTGAACCAGGAGGAGGCCGACCGCGACGTGCCAAAGCTGCTCGCCACGCCGGCGCGCGTACGGTTCCTGAGCATCGAGCCGATGCTGGGGCCGATCGACCTCGGTGGCCTGTGGGAACGGCCCGCCTACCGCGGCGACACCGTCAGCGGCTTCATGGACTACGAGCAGCTGCACTGGGTCATCGCCGGCGGCGAGAGCGGGCCACACGCGCGCGCCGCGCATCCTGACTGGTTCCGATCGCTGCGCGACCAGTGCGCCGTGACCGACGTGCCGTTTCACTTCAAGCAGTGGGGCGAGTGGGCGCCACACCAGCCCCGCGCCGGCGGCGACGAGGGCGGTGATCTGCGTCGCGGCCACGTCCGCTACCTGCAGGGCGATGGGCGCGAGCCCGATGGTCACTTCCGCAAGGGCGACGCCGCGGTAGCGCGCGTCGGCAAGGCCGCCGCCGGCCGCCTGCTCGACGGCGTCGAACACAACGCCTTCCCATCATGATCCGCTCTCTCGACGAGCTCGACCCCCTGCCGCCGCTCGGTGAACGCGCCAAGCCGGAGCAACCCGCGGAGCCGTTGAAGCCCAAGCCGCAGCCCGTGCTCGAGCGGGATCTGTCGTGGTCCTTCCCGATCGACTGGTACGTCGAGCGCAGGCCCATCGCATGATCCGCGCCTGGCTCACGAAGCGCCGCGAGGCGCGGGCGAAGGAGGCCGACGCCGCCGAGCGCGCAGCCATCGCCAAGGCCTTCAACGACCGCTACTGCTACCGCGAGCAGTTCGTCGCCAATGCCGAGCGCCTGCCAGGCACCGCCATCCACGGCCTGCTGCCGCGCGGCGGCTACCGCTGGATGTGCCCGGAGTGCAACGCCCTCCAAGCACCGCTCGAATGCAGCGTGTGGAGCGGCCTGCAGTACCCGGAGTGCTGCTCCACCTTCCGTGGCCACCGCCTGAGCTTCGGCATTCGCACGTCATGACCACCCGCCTGCCCATCACCCGCACCTGGGCCCACTTCTCGCCCTGCGGCCTCTACCGCCTGGTGCTCGTGCGCCAGTGGAGCGACGACGCGCCGCTCGTCATGGTCGGCCTCAACCCCAGCACCGCCACCGCCGAGGTGGACGACCCCACCATCCGCCGCGGCATCGGCTTCGGGCAGAGCCTGGGCTTCGGCCGCCTCGTCATGGTCAACCTGTTCGCCTTCCGCGCCACCCAGCCGGCGGACCTGCGCAAAGCCGGCTGGCCCGTCGGCGCCGACAACGACGAATACATCCGCGCGAGCGCGCGCGACGCCATCGCCGAAGGCGGCGAGGTCTGCTGCGCCTGGGGCGACGACGGCCGCATGCTGGCCCGCACCAGCGAGGTCATCGTCCTGCTGCGCCGCACCGGCGCGCGTCTCATGTGCCTTGGCACCACCAAGCACAACATGCCCCGCCACCCTCTCTACCTGGCGGCCAGCAGCAAGCTGCGGCCGTACGAGCCGTGACGCCCAACCCGCTGATCCTGCGCCGCGTCCTCGAAACGCTGCCGCGCTTCCGGTACCAGATGACCGACGAGGCGCAGCTGCACGCAGGCATCGCGCGTGTGCTTGCCGATGCCGGCCTCCCGTTCGAGCACGAACACGTGGCCGGCCCGCAAGACCGTTTCGACTTTCTCGTCGACCCGGGCATCGTCATCGAGGTCAAGGTCAAGGGCTCGCTGCCCGAGGCGCTGCGCCAGGTGGGCCGCTACATCGGGCGCGACGACGTGGCCGCGGTGGTGCTCGCAACCACAAGGCCCTGGGGCAAGAGCACCGGCTACCGAGCCAGGAATGGCAAGCCGCTGCACCTGCTCCACCTGCAGGGGGCCGCCTTGTGAACTACGGCACCGTCACGCACGGCGCCCTCGGCTGGCGCATCGAAGGCGAGCCCTTCGTGCGGGCACGCCTCAAGCGCGTCTTCCCTCGCGCGCCACAGCACGCGGCCACGCACATCGTCATCAGCGACACCCCGGAGAACACGCGCGAGCTGCAGTGGTTCCTCCAGCGCTACCCGATGGACGTGGACCGGCCGGACCTGATGGAGCGCCTTGCTGCCCAGCACCGCGACACCGAGCAGCGCCTGGCCGAGCTGATGACGGGTCATCTGCCCCCTCTGCAGCTCGAGCTGGCCGAGCCGGCGCGCGAGTACCAAGCCTTCGCAGCGCAGATGCTCGACCTGCAGAGCTATGTGCTCGGCGACGACGTGGGCCTGGGCAAGACCGTCTCCGCCATCTGTGGCATGGTGCGGCCCGGCAACCTGCCGGCGCTGGTGGTATGCCCGGCGCATCTGCCGCGCCAATGGGCCAGCATGCTCGCGCGCTTCGCGCCGGCGCTGTGCACACACGTGCTCAAGACCGGCTCGGTCTACGACCTCATGCCGCGGCATCGTGCCGCGCAGCCCGAGCTGCTCGAGCGCTCGCTGCCGGACGTCATCATCACCTCGTACCACAAGCTACGCGGCTGGGCCGAAACGCTGGCCGGCGTAGTGCGCCTGGTGGTCTACGACGAATGCCAGGCGCTGCGCAGCCCCGGCACCGACATCTATCGCGCCGCGCAGTTGGTGGGCTCGCGAGCGCAGCGCTGCCTGGGCCTGTCGGCCACGCCCATCTACAACTACGGCCACGAGTTCCACCACGTCATCAACGTCATCCGCCCCGAGGCGCTCGGGGAGTACCAGGAATTCCTGCGCGAGTGGTGCGTGCCCATAGGCAACGGCAAGGCGCGTCTGTCCGACCCCAAGGAGTTCGGCGCCTACCTGCGGCGCGAGGGCATCATGCTGCGCCGCACGCGCGCCGACGTCGGCCGCGAGCTGCCTGAGCTCACCAAGGTCGTCCACGCGATCGACGCCGACAAGAAGGCGCTGGACGCCATCAAGGGCGACGCCGTCGAGCTGGCCAAGGTGGTGTTGCGCCACGCCGAGAGCTATCGCGGCCAGAGGATGCAGGCCGCCGGCGAGTTCGACGCAATGATGCGCCAGGCCACCGGCATCGCTAAGGCACCCTACGTGGCCGAGTTCGTGCGCCTGCTGCTCGAGAGCGGCGAACCCATAGTGCTCTTTGGCTGGCACCGCGCCGTCTACGACCTGTGGCTCGAGCGCCTGGCCGCGCACAAGCCCGCGCTGTACACCGGCACCGAGTCGGCCGCGCAGAAGGCCGACTCGATCGCGCGGTTCACCAGCGGCCAGACACAGCTGCTGATCATGTCGCTGCGCAGCGGCGCCGGCGTCGACGGCCTGCAAGGGCACTGCAGCATCGGCGTGTTCGGAGAGCTGGACTGGTCGCCTGGGGTCCACGAACAGTGCATGGGCCGCTTCCATCGTGACGGACAGCTGGACGCCTGCAACGCCTATTTCCTGGTCAGCGACGCCGGTACCGACCCGATCATGGCCGAGGTACTGGGCGTGAAGCGCGGGCAGATCGAAGGCGTGCGCAACCCAGACAGCGCGCTGGCCGAGCGCATCGACACCGGCGAGAACCACCTGCGCCAGCTCGCACGCCAGCTGCTCAACAGCCGCGGCATCGAGGTGCCGCCCGAGCCGAGCGCCGACGTCGTGGCGATCGACGAAACAGCCGCGACAGAAGAGTCCTGACCCACATGGCCTGCCCCAAGTGCGGATGCAAGGTTGCGTACCAGTACGACGCCGGCGGCGGGTTCGATGGCATCGACGGCTTCGACGAGCGGCTCGAACGCTGCGCCGCCTGCGGCGAGGTGTTCGACGTGGAAGACCACGCAGATGAAGATGACGAGGAGCCGCTGTAGTGCACCACCGCATCCAGCTCAGCCGCGCCAAGGGCTGGCGCATGCCGCCCAACACCGTCAAGGTCGACCGCAGCACCAAGTGGGGCAACCCCTTCGTCGTCGGCAGGCACGGCACCCAGGCCCGCTGCGTGCAGCTGTTCGAGTATCTGCTCGGCGGCTACCTGTGCCTGAGCCGCGGCACCGTGAAGCAGCAGACCGACTACCTGGAGATGCTCAAGCGCGACCGGCACCAGCTCAAGGGCAAGAACCTCGCGTGCTGGTGCCGCCCGGACCAACCCTGCCACGCCGACGTGCTGCTGCGCCTCAAGCACCCGAGGGCAAGGCAGCCATGAGGCGCGACACCGGCCCCGAGGTGCTGCTCAAGCTGCTCGAGCACATGCGCACCGCCTGGCTCACCCGCCGCGAGATCGCCGACCGCAGCGGCCTGCACCGCGCCACCGTGAAGAAGTGGCTCGACCACATGGTCGAGCGCCGCATGCTCGTCGGCCGCGTGCGCGCAGGCCGCTTCCACGCCCCGGCGCCGCGGGAGTTCACCGTCAGCCCGCAGTGGGGTGGCCAGCTCGAGCACCAGGAGGCAGCTTGACGCGCACCCTCAGCCTCGACCAAGCCGCCGAGATCATGCTCACCTCGGCCGAGACGGTGTCGGATTGCATCCACAATCGCGGCCTGCCAGCGGCGCGCGTCGGCCGGGCCTACGTGCTCATCGACGACGACGTGTTCACCTGGCTGCGCACGCAATACGGCAACTGGAGGGGCGAATGCGGCTCTATCAGCGCGGCAAACGAGGCACGTGGTGGGTTGACCTCGGCGACGTTGCCGGCCAGCGCGCTCGACGCAGCACTGGCACCAGCGACAACGAAGCGGCGAAGGAGTACGCCGCGACCCTTGCGCGCGATCTCTGGCGGGCGCGACGCCTCGGCGAAACCCCCCGCGTAAGCTGGGATCAGGCCGTCCTCGCCTGGCTCGAGGAGCACCAGCACCGCAAGTCCATCGAGGAGATCAAGCGCGTGCTGCGCTGGCTGTCCGTGCGGCTCAAGGGCAAGGCCCTGGCCGACATCACCGACAGCGCCATCCGCACCCTGGTCAGGGAGCGCAAGGCCGACGCCGTGAACCGCCGCGCCATCCAGCGCGCCGTCGCCGCCAAGCTCGAGCCGCCGGCGCCCAAGCCGCCCAGCGGCGCCACCGTCAACCGGCACATGGCCCAGCTCAGCGCCATCCTGCACTACGCCCACCGCCGCGGCTGGCTGGCCGCCGTGCCGCCCATCACCATGGCGCACGAGCCCGCCAAACGCGTGGCCTGGATCACCCAGGACCAGGCCCGCAAGCTGCTCACCGAGCTGCCGGACCACCTGAAGCCCATCGCCGGCTTCGCCCTGGCCACCGGCCTGCGCGAGACCAACGTGCGCCTGCTCACCTGGTCGCAGGTCGACCTGGCGCGCCGCGTGGCCTGGGTGCACGCCGACGAGGCCAAGGCCGGGCGCGACATCAACGTGCCCCTCAACGACGCCGCGCTCGCCGTCCTGCAGGCCCAGGCCGGCAAGCACAAGCGCTGGGTGTTCCCGGTCGAGCGCTGGGAGCGCGACGAGCGCGGCCAGTGGACCCAGCTGCTCGCGCCCACCGGCAAGGTCAGCAGCGCGGCCTGGCGCAAGGCGTGCGTGCGCGCCGGGCTGCCCACGCTGCGCTTTCACGACCTGCGCCACACCTGGGCCAGCTGGCACGTCCAGGCCGGCACGCCGCTGCCCGTGCTACAGGAGCTGGGCGGCTGGGCCTCCCTGGGCATGGTGCAGCGCTACGCCCACCTCGGCGTCAGCCACGTCGCCGCGTGGGCCGGCAACCTGGCCGGCGGCACAACTGCGGCACAAGTGCCGCTACTCGGCGCCAACGAGAACGGCCCCGAAGGGCCGCTGACAGAGGGAGATTCGCTGGGGTGGCTGATGGGACTCGAACCCACGACGACCAGAATCACAAGCGGTTCCTCGCGCACCGGCGCCAGCAAGATCAAGCACTTGCGTGCGCCGCGCGGCCGCAAAGCGGCCTGACGCCGGCACAGGTGCGGCACAACACGCCGCAGCCCGGCGCGAAGCCGGCACGCGGCCCGGCTACCGCTTCTCGCAGCACGCCCCCACGCACCGCTTGCCGCGCTTCGCGCCGCTGGCCGACGGCTTGGGCGGTGCCGCCGCCGCGCATGCAGCCGGCATGCTCGCAGCGGCCTCTGACGCCGCAGGCGGCACGGCGATCAGGTTCTGCGGCTCCGCGGCAGCGATCGGCGGCGCCTTCAGCGCCGCGCACGCCTGGCGCGACAGGTCCACGAAGTCGCCCGCCGCGCTGGGCGCGAACCCCGGCAGCAGCTTGGCCACCAGCAAATCCTCGATCTGCTTGGCGCTGCCGTACTGGCAAGCCTCCACCTTGGCGTTGCGCAGCGCGATCAGCGTGCAGTCGGTCGGGTCGGCCAGGCTGTCGGCGGTGGACAGCACCCCCAAGCCGAAGCCGCGAGCGCTCTGCGTCACGCGCACCGAGCACCCCTCGATCGGCGCCATGGGCGGCGTGAACGCCAACGGCGCCAGCGCCAGGCTCAGGAAGCGCGAGCGGTCGTCGCCGGTGCTCAGCCCCTGGCTCACGTCGCCCACGCCGCTGTGCGAGGCGCTGGTGGCTTTGGCGCCTGCTTTCGCGCGTGCCGCGGCGCCAGCCTTGCTGGTCGACGTCACAGCCGGCTCCGGCGGCTCCTGCTTCGAGTTGGCCACCGCGTTCTGCGCAGTGCACACGGCGGCCACGATCGCCAGCGCCACGAGCGAGCACAGGCGGGTGGCGGTGGTCTTGCGACGGTCGTTCATGGGGTTCCTTTCGGTGGGTCAGTCAGTTGCAGCGCCGCCCGGCGGCACTCTCGGTACAGGTTGGCCACCTCCACCAGCTTCAGCGTCGTCGCGCCGAACGATGGGTCGGCCAGCGGGGTCAGCGGCGGGCAGCTGGCCACCACCAGGGGGGTCGGCTTGTTCTCCGGTGAGCGCGGCATTGATGCGTCGCAGGCTGTCAGCGTCATGCCGACAAGCAACATCGCGGTACACAGGCTTCTCGATGACATCGCGCTGCACCTCGTTGTGGATGGTCCGGTTCACCACCTTGAGCTGGCTCAGGCCGTTGGCCACCGCAGCGGCCGCCGCATCGCTGGCGATCTTGGCCACCGCCTCGTCGCGCACCGCTTCGGCCAGTTCCGCGTCGCGCCCGTCCTGCCGGCCCTGCCAGTACGCGCCGCCCAGCGCAGCCACCAGGGTCAAGGCCCCGACCAGCCAGCCGATCACGACCAGTCCTCGCCGATGGATGCCAGGTCAGGCAACTCCACCGTCTTGCCGGCGAGCTCGTGCTTCGAGTCGCCGCAATATTCGATACGGCCGTCGCGCACGAAGTAGTGACACTGGCCGACGATGTTGATGGACGGGCTGAATGTCGGCCGCTCGACGTCGCCGTTGAACGACCAGTGGTGCCCATTGGGCTGAGACTTCGGATCGGTGTAGACGACGTGGTTCATCTTGCAGCCCGGACACCAATGCCGCCATGCCGGCGCCAACCCAGCACCCACGTCGCATTGCTTTACCTTGGCCACGATCAGGCCTCGTTCGTCGATGAAGCGCCGGCGCTGGCCAGCACAGGCAACGGCAGCGCGGCGGTCGCAAGCTCGCCCACCGGCAGGCGGTAGCCAAGCACTCGCTGCATCTCGAAGGGCGCGATCGTCACGGCGTTGCTCTGGTTGCCGCCGATCACGAGCAGACGGCCGCGCGAGTCCTTGCCGACGATGATGCCGACGTGGCCACCGCCTTCGCGCTCGAAGACCACCACCGCGCCCACCGCGGGGCCGAGGATCTCCTCGCCCCAAGCGAGCCAGGCACGCGCGCGGAAAGCGTTCTTCGGCGGCGTGTAGCCGCAGTCGGTCATCCAGTCCGCCAGGATGCTGCCGCACCACGGCTGGCCCGTGAGCCACTGCCAGCTGAAGCGCTTCAGCACCGCACGGATGCGCGGCGAGTCGTTCGCGCCCAGCGTCTCGCGCTCGCCAAGGTCGCGGCGCGCGCGCTCGAGCCATCGCGGTTCGGTCATGATTCCCCCTGTTGCTGCGCCGACCGTCGCCCGCGCTCGAATGCCTCGCGGCACAAGGCCTCTACGTCCTCGGCCAGCACCAGCGCCTTGAAAACCCCGTGATGCCTTGCGGCATGCTCGACAGCGGTGTCGTGGTCCATCGTCACCTCGCGGTGATGCCGCGCGCCGACGACGAGCCAGGCTTCGGTGTTCATGGCGACTTGGTCCCGCCAGCGACGTGCCGCAGTTGCTCAGGGTCCAAGGGCATCGGCTTGGTGGTGTACTCCGGCGCCTTCAACCAGGCGTGCCTGCCGCTCCACAGCCAGGCCAGCAGAGCAGCGTTGATGCTGATGTCGGCCCAGCTCGGCCAGGTGTACAGCGGCGGCGTGATGCTCTGCAGCGCGCTAGCCAGCGAGCCCACCAGCATGGCCACGTACACGCCGCGGAACACCAGCCGCGTCTGCGGCCCCATCGCCTTGATGCGGCACATGCAGATCACGCCCACGCCGCAGCACAGCACCGCGTTCACGATCGCCATCAGGATCAGTGCGGTATGGCTCATTGCCCGTCTCCCTTCGGCGGCTCAGCGCCAGTGCGGCGCTGCACCAGCGCCTCGATACCCCTCCCGACCAGCCCCAGCAGCCACGCGCCCACGCGCGGCCAGTCGTGGCCAATGCCGCCAATGAGTGCCGCCACCGGCCCCAGCAGCCACTTGTGGTCCCAGCCCAGCCACTCGCCCAGCGCGGCAGCGGAAGGCACGGTGATCAGCAGCGCCAGCCCCACGTGCCTCAACATGTGGGTGCCGGCGGCGCGCAGCGTCTCGGTGTTGCGACGGCTCGCGCTCCACGCGCTGCCCAACATGGCGCCGAACACGATCACGATGTACGGCCCCACCATCCGCGCCACGTCGGGGCCGAGCAAGGCCGTGACCACGGTGATCAGCAGCGTGACCACGTCCACCGGTGGCGGGGTGATATGCGCGCTCATGGCACCCCCTCAGTTCATGTACAGCCGCAGCGTCCCCGCCGGGAACGACACCGCCTCGCCGATCGCGAAGCTGCGCGTGATCGGGGCGCCGCCGCTGTCCACGATCACGCCGAAGCGGCGCTGGTTGCCGGCGCTCACCGCGTCGTACGCCGCAAAGCCCACGATGCCGTTCCACGCCGCCGCGAGCGACGCCGAGAACGTGATCGCCACGTTGTTGCTGATGTAGTTGTTGCTGCCGCTGCTCACCGCCGTGGTGCCATCGCCCTGCGTGCCGGACCAGTTGGTCAGGTTGCAGGCCAGGCCCTGGCGCGCGTAGCCGGTGTAGCCCGCGCCGGTGCTGATCTCGGTGCCGGCCGACGCGCGCGACGCCACGGCGCTCAGCAGGCCGAGGTACCAGGTGCCGGGGAAGGTGATGCTCTGGCCGCGCATCTCGGCGTCGATGAGCAGGTTGAGCCAGGATTGACGCAAGCGAGCCATGGTGGTGTCCCTTTATGGAGTCGAGTCTTGGACCAGGTAGTCGAACGTGGCCGAGCCCTGCACCACGCCCGTGGCCGCCTCGCGCACCTGCACCGTGATGCGCAGGTCGAACACGCCGCCCGGAGACGAGCCGCCGCTGCTGGCGGTGACGGTGCGCGTGGTGTTCAGGGGCAGCCAGGCCTCCAGCGCCGCGCCGCCGAAGGTCACGGCCAGGTCGTCGCTGGCGGCGGTGAAGTACGCTTCGTACAGCCCGGCCAGCGCCGGCGTCACGGGCTGCGGGTTCAGCCACTCGTAGGCGTAGAAGGTCTCGGCCGAGTTGGCGGTGTCGATCGACAGGCGCCCGTCGTTGTGCAGGGTGAACTCCACGTCCACCTCGGCCGGCGCGGGCACGTTCTCGAAGATGTTCTTGCTGACCAGGTTGACGATGTTGTCGCCCCCGCCCTCGCCCACCGGCGAGCCATCGGGCAACGGGTCCTGCTCGTCCTCGCCCGGCAGCCAGGGCGCGTCCACCGTGTGCACGCGGTCGTCCTCGAACGCGATGCGGTGCGCGATCGTGCGCTCGGCCGTGGGCTTGATCGCGCGCACGATGGCCAGCGCACCCACCTGCGTGACCGGCCCGAACACGTAGCGCGTGCGCTCGCGCGCGGCGTCGTCGAACACCGGGTCGAAACCCGGCGCGCTGCCCAGCACCGCGGAGAACTCGTCGCCGCCCGGCGTGACCGCAATCGCGTCGGTAAGCGAGCCGTTGGGCCGCACCAGGCGCAGGGCGTGCGTGGCGCCGTCCGTCCACGCCAGCGGCTCGGTGCACTGCAGCGTCAGCGTGCCGGCGGTCCAGTTCACCACGTCGCCCGTCTGCCCGAACTCGCCGATGTCGTGCTGGAACACCACCAGCTGCAGCGGCGCAGGCAGCTGGCCGTCGAGCTCGGTGTCGTACTCCACCTCGGTGTCGCGGTAGTAGCGGTCGGCCAGGGTGTAGGCCACCGTGCGCAGCGCCTGGTTCTCGCCGTAGATGCCGGGCATGCGCACGCGGCCGCGCCGGTTCGCGTCCGGCGCCGGCAGGCCCAGCGCCGCGCGCTGCGCGTCGCCGCGCCAGGCGTACACCGTGCCGGCGTGGATCTGCGCGGTCACCGTCTGCCAGCCCCAGCGCCGGTGGTCCCAATACTCCAGGTCCAGCGCGCGCATCGAGTCGCTGCTGGCCAGCGCCGGGCGCATGCGCATCGTGCCGCGGCGGATGTTGCGCATGCCGTAGTGCGCCACCGGCAGCGTCTGCGGCGCGTCGCGCACCACGGTGTAGCGGCCGTTGCGCAGCAGCGGCATCGCCCGGCCCACCTTGCAGATCATGGCCAGCGCGTCCCACATGCTCATCTGCGTGTCGAAGCGGTGGTCGAAGCGGTCCTGCCGCGCGTCCCACACGGCCGCCAGCTCGAGCAGGCTGTCGAGGTCGATTTGCGCGTCCGGCACGCCGCGGCTGCGCAGCACGTGGGCGTAGCTCCAGGCCGGGTTGCGCGTGGCCTCGGGGTCGCTCCAGGCCGAGCCGCCCCACACCGGCAGCATGCGCCGGCCCATCACCCGAAAGCGCAGCGCGCCGCTGATCTGCCCGCTGGCGCGGATGCGCACCGCCACGAAGGTGCAGCCGCTCACGTTGATGTCCGCGTCCACCAGGTGGCCGCGCAGCGCGAGCCAGCTGATGTCGTGGTTGCTGTTGTCGCTGCCGGAGCGCGCGTCGGTGCGCACGGCGCGCACCTGGTAGCGCCCCGCCGCCACCGTGTACTCGTAGCTCAGGCGCAGCGGCTTCACGCTGGCCGCGCTGTAGCTCTCCAGCCCCAGCGTCTGCCAGGCGCCGGTGGGCTGCTCGAAGTCGTTGATGGGCTGCGCCTCCACGCGCCAGGCGATGCTGCGCCCGCTGTCCAGCCCGCGCGGCAGCACGATGTCGATGCCGATGCGGTCCACCGTGCGCTCGGGCGCGCAGGCCGCGTGCGGGCCCACGAAGTCCAGCGTCTTCATCTCGATGGCGGCCACGTCGGCGCTGGTCACCCACAGCGGATCCACCAAGGTCTGCTCGGCCAGGTCCGCCACGCCGGTGCCGGGCCCGGCCAGCGTGCCCTGCTCCGGGCCCACGCGCACCACCTGCGCCTCGGTGAATGCGGTGATCGGCGTGTCGCCCACGCTCACCCGGTCGATGCGGAACTGCCCGCTGGTCACGATCAGCAGCAGGTGCAGGTACTGCTCGTTGCCCTCGTACAGGTAGTACGGCTGCGCGGCCAGGTCGGGGAAGCCGTTGTCGAAGCCGTGGATGTCCGCGATGGGCTGGCCCAGCCGCGCGATGTTGCCCTGCGCCTGCGCGTTGTACTGCTGCCCGCCGCCGCCCTGCTGCACGTTGCTCGCGTCGAGCGGGATCAGGTTGTTGATCAGCGCATTGGCGGCCAGCGTGGCGCCGATGCGCAGCGCCTGCATGGCGAAGCCCGCGCCCGGGATCAGTAAGTTGATCGCCACCATGGCCGCGATCTGCAGCAGCGTGCGCAGCGGGTTCGAGCCTTTGCCGCCGCCCTGCGGCAGCGCGCGGAACTGCACCACCTGGCCAGGCCTAGGCGCGCAGTGCCACAGGCGCCGGGGGATCGCCTGGTCGTCCACGAAGCACAGCCACGCGCCCGGCAGCTGCGGCGCCAGCGTGGCCAGCGTGTCCTCGGCTCCCACCGCGCGCACCTGGCGCGGGTCGATCACGATCGAGAACGGGTCGTCGAGCACCACCACCGTGGCCGGCCGCACGCTCGCGGCCAGCGGCGTCATGGCGAAGGGCGTGCCGTGCATCACGCCGCCCTCCACAACCGCAGGTGGCCGTAGCGCAGCCGCGCCAGCGCCGCAAAGTCGTCCACGCGCGACGAGCCCCACACCCCGCCGTCCTCGCGCTGGCCGCCCACCAGGTGCAGCACCGCAGGCCCGCGGAGCATGACGATGGTGCCGATGTGCGGCCCGTGCTCGCCACGCATCATGAGCACGTCGCCCTCGCGCGCCTGGGCCTGCACGTCGCCGGCCACCGGCCGCCACGGCGACGCTGCGATGGCCTGCTGCAGCTCGGCGGCGCGCTCACCTTGGTGCTCGGGTTCGCCTGGCGTAAAGTCCGGCAGCGCGCGGCCGAAGCGCTCGCGCTGCACCCGCTGCGTCAGCACCCAGCAGGTGAGGCGCTGCGCCCACAGCAGCCCCACGTAGGCCGCGCTCCAGTGCGCCGCGCTCGCATGCGGCGTGAGGTTCAGGCTCAACATGCTCAGGCCGCCAGCGCCGGAAAGTCCTCCGGCGTGTACTGCAGCGCCGGGTACTTGCGGTTGGTCAGGTTGCCGAAGATGAGCTGCATGCTCACCGTCTCGGCGGTGATCACCGGCGCGGCCAGCTCGAGCACCGTCACCGGCAGCACATGCGGCGCGCTGGTGTCGCTGGGCAGGTATTCGCGCTCGATCACCTCCACCGGGTCGTCGCTGCCCCTGGCCAGCATCAGCAGGCGCGTCACCTCCAGGCTCACGTTGTCCACCTCGATGGTGGGCGGCTGCGGCGCACCGCTGTCCGTCTGCTCCGGTTTCACGTAGCGGAAGGGCACGCCGATGAAGGTGCGCACGTTCGCGTCCTCGTCGGTGGCCACCAGGTTGCGCAAGTCGTTCACCACCCAGGCGCTCGTCGGGTTGCCCTCGTCGTCCACGAAACTGGGGTGCCGCAGCTCCAGCGTGGTCAGCACCGGGTCGCCGGCGTTCGCGCTGGCCCAGGCTTCGGCAATGGCTTCGCTCACCTCGACGCCGGCGCGAGGCGGCAGGTAGGTCGGCATGGGGTCAATCGCCGAAGGTCGGCGCCGGCGCAATCGGCGGCGTGAATGGCACGCCCGCCACGCGCGGCGTGTTGGCTGTGAACCTCACGTCGGACAGCCAGACCGAACCGCCGAACACGCCGCCGTTTCCGAGCAGCGAGCTCACCGACGCGCTCAGCGTGCGGGCCGCGCCAGCGCCAATGAAAGGGTCCACCACGTCCTGGCCACCGATCGTCGCGTGCAGCACGTCGTCGATGGCGATGAAGGCGAAGTAGCGCCAGCTGCCGCGCGGCAGCGTGTAATGGTCGTCGGGCTCGACGATGCCGGGGTCGAAGTCGTCCGGCGCCACGTAGGCCGTCATGCGCGGGATCACCGGGAAGATGTCCTGCCCGAACTGGCACCGCAGGTCGTTCGATCCGAGAGCGATGTTCGCCAGCGTCACCGCCTGGCGCGCGTCGGCCGTGGCGTAGATCCAGCCGTCGCAGCACCAGTTGCCGGTGTCGAATGACGCGCCGGAGTTCGCGCCGGCGGCCACGAGAGAAATGCCCGAGTGCGCCCCGTCGATCAGGATCGACCGACCAAACCGCCCGAAGTTGGAGCTGGCGGACACGCCGGACGGCATGGACCAGCGCCCCGCGTAGCTCGAGTGGTCGATCAGCCGCCCTTCGTCGTCGACTTGGCCGTCGAAGAGATAGAGCACGTTGGCGTAGTGCTCGTCGCCAGCGACGCGCGGCGGCTCGCTACGGCCCCGCACCTCGAGCTGCGCAGACACGCGACAGTGGCCGGCACCGAGCGGCTGCACGCGCAGGCTGGCCGGCCGGTAACGCAGCACGCGATCGAGCCACCCGCCAGCGCCCGGCAGCTCGGCCGCAAACCACAGCTGCCCGTCGACCAGCGTGTTGGAGAACCACTCGCGCCAGGTCGCCATCTCGGCGCCGCTGTACACCCACGAGCCCGCGGTCACGTCCACCACCTGGTCGCGCCAGCGGCGCCGCGCTTGCGGCATGCCGGGTATCGACGACCGTGCCGCGCGGTCCCGAAGCACGGCCGTCCAGCCAGCCGAAGGCGGCGGCAGCGTGGCCGGATACACGACGAGAGGCATGCGTGTCAGCCGTTGGGAAACGCCGCCGCAGGCGGCGTGAAGGTGGTGCCGCCGGGGTAGCGGCAGACGCCATTGGTGACGCGCAGCTCGTCGATATGGCCGAGAAAGCTGAAGCTGGTGTTGAACACCTGACCCAGCTCCAGCACCGAGGTGTCGTTGTTGTTGTAGTTGAGCGTGCCGGACGCGACCTGCACGCCGCCCACGTAGATCCGACGCACGTTGCTCGCATCGCGCACGAAGGCGACGTGAGTCCATGTGTTGGCGATCGACGCGATGCCTGCGCTCAAGTCGTCGGTACCGTCCGCGCGGAAAGTGACCGACGTGTTGTTCACCCCGAACGAGATTCCGCCGGTGGTGTTCACGCCCTTAGCGTACCAGCCGCCGAATGAATTGGTGCCGTTCGATCGGAACCAGGCCTCGACGGTCATCTGCGACGCGCCAAGCCGCAGCTCGGCTGCATCGGTGATCTGCCAGGCCTGGTCGGTACTGACCAGAAAAGACGCGCTGCCGAAGCGCACCTGCGCGTCGTCCAGAGTCGGGCTGCCGCGCTGCCCAATCGAACGGCCGTAGCTGCTTGAGTCGACCGTGGTAGTCTGCCCGTCCGTGCCGTCGTAGTGCTTGAGCAGCACTACGCTGGCGAAGTCGGGATCGCTCCCACCGTCAACAGCGCCCTGGCGACGGCTGCGAAGCACCGCCGGCCGCGACGCACGGCGCACAGCCAACATGGGCGGCACCACCAGCCGCTCGCGCAGCGGGCGGGTGTCGGCCAGGATCACGGCAGCCTCAGTCGCGGATGGCGGCCAGCCGGAAGGTGAACTTCTCCGCGCTCACCGGCACGTAGGCGTTGCGCACCACGGCAATGCCGAAGAGCGACGTGCTGGCCGCGGCGCACTGGTAACTCAGGCTCAACGCGTCCGCGGCCACCACGCCGTTGCCGCTGCCGGCCTTGAACTTGCCGGTGGCGGTGCCGTCGAACACGATGACGCCGAGGCACTTCTCCATCTCTGCGTCGGTCGGCGCCCAGGCCTCGTTGTCGTTTTCCATCGCCGGCGCGGTGTCGAACAGGTACAGCTCGATCGAAGGCTTGAGCGTTTCCGCGGCGCTGTCCACCATCACCGCGTTCTGGATCACGCCGCCACCGCCGACGGCGCGCGCAGCGTTGGCAAAGGTGAGGATGGTGGCCGCGCTGGTGCTCTCGGCCAGCACGTCGCCGGCGGCGTAGGTGGTGGTGTTGGCCGGCCGCGTGTAGCTGGCCTCGAGCGTGCGGCTGTTCGGCCGCGCGAGCGCAGCGGCATTGCTCGGGTTGCTGCTGGTGTCGCTCATGCTGTCTTGTCCGCGTAGTTGGCCGAGAAGTCGGGCGCGGTGGTCGTGACCGCGGCGGTCATCACGGCAACCAGCTTGTCGGTGGTGGCGTCGAGCACCTGCAGCACGCTGTACACCCACGACTCGCCGGGCTGCACCGTCTGCTTGTCGAGGAAGCGCAACGTGCCGTTGGCGCTGTACTTCAGCGTGATTTCCTGCGCCACGCTGTCGCGGTTGTAGAAGGCCACGTTGCGAACGGATCGCTGCGTGCTGGCGCCCGGCGAGTCGACGATGTCAACTTGCGTGGTGCCGTTGAGCACGCCGTTCTGGTTGCCGGGTGTGAATGCCATGTCAGAGGCCCATCCATTGAGAGGTCAGCGCGTCGTCGCTGTCGGCGACGCTGGCCGGAGTGCTGGAACCGAGACCCATCCAGACCATCATCAAACCGTCGACGGTCGGGTCGTCCGGCGGATTGCCGAGGAAGCCTTCCTCGTCGCCGTCGCCCAGCTCGTGGCCGAACAGCGGCGGCAGCGGTGCGATCAGCGTTTCGTCGCCGTCGCCCAGCTCGTGGCCGAACAGCGGCGGCAGCGGTGCGATCAGCGTTTCGTCGCCGTCGCCCAGCTCGTAACCGCGCAGGCCCACATCCGGCCGCGTGGCGTACGGGCCGTCCAGCAGGATCAGCTCGGCGCTGACCGTGTAGCGGGCGCTGCGCGCCTCGAGCCGGTACGGCCCCACGAAGCGCGCCTGCCACCACTGCGGCGCACCGCCCACCAGCGAGTGCACCTGCACGTCGAACAGCGCGGTGCCGCCCTCCGCGTCGCCCTCGAACCAGTTGTGGAACAGGTCCAGCTGCGCCTGCGTGAGCCAGGTGGCCACGCTGGCCAGCCAGGGCGTGAAGGTGCGGGTGTCGCGGTGCCGGTCCTCGCCCTGGTCGAACTGCACCGGATCCACGCGCTCGCCCACGGCCAGCTCGTGGCCGGCGAGCAGGAAGCCGGGCAGCGACGCGGGGTAGCGTCGGTCGCTCGGGAAGGGCATGCCGGCCTCACACCACCAGGCCGGCGCCGGAGTTCATGGCCGCACCCCGAACATGGCCGCGACGGCGGGCGCGAACTCGGTGGCGCGCCGGAACATGCGATCGAGGATCACGTCGCACTGCAGGTGGTACTCGGCCGCCTCCTCGTCCGACAGCGCGCGGGGGAACTTGGCGCGGCGGATGAACTCGCCCAAGTCGCGGCGATAGTTGACGAGCGCCTCCGTCCCGCCGCCACCGAGCGCGGCCTGGGTGGCCAGCATGTCGACGAGCAGCTTCTCGAACACAGCGAGGTAGGCCGCGAGCTGCCAGTCAACGTCCGGCATGTCGGGTGCCTGGCCGCTCATGTGATCAACCCCGCGCCGCCGTTCATGCCGAAGCGCGTGCCGATCGGCTGCGCCAGGCCCACGCCGTTGCTGATGCGCTCGCCAAGGGCACCCTCCACCTGGTCGATGAGCACACGCATGCCGCCGTCCTGGCGCGGCTCGGTGCGCACGCGCGCGCCGCTGTGGTTGTTGATGATCTCGATCCGGTTCACGACCGTCGGCGCCGCGCCACCGCCGCCGACCACCGCCACCCCCATGCGCCCATCGCGCGTGCGCCCCAACGGCATGACTGCCTCGTCACCCGCTTCGCCGCCAATACCGACCCTGCCGCCTCGGATCGGAAACGCGGTTAGCGCGTCCAGGACGCCGCCTTTGGGCCCGAGCACGCCGCCACGCGCGAAGGCCTGTACATGGCCGTCGCGGAACGCACCGCCACGCGCAAAGCCGAGCGAACCCAGCAACTCCAGCCCGCCGGCGTCGTTGAAGAAGCCGCCGCCGGAGCCGAACAGGCTGCCCAGCAGGCCCGCACCGCCGGAGCCGCCACCGCTGCCGCCCACGGCGGCCAGCGCGGCCGCCGCGGACTGTGCCGCACCGGTCAGGCCCACCAGGCTGGCCACCGCCTGCTGCGTGACCGTGGCCTCGGTGGCGCTGGCCGCGGTGGTGGCCACCATCTGCGCCACCTGGTCGGCCGCGGCGGCCTCGACCTGGCGCAGCGCGTCGCGCGCGGCGCTCGGGTTGTCCACCTGGCCGGCGGACGACGTGTCCACCCGCAGGCCGGAACTCGCCGGCACGCCGAGGCCCACGATCCCTTCGATGCCGCCGAACACGGCGTCGCCCAGCTGCGCGAAGAAGCGGCCGAAGCCCATGCGCTCGTAGAACTGCTCGCCCAGCGTGCGCAGCGCGTACTGGGCCAGGTTGTCGAAGCTCAACTTGCCGTCGGCGAACATGCGGCCGAAGGCCTCGCGCCCGCCGTCGACGAAGGCCTTGTTCACGTCCTCGTTGACCTGCTTGCGCCGGCGCGCCGAGTCCTCGTACAGCTCGACCTGGCGCTGCCACTCGGGCTTGAGCTGCTCTGTGATTTCGCGGTTGCGCTGGACGATGTAGCCGGCGAGCTGCTCCTCGACGCGGGCGCGATCGTCTGCGTGGCGCGTCTCGAGGTCCAGGCGCTGGCGCAGCTGCTCCACCTCGATGGCGAGCAGCGCATCCGCGCGCGCGCGCTCGTCGGTGATCAGTCCAGCGCTCAGGCTACGCGCGTCACGCAGCAGCTGGTTCGCCAGCTGGTCAGCCTGGTCGCGCTGCTGACGCAGGTAGTCGACCACACCCGACTCGTCCGCAGGCTCGAGACGGCGTAGCGCATCGCTGGCCACCGGCAGGGACACGCGCTCGTCCGTCACGCCGAAGTTGCGGCGCTGCTCCTGCGCCAACCGCAGGCGCTCGACCTGCAGCGCCGTGCGACGGGCCTGCAGGTCGCGCAGCCGCGCTTCCTGCTGCAACACCTCGGCCTCAGTGCCCACCTTGCGGCGGCGCTCGAGCGCGATGTCCTGGTCGATCGCCGCCGCCTTGGAGGCGATGGCCTGCTGCTCCAGCTGTGCGCGGCGTTGCACGTAAGCCGCGACGCTCAGCTCGGCCTGATCGTATGAGCGATCGAGCGCAATGCGCTGCGCCTCAAGCGCCACCCGCTGCTGTGCCAGGCTTTGCTCGAAACCCGCCTTCTCCTTGGCGTGCAGCGCGGACTGATAGTCGTCCTGCAGCTTGGCGAGCTCGCGCTTGTTGTCTGACGCGGCCTTGGCGTCGTCGACGGCCTTGCGATCACGAGCACGTTTCTGCTCTTCGAGCACCGCCAATTCAGCCCGAAGTGCATCGCGGCCGTCGCCGACCTCCTCGGGGCTTTGCGCAGCCTCCATCGCCGCGGTGATCTGCGCGATGCGATCGTCGATCGTCGTGTCGCGTCCGATCGACTTGACCGTGTTCCAGAACGATGACCAAGTACGCTCGGCGCCTTCGATGGCACGCTCGAGCAAGCCAAGGTTGCGGGTCTGGCTGGCGATCTTCTCCGCCAGCGCATCGGCCGCCACGCGCGCAGCCTCCTGCTTCTGGCCCTGCGCCTCGAGCGCACGGATGTGCTCGTAGACCTTCGGCGTGAGGAAGTTGTACTGCCGGTTCTGCTCGAGCGCCCAGCGCGACGCGCTCGCGGTGATGCCGGCGAATTGCTTGACGATGTCGGCAGAAGACGCGCCTGTCACTCGTTGCAGCTGAGCCACCGCCAGCGCCACCGACTGCAGCGCAGCGGGCCCCACCTCGCCGGTGCTTACCAGCGCCTGCGTGATCTCGCGCGCCGAACTGGTGGTCACGTTGGCGCCGCTCTCCACGGCGCGCGCGGTGCGATTGAAACTGTCAGCGGTGAGACCAGCAGCATTGCCGGTGAGCACCAGCGAGTCGCGAAATGCCACGTCCTCGCGGTAGCCCTGCGCGTAGGCGATCGCGAGCACGCCGACGCCTGCGGCCACACCCCCGACCGCGAGGCGCAGTGGCGTGAGCGTACTCAGCAAAGCCGAAATGGCCGGCCGGATGCCGCCGAAGGTGCCGGACAGCTGCGAGCCCTGCTGTACCAGCGCGATGAGCGGGCTGCCGCCACTGGCCACCTGCACGGCCAGGTCGTTGAGCTGGAAGCTCACCTGCGCCAGCTCCTGCGCGGTGAGTTTGCCGGTGCGGCCGAAGCCGGCCAGCTGGCGCTCGCCGGCGGCCAGGCGCGCGATCATCGGCGCGGCCTGGGTGCTCACGCCCAGCTGCGCGGCCTGCAGTGCGAGCAGCTCGCTGCGCGTCTTGCCAATGGTGTCGGCCTGGCGCTGCAGGCCTTGCAGAAACTGTTGCTGCTGCTGATAGTCGGCCCGCTCCTTGGCCTGCGCCGCCACGCGGATGTTCTCCAGCACCTGCTGATGGTTGCGGTACTCAGTGCGCTCGCGCGCCTGCGCGGCCACGCGGATGTTGGCCAACGCGGCATTCGCAGCACTCTGGTCCGGCGCGCCGAGCACAGTGGCCTGGCCAGCCTGCGCCGCACGCGTGCGCTCGATCGCGGCGGCCTGCGCCGCCTGCGCCCG
The DNA here is from genome assembly GCA_022843905.1 of Rubrivivax sp. GTDB lineage: Bacteria > Pseudomonadota > Gammaproteobacteria > Burkholderiales > Burkholderiaceae_C > Rubrivivax. The sequence continues at coordinate 32,877 of JALHMT010000035.1, forward strand.
GCGCGCTTGCTCCAACACTGCGGCCTGCGCCGCCGTCGAGTCTACGAAGCGGTCATTGGCGACCGAGGCCAGTTGGAGGTGGCGCGACAGCTCGTCGGTGCTCGCAGCGACGCGCTGCAGCGCGGTGTCGGCCTTGGCCGCGCCGGCGTCGTGCTGCGTCGTGTCGAGGACGAGCTTGGTGCGGTAGACGCGTTCGACCATGTCAGTGTTCCGCTACTCGTCGTCCGCCAGCGCGCGCAGCGCCCTGGCCTCCAGCACGCGCAGCTGCTGCATCAGCTCGCGCCGCGGTTGCCGGCAGCCGCGCGGCACACGCACGTGGCGCTTGGCCAGATCCACCTGCCCATAGTCCAGCCCGGTGCGCACGGCCGCGCGGTCCACGCCGCCGACCATGCGCCACTGCGAGCCGAGGAACAGGAACACCTGCCAGGCATGCCAGTGGCGCGGCCACACCTCCACCCGGTTGGCCTGCGCCTCGGCCACCAGCGCGGCGCGGGTGGCCTCGACGATGTCGGGCGGCGCGTTCCATCGCTGCAGGTCCGCTACTGGACCGTCGTCGACGTGCTCGAGCCCGGCATCGCCGCCGGCGGCCCACCAACGGGCCGCCGCGGCAAGTTTCCCAGCGCGGCCTCCGTGCGGCTCTTGGCGTAGGTGAACCACAGCGTGGTGCCCATGCCGGGCATGCGCAGCAGCGCGGCCAGGCTGTCGGGCGTGCACGGCACGTCGGCGCCCTGGCCGTCCGCCACCTGGCGAAAGCCCAGCACCACCTCGCGCGCGAGGTCGGTGTCGGCCAGGTTCTCGGCGCGCGCGCGCTGCTGCAGCGCGTCCATCTCGTCCTGGTCGAGCTGGCGGTACTGGGCCTCGAAGGCCTGCACGTGGGCCAGGCCGCCGTCGGCGGGCTGCACGTATTCCACCGGCCACCAGTAGGCCGGCATGGTTGCGAGTTGAAGCATGGAAGGAACCTCGGGTCAGAAGCTGGAGAGCACGCGCACTTCGTCGTTGCCGGTGCCGGCGGGGTTGGGCACGCCGCGCAGCTCGTAGCCGAGCAGGCGCCGGCCGTTCACGTCTTCCTTGGTGGGGTTGATGAACTGCACGCTGGGCAGGAACAGGCCAACGCGGAAGCCATCGACCGTGCCGTGGAACATGCCCACGCTGGACAGCGTGGCCGCCAGCACGTCGGCCATGCGGCTGACCTCCTGCGCGGCGGTGAGGTCCATGCGCACGCGGCCGGACACGGCGCGCTGCGTCACGTCCACCGTTTCGCCGCCGATCAGGAAGGTGGGCTGCACGTTGTTGCCCAGGTCGATCTCGAGGCCGAGCGACGGGATGCCCGTGCCGCCGGTGAGCACCGGTGCACCCGCGCCGTTGAGCGTGGCGCCCAGCGTGAGGATGGCCGTGTTGGCGTGCGTGGGCACCGACGGCGTGCGCCAGGTGCTGTAGTCCGGCGTGGGCACGGCCACCGCGGTGACGGCGCCGTACAGACCGATCATGCTGAAGCTGATGACCGGCTTTTCGCCGGCGTTGAGCTTGAACACCGCGTTGCTGCGCGCGCCGCCGAAGCGGTGCAGCACGCCCGAGTCGTACAGGTAGATGTGCACCGAGGCCTGCACGTCCGTGACGGGCAGGTGGTCGTAGCGCACGCCCACCTCGTTGGCGCCGAGCATGGCGCAGGCGTTGAGCAGCGGCATCCACGAGGGCGCGGTGCCCAGCGTGCCAGCGCCGACGAACTCCACGTCGAAGTCGAAGCGCACGACGCGGGTGCCGACCAGCTGCTCGCTGGCGCCGAAGTACGCGCGCACGAGGTCGCGGTCGACGTTGTTGGGGTCGATGGGCGTGATGCGCGGGTTGCTCAGCAGCACCGCGTTGACGGCGGGCAGCGGCGTGGGGTCGACGTTGTAGGTGGTCTCGGCCTCGACCAGGGCCACGAGTTGGCGTGCGAAACGGGGCATGGTGTTGCTCCTTGGGGGTGGTGGTCAGTTCCGCGGCGCCAGGGTGACGGCCTCGGTTCGGTGGACGATGGAGACGGTGAAGAAGGCGCTGGCCATGGGCTCCTCGCCCTCTTCGGCGTCCCAGGTGATGTCGGGGTCGGGCATCAGGTCCTCGACGCCCAGGCCGGTGGCCGCGCCCTCGCCGGCCAGGCGCTCGTAGGCGCCGCTGAGCACGGGGTCCACGGCGTCGCTGGCCACCACGTTGGCGGCGTGGCGTGCGAAGCACTCGATGCCGTACACGGTGAGCCAGTCCACGGGGCCGCCGTGCACGTCGAAGCGCGTGGCCTTGCTGGACACCAGGCGCACGTTGATCAGGCTGCCCATGCCCTTGGGCACGGGGTGCTCGCGGTCGCGCACCACCTCGTCGGCGATGGGTGGCGCGGCCGCAAGAAAACTCGCCAGCTGCGCCGACAGCTGGACGTGGGCGGATGGCATGACCTGTGGGGAGGTTTAGGCCTGGCTCTCGTGCGCGACCAGGATCAGCGTGGCCATGCCGGTGCCGTCGGGCAGCACCTGGCGCACGCGCCAGCGCTGCGTGGCGCGTGCGGCCGTGACGCATGCGAACTCGAGGACGCGGTCGTCTCCCGACGCCGGCTCCGGCGTCACGCTCTCCGCCTGGATCAGCGCGCGCGGCCTGTCCGTGGACATGCCGGGGCCACCCAGCCCGGTGTCGCCCGGCGCGCCGTAGATCACGCGCACGGGCACACCGTCGAGCACAGCGTCTTCCGCCCAGTCGTCGTCGTCGAAGTAGACGGACCGGTCCTCGAGGTACATGGCGTCAGGCCTTGGCGCCTTCGGCCTTCGCCGCCTCGCCGCCGACGACTTCCGCCGCCGGCGGCGGCACCTCCGCGGCACCGCGGGTGATCAGGCGCTTGCCCTCCACCTCGTCGATGTCGAAGGCCTTGCCGGGCGCCACGTTCACCGGCTCGGCCTGCGTGCCCATGGTGATGGTGTCCTTCGCCACCAGGCGAACGGTCTTGCTGGTTGCCATGTTGTGGCCTCCTTCAGTTGACGGTGGCGCGGAACGTGGCGTTCACGCGGTAGGGCACGAGCAGCGGCGCGCTCTGCATGAGCAGGTAGCGCACGCTCGGGTCCTGCTCCAGCCAGCTCTTCACGTAGTACGCCTGCGCGCGCAACGCGTCGTGGTCCTGGATGGCGCCAAAGGCGCGCACGCCCTCCACCAGCGCCGGCGCACCGCAGCCGATCACCGTGTAGGCCGGCAGCATGGCCGTCTCGGTGCCGGACGTGGGGTCGATATACCAGCCGCTGTAGGTGTAGATCGCGAACTGGTCGACCATGCCCTGGAACACGCGGCCTTCGCGCTGGTGCGCGTCCTGCTGCATGGAGCTGTTGCCGCGGAAGCGGTTCAGGCGCTCCTTCACATCGGTGTCGGCGCGGAAGATCTTCCACGCGTCCACCGTCATGGTCACCTCCGTGAGGCCCACGCCGCAGGTCTGCACCATCACGTCCGACCAGGTCTGCAGGTCGTCCAGCGGCTTGATGCCCGCCTGGCCCCAGCGCGACGCACCCGCCAGCGTGACGCTGTGGCCGGCCGCGCGGCCGAAGTTGACGACCGCGGACGGGTACTGATCACCCGTGACAGTGACCGCGCCGCCGTACAGCACCTGGCACGCCATCCACTCGAGGCGGCGCTCGACCATCTCGAGCTGGTCGGTCAGGTCCTGCACGACGAGCATCTGCATGCGCTGTTCGGGGCTCAGGTCGCCGCCGCCGATGCGCTCGCCCATCGCGCGCTTGAGGGCGCGCTGCGGCGTGAAGACGCGCTTGTCCTTCACGTACGCGGGCTTGAAGGTCTTGGCCGCGAAACCACGGCTCTGGACGATCTGGCCGGCCACCAGAGGGCTGACGAAGGGCGCGATGCGACGCGGCTTGTTGTCGACGTCGAAGTGGATCTCTTCGGTGTCTTCCTGGGCTGCGTTGCCGAAGTACGCCGCGGCCAGGCCCTGGACCGGCAGGCGCAGGTCCTGAACGACGGCGTTCAGGGCGTCGGTGGTGAAGATGCCGCTCATAGTCAGACGCCTCCTTGCGACTTGATGAGGAAGATGCCGAGATCGCGCAGGGCGGCCTCGACGCTGGCAGCGGTGTGAGCCGTGCCGTAGGTGAGCCCCTCGGCGATGAAGTCACCGCGGATGTAGGCCAGGCCCGGCTTGTCGCCGGCGCTGGCGTCGACGTCGTCGACCAGCACGGCCGCGGGCGTCTGCGAACCGTCAACGGCCGCGGACAGGCTCAGGTTGTACTTGCCGCTCGCGGTGATCTTGCCCAGCAACGCACCGCGGACCAGGTTCTGGCCCGAGATGACGGTGATGGGAATGCTGACGAGCAGCTGGGGGTTGCTCGCGATGAGCTTGTCCGGCACGAACGCGTCGGACGAGAACGATGCAGCTTGAGGCATGGTCAGGCTCCCTTCTTGCCAGTGGTGAACTCGTTGAAGGCCGCGACGGCAGCCCTGCCGAGGGCAGCGCCCTGCAGCTGGCCACCTTCGGGCGCGGTGGCGGTGGGCACCGCCCTGGGCGCGTCGCCCTTGTGGGCGGCCTCCGCAGCGGCCAGCGTGGCGCGCTCGGCGGCGATGACCGCGGCCTGCGCTTGCGCGGGCGTGGTCTTGCCGTCGGCCACGAAGCCCTCGATGAGCTTCTCGTGGCCCGGCAGCAGCGCGGCGCGCACGCCGGCCTGCCGCTCGAGCTCGGCCTGCTTGCCGCGCTCGAACGCGGCGGCCTCGCGCTTGGCCACTTCGGCCTCGGGTACGCCTTGCGGCGCGTCGGTGGCGGCTTCGGGGCGAGCCGCCGGGTCAGTGTGCGACATGGTCGCTCCTTTCGCTGGTGCAGCGGCTTTGGGTCCGCCAGGGATGCGCTGGCCGGACTGCACCAGCGCGGTGAACTCTTTGAGGGTGTCTTCGAAGCCCGCGACGGCGTCGACCAGGCCCATGGCCTTGGCCGCGACGGCGTCGAGGATGCCGGCCTCGGTGCGGCGCACGACCTTGGCGTCGATGCGGCGCGCGTCGGCGACGCTGTCGACGAACATGTCGTACAGGCGCTCGACCTCGGCGCCGGCGATGGCCTTGGCGCGGTCGCTCAGGGGCTGGTGGCTGTTGAAGTCCACCTTGCGGTCGCCGGCGAAGATGTAGGTGAACACCAGGCCCAGCTTCGCGTCGCGCTGCGACTGGTCCACGTGCAGCATCACCACGCCGATGGAGCCCACGCTGCCGGCCGCCGGCACCACCACGCGCTGCGTGTTCGCCGCCAGGTTGTAGGCCGCGCTGTACGCGCCCTCGTTGGCATGCGACCAGATGGGCTTGCCGCCGCTGGCCGACGCGCTGCGCAGCATGCGCGCCAGCGCGTCGTTGCCCGCCACCTCGCCGCCCGGGCTGTCCCACTCGAAGAGGATGCCCTTCACGTCCGGGTCGGCAAGCATCATCTTCACGCGCTGCTCGATCGCCTGGTAGTTGGCGAAGGACGTGCACGTGGCCATGTCGAAGTTGAAGCGGTGCAGCAGCGGCCCGTACACGCCAACCAGGCCCACACCCTCGTCGGTGACGGCGTAGGGCTTGTCCTTGAAGCGCTGGCCGCGCGCGTTGCCGGCGAAACCGTGCACACGCGGGGTCTCGACACCGAGCTGCAGCTCGGCGGCGCCGTCAGCCACGTCGATGAGACCGCCGCGCTTTTCGAGCAGCTGCTGGAAGGTATGACCCAGCGCGTCGGCGGCGCTGGGCAGCAGCATGAGCGGCGTGCCGTACAGGCGGGCCGCCAGGTGCGCGAGGTTGCGGGTGGTCATGGGTTGGGCTCCTCGGAGTTCAGGCGTGACGGCGCAAGCGCGCGGCAATCCAGTTCGACTCGAAGCGGCGGGCGCGCGCAGTGACCCAGGCGCTGCCGGTCCAGCGCCTGAGCGCGGGGGGTTGCGGCACGACACCGATGCCAACCGCGACGTGCGCGATCTCCACCGCCATGCCGATGAACATGTCCTGACTGTTGGTGCAGCCGGTCAGCTCATGGACGGTGTCATTCGTCGTCTTGTACTGGACGATCGTGCCCTTGTTCTGCCCGCCGCCGAAGTCTCGCCTGGCCAGCTCAGTGAACCCACCACCGACATCGCCCACGTCGGATTGGAATCCGATGTTGATGGCCGAGATGGTCGGGTTGTTGGCGTGCGCGAACGCAGCCAGTGCATTGAGCGTGGGCGTGGCGTTGACGCTTGGCGAATGGACGTTGCCGGACCCGAGGCACTGCACAATGCCGTTGGCGCCGTTGGTGCCGGTGATGACCGCATTTGCGTCCCAGTGCAGTGCGAAGTATTGGATGAAGCTCTGCGCCTGGCCGGCGCAGTCGATCGTCGGACCCTCTGTCACGTCCGTGCCGGAGACGCGGTGGAACACCGTGGCGCGGCGCGCGTCACCGACGGGGGCAGAGCCGTTGGGTGGGACTGTCCACCCGGAGATGGTCGGGACGTTGGACGGCGGCCCACCGCCAGCGGTGATGACGTAGATCATCCCCAGCCGGTTGGCCGGCAGGGTGAACGAGTTCATGACGACGGACGAAACGCCTTCGCCGCTGACGCCCGAAGTAAGGAAGGTCGGTGAAGAAGCCATGCGTCGCGCCTTTGGGTCCTAGCGCGCGCAGGCCGGGTCGGTCAGCGGCAGGGTGCGGTTGCCGCTCACCGTGGCGCCGGGCCAGTTGGTGATGCTGCCGCTGCCGCACAGCGTGTTGTTGCGCACCACGGGACTCGTCATCGGCGTGTCGCCCTCGCTGTAGGTCAGCGCAAGGGTGTGGCCGCGGCCATGCTGGTTGATCGATCGGTTGCCCTCGGCCACGATGCCCGGCGCGCTGTCGGCGATGACCGCGCCGATGCCGGCGTTGATGATCGTGTTGCCACGCACCACCACGTTGCGGAACACCTCGGGGGTGGCGTAGCCCGAGGTGATGTTGAACCCGCCGCAGGTGTCGGCCGCGCGCCCCGCGTGCTCGATGGTGTTGCCCTCGATGAGCAGGCCGTCGATGACGCCGTGCATGGTCACATTGCCGCCCTGGCACACGCCGCTGACTTCGCTGTTGGCGACGAAACGGTTGCCGCGGATCACGTTGCCGTTGCCGCCGCCCCAGTAGATGGCGTGGTTCATGAACGAGCCGCTGAAGTTGTTGGCCTCGAACAGGTTGTTCTCGGCCACGACGCCATGGATCAGACCCGTGGCGTGCCAGCCCATCGAGCCGTTGCGGCGGATGGTGGAGTTGCGCACGGTGACGTTGCGCACGCCATGCGGGGCACCATCGTTGCTCTCGATGCCGAAGCCGAAGTCCTCGATCACCATGCCGTCGAGCGTGATGTCGCGCACGTTCTGCACCAGCCAGAAGCCCCAGTGGGTATTGCCGCCGATGGCACCGACACCGCGCATGTGCAGGTTGCGGAAGACGTAGCCGCCGTCGTTGTCGGTGTTGCCCCAGGAGCCGCCGAGAGCGAAGCCGACCCCGCCGCCGAACTGCAGCAGCGGCTTCTCCCCGTCACCGTAGTCGCCGAAGACGAGCGGCACCGCTGCGCTGGCGTTGGTGTTCTGCACCCAATGGATGCCACTGAGCGACCAGGCGCCGCCCCGGGCGAACAGGAGCTGCTGACCAGCCGGGAGGGTGGCGATGTTGACGCCCTGCAGCGTGCGCTTGGGCGCCGCGGCGGTGCCGGGGTTCGAGTTGTTGCCGGCCACGCAAGTCGGCGCGGCGCCGGCCTGGCAGTCGCTGAAGTGCAGCGCCGTGCCGCTGGGCGGCGGGGGCGGCGGGGGCGGCGGGGGCGGCGGGGGCGGCGGCGGCGGCGGGGGCGGCGGCGGCGGCGGCGGCGCGCTCGCCGGGATGAACTCACCGTCGATCGGGCCCGTGCGCGGCTCGCACCAGTAGCGGCCCTTGCCCTTGCGGAAGAACAGGTCGTCCGTGATCGCCTTGCTGATCGACGACACGTCGTGCGGCACGTCGCGCTTGACGATGCTGGTGCCGCGATAGAGGTCGCAGGTCGTGTCGAGCACGATCGGGCCGATCTTGACGGTCTGCGCCAGAGCGAACAGGGGCGCCAGGGCGGCGAGCGCGATGAGCGAGTGCTTCATGCTGTCCTTTCAGATGAGCGCGCGCGTGAACTCGATCGACATGAAGTCCATGTCGATGCAGCTCTGCGCGGTGGTGCCGCTCTTGGTGGCGATGTAGCCGTGGCCGGTCTCGCGGCCGGCGGCGGTGGGGATATTTGCGCTGTTCTGCTGCGTGCCGAGCTGGTTGCCGGCGTCGTCGAAGATGTAGAAGTCCACCGCGGTGGCGGCCTTGTTGACGACGATGCGCGCGCGGTACCAGGTGTTGGCGCTGAGCGTGGCGATGGTGGCCGACGTGGTGCGCGTGCTATTGTTGGATGTCTTGCCGGTGGCCACGCCGGTGCTGGCGATCTCGATGTAGGCGCCGTCGACACAGTCCGCACTGGTGGCGGTGTCGATGAAGCCCAGCCGCGCGGTGAGCGTGGTGAGGTCGGGCAGGCGGAAGACGAACTCGGCCACCTCGCCGCCGGCCAGCAGGAAAGCGTCGGCCGCGGTGCGGCAGTAGCCGCCGCTGTTGGTGGTGGTGCTGCTGGTGGTACGCAGGATGCCCGGGTGCGTGCCGGTGCCGGCCTGCTTGCTCTGCGTGCCGGTGGAGATGACGGCGTAGTCCCACACCGCGTAGCTGGACTCGCCGGTGTCGGCGGTGGCGCCGCCCAGGAAATCGGTGCACCAGAAGGGCGTGAGCCGAAACGTGCTGCCGGTGAACTTGCGACGGCCGCCGATGGGGCGCCAGCGGTTGGTGGACCCGGCTTCGTAGCGCAGCAGCACGGTGTCGCCGCGCTCGACCACGACGTCCACGTCGGTGAGGAAGCGGTTGGACGCGCTGGAACTGGCGTTCTCGGCGCGCAGCACCAGGTCGCCGTCTTCCACCGTGCTGGCGTTGATGACCCAGAGCTCGCGCCCGTCCCACCCGCCGGCCAGGCCGGTGATCACGCGCGCCTGGTCTGCGGTGAGCATGAGCGCCAATGCGGTGGCCAGGTCGGTGGGGTTGTAGTCGTTCTGGTTGGCGCTGATGGACGCGGCGACGATGCCGCTGTTGGTGTCCACCCAGAGCTCGCCGGTGCCGGGGTTGCTGGGCGCGGTGGCGCCCACGTGCACGGGCGTGTACGAGTGCCAGGCGCCGAGCGTTTCGTTCCACACCATGACGCGGCCGGTGGTGCTGCTCCACACGGTGACGCCGTCGACGCCCGGGTCGGGCGTGGTGGCACCTTCCGCGATGGCCAAGCCTGGCGGCCTGCGGAAGGCGAGCTCTTCTTTGGCCATGGTGCGTCAGGCGATGACGACGACCCGGAACTGGTTGCTCGACGGCGCCGCGGCAAAGCGCAGCGTGACGGTGTTGACCGAGGTGTGCTCCACCTCGCACACCACCTCGTCGTAGGCCCCGCTGTCGCGGTACACGGCCACGTGCACCAGACGCGTGTTGAGGTTGTGCGTGACGACGTAGCTGGTGGCGCTGCCGTCGCCCACCGTGGTGTCGTACTTGCGCTTGGCGTAGACGCTGGTGGCCAGCTTGAGCGGGGTGACGAAGCGCGCGTCGTCGGTGCCGGTGTCGGTTTCGGCCTGGGTGGCGATTTCGGCGATGCCCGCGACGGTTTCGCTGGCGGCCGGCGCACCAGTGCCGAAGCTGGCCCAGATGACGTTGTTGGTGCCGATGACGCCGTTGACCTGCGTCTGGCGGAAGGACGCGCCGGCGTCGGTGCCCTCTTCGATGGTGGTGACGGCGCCCTCGAGCTCGTCGAAGGTGCTGGCGTCCGTTGCGCGCGTGGCCGGTGTGGCCGCACCGTTCCAGATGTAGATGCCGTTCTCCGGCTGCGAGGTCTGCCCGCGCGCGAGGAAGCGCTGGCCGGCGGACATGGCCACGCCGTCGACGTTGGCGCCGGGCGAGGCGAGGTTGATGTTGGAGCTGGCGGCGACGCGGCAGGAGTCCTTCCACGCCAGGCCTTCGACGGCGCTGTTGAGGTCCTGCAGGCGCACGGGCTCGTCGTTGGCCGCCGGCGCGGGCAGGTTGCGGATGCGCGAGACGCTGTTGAAGTCGATGTCGGACAGGATCAGCTTGGCCATGACGGTTCCTCGGGGCTAGATGACGTGGGCCGTGCCGGTGGCCGGCGCGGCGAGCAGCACGAGCAGCTGGTTGAGCGAGGTGATGAGCACCTCGCCCTCGAACTCGACACCGCCGACGGTGCGCAGGCTGACGGCGCTGATGTCGCGGTTGAGGTTGTGGTTGACGGTCCAGACCGCGGACGCCGAGGCCTGGTTGTGCGTGTAGCTGGCCAGGCCGGCGCCGGACGGGCCTGCGGGGCCTTGGCCGACGCTGAGCTGCGCCACGATGGACGCGGGCGGCTGCACGACGGCCTGGATTTGCGCAGGCGGCTGCACCACCAGACGCAGCTCGGTGGCCTGGCAGTCGAGGGTGAGCGGCATGTCAGTGGCGCACGGCCGCCCGAAGCCACTGACACGCCCCCTCGGGGGGCAGCGAGCAGCGCGAGCGTGGGGGGTTCATGTCAGGCGCGAGTGACCTCGCGGTGGATGGTCACGCGGCCGTAGAAGACGGGGATGACGCGGCCCGCGGCGTCCTCGAGCTCGAGGTCCCACACGGCGGCGCTGGCCAGCATGGCCGGGTCCTCGCCGGCGGTGATGGCAGCCGTCTGCTCGTCGGTGAGGCTGATCTCGAACTCGCCGCCCGCGGCATCGGTGATGGTGCAGGTGAGCGCGATAAGCACGGCCACGTCGAGCGCCTTGCGGCGCAGCTGGCCGCGCACGGTGGCGCCGGTGAGGTTGACGAGGGTGCCGTCCGGGTTGGTGAGCGTGACGACGTGCGGCCCGAAGCTGGCGCCCTGGCGGATGAGCAGGTCGACGCGCTCGCCGGCGGTGCCGAGGACGGGGGTGCTCATGCGTCACCGCCCTTCTTGGGCTCGTCGTCCTTGCCATCGCCCTTGTCGTCGGCCGGCGCCGCGGCGCCGGCCTTGGGCACGGGCAGCATGCCGTCGGCCTTGAGCTGCTCGTGCTCGGCGAGCATGGTGGGGTAGACCTCGTTCCAGTCGAAGCCGAACAGCTCCCACGCGGCGCGCTCGTTCGTGATGAGGCGGTTGTCCCTGGCGGAGACGAAGGCAGCGACCTCGTCCTTGGGGTTGATGGAGCCCTGGCTGTCGCCCGTCCACATGGCGCGCGTGTAGGCCCAGCGCAGCAGCGGGTCTCGGAAGAAGCCGGGCGCGGGGATGCGGCGACGGATCACGGCCTCGGCCATCCAGGTTTCGTACACCGGCTGGCACAGCGTGGTGACGACCTTGCGACGCAGCATGCGGATGTGCGTCCAGGCGTCGAGGAAGGCGGCGCGCGCGGCGACGTAGCTGGTGGCGTACTTCTTGGCCAGCATCTCCGGCCCGAGGAGCGTGCCGGCGCCGAGCTGGTCGACGACGGCCTGCACGAACACGCCGAAGATGGGGTTGGGCCGCGTGGGGTCGACGAGGGTGGGCTTTTCGCCCTTGGCCAGGCCGAGCACGGCCGCGGGGCCGAGCTCGAGCGGCTGCGGCGGCACCTGGGCCGCGGCGGGGTTGTTCGGGTCCGGGTTCTGCAGGCCGAAGACGGGGGCGGGGTTGCCGCCCTCGGTCTCGATCAGCACCGTGAGGAAGCCGCTGACGATGGCGGCCTTGATCTCGGCGTCGGTGTAGCGGCCGAGGTTCTTGAACAGCGCCATGACGGGCGCCAGGTCGGGCACGCCGCGCGGCTGCTCGGGCCGCGCCATCAGCACGTGGTGCAGGATGCGGCGGCGGCCGCTCTCGCCTACCGACTCGATCCACTGCCCGCTGTACAGGCTGGGCGCGCCCATGACGATGGCGCCGGGGTGACGGTCGTAAATGAAGAAGGCCGGCGGCTTGCCGCCGCGACCGCGCTTCACACCACCGGCCACGTCCACCGAGTCGGGCGCGTTGAGCGGGTTGCCGCAGCGGTCGGCCTCGATGAGCTGCAGGCGCAGCGCGTAAGGCATGGTGGGCGTGGGCTCGGCGTCGGGCAGCACGGTGAAGGCGTCGCCGCGCTCGAGCGTGGACAGCAGCGCGAGCCACTGCTGGTCGTAGAAGTTGGACTGGCCGAGCCAGTCGCACTCCGGGCTGTCGGCGAAGAGGCTGAACTCGGACTGCACGAGCTGGCGCCACTCGTGCGTCTTCTCCTTGCTCCAGCCGAGCACGCGCAGGTTGGGCTGCGCAGACAGCGCCAGGCCGGTGCCGACGGCGCGGTTGGCCTTGGTGTACAGCGCGCTGCGTGCGTACGCCTCCTTGCGCATAAGGTCGCTGCTCTGCGCGCGCAGCTCGCGCAGGTGGGGCAGCGTGTCGCCGGCGGCGTCGCGCAGGCCGGCGCTCCAGCGCTTGAACCAGCCCATGAGGCCGCCACCGGTGGTGGCGTAAGGGCCTTCGGGCGCGTCGGCCGGGCCCTCGCCGGCCAGAGCCATGATGGAACGGTCGGCGGCTTCGGCGGCAGTGCTGATGGCGCTGAAGCGCGCCCGGTCGCTGATGCGGCTGAGCGCCGCGGACGGCGACACCTTCGCCAGCGCCCGTTCGTAGAGCGTGGGTGACAGCGACATGGGCGAGGCCTCAGAGTGGGCGCAGGTTGAAGACGCGGCGCGTGCCGGCGGTCTGCTGGACCAGCGTCTCGACGTTGCGGCGCGCTTCGGCCAGCGCGGCCTGGATCTGCTCGAGGTCGGGCCGGCGGTTGCGGCGGTTGATGACGCCGTCGCCGACCGAGTAGTCCTGGCTCTTCAGCGCACAATCGCGCGCGGCCGTGAGCGTGACGGCTTCCGCCTGCCACTGCTCGAGGGTCATGCCGCCGATGGTGGGAATGGGCATGTCAGGGCCTCGCAGTGGCCAGCGCTTCCTGGAGCGCAACGGCCGCGTGGTAGTCCAGGCGCTCGGCCACGGTGCGCTCGGCCACGCGCTCCCAGTCGATGCGGCGGCGGTAGGTGGCGCGGCCGACGAAGATGAACACGGCCTTGGGGAAGCGGCGCGCGGGGCCGTGCACCTTCTTGCCCAGCACCTGGCGCTGGTAGATGCCGGGCTGCACGCCGCGCTTGCTGCCGGGCTTGACGACGAAGAACTGGCCGCCGGCGCGCACGAAGGCGCGGCGGCGCGCGGCGTTGATGCGCTTCTGCTCCTTGGTGAGCGTGCCGTCCTTGCCGGGGCGCTGGCGCTGCGGGATGCTGCGCTCGTAGCCGGCGGTGAGCTGCAGGCGCAGCTGTGACAGCACCTGCGTCACCTGGCCACGGCTGACGTTGCCGTACGCGTCGAGCCGCGCGGCCTGGCCGGGCACCGCATGCCAGCCGGTGGGCAGGTGGCCGGCCTTTTGCAGGATGCGCTCCATGGCCTTCATGCGGCGCGCACCACCTTCGATGTTGGGGCCGAGGTAGTTCACCGGCGGCGTGCCGGGGGCGCGCACCTCGTAGTTGTCCTTCAGGCCGAAGGCGGCCTCGGCGCGCTGCATGGTGGCGGGCTGCACGTAGACCGCGTTGCCGGTGTACGGCGTGGGCCGGTCGACGGCGCGGGCGATCTCGGCGTCCTCGGCGCGCTTGCCGTCCTGCACAGTGCGCGTGAGGGCCACCACCATGCCGAACCGCGCCTGGCGCGCGTAGGCACGGGTGTCCGCGCGGGCCTGGGCGATGGGGTTGGTGACGGAGAAGCGCATGGGGCAGAAGAAAGGCCCCGGGGCTTGCGCCGCGGGGCCTGAAAAAGCTGCTTTCGCAACCTCGGAGGAGACAACCTTTGCCAGGTGCGGAGTTTCACGACCTAGCCGAATTGGGGCGAATTTTGGGGTGATGTGTCGCATGCCGGCGAGCACTTTGTTGTCGCATCCAGAGGCGACACCTTCGTGCTTGACGCGGGCTACCTGGCCGCAGTAATCGCGCGAGCGGCGTCCTCGTTCTTGGCCAGGATCTCGCGCGACGCGGCGAAGATGCGCCGGCGAAACGCGCGCAGCAGCGTGTACCAGTGCTGGCGGCCGATCTGCAGCTGCGCTGCCGACGCCTTGACGTTGGTGACGCGGTGCAGGTAGTGCAGCTCGAACACCTGGCGGTCCAGCGCGTCGGCCGGCTGCGCGATGAGCGCGATGTACAGCGCGGCCAGGTCGGCGCGGCATGCGGCGTCGGGCCCGCCAGGCGTGCGCAGCGGGCGCATGCCGCCGCGCAGCTTGCCGAGCAGCGACACGGGGCCGCGCGGGGCGCCGTACAGGCGCCGGGTGTGGACCCACCAGGCGAGGTGCTCGCATAGTTCGTCCAGGCGCCCGTCCTCGACCTGCTGCGACGGCGGGTCCTGCGGCTGGGCCTCGTCGAAGTCGTCCGTGCCGTCGTCGGCGACGCTGGCCACCTTGAGCGGGGGCGGTTCGGTGCTGGTGGCTTGCATCATCGGAGGCCTTTGGAGATGACGCGGCGGCCGGCGGGCGGCTGCTGCGCGTAGTGGGCTGGCGGCGGTGGCGCGGAAGGTGGCGGCTGCGTGGCGATGGCAGGCAGGCCGTCGACGACGTCAGCGGCGGGCGGTGGCGGCTGCACGAACAGGTCGGCGATGACGTTCTTGGGGATCAGCTTGTCGCGCAGGCGCTGCCAGTCGACCGGCGTCCACTTGTGCAAGCCGAGGTAGTGGTAGAGCGCGAGGTTGCCGACAGCCATGTCGAGCCCCTCGTTGCGCGCGCCCTGGTCACGCTTGTCCCACACGCGGCGGTAGCCGCCGCCGGGCTTGCGCTTGAGCAGCGGAGACTCGGCGAGCAGCTGCTCGAACCAGGCCAGTGGCAGCGCGGTGTTGAAGTGCATGGCGCCGGCGCCGCTGGTGAGCTTGTACCGGTGGTGCAGGTGGTCCTTGGCGGTGTCGGTGCCGATCTCCCACAGCAGTACGCCACCCTCGACGCGCTTGCCGTTCCAGTCGATGTCGGCCTTGCGCGGCGTGGTGCTGATGATCGGCTTGCCGGGCCGCGTGGCGCCGTGGTGGGCGAGCACGCCGGTGTGCACGCGCGCGCTGGCCCAGTTGTACACGTCCTGCGTGTTGGCGCCGCCGGTGTCGATGCCGCAGGCGCTGGCGTAGATGAGCACGCCGCTCTGGTGCGCGAAGGGCTCGCGGCGGTAGGCGTCGAGCTTGGCCCAGGGGCTGGCCGGGTCGTCGGGGTGCAGGCTGGGGCTGCTCATGAAGACCTGGTGGTCGATGACGGCGTGCTCGCCGCCGTAGCCCCAGGCGTGGGCCTGCGCCTCGAGGCGGTTGACCTGCGTGTCGCAGTCGATCGTGACGACGAGCGCCCAGTCGGGCACTAGGCGCGGCGCATACGCTTCCGCTTGCGCACGCTGCATCAGCTCTTGCGCGGACGATTGGTCCTCGGTGCTGGTGTACGACAGCGCCAGGCGCGTGTTGTAGAACACCTGCATGGCGCCGGGGTCGCCGCGCTCGACCTGCAAGCGCGCGTGGGCCAGCTCGCGCGCGAGCTTGAGCCAGGTGATGCTGCCCACCGGCGCGTAGAAGGCGCTGACGTGGAAGCTGACCGTCTCGCCGTCGCCCAGGCTCTTGGCGTACCAGTGCGCGGTGCCACCCATGGGCTCGTCGCGCAGCATCATCGACTTGTGGCGCTCGTCGATCTCGGCGCCGCACTCCGGGCAGACGAACCAGGCGCGCGACATGAAGCCGGTGTCGGGGTCACGCTCGTACTTGAAGTGCTCGACCAGCAGCTCGTGGTGGTGGCCGCAGTGCGGGCACGGCACCAGGTACACCTCCTGCGTGCCGCGGTCGAACTCGGCGTCGGTGATGTCGCCCGGCAGCAGCGGCGAGCTGGTGATCAGCTCCTTGCTGTTGCTGTCGAAGGTGGTGAGGCGCGCCTCGGCGATGCGCAGCGGGTCGCCTTCGTTGTCCACGTTCTCGAGCAGGCGCGAGGCTTCGTCGACGTAGAGGTAGCGCGCCGGGATCTCGGCCAGGTTGGCCGCCGAGCCGGCGGTGGCCAGGTACATCGTGCCGCCCTCGAAGTCCTTGGCGAAGACGGTGTTGCGGCTGTCGCGGCTGCGCGGCCGCGCGAAGACCTTCTGCAGCACCTCGGAGTCGCGGATGCACTTCTGCACGCGCGCCGACAGGCGCTTGGCCAGGCTGTCGGTGGGCTCGAGCACGAGCATGTTGGCCGGCGCCAGGTGCGCGCTGGCCATGAGCCAGCACAGCGCCACCTGCGTCTTGAGCATCTGCGACGCGCCCTTCACCACGACGCGGCGCGCCGGGTGCCGCGGCGACAGCACCTTGAGGATACGCCGCGCCATCGGCGTGTGCGAGATACGGTACTTGCCGGGCTTGGACGCGTCCTTCGGCACGATCATGTGCTCTTCGGCCCACTCGTCGACCTGCAGCTCGGGGTCGGGCCGGGCGCCGCGCAGCGCGGCCTCAATCATCTCGGCGTAGCCGCTCGACAGGTTGCTCATGGCTGGCGCGCCACTTCCTGGAGCCGCATGCGCATGCGCTCCTCCCAGCCGGCGAAGGCCTGGCGCATCTCGTCCTCGAGCGCCAGCTCGACCTCCCGCACCTCGGTCAGGCCGATCACCTTGCGCGCGGCTCCCTTCAGCCCGACGAACACCGTGTCGCGCAGCTCGCGGAAGGCATCGAAGGAAGCCCGCTCGGCGCGCTCGCGGTCGAGCGCTCGGCCCGCAGCTCGAGCCACGCGCAGCTCGGCCTCCTCGGCCTCGGCCGCAGCTATGCGGCGGCGCTGCAGCTGGTAGTCGTCGGCCGTCGGCGCAACGGGCGCGTCGGCCGGCGCCAGCGGAGCAGCGTCGCCAGGCGGCGGCACCGCGGGCGCAGTCGCGGGCGCCGCACCAGGCTCTGTGGTGCGCACCCGCGGCCGCGTGTTCCTCGCCCACTGGATGTCGGCCACTTCCGGGTCGATCAAGCGCTTGCCGTCGCGCTCGATCACGCTGATGCGCTGCTGCTCGATCGCCTTGCGGACCGCTTTCTCGTCGCAGCCGCGGCGCCGCGCGTAGGCCGAGACCGTGATCGGATCAACCGGCATCGGACCACCCGCCCAGGTTCGGACCGTTGCCCGGACTTTTCACACGCCCACCCACTAGCGTTTTTGCGGGGGCTGAATTACCCCGTGACCCCACGGCGCTGGAAGGACCCAGTGGGGGGTGGGGGCCTGTGACCGTGACGGTGCGTAGCGTGAGCGAAGCACTGTCACGCTCTCTGTCACGGCGTGACACCGTGACATCCCTCCGTAGGAGGGCGTGCGCGCGCGAGGCTGTCACGCCTTCTGTCACGGCGCTTGTCGCCTTCTGTCACGGCGCTTGTCGCCTTCTGTCACGGTCGATGTCACGGCTGCACCCCCTTCTTGAGCGCGACCACGGTGCCCTGGGCGATGTCGATGAAGCCCTGCTTGACCGCCCACTGCCTCGCCCTGTTGTAGGCCTGGCGCCGCCCATCAGAGGTGGCAATTCCGCAGTCCTCATAGAACGCCTTGCGCAGGCCGGCCTCCTTCATGCCGTTCTGCACCAGCTTGAGCAGCAGCTGGTTATGCCCGCCGCGCCCGGCCGCGGTCTCGCCCTCCATGGCGTCGGCCACTTCCTCCGCGCTGCTGAGGTGGCGCGCCACGAGAGAGGTGATCTCGTCACCGTCGTCGTCCATGCCGAGCAGGTGCTTCGACAACATGAACGTGGCGTCCTGGAACAGATCGCCGTCCTTCTGCTTCTCGCAGGTCAGCGTGGCCAGCATTTCCTTCTGGTCACGGAACACCCCGAGCAGGAAGTCCAGGTTCGCGCGCAATGCGCTGGAACCTCGTGGGCGCTCAGTGGCGGTGTGTCCGCTGTGATGAATGATCGTGACGGCGCAGCCCCACAGCGCCCTGAAGCGCACCCCCAGCTCGCGCAGGTAGGCCGCCACCTCATTGGCGCTGTTCTCCTCGCCGGCATAGGTCTGCGAGAACGTGTCCACCACCACGAGTGAAGGCGTCACGCCGATGGCTTGCGCCGCATCCACCACGCGCCAGGCATCGGCGCGCAGATCCAGAGCCACCGGCACCACGTAGAACGGCAACCCCTCCCATTGAAGGCGCCGCGTCTTGTGCCAGGCCGCCACGCGCGGCCAGAGCCCCGTGCCACCCTCGGCCGCGATGTAGAGCACCGGCCCTTGCCCGGTGATGCGCCCAAGCCACGGCAGCCCGTGCACCACATGCAGTGCCGCGTCGAGGGCAATGAAACTCTTGAAGGTGCCCGAAGCGCCGTAAAGCATGCCTACCGAGTCGCTCGGCACCACGTGCTTGATGAGCCAGCGCACCGCCTGCGCGCCGGCGCGCAGCTGCGCCAAGTCAAGCAGCGGCACCTGGCGCCCTTCCAGCCCCCTGCCCTGCTCCAGGCGGCCGATGTCGGCCTTGGCTTCCTGCAGGATCAACGCCGCGTCGCCGCGCGCGCTGAAGGCACGCGTAGCCATCTCGTCCGCCCGCGCGATGATCTGTCGGCGCGTCGAGCGCTCGGCCACGATCTCGGCGTAGCGCCTGATGTGCATCGCGCTGGGCACGGACTGCTGCAGCGCGTTGAGGTAGGCGATGCCGCCGAAGTCGGTGGGCTCGCCATTGAGCTCCTCGTACGCGGTAATCACGTCCACAGGGTCGCCGCGCCTGGCCAACGCCACGATCGCCGCAAAGATCACCCGATGCGCATGCACGTAGAAGTCCGCCCCGGTGATCACGTCCGAAATTCGCGCGAGCGCCGACGCGTCCTGCAGCAGGCTCCCCAGCACGCTCTGCTCCGCCTCGGCGCTGTGCGGCGGCACGCGCAGGCGGCCAGCGTCGTCCTCCGCCTCGCCGGGGCTTGGGGGCGCGATCATCTGACCGGCGGCCATGTTCGCCTTGGCGAGCACCTACAACGCCGGAGGCAGCCGGCCATCAATCTGACGCTCACGCGCCACCTCCGGCCCTACGACACGTCATGACGCCCGTCCGCCGCCCTTGCTACGCCCCGCTTCCGGTGCGCTTCCCCCGCGACTCCGGTCCGACTCCGGTGCGTTTCCATTGCCGCCCCAGACCCGCATGACGACACTGGAACGGTGAACCTCCCGCTCCACCCACTCCGCCACGATCACGCGCAGCACGCTCATGCGGCTGGCGCCCGGCGTGGCCTGCACCACCGCGTCGATCACGTCCACGTGCTCACGCAGCACGTCGCCGCGCAACTCGATGAAAGGGTCAGCCATGCGCGCACCTCGTGACCGCCGAATGGGGTGGGCGCCCTGCCCCGGATGTGACGCCGAATGCGCCGCCACACCCAGCACACCCAAGGAGGGCGCCCATGAACTTGCCAAAGCGCGAAGAAGCCGCCGTGCTCGTCAAGACCGACCTCCACATCCTGGAGATCGAAGCCGGCGGACGTCAAAAACGAGGCTTCGTAATGGTTCACCACTGGGAAAAGCGGGCCCAGGGAACGACGGGTGCCACAGTTCCAATCGCGCTATCACGCGAAGCGATGGAAGGTTTCGTCGCACAGCTTCAGCAAGCGCTTCAGACTGCTGCAACGGTGTCAGCGCCTCCCAAGCGATCGCAGTAGGGTCACGCGGCATTGCCGGCCTCCGCCGCGAGCTGCTGGCCGCCCTGCCCGGCCTGTTCGCCGGCGGGTGGATCGCTGGCCTGGTCCGCGTCAGGCGCCTCCTGCGGCCACGGCACCAACAGCATCTCGCGGGTGACTGCTCCCTCTGGGCGCTCGGCGGTCAGACGGGCAATCGCGGCGCAGTAGGCCGTCTCGCCCGTCCACTCCGTGCGCGGCATGCGGCCGGCGGCCTCCCACTTGCGCACCGCCTGGTGCGTGACGCCCAACTCCTTCGCGAGGCGCGATAGACCGACGTGGGCGATCGCGGCCTGGAGGGGGTGAGCGTGCTTCATGAGCTGCATTATGC
>JALHMT010000036.1 GCA_022843905.1 Rubrivivax sp.
AGCCGACACCGTCAAGCCACTTTTTCACGGCCTGATAGCTGATCTTGAGTTCGTCTGCGAGCCGTTTCTGCCGGCCGCGCTTGGGGAGCTTCGGGATTGACCGGCTCTCATGCTCGGCGCACGCCTCGGCAAGTCGTTCGGCGAAACGGGCGAGCGATGAGTTCTCCATCCAACCGAAAGTAGCGGCGCTGTGCATAACCTGCGGTTCTTGATAAAACATAACTCGCGGTTGCATAATGCAGCTCATGAAGCACGCTCACCCCCTCCAGGCCGCGATCGCCCACGTCGGTCTATCGCGCCTCGCGAAGGAGTTGGGCGTCACGCACCAGGCGGTGCGCAAGTGGGAGGCCGCCGGCCGCATGCCGCGCACGGAGTGGACGGGCGAGACGGCCTACTGCGCCGCGATTGCCCGTCTGACCGCCGAGCGCCCAGAGGGAGCAGTCACCCGCGAGATGCTGTTGGTGCCGTGGCCGCAGGAGGCGCCTGACGCGGACCAGGCCAGCGATCCACCCGCCGGCGAACAGGCCGGGCAGGGCGGCCAGCAGCTCGCGGCGGAGGCCGGCAATGCCGCGTGACCCTACTGCGATCGCTTGGGAGGCGCTGACACCGTTGCAGCAGTCTGAAGCGCTTGCTGAAGCTGTGCGACGAAACCTTCCATCGCTTCGCGTGATAGCGCGATTGGAACTGTGGCACCCGTCGTTCCCTGGGCCCGCTTTTCCCAGTGGTGAACCATTACGAAGCCTCGTTTTTGACGTCCGCCGGCTTCGATCTCCAGGATGTGGAGGTCGGTCTTGACGAGCACGGCGGCTTCTTCGCGCTTTGGCAAGTTCATGGGCGCCCTCCTTGGGTGTGCTGGGTGTGGCGGCGCATTCGGCGTCACATCCGGGGCAGGGCGCCCACCCCATTCGGCGGTCACGAGGTGCGCGCATGGCTGACCCTTTCATCGAGTTGCGCGGCGACGTGCTGCGTGAGCACGTGGACGTGATCGACGCGGTGGTGCAGGCCACGCCGGGCGCCAGCCGCATGAGCGTGCTGCGCGTGATCGTGGCGGAGTGGGTGGAGCGGGAGGTTCACCGTTCCAGTGTCGTCATGCGGGTCTGGGGCGGCAATGGAAACGCACCGGAGTCGGACCGGAGTCGCGGGGGAAGCGCACCGGAAGCGGGGCGTAGCAAGGGCGGCGGACGGGCGTCATGACGTGTCGTAGGGCCGGAGGTGGCGCGTGAGCGTCAGATTGATGGCCGGCTGCCTCCGGCGTTGTAGGTGCTCGCCAAGGCGAACATGGCCGCCGGTCAGATGATCGCGCCCCCAAGCCCCGGCGAGGCGGAGGACGACGCTGGCCGCCTGCGCGTGCCGCCGCACAGCGCCGAGGCGGAGCAGAGCGTGCTGGGGAGCCTGCTGCAGGACGCGTCGGCGCTCGCGCGAATTTCGGACGTGATCACCGGGGCGGACTTCTACGTGCATGCGCATCGGGTGATCTTTGCGGCGATCGTGGCGTTGGCCAGGCGCGGCGACCCTGTGGACGTGATTACCGCGTACGAGGAGCTCAATGGCGAGCCCACCGACTTCGGCGGCATCGCCTACCTCAACGCGCTGCAGCAGTCCGTGCCCAGCGCGATGCACATCAGGCGCTACGCCGAGATCGTGGCCGAGCGCTCGACGCGCCGACAGATCATCGCGCGGGCGGACGAGATGGCTACGCGTGCCTTCAGCGCGCGCGGCGACGCGGCGTTGATCCTGCAGGAAGCCAAGGCCGACATCGGCCGCCTGGAGCAGGGCAGGGGGCTGGAAGGGCGCCAGGTGCCGCTGCTTGACTTGGCGCAGCTGCGCGCCGGCGCGCAGGCGGTGCGCTGGCTCATCAAGCACGTGGTGCCGAGCGACTCGGTAGGCATGCTTTACGGCGCTTCGGGCACCTTCAAGAGTTTCATTGCCCTCGACGCGGCACTGCATGTGGTGCACGGGCTGCCGTGGCTTGGGCGCATCACCGGGCAAGGGCCGGTGCTCTACATCGCGGCCGAGGGTGGCACGGGGCTCTGGCCGCGCGTGGCGGCCTGGCACAAGACGCGGCGCCTTCAATGGGAGGGGTTGCCGTTCTACGTGGTGCCGGTGGCTCTGGATCTGCGCGCCGATGCCTGGCGCGTGGTGGATGCGGCGCAAGCCATCGGCGTGACGCCTTCACTCGTGGTGGTGGACACGTTCTCGCAGACCTATGCCGGCGAGGAGAACAGCGCCAATGAGGTGGCGGCCTACCTGCGCGAGCTGGGGGTGCGCTTCAGGGCGCTGTGGGGCTGCGCCGTCACGATCATTCATCACAGCGGACACACCGCCACTGAGCGCCCACGAGGTTCCAGCGCATTGCGCGCGAACCTGGACTTCCTGCTCGGGGTGTTCCGTGACCAGAAGGAAATGCTGGCCACGCTGACCTGCGAGAAGCAGAAGGACGGCGATCTGTTCCAGGACGCCACGTTCATGTTGTCGAAGCACCTGCTCGGCATGGACGACGACGGTGACGAGATCACCTCTCTCGTGGCGCGCCACCTCAGCAGCGCGGAGGAAGTGGCCGACGCCATGGAGGGCGAGACCGCGGCCGGGCGCGGCGGGCATAACCAGCTGCTGCTCAAGCTGGTGCAGAACGGCATGAAGGAGGCCGGCCTGCGCAAGGCGTTCTATGAGGACTGCGGAATTGCCACCTCTGATGGGCGGCGCCAGGCCTACAACAGGGCGAGGCAGTGGGCGGTCAAGCAGGGCTTCATCGACATCGCCCAGGGCACCGTGGTCGCGCTCAAGAAGGGGGTGCAGCCGTGACATCGACCGTGACAGAAGGCGACAAGCGCCGTGACAGAAGGCGACAAGCGCCGTGACAGAAGGCGTGACAGCCTCGCGCGCGCACGCCCTCCTACGGAGGGATGTCACGGTGTCACGCCGTGACAGAGAGCGTGACAGTGCTTCGCTCACGCTACGCACCGTCACGGTCACAGGCCCCCACCCCCCACTGGGTCCTTCCAGCGCCGTGGGGTCACGGGGTAATTCAGCCCCCGCAAAAACGCTAGTGGGTGGGCGTGTGAAAAGTCCGGGCAACGGTCCGAACCTGGGCGGGTGGTCCGATGCCGGTTGATCCGATCACGGTCTCGGCCTACGCGCGGCGCCGCGGCTGCGACGAGAAAGCGGTCCGCAAGGCGATCGAGCAGCAGCGCATCAGCGTGATCGAGCGCGACGGCAAGCGCTTGATCGACCCGGAAGTGGCCGACATCCAGTGGGCGAGGAACACGCGGCCGCGGGTGCGCACCACAGAGCCTGGTGCGGCGCCCGCGACTGCGCCCGCGGTGCCGCCGCCTGGCGACGCTGCTCCGCTGGCGCCGGCCGACGCGCCCGTTGCGCCGACGGCCGACGACTACCAGCTGCAGCGCCGCCGCATAGCTGCGGCCGAGGCCGAGGAGGCCGAGCTGCGCGTGGCTCGAGCTGCGGGCCGAGCGCTCGACCGCGAGCGCGCCGAGCGGGCTTCCTTCGATGCCTTCCGCGAGCTGCGCGACACGGTGTTCGTCGGGCTGAAGGGAGCCGCGCGCAAGGTGATCGGCCTGACCGAGGTGCGGGAGGTCGAGCTGGCGCTCGAGGACGAGATGCGCCAGGCCTTCGCCGGCTGGGAGGAGCGCATGCGCATGCGGCTCCAGGAAGTGGCGCGCCAGCCATGAGCAACCTGTCGAGCGGCTACGCCGAGATGATTGAGGCCGCGCTGCGCGGCGCCCGGCCCGACCCCGAGCTGCAGGTCGACGAGTGGGCCGAAGAGCACATGATCGTGCCGAAGGACGCGTCCAAGCCCGGCAAGTACCGTATCTCGCACACGCCGATGGCGCGGCGTATCCTCAAGGTGCTGTCGCCGCGGCACCCGGCGCGCCGCGTCGTGGTGAAGGGCGCGTCGCAGATGCTCAAGACGCAGGTGGCGCTGTGCTGGCTCATGGCCAGCGCGCACCTGGCGCCGGCCAACATGCTCGTGCTCGAGCCCACCGACAGCCTGGCCAAGCGCCTGTCGGCGCGCGTGCAGAAGTGCATCCGCGACTCCGAGGTGCTGCAGAAGGTCTTCGCGCGGCCGCGCAGCCGCGACAGCCGCAACACCGTCTTCGCCAAGGACTTCGAGGGCGGCACGATGTACCTGGCCACCGCCGGCTCGGCGGCCAACCTGGCCGAGATCCCGGCGCGCTACCTCTACGTCGACGAAGCCTCGCGCCTGCTCGAGAACGTGGACAACGAAGGCGACCCGCTGCGCATCGCCGAGGCGCGCCTCACCACCTTCGACAGCAACAGCAAGGAGCTGATCACCAGCTCGCCGCTGCTGCCGGGCGACATCACCGACGCCGAGTTCGACCGCGGCACGCAGGAGGTGTACCTGGTGCCGTGCCCGCACTGCGGCCACCACCACGAGCTGCTGGTCGAGCACTTCAAGTACGAGCGTGACCCCGACACCGGCTTCATGTCGCGCGCCTGGTTCGTCTGCCCGGAGTGCGGCGCCGAGATCGACGAGCGCCACAAGTCGATGATGCTGCGCGACGAGCCCATGGGTGGCACCGCGCACTGGTACGCCAAGAGCCTGGGCGACGGCGAGACGGTCAGCTTCCACGTCAGCGCCTTCTACGCGCCGGTGGGCAGCATCACCTGGCTCAAGCTCGCGCGCGAGCTGGCCCACGCGCGCTTGCAGGTCGAGCGCGGCGACCCCGGCGCCATGCAGGTGTTCTACAACACGCGCCTGGCGCTGTCGTACACCAGCACCGAGGACCAATCGTCCGCGCAAGAGCTGATGCAGCGTGCGCAAGCGGAAGCGTATGCGCCGCGCCTAGTGCCCGACTGGGCGCTCGTCGTCACGATCGACTGCGACACGCAGGTCAACCGCCTCGAGGCGCAGGCCCACGCCTGGGGCTACGGCGGCGAGCACGCCGTCATCGACCACCAGGTCTTCATGAGCAGCCCCAGCCTGCACCCCGACGACCCGGCCAGCCCCTGGGCCAAGCTCGACGCCTACCGCCGCGAGCCCTTCGCGCACCAGAGCGGCGTGCTCATCTACGCCAGCGCCTGCGGCATCGACACCGGCGGCGCCAACACGCAGGACGTGTACAACTGGGCCAGCGCGCGCGTGCACACCGGCGTGCTCGCCCACCACGGCGCCACGCGGCCCGGCAAGCCGATCATCAGCACCACGCCGCGCAAGGCCGACATCGACTGGAACGGCAAGCGCGTCGAGGGTGGCGTACTGCTGTGGGAGATCGGCACCGACACCGCCAAGGACCACCTGCACCACCGGTACAAGCTCACCAGCGGCGCCGGCGCCATGCACTTCAACACCGCGCTGCCACTGGCCTGGTTCGAGCAGCTGCTCGCCGAGTCTCCGCTGCTCAAGCGCAAGCCCGGCGGCGGCTACCGCCGCGTGTGGGACAAGCGTGACCAGGGCGCGCGCAACGAGGGGCTCGACATGGCTGTCGGCAACCTCGCGCTCTACCACTACCTCGGCTTGCACAAGTGGACGCCGGTCGACTGGCAGCGCCTGCGCGACAAGCTGATCCCCAAGAACGTCATCGCCGACCTGTTCGTGCAGCCGCCACCGCCCGCCGCTGACGTCGTCGACGGCCTGCCTGCCATCGCCACGCAGCCGCCACCTTCCGCGCCACCGCCGCCAGCCCACTACGCGCAGCAGCCGCCCGCCGGCCGCCGCGTCATCTCCAAAGGCCTCCGATGATGCAAGCCACCAGCACCGAACCGCCCCCGCTCAAGGTGGCCAGCGTCGCCGACGACGGCACGGACGACTTCGACGAGGCCCAGCCGCAGGACCCGCCGTCGCAGCAGGTCGAGGACGGGCGCCTGGACGAACTATGCGAGCACCTCGCCTGGTGGGTCCACACCCGGCGCCTGTACGGCGCCCCGCGCGGCCCCGTGTCGCTGCTCGGCAAGCTGCGCGGCGGCATGCGCCCGCTGCGCACGCCTGGCGGGCCCGACGCCGCATGCCGCGCCGACCTGGCCGCGCTGTACATCGCGCTCATCGCGCAGCCGGCCGACGCGCTGGACCGCCAGGTGTTCGAGCTGCACTACCTGCACCGCGTCACCAACGTCAAGGCGTCGGCAGCGCAGCTGCAGATCGGCCGCCAGCACTGGTACACGCTGCTGCGCGCGTTTCGCCGGCGCATCTTCGCCGCGTCGCGCGAGATCCTGGCCAAGAACGAGGACGCCGCTCGCGCGATTACTGCGGCCAGGTAGCCCGCGTCAAGCACGAAGGTGTCGCCTCTGGATGCGACAACAAAGTGCTCGCCGGCATGCGACACATCACCCCAAAATTCGCCCCAATTCGGCTAGGTCGTGAAACTCCGCACCTGGCAAAGGTTGTCTCCTCCGAGGTTGCGAAAGCAGCTTTTTCAGGCCCCGCGGCGCAAGCCCCGGGGCCTTTCTTCTGCCCCATGCGCTTCTCCGTCACCAACCCCATCGCCCAGGCCCGCGCGGACACCCGTGCCTACGCGCGCCAGGCGCGGTTCGGCATGGTGGTGGCCCTCACGCGCACTGTGCAGGACGGCAAGCGCGCCGAGGACGCCGAGATCGCCCGCGCCGTCGACCGGCCCACGCCGTACACCGGCAACGCGGTCTACGTGCAGCCCGCCACCATGCAGCGCGCCGAGGCCGCCTTCGGCCTGAAGGACAACTACGAGGTGCGCGCCCCCGGCACGCCGCCGGTGAACTACCTCGGCCCCAACATCGAAGGTGGTGCGCGCCGCATGAAGGCCATGGAGCGCATCCTGCAAAAGGCCGGCCACCTGCCCACCGGCTGGCATGCGGTGCCCGGCCAGGCCGCGCGGCTCGACGCGTACGGCAACGTCAGCCGTGGCCAGGTGACGCAGGTGCTGTCACAGCTGCGCCTGCAGCTCACCGCCGGCTACGAGCGCAGCATCCCGCAGCGCCAGCGCCCCGGCAAGGACGGCACGCTCACCAAGGAGCAGAAGCGCATCAACGCCGCGCGCCGCCGCGCCTTCGTGCGCGCCGGCGGCCAGTTCTTCGTCGTCAAGCCCGGCAGCAAGCGCGGCGTGCAGCCCGGCATCTACCAGCGCCAGGTGCTGGGCAAGAAGGTGCACGGCCCCGCGCGCCGCTTCCCCAAGGCCGTGTTCATCTTCGTCGGCCGCGCCACCTACCGCCGCCGCATCGACTGGGAGCGCGTGGCCGAGCGCACCGTGGCCGAGCGCCTGGACTACCACGCGGCCGTTGCGCTCCAGGAAGCGCTGGCCACTGCGAGGCCCTGACATGCCCATTCCCACCATCGGCGGCATGACCCTCGAGCAGTGGCAGGCGGAAGCCGTCACGCTCACGGCCGCGCGCGATTGTGCGCTGAAGAGCCAGGACTACTCGGTCGGCGACGGCGTCATCAACCGCCGCAACCGCCGGCCCGACCTCGAGCAGATCCAGGCCGCGCTGGCCGAAGCGCGCCGCAACGTCGAGACGCTGGTCCAGCAGACCGCCGGCACGCGCCGCGTCTTCAACCTGCGCCCACTCTGAGGCCTCGCCCATGTCGCTGTCACCCACGCTCTACGAACGGGCGCTGGCGAAGGTGTCGCCGTCCGCGGCGCTCAGCCGCATCAGCGACCGGGCGCGCTTCAGCGCCATCAGCACTGCCGCCGAAGCCGCCGACCGTTCCATCATGGCTCTGGCCGGCGAGGGCCCGGCCGACGCGCCCGAAGGCCCTTACGCCACCACCGGTGGCGGCCTCATGGGCTGGTTCAAGCGCTGGAGCGCCGGCCTGCGCGACGCCGCCGGCGACACGCTGCCCCACCTGCGCGAGCTGCGCGCGCAGAGCAGCGACCTTATGCGCAAGGAGGCGTACGCACGCAGCGCGCTGTACACCAAGGCCAACCGCGCCGTCGGCACCGGCCTGGCGCTGTCTGCGCAGCCCAACCTGCGCGTGCTCGGCTGGAGCAAGGAGAAGACGCACGAGTGGCGCCAGCTCGTGCAGTCCGAGTTCAGCCTCTTCGCCGACAGCCCGGAGTGCGACTGGCTCGGCCAGTCCAACTTCTACGACCAGCAGTGGCTCGCGCTGCTGTCCACGCTCGAGCGCGGCGACGCCTTCACCGTGCTGCCCGACGCCGAGCCCACGCCCACCATGCCTTACGCGCTGCGCCTGCAGCTCATCGAGGCCGACCGCTGCGGCAACCCGCTCAACGCGCCCGACTCGGTGGACGTGGCCGGTGGTGTGAAGCGCGGTCGCGGCGGCAAGCCGCCGGCCTTCTTCATTTACGACCGTCACCCCGGCGCCATCGTCATGGGCGCGCCCAGCCTGTACAGCGGGCAGTGGATCGAGTCGGTAGGCGAGAGCGGCCGCCGCCGCATCCTGCACCACGTGCTGATGGCGCGGCCCGAGCAGCCGCGCGGCGTGCCCGACCTGGCGCCCGTCATGGCGCTGTTCAAGAACCTCGGCCGCTACACCGACGCCGAGATCAAGGCCGCCATCGTCAGCGGCTTCCTCACGGTGCTGATCGAGACCGAGGGCGGCAACCCCGCCCCCGTCTTCGGCCTGCAGAACCCGGACCCGAACAACCCCGCCGCGGCCCAGGTGCCGCCGCAGCCGCTCGAGCTCGGCCCCGCGGCCGTGCTCGGCCTGGCCAAGGGCGAAAAGCCCACCCTCGTCGACCCCACGCGGCCCAACCCCATCTTCGGCGTGTTCGTGCAGGCCGTCGTCGACCAGCTCGGCGCCGGCACGCTCCTCGGGCCGGAGATGCTGGCCAAGAAGTACGCCACCAGCTACGTCGCCGCGCGCGCCGCCTTCCTCGACGCCTGGACGCACATCCGCATGCTGCGTCGCAAGGTCGTCACCACGCTGTGCCAGCCGGTGTACGAAACCTGGATGGCCGAGGCCGTGATCCGTCGCCGCATCCCCGCGCCCGGCTTCTTCCGAGACCCGCTGCTGCGCTGGGCCTACACGCGCGCCATGTGGACGGGCGACAGCCAGGGCTCCATCAACCCCAAGGACGAGGTCGCTGCCTTCGTCTCCGCCAGGGACAACCGCCTCATCACGAACGAGCGCGCCGCGTGGGAGCTGTTCGGCTTCGACTGGAACGAGGTCTACCCCACCATGCTCGCCGAGCACGAGCAGCTCAAGGCCGACGGCATGCTGCCCGTGCCCAAGGCCGGCGCCGCGGCGCCGGCCGACGACAAGGGCGATGGCAAGGACGACGAGCCCAAGAAGGGCGGTGACGCATGAGCACCCCCGTCCTCGGCACCGCCGGCGAGCGCGTCGACCTGCTCATCCGCCAGGGCGCCAGCTTCGGGCCGCACGTCGTCACGCTCACCAACCCGGACGGCACCCTCGTCAACCTCACCGGCGCCACCGTGCGCGGCCAGCTGCGCCGCAAGGCGCTCGACGTGGCCGTGCTTATCGCGCTCACCTGCACCATCACCGATGCCGCGGGCGGCGAGTTCGAGATCAGCCTCACCGACGAGCAGACGGCTGCCATCACCGCCGGCGAGGACCCGGCCATGCTGGCCAGCGCCGCCGTGTGGGACCTCGAGCTCGAGGACGCCGCGGGCCGCGTCATCCCCGTCTTCTACGGCCGCGTGACCATCCACCGCGAGGTCACTCGCGCCTGACATGAACCCCCCACGCTCGCGCTGCTCGCTGCCCCCCGAGGGGGCGTGTCAGTGGCTTCGGGCGGCCGTGCGCCACTGACATGCCGCTCACCCTCGACTGCCAGGCCACCGAGCTGCGTCTGGTGGTGCAGCCGCCTGCGCAAATCCAGGCCGTCGTGCAGCCGCCCGCGTCCATCGTGGCGCAGCTCAGCGTCGGCCAAGGCCCCGCAGGCCCGTCCGGCGCCGGCCTGGCCAGCTACACGCACAACCAGGCCTCGGCGTCCGCGGTCTGGACCGTCAACCACAACCTCAACCGCGACATCAGCGCCGTCAGCCTGCGCACCGTCGGCGGTGTCGAGTTCGAGGGCGAGGTGCTCATCACCTCGCTCAACCAGCTGCTCGTGCTGCTCGCCGCGCCGGCCACCGGCACGGCCCACGTCATCTAGCCCCGAGGAACCGTCATGGCCAAGCTGATCCTGTCCGACATCGACTTCAACAGCGTCTCGCGCATCCGCAACCTGCCCGCGCCGGCGGCCAACGACGAGCCCGTGCGCCTGCAGGACCTCAACAGCGCCGTCGAAGGCCTGGCGTGGAAGGACTCCTGCCGCGTCGCCGCCAGCTCCAACATCAACCTCGCCTCGCCCGGCGCCAACGTCGACGGCGTGGCCATGTCCGCCGGCCAGCGCTTCCTCGCGCGCGGGCAGACCTCGCAGCCGGAGAACGGCATCTACATCTGGAACGGTGCGGCCACACCGGCCACGCGCGCAACGGACGCCAGCACCTTCGACGAGCTCGAGGGCGCCGTCACCACCATCGAAGAGGGCACCGACGCCGGCGCGTCCTTCCGCCAGACGCAGGTCAACGGCGTCATCGGCACCAACAACGTCATCTGGGCCAGCTTCGGCACTGGTGCGCCGGCCGCCAGCGAAACCGTCGCGGGCATCGCCGAAATCGCCACCCAGGCCGAAACCGACACCGGCACCGACGACGCGCGCTTCGTCACCCCGCTCAAGCTGGCCACCAGCGTCTACGCCAAGCGCAAGTACGACACCACGGTGGGCGACGGCAGCGCCACCAGCTACGTCGTCACGCACAACCTCAACACGCGTCTGGTGCACGTGGCCGTGTACCGCGACAGCGGGGCCTACGACGAGGTGGTGTGCGAGGTGGAGCACACCTCGGTCAACACCGTCACGCTGCGCTTTGCCGCGGCGCCGTCGAGCAACCAGTTCCGGGTCGTCGTCATCGCCTGACGCACCATGGCCAAAGAAGAGCTCGCCTTCCGCAGGCCGCCAGGCTTGGCCATCGCGGAAGGTGCCACCACGCCCGACCCGGGCGTCGACGGCGTCACCGTGTGGAGCAGCACCACCGGCCGCGTCATGGTGTGGAACGAAACGCTCGGCGCCTGGCACTCGTACACGCCCGTGCACGTGGGCGCCACCGCGCCCAGCAACCCCGGCACCGGCGAGCTCTGGGTGGACACCAACAGCGGCATCGTCGCCGCGTCCATCAGCGCCAACCAGAACGACTACAACCCCACCGACCTGGCCACCGCATTGGCGCTCATGCTCACCGCAGACCAGGCGCGCGTGATCACCGGCCTGGCCGGCGGGTGGGACGGGCGCGAGCTCTGGGTCATCAACGCCAGCACGGTGGAAGACGGCGACCTGGTGCTGCGCGCCGAGAACGCCAGTTCCAGCGCGTCCAACCGCTTCCTCACCGACGTGGACGTCGTGGTCGAGCGCGGCGACACCGTGCTGCTGCGCTACGAAGCCGGGTCCACCAACCGCTGGCGCCCCATCGGCGGCCGTCGCAAGTTCACCGGCAGCACGTTTCGGCTCACGCCCTTCTGGTGCACCGATTTCCTGGGCGGCGCCACCGCCGACACCGGCGAGTCCAGCTACGCGGTGTGGGACTACGCCGTCATCTCCACCGGCACGCAGAGCAAGCAGGCCGGCACCGGCACGCACCCGGGCATCCTGCGTACCACCAGCAGCACCACCACCAACAGCGGCGGCTACTGCCGCACCGCGGCCGACGCTTTCCTGCTGGCCGGCGGCGAGGTGGCCGAGTTCGTCTTCCGCCTGCCCGACCTCACCACGCTCACCGCGCGGCTGGGCTTCATCGACACCGCCACCAGTGCGGACTGTGTCGACGGCGCCTACATCGAGATCGCCAGCACCGGCGTGGCCACCGGCAAGACATCCAACAATAGCACGCGCACCACGTCGGCCACCATCGCCACGCTCAGCGCCAACACCTGGTACCGCGCGCGCATCGTCGTCAACAAGGCCGCCACCGCGGTGGACTTCTACATCTTCGACGACGCCGGCAACCAGCTCGGCACGCAGCAGAACAGCGCAAATATCCCCACCGCCGCCGGCCGCGAGACCGGCCACGGCTACATCGCCACCAAGAGCGGCACCACCGCGCAGAGCTGCATCGACATGGACTTCATGTCGATCGAGTTCACGCGCGCGCTCATCTGAAAGGACAGCATGAAGCACTCGCTCATCGCGCTCGCCGCCCTGGCGCCCCTGTTCGCTCTGGCGCAGACCGTCAAGATCGGCCCGATCGTGCTCGACACGACCTGCGACCTCTATCGCGGCACCAGCATCGTCAAGCGCGACGTGCCGCACGACGTGTCGTCGATCAGCAAGGCGATCACGGACGACCTGTTCTTCCGCAAGGGCAAGGGCCGCTACTGGTGCGAGCCGCGCACGGGCCCGATCGACGGTGAGTTCATCCCGGCGAGCGCGCCGCCGCCGCCGCCGCCGCCCCCGCCGCCGCCGCCGCCCCCGCCGCCCCCGCCGCCCCCGCCGCCCCCGCCGCCCAGCGGCACGGCGCTGCACTTCAGCGACTGCCAGGCCGGCGCCGCGCCGACTTGCGTGGCCGGCAACAACTCGAACCCCGGCACCGCCGCGGCGCCCAAGCGCACGCTGCAGGGCGTCAACATCGCCACCCTCCCGGCTGGTCAGCAGCTCCTGTTCGCCCGGGGCGGCGCCTGGTCGCTCAGTGGCATCCATTGGGTGCAGAACACCAACGCCAGCGCAGCGGTGCCGCTCGTCTTCGGCGACTACGGTGACGGGGAGAAGCCGCTGCTGCAGTTCGGCGGCGGGGTCGGCTTCGCTCTCGGCGGCTCCTGGGGCAACACCGACAACGACGGCGGCTACGTCTTCCGCAACCTGCACATGCGCGGTGTCGGTGCCATCGGCGGCAATACCCACTGGGGCTTCTGGCTGGTGCAGAACGTGCGCGACATCACGCTCGACGGCATGGTGATCGAGGACTTCGGCTTCGGCATCGAGAGCAACGATGGTGCCCCGCATGGCGTGCGCAACGTCACCGTGCGCAACTCCACCATCCGCCGCAACGGCTCGATGGGCTGGCACGCCACGGGTCTGATCCATGGCGTCGTGGCCGAGAACAACCTGTTCGAGGCCAACAACTTCAGCGGCTCGTTCATGAACCACGCCATCTACTGGGGCGGCGGCAACGGCAACGTGATCCGCGGCAACCGTTTCGTCGCCAACAGCGAAGTCAGCGGCGTGTGCCAGGGCGGCAATGTGACCATGCACGGCGTCATCGACGGCCTGCTCATCGAGGGCAACACCATCGAGCACGCGGGGCGCGCGGCCGACACCTGCGGCGGGTTCAACATCACCTCGGGCTACGCCACCCCCGAGGTGTTCCGCAACGTGGTGGTGCGTGGCAACACGATCATCAACGCCGGCATCGGCGCGGTCATCGCCGACAGCGCGCCGGGCATCGTGGCCGAGGGCAACCGATCGATCAACCAGCATGGCCGCGGCCACACCCTTGCGCTGACCTACAGCGAGGGCGACACGCCGATGACGAGTCCCGTGGTGCGCAACAACACGCTGTGCGGCAGCGGCAGCATCACCAACTGGCCCGGCGCCACGGTGAGCGGCAACCGCACCCTGCCGCTGACCGACCCGGCCTGCGCGCGCTAGGACCCAAAGGCGCGACGCATGGCTTCTTCACCGACCTTCCTTACTTCGGGCGTCAGCGGCGAAGGCGTTTCGTCCGTCGTCATGAACTCGTTCACCCTGCCGGCCAACCGGCTGGGGATGATCTACGTCATCACCGCTGGCGGTGGGCCGCCGTCCAACGTCCCGACCATCTCCGGGTGGACAGTCCCACCCAACGGCTCTGCCCCCGTCGGTGACGCGCGCCGCGCCACGGTGTTCCACCGCGTCTCCGGCACGGACGTGACAGAGGGTCCGACGATCGACTGCGCCGGCCAGGCGCAGAGCTTCATCCAATACTTCGCACTGCACTGGGACGCAAATGCGGTCATCACCGGCACCAACGGCGCCAACGGCATTGTGCAGTGCCTCGGGTCCGGCAACGTCCATTCGCCAAGCGTCAACGCCACGCCCACGCTCAATGCACTGGCTGCGTTCGCGCACGCCAACAACCCGACCATCTCGGCCATCAACATCGGATTCCAATCCGACGTGGGCGATGTCGGTGGTGGGTTCACTGAGCTGGCCAGGCGAGACTTCGGCGGCGGGCAGAACAAGGGCACGATCGTCCAGTACAAGACGACGAATGACACCGTCCATGAGCTGACCGGCTGCACCAACAGTCAGGACATGTTCATCGGCATGGCGGTGGAGATCGCGCACGTCGCGGTTGGCATCGGTGTCGTGCCGCAACCCCCCGCGCTCAGGCGCTGGACCGGCAGCGCCTGGGTCACTGCGCGCGCCCGCCGCTTCGAGTCGAACTGGATTGCCGCGCGCTTGCGCCGTCACGCCTGAACTCCGAGGAGCCCAACCCATGACCACCCGCAACCTCGCGCACCTGGCGGCCCGCCTGTACGGCACGCCGCTCATGCTGCTGCCCAGCGCCGCCGACGCGCTGGGTCATACCTTCCAGCAGCTGCTCGAAAAGCGCGGCGGTCTCATCGACGTGGCTGACGGCGCCGCCGAGCTGCAGCTCGGTGTCGAGACCCCGCGTGTGCACGGTTTCGCCGGCAACGCGCGCGGCCAGCGCTTCAAGGACAAGCCCTACGCCGTCACCGACGAGGGTGTGGGCCTGGTTGGCGTGTACGGGCCGCTGCTGCACCGCTTCAACTTCGACATGGCCACGTGCACGTCCTTCGCCAACTACCAGGCGATCGAGCAGCGCGTGAAGATGATGCTTGCCGACCCGGACGTGAAGGGCATCCTCTTCGAGTGGGACAGCCCGGGCGGCGAGGTGGCGGGCAACGACGCGCTGGCGCGCATGCTGCGCAGCGCGTCGGCCAGCGGCGGCAAGCCCATCTGGTCGCATGCCAACGA
Source organism: Rubrivivax sp. (assembly GCA_022843905.1). GTDB lineage: Bacteria > Pseudomonadota > Gammaproteobacteria > Burkholderiales > Burkholderiaceae_C > Rubrivivax. The sequence continues at coordinate 14,886 of JALHMT010000036.1, forward strand.
GGGCGCGTACAGCGCGGCCTACAACCTGGCGGCGAACACGCAGCGCGTGGTGGTGCCGGCGGCCGGCAGCGTGGGCTCCATCGGCGTGGTGATGCTGCACGTGGACCAGTCGCAGCGCGACGCGAAGCTGGGCCTGGTGTTCACCTACATCTTCGCCGGCGACCGCAAGGTGGACTTCAACAGCCACCAGCCCCTGAGCGACCGCGCCAAGGCCATCGCCGGCGCCGAGGTCGAGCGCCTGTACGACATGTTCGTCGACAGCGTCGCCGACGCGCGCCGCATCGACGCCAAGGTCGTGCGCCGCACCGAGGCCGGCATCCTCGACGCCGTCGCGGCCAAGGCCATGGGCCTGGTCGACGCCGTCGCGGGCTTCGAAGACACCCTCAAAGAGTTCACCGCGCTGGTGCAGTCCGGCCAGCGCATCCCTGGCGGACCCAAAGCCGCTGCACCAGCGAAAGGAGCGACCATGTCGCACACTGACCCGGCGGCTCGCCCCGAAGCCGCCACCGACGCGCCGCAAGGCGTACCCGAGGCCGAAGTGGCCAAGCGCGAGGCCGCCGCGTTCGAGCGCGGCAAGCAGGCCGAGCTCGAGCGGCAGGCCGGCGTGCGCGCCGCGCTGCTGCCGGGCCACGAGAAGCTCATCGAGGGCTTCGTGGCCGACGGCAAGACCACGCCCGCGCAAGCGCAGGCCGCGGTCATCGCCGCCGAGCGCGCCACGCTGGCCGCTGCGGAGGCCGCCCACAAGGGCGACGCGCCCAGGGCGGTGCCCACCGCCACCGCGCCCGAAGGTGGCCAGCTGCAGGGCGCTGCCCTCGGCAGGGCTGCCGTCGCGGCCTTCAACGAGTTCACCACTGGCAAGAAGGGAGCCTGACCATGCCTCAAGCTGCATCGTTCTCGTCCGACGCGTTCGTGCCGGACAAGCTCATCGCGAGCAACCCCCAGCTGCTCGTCAGCATTCCCATCACCGTCATCTCGGGCCAGAACCTGGTCCGCGGTGCGTTGCTGGGCAAGATCACCGCGAGCGGCAAGTACAACCTGAGCCTGTCCGCGGCCGTTGACGGTTCGCAGACGCCCGCGGCCGTGCTGGTCGACGACGTCGACGCCAGCGCCGGCGACAAGCCGGGCCTGGCCTACATCCGCGGTGACTTCATCGCCGAGGGGCTCACCTACGGCACGGCTCACACCGCTGCCAGCGTCGAGGCCGCCCTGCGCGATCTCGGCATCTTCCTCATCAAGTCGCAAGGAGGCGTCTGACTATGAGCGGCATCTTCACCACCGACGCCCTGAACGCCGTCGTTCAGGACCTGCGCCTGCCGGTCCAGGGCCTGGCCGCGGCGTACTTCGGCAACGCAGCCCAGGAAGACACCGAAGAGATCCACTTCGACGTCGACAACAAGCCGCGTCGCATCGCGCCCTTCGTCAGCCCTCTGGTGGCCGGCCAGATCGTCCAGAGCCGTGGTTTCGCGGCCAAGACCTTCAAGCCCGCGTACGTGAAGGACAAGCGCGTCTTCACGCCGCAGCGCGCCCTCAAGCGCGCGATGGGCGAGCGCATCGGCGGCGGCGACCTGAGCCCCGAACAGCGCATGCAGATGCTCGTCGTGCAGGACCTGACCGACCAGCTCGAGATGGTCGAGCGCCGCCTCGAGTGGATGGCGTGCCAGGTGCTGTACGGCGGCGCGGTCACTGTCACGGGTGATCAGTACCCGTCCGCGGTCGTCAACTTCGGCCGCGCGGCCGGCCACAGCGTCACGCTGGCGGGTGCGTCGCGCTGGGGCCAGGCGGGCATCAAGCCGCTGGACGACCTGCAGACCTGGTCGGACGTGATGGTGCAGACCTGCGGCGTGGGCCTCACGGAGGTGACCATGACGGTGGACGCGTGGAAGATCTTCCGCGCCGACACCGATGTGAAGGAGCGCCTGAACCGCTTCCGCGGCAACAGCTCCATGCAGCAGGACGCGCACCAGCGCGAAGGCCGCGTGTTCCAGGGCATGGTCGACCAGTTCGCGATCTACACCTACAGCGGCTGGTATATCGACCCCACGTCCGGCACCGAGACGGCCATGCTGCCGGCCTACACGGTGATCGGCTGCGGTGCGCCGGCGCTGGTGGAGGGCGTGCGCGCCTTTGGCGCCATCCAGGACCACGACGCGTTGCGCGCGCAGGCGTACTACGTGAAGAGCTGGCTGGAGCAGGACCCGAGCGTGCGCTACCTGCTCATGCAGAGCGCGCCGCTGCTCGTGCCCTACCGCGTGAACGCCACGTTCCGCGCCACCGTCAACTGAAGGAGGCCACAACATGGCAACCAGCAAGACCGTTCGCCTGGTGGCGAAGGACACCATCACCATGGGCACGCAGGCCGAGCCGGTGAACGTGGCGCCCGGCAAGGCCTTCGACATCGACGAGGTGGAGGGCAAGCGCCTGATCACCCGCGGTGCCGCGGAGGTGCCGCCGCCGGCGGCGGAAGTCGTCGGCGGCGAGGCGGCGAAGGCCGAAGGCGCCAAGGCCTGACGCCATGTACCTCGAGGACCGGTCCGTCTACTTCGACGACGACGACTGGGCGGAAGACGCTGTGCTCGACGGTGTGCCCGTGCGCGTGATCTACGGCGCGCCGGGCGACACCGGGCTGGGTGGCCCCGGCATGTCCACGGACAGGCCGCGCGCGCTGATCCAGGCGGAGAGCGTGACGCCGGAGCCGGCGTCGGGAGACGACCGCGTCCTCGAGTTCGCATGCGTCACGGCCGCACGCGCCACGCAGCGCTGGCGCGTGCGCCAGGTGCTGCCCGACGGCACCGGCATGGCCACGCTGATCCTGGTCGCGCACGAGAGCCAGGCCTAAACCTCCCCACAGGTCATGCCATCCGCCCACGTCCAGCTGTCGGCGCAGCTGGCGAGTTTTCTTGCGGCCGCGCCACCCATCGCCGACGAGGTGGTGCGCGACCGCGAGCACCCCGTGCCCAAGGGCATGGGCAGCCTGATCAACGTGCGCCTGGTGTCCAGCAAGGCCACGCGCTTCGACGTGCACGGCGGCCCCGTGGACTGGCTCACCGTGTACGGCATCGAGTGCTTCGCACGCCACGCCGCCAACGTGGTGGCCAGCGACGCCGTGGACCCCGTGCTCAGCGGCGCCTACGAGCGCCTGGCCGGCGAGGGCGCGGCCACCGGCCTGGGCGTCGAGGACCTGATGCCCGACCCCGACATCACCTGGGACGCCGAAGAGGGCGAGGAGCCCATGGCCAGCGCCTTCTTCACCGTCTCCATCGTCCACCGAACCGAGGCCGTCACCCTGGCGCCGCGGAACTGACCACCACCCCCAAGGAGCAACACCATGCCCCGTTTCGCACGCCAACTCGTGGCCCTGGTCGAGGCCGAGACCACCTACAACGTCGACCCCACGCCGCTGCCCGCCGTCAACGCGGTGCTGCTGAGCAACCCGCGCATCACGCCCATCGACCCCAACAACGTCGACCGCGACCTCGTGCGCGCGTACTTCGGCGCCAGCGAGCAGCTGGTCGGCACCCGCGTCGTGCGCTTCGACTTCGACGTGGAGTTCGTCGGCGCTGGCACGCTGGGCACCGCGCCCTCGTGGATGCCGCTGCTCAACGCCTGCGCCATGCTCGGCGCCAACGAGGTGGGCGTGCGCTACGACCACCTGCCCGTCACGGACGTGCAGGCCTCGGTGCACATCTACCTGTACGACTCGGGCGTGCTGCACCGCTTCGGCGGCGCGCGCAGCAACGCGGTGTTCAAGCTCAACGCCGGCGAAAAGCCGGTCATCAGCTTCAGCATGATCGGTCTGTACGGCGCCGTCACCGCGGTGGCCGTGCCCACGCCGGACTACAGCACCTGGCGCACGCCGTCGGTGCCCACGCACGCCAACACGGCCATCCTCACGCTGGGCGCCACGCTCAACGGCGCGGGTGCACCGGTGCTCACCGGCGGCACGGGCATCCCGTCGCTCGGCCTCGAGATCGACCTGGGCAACAACGTGCAGCCCACCTTCCTGATCGGCGGCGAAACGGTGGACGTGACGCAGCGCGCCGTGTCCGGCCGCGTGCGCATGGACCTCACCGCCGCGCAGGAGGTCAGCCGCATGGCCGACGTGCTGGCGGCCACGCTGTCCAGCGTGGGCATGTTCCACGGCACGGTCGATGGCTTCCGCGTTGGCCTGTTCCTGCCCAGCGTGCAGTTCATCAACCCCACCAAGGAAGACGTGAACGGCCGGCGCCTGCTCGGCTACGAGCTGCGCGGCGTGCCCAACCCCGCCGGCACCGGCAACGACGAAGTGCGCGTGCTCTCCAGCTTCTGACCCGAGGTTCCTTCCATGCTTCAACTCGCAACCATGCCGGCCTACTGGTGGCCGGTGGAATACGTGCAGCCCGCCGACGGCGGCCTGGCCCACGTGCAGGCCTTCGAGGCCCAGTACCGCCAGCTCGACCAGGACGAGATGGACGCGCTGCAGCAGCGCGCGCGCGCCGAGAACCTGGCCGACACCGACCTCGCGCGCGAGGTGGTGCTGGGCTTTCGCCAGGTGGCGGACGGCCAGGGCGCCGACGTGCCGTGCACGCCCGACAGCCTGGCCGCGCTGCTGCGCATGCCCGGCATGGGCACCACGCTGTGGTTCACCTACGCCAAGAGCCGCACGGAGGCCGCGCTGGGAAACTTGCCGCGGCGGCCCGTTGGTGGGCCGCCGGCGGCGATGCCGGGCTCGAGCACGTCGACGACGGTCCAGTAGCGGACCTGCAGCGATGGAACGCGCCGCCCGACATCGTCGAGGCCACCCGCGCCGCGCTGGTGGCCGAGGCGCAGGCCAACCGGGTGGAGGTGTGGCCGCGCCACTGGCATGCCTGGCAGGTGTTCCTGTTCCTCGGCTCGCAGTGGCGCATGGTCGGCGGCGTGGACCGCGCGGCCGTGCGCACCGGGCTGGACTATGGGCAGGTGGATCTGGCCAAGCGCCACGTGCGTGTGCCGCGCGGCTGCCGGCAACCGCGGCGCGAGCTGATGCAGCAGCTGCGCGTGCTGGAGGCCAGGGCGCTGCGCGCGCTGGCGGACGACGAGTAGCGGAACACTGACATGGTCGAACGCGTCTACCGCACCAAGCTCGTCCTCGACACGACGCAGCACGACGCCGGCGCGGCCAAGGCCGACACCGCGCTGCAGCGCGTCGCTGCGAGCACCGACGAGCTGTCGCGCCACCTCCAACTGGCCTCGGTCGCCAATGACCGCTTCGTAGACTCGACGGCGGCGCAGGCCGCAGTGTTGGAGCAAGCGCGCCGGGCGCAGGCGGCGCAGGCCGCCGCGATCGAGCGCACGCGTGCGGCGCAGGCTGGCCAGGCCACTGTGCTCGGCGCGCCGGACCAGAGTGCTGCGAATGCCGCGTTGGCCAACATCCGCGTGGCCGCGCAGGCGCGCGAGCGCACTGAGTACCGCAACCATCAGCAGGTGCTGGAGAACATCCGCGTGGCGGCGCAGGCCAAGGAGCGGGCCGACTATCAGCAGCAGCAACAGTTTCTGCAAGGCCTGCAGCGCCAGGCCGACACCATTGGCAAGACGCGCAGCGAGCTGCTCGCACTGCAGGCCGCGCAGCTGGGCGTGAGCACCCAGGCCGCGCCGATGATCGCGCGCCTGGCCGCCGGCGAGCGCCAGCTGGCCGGCTTCGGCCGCACCGGCAAACTCACCGCGCAGGAGCTGGCGCAGGTGAGCTTCCAGCTCAACGACCTGGCCGTGCAGGTGGCCAGTGGCGGCAGCCCGCTCATCGCGCTGGTACAGCAGGGCTCGCAGCTGTCCGGCACCTTCGGCGGCATCCGGCCGGCCATTTCGGCTTTGCTGAGTACGCTCACGCCACTGCGCCTCGCGGTCGGGGGTGTGGCCGCAGGCGTCGGCGTGCTCGCGATCGCCTACGCGCAGGGCTACCGCGAGGACGTGGCATTTCGCGACTCGCTGGTGCTCACCGGCAATGCTGCTGGTCTCACCGCTGACAGTTTCAATCGCACCGCGCGCGCCGTGGAGAGCGGCGCCAACGTGACCACCAGTTCGGCGCGCGAGATCACGCAGGCGCTGGTAAGCACCGGCGAGGTGGGGCCCGCTGCGCTGCAGTCGGTGGCGCTGGCGGTGGCTCAGCTGCAACGAGTGACAGGCGCGTCTTCTGCCGACATCGTCAAGCAATTCGCCGGCATCACCGCGAGCGCGTCGCGCTGGGCGCTCGAGCAGAACCGGCAGTACAACTTCCTCACGCCGAAGGTCTACGAGCACATCCGTGCGCTCGAGGCGCAGGGCCAGAAGCAGGAGGCTGCGCGCGTGGCGGCCGATGCGCTGGCGGAGAAGATCGCCAGCCAGACCCGCAACCTTGGCTTGCTCGAGCGTGCCATCGAAGGCGCCGAGCGTACTTGGTCATCGTTCTGGAACACGGTCAAGTCGATCGGACGCGACACGACGATCGACGATCGCATCGCGCAGATCACCGCGGCGATGGAGGCTGCGCAAAGCCCCGAGGAGGTCGGCGACGGCCGCGATGCACTTCGGGCTGAATTGGCGGTGCTCGAAGAGCAGAAACGTGCTCGTGATCGCAAGGCCGTCGACGACGCCAAGGCCGCGTCAGACAACAAGCGCGAGCTCGCCAAGCTGCAGGACGACTATCAGTCCGCGCTGCACGCCAAGGAGAAGGCGGGTTTCGAGCAAAGCCTGGCACAGCAGCGGGTGGCGCTTGAGGCGCAGCGCATTGCGCTCGATCGCTCATACGATCAGGCCGAGCTGAGCGTCGCGGCTTACGTGCAACGCCGCGCACAGCTGGAGCAGCAGGCCATCGCCTCCAAGGCGGCGGCGATCGACCAGGACATCGCGCTCGAGCGCCGCCGCAAGGTGGGCACTGAGGCCGAGGTGTTGCAGCAGGAAGCGCGGCTGCGCGACCTGCAGGCCCGTCGCACGGCGCTGCAGGTCGAGCGCCTGCGGTTGGCGCAGGAGCAGCGCCGCAACTTCGGCGTGACGGACGAGCGCGTGTCCCTGCCGGTGGCCAGCGATGCGCTACGCCGTCTCGAGCCTGCGGACGAGTCGGGTGTGGTCGACTACCTGCGTCAGCAGCGCGACCAGGCTGACCAGCTGGCGAACCAGCTGCTGCGTGACGCGCGTAGCCTGAGCGCTGGACTGATCACCGACGAGCGCGCGCGCGCGGATGCGCTGCTCGCCATCGAGGTGGAGCAGCTGCGCCAGCGCCTGGACCTCGAGACGCGCCACGCAGACGATCGCGCCCGCGTCGAGGAGCAGCTCGCCGGCTACATCGTCCAGCGCAACCGCGAAATCACAGAGCAGCTCAAGCCCGAGTGGCAGCGCCAGGTCGAGCTGTACGAGGACTCGGCGCGCCGGCGCAAGCAGGTCAACGAGGACGTGAACAAGGCCTTCGTCGACGGCGGGCGCGAGGCCTTCGGCCGCATGTTCGCCGACGGCAAGTTGAGCTTCGACAACCTGGCCCAGTACGCGCTGCGCACGCTGGGCGAGCAGTTCTACGAGCGCATGGGCTTCGGCCGCTTCTTCGCGCAGCTGGGCGACGCCGTGTTCGGCGGCATCGAAGGGATCGTGGGCCTCGGCGTGCCGGCGAGTTCCGGCCTGCGGGTGGACACGTCGTCCGCCGGCCAGGTGGACAACCCGAGCGCCGCGCGCGACGCGCTGCGCCAGGTCGAGGCCGCCGCGGCCGACCAGGTGGCGCAGATGGTGGCCACCACCGCGGCCAGCGCCACCGAGGCCACGGTCACGCAGCAGGCGGTGGCCAGCCTGGTGGGCCTGACCGGTGCGGCACAGTCCGCGGCGGCCGCGCTGGCCGCCGTGGGCGGCAGCGGTGGCGGCTCCGGCGGTGCGGGCCTGCTGGGCAGCCTGTTCGGCTCCGGCGGCGGCTTCTTCAACGACGCCGGCGGGCTGGAGTTGCTGGGTTCGCTCGGCTTTGCGCGTGGCGGTGCGTTCCGCGACGGCCATGTACAGGCCTTCGCGCGTGGCGGCGTGCTCGGGCCCAAAGGCGGCGTCCTGGACGCGCTAACCGCGTTTCCGATCCGAGGCGGCAGGGTCGGTATTGGCGGCGAAGCGGGTGACGAGGCAGTCATGCCGTTGGGGCGCACGCGCGATGGGCGCATGGGGGTGGCGGTGGTCGGCGGCGGTGGCGCGGCGCCGACGGTCGTGAACCGGATCGAGATCATCAACAACCACAGCGGCGCGCGCGTGCGCACCGAGCCGCGCCAGGACGGCGGCATGCGTGTGCTCATCGACCAGGTGGAGGGTGCCCTTGGCGAGCGCATCAGCAACGGCGTGGGCCTGGCGCAGCCGATCGGCACGCGCTTCGGCATGAACGGCGGCGCGGGGTTGATCACATGAGCGGCCAGGCACCCGACATGCCGGACGTTGACTGGCAGCTCGCGGCCTACCTCGCTGTGTTCGAGAAGCTGCTCGTCGACATGCTGGCCACCCAGGCCGCGCTCGGTGGCGGCGGGACGGAGGCGCTCGTCAACTATCGCCGCGACTTGGGCGAGTTCATCCGCCGCGCCAAGTTCCCCCGCGCGCTGTCGGACGAGGAGGCGGCCGAGTACCACCTGCAGTGCGACGTGATCCTCGATCGCATGTTCCGGCGCGCCACCGAGTTCGCGCCCGCCGTCGCGGCCATGTTCGGGGTGCGGCCATGAACTCCGGCGCCGGCCTGGTGGTGTGAGGCCGGCATGCCCTTCCCGAGCGACCGACGCTACCCCGCGTCGCTGCCCGGCTTCCTGCTCGCCGGCCACGAGCTGGCCGTGGGCGAGCGCGTGGATCCGGTGCAGTTCGACCAGGGCGAGGACCGGCACCGCGACACCCGCACCTTCACGCCCTGGCTGGCCAGCGTGGCCACCTGGCTCACGCAGGCGCAGCTGGACCTGTTCCACAACTGGTTCGAGGGCGACGCGGAGGGCGGCACCGCGCTGTTCGACGTGCAGGTGCACTCGCTGGTGGGCGGTGCGCCGCAGTGGTGGCAGGCGCGCTTCGTGGGGCCGTACCGGCTCGAGGCGCGCAGCGCCCGCTACACGGTCAGCGCCGAGCTGATCCTGCTGGACGGCCCGTACGCCACGCGGCCGGATGTGGGCCTGCGCGGTTACGAGCTGGGCGACGGCGACGAAACGCTGATCGCACCGCTGCCGCCGCTGTTCGGCCACGAGCTGGGCGACGGCGACGAAACGCTGATCGCACCGCTGCCGCCGCTGTTCGGCCACGAGCTGGGCGACGGCGACGAGGAAGGCTTCCTCGGCAATCCGCCGGACGACCCGACCGTCGACGGTTTGATGATGGTCTGGATGGGTCTCGGTTCCAGCACTCCGGCCAGCGTCGCCGACAGCGACGACGCGCTGACCTCTCAATGGATGGGCCTCTGACATGGCATTCACACCCGGCAACCAGAACGGCGTGCTCAACGGCACCACGCAAGTTGACATCGTCGACTCGCCGGGCGCCAGCACGCAGCGATCCGTTCGCAACGTGGCCTTCTACAACCGCGACAGCGTGGCGCAGGAAATCACGCTGAAGTACAGCGCCAACGGCACGTTGCGCTTCCTCGACAAGCAGACGGTGCAGCCCGGCGAGTCGTGGGTGTACAGCGTGCTGCAGGTGCTCGACGCCACCACCGACAAGCTGGTTGCCGTGATGACCGCCGCGGTCACGACCACCGCGCCCGACTTCTCGGCCAACTACGCGGACAAGACAGCATGAGCGACACCAGCAGCAACCCGAGCAATGCCGCTGCGCTCGCGCGGCCGAACAGCCGCACGCTCGAGGCCAGCTACACGCGGCCGGCCAACACCACCACCTACGCCGCCGGCGACGTGCTGGCCGAGAGCACCAGCGCGGCCACCATCCTCACCTTTGCCAACGCTGCGCGCGCCGTCGGCGGTGGCGGCGTGATCCAGAACGCGGTGATGGTGGACAGCGCCGCGGAAACGCTCAAGCCTTCGATCGAGCTGTACCTGTTCGACACCGCGCCGGCGATGGAAAACGACAACGAGGCCTGGGCGCCGACCGACGCAGAGATGGAGAAGTGCCTCGGCGTCATCGTGTTCGACGGCACCGCCACCGGCAAGTTCAAGGCCGGCAGCGGCAACGGCGTGGTGGCCGCGGACGCGTTGAGCCTGAGTTACCAGTGCGCCGCGGCCAGCACGTCGCTCTTCGGCATTGCCGTGGTGCGCAACGCCTACGTGCCGGTGAGCGCGGAGAAGTTCACCTTCCGGCTGGCCGCCATCCGCGACTGAGGCTGCCGTGATCCTGGCCGACACCCGCCCGCTGCGCGAGCGGCTGGTGGTGCCGCCCATGTTGGCTGTGCGCCGTGCGTCGCGGCCGGCGGTGCTTCGCAGCCGTCGCCAGGGCGCTGTTGACGGTGGGAGCGATCCCGACTTCGCCAGCGTAGTGCTGCTCAAGCACTACGACGGCACGGACGGGCAGACTACCACGGTCGACTCAAGCAGCTACGGCCGTTCGATTGGGCAGCGCGGCAGCCCGACTCTGGACGACGCGCAGGTGCGCTTCGGCAGCGCGTCTTTTCTGGTCAGTACCGACCAGGCCTGGCAGATCACCGATGCAGCCGAGCTGCGGCTTGGCGCGTCGCAGATGACCGTCGAGGCCTGGTTCCGATCGAACGGCACCAATTCATTCGGCGGCTGGTACGCTAAGGGCGTGAACACCACCGGCGGAATCTCGTTCGGGGTGAACAACACGTCGGTCACTTTCCGCGCGGACGGTACCGACGACTTGAGCGCAGGCATCGCGTCGATCGCCAACACATGGACTCACGTCGCCTTCGTGCGCGATGCGAGCAACGTGCGTCGGATCTACGTGGGCGGCGTGCAGGTCGCGTCCGGCACGCTCAACTACAACAACAACGACACCTCGGTGCTGGAGCTGGGTCAGGTGTTCAACACCAGCTTCAGCTTTCTCGGCCATATCGACGAGCTGCGCGTCACCAATGGCGTCTGCCGCTACCCCGGCGGCACCACCTTCACGCCGCCTGCGGCGGCGTTTCCCAACGGCTGACACGCATGCCTCTCGTCGTGTATCCGGCCACGCTGCCGCCGCCTTCGGCTGGCTGGACGGCCGTGCTTCGGGACCGCGCGGCACGGTCGTCGATACCCGGCATGCCGCAAGCGCGGCGCCGCTGGCGCGACCAGGTGGTGGACGTGACCGCGGGCTCGTGGGTGTACAGCGGCGCCGAGATGGCGACCTGGCGCGAGTGGTTCTCCAACACGCTGGTCGACGGGCAGCTGTGGTTTGCGGCCGAGCTGCCGGGCGCTGGCGGGTGGCTCGATCGCGTGCTGCGTTACCGGCCGGCCAGCCTGCGCGTGCAGCCGCTCGGTGCCGGCCACTGTCGCGTGTCTGCGCAGCTCGAGGTGCGGGGCCGTAGCGAGCCGCCGCGCGTCGCTGGCGACGAGCACTACGCCAACGTGCTCTATCTCTTCGACGGCCAAGTCGACGACGAAGGGCGGCTGATCGACCACTCGAGCTACGCGGGGCGCTGGTCCATGCCGTCCGGCGTGTCCGCCAGCTCCAACTTCGGGCGGTTTGGTCGGTCGATCCTGATCGACGGGGCGCACTCGGGCATTTCTCTCGTGGCCGCCGGCGCGAACTCCGGCGCGTCATTCGACACCGGCAACTGGTGCTGCGACGGCTGGATCTACGCCACGGCCGACGCGCGCCAGGCGGTGACGCTGGCGAACATCGCTCTCGGATCGAACGACCTGCGGTGCCAGTTCGGGCAGGACATCTTCCCGGTGATCCCGCGCATGACGGCCTACGTGGCGCCGGACGACTTCGACCCCGGCATCGTCGAGCCCGACGACCATTACACGCTGCCGCGCGGCAGCTGGCGCTACTTCGCCTTCATCGCCATCGACGACGTGCTGCACGCGACGATCGGTGGCCAGGACGTGGTGGACCCTTTCATTGGCGCTGGCGCGGCCCGCACGCTGAGCGCGTCGGTGAGCTCGCTGCTCGGAAACGGCGGCGTGTTCGGCGGTTCGGTCTGGCTGTCCGACGTGAGGTTCACAGCCAACACGCCGCGCGTGGCGGGCGTGCCATTCACGCCGCCGATTGCGCCGGCGCCGACCTTCGGCGATTGACCCCATGCCGACCTACCTGCCGCCTCGCGCCGGCGTCGAGGTGAGCGAAGCCATTGCCGAAGCCTGGGCCAGCGCGAACGCCGGCGACCCGGTGCTGACCACGCTGGAGCTGCGGCACCCCAGTTTCGTGGACGACGAGGGCAACCCGACGAGCGCCTGGGTGGTGAACGACTTGCGCAACCTGGTGGCCACCGACGAGGACGCGAACGTGCGCACCTTCATCGGCGTGCCCTTCCGCTACGTGAAACCGGAGCAGACGGACAGCGGTGCGCCGCAGCCGCCCACCATCGAGGTGGACAACGTGAGCCTGGAGGTGACGCGCCTGCTGATGCTGGCCAGGGGCAGCGACGACCCGGTGGAGGTGATCGAGCGCGAATACCTGCCCAGCGACACCAGCGCGCCGCATGTGCTGCCGGTGACGGTGCTCGAGCTGGCCGCGCCGGTGATCACCGCCGAGACGGTGAGCATGCAGCTCATCTTCGGCAACCTGACCAACCGCAAGTACCCGGCGCTGCAGTACACGCCGGAGGACTTTCCGGCGCTGGCGGCCTGAGCATGTTGAGCCTGAACCTCACGCCGCATGCGAGCGCGGCGCACTGGAGCGCGGCCTACGTGGGGCTGCTGTGGGCGCAGCGCCTCACCTGCTGGGTGCTGACGCAGCGGGTGCAGCGCGAGCGCTTCGGCCGCGCGCTGCCGGACTTTACGCCAGGCGAACCCGAGCACCAAGGTGAGCGCGCCGCCGAGCTGCAGCAGGCCATCGCAGCGTCGCCGTGGCGGCCGGTGGCCGGCGACGTGCAGGCCCAGGCGCGCGAGGGCGACGTGCTCATGATGCGTGGCGAGCACGGGCCGCACATCGGCACCATCGTCATGCTCCGCGGGCCTGCGGTGCTGCACCTGGTGGGCGGCCAGCGCGAGGACGGCGGGGTGTGGGGCTCGTCGCGCGTGGACGACTTTGCGGCGCTGGCGCGGCTGCGCTACGGCCACCTGCGGTTGTGGAGGGCGGCGTGATGCACGGCACGCCCTTCGCCATGACGCCGCTGGCCGCGAGCGTGCGGCCGGCCACGGTGGTGGTGCTCGACGACCCGTTCTCGATCGTGATCGACCCGCGCCAGGTGCGCGCGGTGGGAGCCGAGGACACGCTGGCCACGCTGGCGCCGCAGCTGCCGGGCGCGTGGCTGTGCTTCGTGGACGACCAGGCGATCCCCCGGCGCCTGTGGCACTGCGCGCCTAGGCCTGGCCAGGTGGTGCAGTTCCGCGCGCTGCCGCAGGGCGGCGGCAAAGGCTCGAACCCGCTGCGCACGCTGCTGCAGATCGCGGCCATGGTGGCGATCAACTTACTGATCCCGGGCGCGGGCTTCGCCATGCAGGCGCTGCGCATCGGCGCCACGCTGGCCGCCAATGCGCTGATCAACAACCTGATCCCGCTCGACGCGAGCAACGTGCAGCAGGGCGGCGGCGGGCAGCAGTACAACGCGCAGGCGCAGGGCAACATCGCGCGGCTGGGCCAGCCCATCGCGGACATCCACGGCTTCGACAACGGCTTCCCCGACCTGGCCGCGCAGCCGTACTACCTGTACGAGGGCAACGAGCAGTACCTGCACCTGCTGCTGATCGTGACCAGCGGGCAGTTCCGCATCGACCGGGTGAGCGTGGGCGACACGCCGATCACCGCATTCACCGAGGCGCAGGTGGTGCGCGTGGGCCCGGAGCAGGGCACGCTGGCCGGGCCCGGCACCGGCGTGGCGGACCTGGCCGAGCAGACCTTGGTGGATCCGCTGTGGGTGACCAGCGCCGACGTGGCCGCCATCGAGATGAAGACGCTGGACTTCGTGGGCCCGCACGCGGCCTGCGCGCCCGAGCGCACGGTGGACCGCATCGGCATCGACATCGTGCTGCCGCGCGGGCTGGACAGCGGGCGCAGCATCGCCTGGCGCGTGGAGGCGCAGCCCATCAACGACTTCGAGCAGCCCACCGGCGCCTGGCAGACGCTGGGGCTGGAGAGCTACAGCGCGGCCAGCGTGAAGCCGCTGCGCCTGAGCTACGAGTACACGGTGGCGGCGGGGCGCTACCAGGTGCGCGCCGTGCGCACCGACGCGCGCTCCGGCAGCGACAACAGCAACCACGACATCAGCTGGCTCGCGCTGCGCGGCCACCTGGTGGACGCGGACATCAACGTGAGCGGCTGCACCTTCGTGGCGGTGCGCATCCGCGCCAGCGGGCAGATCAGCGGCGCGCTGCGCTTTCGGGTGATGGGCCGGCGCATGCTGCCGGTGTGGGGCGGCTCGGCCTGGAGCGACCCCGAGGCCACGCGCAACCCGGCCTGGAGCTACGCCCACGTGCTGCGCAGCCGCGGCGTGCCGGACGCGCAAATCGACCTCGACAGCCTGCTCGAGCTGGCGGCCGTGTGGGACGCGCGGCAGGACCGCTTCGACCACCGCTTCGACACGCAGATGAGCATGTGGGACGCGCTGGCCATGATCTGCAAGGTGGGCCGGGCGATGCCGCTGCTGCGCAACGGCCGCTACACCGTGGTGCGCGACGCGCCGCAGACGCTGCCGGTGGCGCACTACGGCATGCGCAACATCCGCCGCGGCACGATGCGCATGCGCCCGGCGCTGGCCAGCAGCGACTCGATGCGCGCGCTGGACCTGGAGTATTGGGACCACCGGCGCTGGGGCTGGCAGACGGTGACCGCGCAGATCCACGCCGGCACGGTGTACGCCTGGCGCGGCGACGCGCAGCGCGCGGCGCTGGGCCTGCCGGCGCCGGACGCGAACCGGCGCGGCCGCGTGCGCATGCCCGGCATCTACGGCGAGAACCAGGCGCTGCGCACGGTGGCCTACACCCTGGCCGACCGCTACTACCGCGACACCGAGGTGGAGTACGACACCGAGCTCGACGGCCAGCTGCCTGCGCCGCTGCAGCTGGTGGTGTTCCAGCACGACATCGGCGAGTTCGGGCAGACGGGCGACGTGGTGAACTGGACCGCCGGCACGCTGACGCTGCAGTGCACCGAGCCGCTGGCGTGGACGGACGGCGCCACGCACGCCCTGCGCCTGGTGCGGCCCAACGGCTCGCTTACCGACGCGATTGCGGTCACGCCGGGCGGCGACGAGTTCTCCGCGGTGCTGGGCAGCGCGCCGGGTTTCGACCCGGTGTTCGACGACGCCGCGCGCGAGCGCACGCGCTACGTGTTCGGGCCGGTCACGCAGGTGGGTGCGCTGGCCATCGTGCGCGCGATCAAGCCCACGGCCGAGCGCACGATCGCGCACCGCATCGCGTTCGAGGACGACCGCGTGCACACGGTGGACGCGCCCTGGCTGCCGGGCGAGGACGAGCAGGACCCGTTGCCCGATGGCTCGCCGGTGGGCGAGGGCGGGGGCGACAACATCGTCAACCTGGTCAGCAAGAACATCTTCGAGAACGTGCCCGCGCCGGCCGAGGTGGACGTGGAGTTCACCCTGCACAACGACGGGCGCCTGTCGATCGACACCGCCAACTCGGCCGAGACCTTCTACGCCTACGAGTGGCTGAACCCGCAGCCCGTGACGCCGGCGCTGGCCGGGCTGTACGAAGCGTACTTCACCGCCGCCAGCGACGACCTGGCCGTGACCTTCGGCGGCGCGGCGCTGGAGGCCTGGCTGCCCCTGAACACCACGCGCACCGTCACCGCCAGCAGCGGCGGCTCGTCTCCGGGCGGCGTGTTCGACCTGCGCATCACGGTGCAGGTGCGCGAGGCGGCCACGGGCGTGGTGCAGGGCTCGGCCACGTTCGACTACCTGGTCCAAGACTCGACTCCATAAAGGGACACCACCATGGCTCGCTTGCGTCAATCCTGGCTCAACCTGCTCATCGACGCCGAGATGCGCGGCCAGAGCATCACCTTCCCCGGCACCTGGTACCTCGGCCTGCTGAGCGCCGTGGCGTCGCGCGCGTCGGCCGGCACCGAGATCAGCACCGGCGCGGGCTACACCGGCTACGCGCGCCAGGGCCTGGCCTGCAACCTGACCAACTGGTCCGGCACGCAGGGCGATGGCACCACGGCGGTGAGCAGCGGCAGCAACAACTACATCAGCAACAACGTGGCGATCACGTTCTCGGCGTCGCTCGCGGCGGCGTGGAACGGCATCGTGGGCTTTGCGGCGTACGACGCGGTGAGCGCCGGCAACCAGCGCCGCTTCGGCGTGATCGTGGACAGCGGCGGCGCCCCGATCACGCGCAGCTTCGCGATCGGCGAGGCGGTGTCGTTCCCGGCGGGGACGCTGCGGCTGTACATGAACTGAGGGGGTGCCATGAGCGCGCATATCACCCCGCCACCGGTGGACGTGGTCACGCTGCTGATCACCGTGGTCACGGCCTTGCTCGGCCCCGACGTGGCGCGGATGGTGGGGCCGTACATCGTGATCGTGTTCGGCGCCATGTTGGGCAGCGCGTGGAGCGCGAGCCGTCGCAACACCGAGACGCTGCGCGCCGCCGGCACCCACATGTTGAGGCACGTGGGGCTGGCGCTGCTGATCACCGTGCCTTCCGCTGCCGCGCTGGGCGAGTGGCTGGGCTGGGACCACAAGTGGCTGCTGGGGCCGGTGGCGGCACTCATTGGCGGCATTGGCCACGACTGGCCGCGCGTGGGCGCGTGGCTGCTGGGGCTGGTCGGGAGGGGTATCGAGGCGCTGGTGCAGCGCCGCACTGGCGCTGAGCCGCCGAAGGGAGACGGGCAATGAGCCATACCGCACTGATCCTGATGGCGATCGTGAACGCGGTGCTGTGCTGCGGCGTGGGCGTGATCTGCATGTGCCGCATCAAGGCGATGGGGCCGCAGACGCGGCTGGTGTTCCGCGGCGTGTACGTGGCCATGCTGGTGGGCTCGCTGGCTAGCGCGCTGCAGAGCATCACGCCGCCGCTGTACACCTGGCCGAGCTGGGCCGACATCAGCATCAACGCTGCTCTGCTGGCCTGGCTGTGGAGCGGCAGGCACGCCTGGTTGAAGGCGCCGGAGTACACCACCAAGCCGATGCCCTTGGACCCTGAGCAACTGCGGCACGTCGCTGGCGGGACCAAGTCGCCATGAACACCGAAGCCTGGCTCGTCGTCGGCGCGCGGCATCACCGCGAGGTGACGATGGACCACGACACCGCTGTCGAGCATGCCGCAAGGCATCACGGGGTTTTCAAGGCGCTGGTGCTGGCCGAGGACGTAGAGGCCTTGTGCCGCGAGGCATTCGAGCGCGGGCGACGGTCGGCGCAGCAACAGGGGGAATCATGACCGAACCGCGATGGCTCGAGCGCGCGCGCCGCGACCTTGGCGAGCGCGAGACGCTGGGCGCGAACGACTCGCCGCGCATCCGTGCGGTGCTGAAGCGCTTCAGCTGGCAGTGGCTCACGGGCCAGCCGTGGTGCGGCAGCATCCTGGCGGACTGGATGACCGACTGCGGCTACACGCCGCCGAAGAACGCTTTCCGCGCGCGTGCCTGGCTCGCTTGGGGCGAGGAGATCCTCGGCCCCGCGGTGGGCGCGGTGGTGGTCTTCGAGCGCGAAGGCGGTGGCCACGTCGGCATCATCGTCGGCAAGGACTCGCGCGGCCGTCTGCTCGTGATCGGCGGCAACCAGAGCAACGCCGTGACGATCGCGCCCTTCGAGATGCAGCGAGTGCTTGGCTACCGCCTGCCGGTGGGCGAGCTTGCGACCGCCGCGCTGCCGTTGCCTGTGCTGGCCAGCGCCGGCGCTTCATCGACGAACGAGGCCTGATCGTGGCCAAGGTAAAGCAATGCGACGTGGGTGCTGGGTTGGCGCCGGCATGGCGGCATTGGTGTCCGGGCTGCAAGATGAACCACGTCGTCTACACCGATCCGAAGTCTCAGCCCAATGGGCACCACTGGTCGTTCAACGGCGACGTCGAGCGGCCGACATTCAGCCCGTCCATCAACATCGTCGGCCAGTGTCACTACTTCGTGCGCGACGGCCGTATCGAATATTGCGGCGACTCGAAGCACGAGCTCGCCGGCAAGACGGTGGAGTTGCCTGACCTGGCATCCATCGGCGAGGACTGGTCGTGATCGGCTGGCTGGTCGGGGCCTTGACCCTGGTGGCTGCGCTGGGCGGCGCGTACTGGCAGGGCCGGCAGGACGGGCGCGACGCGGAACTGGCCGAAGCGGTGCGCGACGAGGCGGTGGCCAAGATCGCCAGCGATGCGGCGGCCGCTGCGGTGGCCAACGGCCTGAGCCAGCTCAAGGTGGTGAACCGGACCATCCACAACGAGGTGCAGCGCGATGTCATCGAGAAGCCTGTGTACCGCGATGTTGCTTGTCGGCATGACGCTGACAGCCTGCGACGCATCAATGCCGCGCTCACCGGAGAACAAGCCGACCCCCCTGGTGGTGGCCAGCTGCCCGCCGCTGACCCCGCTGGCCGACCCATCGTTCGGCGCGACGACGCTGAAGCTGGTGGAGGTGGCCAACCTGTACCGAGAGTGCCGCCGGGCGGCGCTGCAACTGACTGACCCACCGAAAGGAACCCCATGAACGACCGTCGCAAGACCACCGCCACCCGCCTGTGCTCGCTCGTGGCGCTGGCGATCGTGGCCGCCGTGTGCACTGCGCAGAACGCGGTGGCCAACTCGAAGCAGGAGCCGCCGGAGCCGGCTGTGACGTCGACCAGCAAGGCTGGCGCCGCGGCACGCGCGAAAGCAGGCGCCAAAGCCACCAGCGCCTCGCACAGCGGCGTGGGCGACGTGAGCCAGGGGCTGAGCACCGGCGACGACCGCTCGCGCTTCCTGAGCCTGGCGCTGGCGCCGTTGGCGTTCACGCCGCCCATGGCGCCGATCGAGGGGTGCTCGGTGCGCGTGACGCAGAGCGCTCGCGGCTTCGGCTTGGGGGTGCTGTCCACCGCCGACAGCCTGGCCGACCCGACCGACTGCACGCTGATCGCGCTGCGCAACGCCAAGGTGGAGGCTTGCCAGTACGGCAGCGCCAAGCAGATCGAGGATTTGCTGGTGGCCAAGCTGCTGCCGGGGTTCGCGCCCAGCGCGGCGGGCGACTTCGTGGACCTGTCGCGCCAGGCGTGCGCGGCGCTGAAGGCGCCGCCGATCGCTGCCGCGGAGCCGCAGAACCTGATCGCCGTGCCGCCTGCGGCGTCAGAGGCCGCTGCGAGCATGCCGGCTGCATGCGCGGCGGCGGCACCGCCCAAGCCGTCGGCCAGCGGCGCGAAGCGCGGCAAGCGGTGCGTGGGGGCGTGCTGCGAGAAGCGGTAGCCGGGCCGCGTGCCGGCTTCGCGCCGGGCTGCGGCGTGTTGTGCCGCACCTGTGCCGGCGTCAGGCCGCTTTGCGGCCGCGCGGCGCACGCAAGTGCTTGATCTTGCTGGCGCCGGTGCGCGAGGAACCGCTTGTGATTCTGGTCGTCGTGGGTTCGAGTCCCATCAGCCACCCCAGCGAATCTCCCTCTGTCAGCGGCCCTTCGGGGCCGTTCTCGTTGGCGCCGAGTAGCGGCACTTGTGCCGCAGTTGTGCCGCCGGCCAGGTTGCCGGCCCACGCGGCGACGTGGCTGACGCCGAGGTGGGCGTAGCGCTGCACCATGCCCAGGGAGGCCCAGCCGCCCAGCTCCTGTAGCACGGGCAGCGGCGTGCCGGCCTGGACGTGCCAGCTGGCCCAGGTGTGGCGCAGGTCGTGAAAGCGCAGCGTGGGCAGCCCGGCGCGCACGCACGCCTTGCGCCAGGCCGCGCTGCTGACCTTGCCGGTGGGCGCGAGCAGCTGGGTCCACTGGCCGCGCTCGTCGCGCTCCCAGCGCTCGACCGGGAACACCCAGCGCTTGTGCTTGCCGGCCTGGGCCTGCAGGACGGCGAGCGCGGCGTCGTTGAGGGGCACGTTGATGTCGCGCCCGGCCTTGGCCTCGTCGGCGTGCACCCAGGCCACGCGGCGCGCCAGGTCGACCTGCGACCAGGTGAGCAGGCGCACGTTGGTCTCGCGCAGGCCGGTGGCCAGGGCGAAGCCGGCGATGGGCTTCAGGTGGTCCGGCAGCTCGGTGAGCAGCTTGCGGGCCTGGTCCTGGGTGATCCAGGCCACGCGTTTGGCGGGCTCGTGCGCCATGGTGATGGGCGGCACGGCGGCCAGCCAGCCGCGGCGGTGGGCGTAGTGCAGGATGGCGCTGAGCTGGGCCATGTGCCGGTTGACGGTGGCGCCGCTGGGCGGCTTGGGCGCCGGCGGCTCGAGCTTGGCGGCGACGGCGCGCTGGATGGCGCGGCGGTTCACGGCGTCGGCCTTGCGCTCCCTGACCAGGGTGCGGATGGCGCTGTCGGTGATGTCGGCCAGGGCCTTGCCCTTGAGCCGCACGGACAGCCAGCGCAGCACGCGCTTGATCTCCTCGATGGACTTGCGGTGCTGGTGCTCCTCGAGCCAGGCGAGGACGGCCTGATCCCAGCTTACGCGGGGGGTTTCGCCGAGGCGTCGCGCCCGCCAGAGATCGCGCGCAAGGGTCGCGGCGTACTCCTTCGCCGCTTCGTTGTCGCTGGTGCCAGTGCTGCGTCGAGCGCGCTGGCCGGCAACGTCGCCGAGGTCAACCCACCACGTGCCTCGTTTGCCGCGCTGATAGAGCCGCATTCGCCCCTCCAGTTGCCGTATTGCGTGCGCAGCCAGGTGAACACGTCGTCGTCGATGAGCACGTAGGCCCGGCCGACGCGCGCCGCTGGCAGGCCGCGATTGTGGATGCAATCCGACACCGTCTCGGCCGAGGTGAGCATGATCTCGGCGGCTTGGTCGAGGCTGAGGGTGCGCGTCAAGCTGCCTCCTGGTGCTCGAGCTGGCCACCCCACTGCGGGCTGACGGTGAACTCCCGCGGCGCCGGGGCGTGGAAGCGGCCTGCGCGCACGCGGCCGACGAGCATGCGGCGCTCGACCATGTGGTCGAGCCACTTCTTCACGGTGGCGCGGTGCAGGCCGCTGCGGTCGGCGATCTCGCGGCGGGTGAGCCAGGCGGTGCGCATGTGCTCGAGCAGCTTGAGCAGCACCTCGGGGCCGGTGTCGCGCCTCATGGCTGCCTTGCCCTCGGGTGCTTGAGGCGCAGCAGCACGTCGGCGTGGCAGGGTTGGTCCGGGCGGCACCAGCACGCGAGGTTCTTGCCCTTGAGCTGGTGCCGGTCGCGCTTGAGCATCTCCAGGTAGTCGGTCTGCTGCTTCACGGTGCCGCGGCTCAGGCACAGGTAGCCGCCGAGCAGATACTCGAACAGCTGCACGCAGCGGGCCTGGGTGCCGTGCCTGCCGACGACGAAGGGGTTGCCCCACTTGGTGCTGCGGTCGACCTTGACGGTGTTGGGCGGCATGCGCCAGCCCTTGGCGCGGCTGAGCTGGATGCGGTGGTGCACTACAGCGGCTCCTCGTCATCTTCATCTGCGTGGTCTTCCACGTCGAACACCTCGCCGCAGGCGGCGCAGCGTTCGAGCCGCTCGTCGAAGCCGTCGATGCCATCGAACCCGCCGCCGGCGTCGTACTGGTACGCAACCTTGCATCCGCACTTGGGGCAGGCCATGTGGGTCAGGACTCTTCTGTCGCGGCTGTTTCGTCGATCGCCACGACGTCGGCGCTCGGCTCGGGCGGCACCTCGATGCCGCGGCTGTTGAGCAGCTGGCGTGCGAGCTGGCGCAGGTGGTTCTCGCCGGTGTCGATGCGCTCGGCCAGCGCGCTGTCTGGGTTGCGCACGCCTTCGATCTGCCCGCGCTTCACGCCCAGTACCTCGGCCATGATCGGGTCGGTACCGGCGTCGCTGACCAGGAAATAGGCGTTGCAGGCGTCCAGCTGTCCGTCACGATGGAAGCGGCCCATGCACTGTTCGTGGACCCCAGGCGACCAGTCCAGCTCTCCGAACACGCCGATGCTGCAGTGCCCTTGCAGGCCGTCGACGCCGGCGCCGCTGCGCAGCGACATGATCAGCAGCTGTGTCTGGCCGCTGGTGAACCGCGCGATCGAGTCGGCCTTCTGCGCGGCCGACTCGGTGCCGGTGTACAGCGCGGGCTTGTGCGCGGCCAGGCGCTCGAGCCACAGGTCGTAGACGGCGCGGTGCCAGCCAAAGAGCACTATGGGTTCGCCGCTCTCGAGCAGCAGGCGCACGAACTCGGCCACGTAGGGTGCCTTAGCGATGCCGGTGGCCTGGCGCATCATTGCGTCGAACTCGCCGGCGGCCTGCATCCTCTGGCCGCGATAGCTCTCGGCGTGGCGCAACACCACCTTGGCCAGCTCGACGGCGTCGCCCTTGATGGCGTCCAGCGCCTTCTTGTCGGCGTCGATCGCGTGGACGACCTTGGTGAGCTCAGGCAGCTCGCGGCCGACGTCGGCGCGCGTGCGGCGCAGCATGATGCCCTCGCGCCGCAGGTAGGCGCCGAACTCCTTGGGGTCGGACAGACGCGCCTTGCCGTTGCCTATGGGCACGCACCACTCGCGCAGGAATTCCTGGTACTCCCCGAGCGCCTCGGGGCGGATGACGTTGATGACGTGGTGGAACTCGTGGCCGTAGTTGTAGATGGGCGTGGCCGACAGGCCCAGGCAGCGCTGCGCTCGCGAGCCCACCAACTGCGCGGCGCGATAGATGTCGGTGCCGGGGCTGCGCAGCGCCTGGCATTCGTCGTAGACCACCAGGCGCACTACGCCGGCCAGCGTTTCGGCCCAGCCGCGTAGCTTGTGGTACGAGGTGATGATGACGTCCGGCAGCGAGCGCTCGAGCAGCTCGGGCTGCGCGGCACGATGCCGCGGCATGAGGTCGTAGACCGAGCCGGTCTTGAGCACGTGTGTGCACAGCGCCGGCGCGAAGCGCGCGAGCATGCTGGCCCATTGGCGCGGCAGATGCGCCGGGCATACCACCAGCGCCGGCAGGTTGCCGGGCCGCACCATGCCACAGATGGCGGAGACGGTCTTGCCCAGGCCCACGTCGTCGCCGAGCACATAGCTCTGCAGGTCGAGCATCTGCGCTGCGAAGGCTTGGTACTCGCGCGCCGGCTCGGCCAGCTCGAGCTGCAGAGGGGGCAGATGACCCGTCATCAGCTCGGCCAGGCGCTGCTCGGTGTCGCGGTGCTGGGCAGCAAGGCGCTCCATCAGGTCCGGCCGGTCCACGTCCATCGGGTAGCGCTGGAGGAACCACTGCAGCTCGCGCGTGTTCTCCGGGGTGTCGCTGATGACGATGTGCGTGGCCGCGTGCTGTGGCGCGCGAGGGAAGACGCGCTTGAGGCGTGCCCGCACGAAGGGCTCGCCTTCGATGCGCCAGCCGAGGGCGCCGTGCGTGACGGTGCCGTAGTTCACAAGGCGGCCCCCTGCAGGTGGAGCAGGTGCAGCGGCTTGCCATTCCTGGCTCGGTAGCCGGTGCTCTTGCCCCAGGGCCTTGTGGTTGCGAGCACCACCGCGGCCACGTCGTCGCGCCCGATGTAGCGGCCCACCTGGCGCAGCGCCTCGGGCAGCGAGCCCTTGACCTTGACCTCGATGACGATGCCCGGGTCGACGAGAAAGTCGAAACGGTCTTGCGGGCCGGCCACGTGTTCGTGCTCGAACGGGAGGCCGGCATCGGCAAGCACACGCGCGATGCCTGCGTGCAGCTGCGCCTCGTCGGTCATCTGGTACCGGAAGCGCGGCAGCGTTTCGAGGACGCGGCGCAGGATCAGCGGGTTGGGCGTCACGGCTCGTACGGCCGCAGCTTGCTGCTGGCCGCCAGGTAGAGAGGGTGGCGGGGCATGTTGTGCTTGGTGGTGCCAAGGCACATGAGACGCGCGCCGGTGCGGCGCAGCAGGACGATGACCTCGCTGGTGCGGGCCAGCATGCGGCCGTCGTCGCCCCAGGCGCAGCAGACCTCGCCGCCTTCGGCGATGGCGTCGCGCGCGCTCGCGCGGATGTATTCGTCGTTGTCGGCGCCGACGGGCCAGCCGGCTTTGCGCAGGTCCGCCGGCTGGGTGGCGCGGAAGGCGAACAGGTTGACCATGACGAGGCGGCCGAAGCCCAGGCTCTGCCCGAAGCCGATGCCGCGGCGGATGGTGGGGTCGTCCACCTCGGCGGTGGCGGTGCTGGGGTTGAGGCCGACCATGACGAGCGGCGCGTCGTCGCTCCACTGGCGCACGAGCACCAGGCGGTAGAGGCCGCAGGGCGAGAAGTGGGCCCAGGTGCGGGTGATGGGCAGGCGGGTGGTCATGACGTGCGAATGCCGAAGCTCAGGCGGTGGCCACGGAAGGTGGAGCAGCACTCCGGGTACTGCAGGCCGCTCCACACGCTGCATTCGAGCGGTGCTTGGAGGGCGTTGCACTCCGGGCACATCCAGCGGTAGCCGCCGCGCGGCAGCAGGCCGTGGATGGCGGTGCCTGGCAGGCGCTCGGCATTGGCGACGAACTGCTCGCGGTAGCAGTAGCGGTCGTTGAAGGCCTTGGCGATGGCTGCGCGCTCGGCGGCGTCGGCCTCCTTCGCCCGCGCCTCGCGGCGCTTCGTGAGCCAGGCGCGGATCATGCGATGGGCCTGCGCTCGACGTACCAGTCGATCGGGAAGGACCACGACAGATCCCGCTCGAGCACGGGCTGCGGCTTGGGCTTCAACGGCTCCGCGGGTTGCTCCGGCTTGGCGCGTTCACCGAGCGGCGGCAGGGGGTCGAGCTCGTCGAGAGAGCGGATCATGATGGGAAGGCGTTGTGTTCGACGCCGTCGAGCAGGCGGCCGGCGGCGGCCTTGCCGACGCGCGCTACCGCGGCGTCGCCCTTGCGGAAGTGACCATCGGGCTCGCGCCCATCGCCCTGCAGGTAGCGGACGTGGCCGCGACGCAGATCACCGCCCTCGTCGCCGCCGGCGCGGGGCTGGTGTGGCGCCCACTCGCCCCACTGCTTGAAGTGAAACGGCACGTCGGTCACGGCGCACTGGTCGCGCAGCGATCGGAACCAGTCAGGATGCGCGGCGCGCGCG
This sequence comes from Rubrivivax sp., assembly GCA_022843905.1. Taxonomy (GTDB): domain Bacteria; phylum Pseudomonadota; class Gammaproteobacteria; order Burkholderiales; family Burkholderiaceae_C; genus Rubrivivax. Next base: position 39,890 of record JALHMT010000036.1, read on the forward strand.
TGTGGCCCGCTCTCGCCGCCGGCGATGACCCAGTGCAGCTGCTCGTAGTCCATGAAGCCGCTGACGGTGTCGCCGCGGTAGGCGGGCCGTTCCCACAGGCCACCGAGGTCGATCGGCCCCAGCATCGGCTCGATGCTCAGGAACCGTACGCGCGCCGGCGTGGCGAGCAGCTTTGGCACGTCGCGGTCGGCCTCCTCCTGGTTCACCGTGGTGATGCCGAGCCACACGTTGCGCGGCGCGTCGCCGTTGAGCCACAGCGCGATCCACTCTCGCAGGTAGATGCTGTTGCTGGCGTTGAGCGCCTGGCCGAGGCGCTTCTCCCAGTTGCCGATGCGCTTGGTGAGCAGCAGCCAGTTCAGCTCGTGCGTCATGCGGACGGTGTCGAGCAGGCGCATGAACTCGTCGAGCGGTGCGTCGAGGTCGAGCCAGTCACCCATGGACGCGCTGAACACGCGCGGGCGGCGGCCGAGCTTGCCGGGCATGGTCTTGGCCCACACCAGCGGCGCGCGCCAGTGCTTCATGCCGGCCTCGGTGGCGACGTCGAACGTGCGGCGCTTGCTGCCCACGCCCCACAGCACCTGGCCGGCCGCGAAACGCTTGGCGTCGCGCTCGGCGTAGCAGTGGTCGCAGGCGGGGCTGACCTTCTGGCAGCCCCACCAAGGGTTGAAGGTGGCGTCGCACCAGCTGATGGCAGTGGTGTCGCTCACAACGTGACACCTCGCACGTCGAAGTAGCCGAGCTGGCCGTTGCAGGGGTGGAAGGGCAGGGGGCGTGCGTGGGCGAGCACGAAGCCCCAGGGGCCGGTGAAGTAGGGCGAGGGGTGGTGTTGCACGCAGTCGGTGATGGTGGCCACGCCGACGATGCCGCCGCGCTCGAGCTGCTCGAAGGGCGGCAGCTGCGGGGCGCTGTCGCCGATGGCGGTGCGCAGCTGGTTGGCTACGCTGTCGTAGTAGCGGCGCGCCATGGTCTTGCCGGCGTGCACGAGGATCTGGCCGCGGTAGTCGGTGCGCCAGTCGCGGTTTTCGACGGGCTTGTGGCCGTGCACGATGAGCCAGGCCCAGGGCTGGCGGATGCTCAGGGTTCTCATGGCGCGTCGGTCGGGCGCTTGGCCAGGCGGCGCTTGACGGCCTTGGCGAGTCTTCTGACGGTGTTGGTGCAGGCCTCGGCTTCAACGTAGTCCGCGAGGTCCTTCAGACGTCGCTCGAAGGCGGCCGTGGATTGCTGCGGCTTGGCCTTCTTCATGCGAAGCGCTCCTTGATGGCCTGGTCGCGCGCGGCGTTGAGCGCGGACATCTGCTCGTGGCTGCCGCCCGGCTTGTCGGGGTGGTGCTGGCCGGCGAGGCGGCGGTACGCGGCGTCGAGCTGCTCGCGGGTGCAGGCTGGGTCGACGTCGAGCACCTGCCACCAGCTGCGCTGCGACGCCGGCGCGGGCAGCGCCAGGAAGCCCTGGAAGGTGGCGCGCACGAGCATGAGGGAGCCGTGGCGCAGCTCGACGCGGCGCGCTTCGATGATGTGGTGGATGGCCTGGAGGTTGGACGCGACGCTGTGGTAGCGGTCGACGGGGATGCAGACCTGCAGGCCGTCCCAGGTGAAGTAGACGGCGACGCCGGGGTCGGCCGGTGCGTCGGCGGCGAGCGAGACGTTGCTGCTGATGACGAGCTGCTCGAGCTTCTTGCCGCTGTCGCCCGCGAAGTTGCGCAGGCTGGCCTGCACGTTCTTGATGGCGTTGGGCAGCGCCGTCTTGAACTTGCCGCTCTCGCGGTACTTGGCACGCGGGAAGGTGGGCGGCCAGGCGAGGGGGTAGGCGGAGATGCTCAATCGGGCACCCGGGTCGTCTTGCGGTCGATGGACTCGACGGCGGCCACGGCCAGCGCGGCCACCTGCACGAGGCGGCGGCGGGCCTTGTCCATGCTGTCCATGCCGGCCATGACGCGCGCCCAGGCGGCGTAGTCCTGGATCAGCTGGACGAACACTTCGGTGACGTGCTCGTCGTCGTGGGCGGGGCCGCCCCATTTGGCGTCCTGGCGGTTGCGCTCGGCTTGCACGTCGCCGAGGACGAAGCTGGTGTGGGCTCTGGTGTCGGTGCTCATGTGGCCGCTCCTTCCTTGGCGATGAGCACCTGGCGGTGGCCGGTGCTGTCGGCGGGGCCGACGACCTTGTCCTGCTCGAGCTGGTGCAGGATCTTCTCGGCGGCTTGCATGGAGCAGCCGATGGAGCGCTGCACGTAGATGTTGGTGACGGTGGCGCCGGCCACGACGATGTGCTCGCGCGCCAGCGCCAGCTCGGCGGGCGTGAAGCGGCCGGGGAAGGGCCAGGCCGCCGCGGGGCTGAGGGTGGCCTTGGCGGCAGGCGGCGTGGTGGCCGCGACGTCAAAGTCGGTGAGCTTCTTGCCGGCGGCCAGGGCCACCTTGAGCCACTTGGGCTGCAGGCCGCGGCCGGACCAGGTTTCGCCGGTGGCGGGGTTGCGGTACTTGACGGGCTGCTTCTTCGCGACGGGCTTCCTGGCCGGGGCTTTGATGGGTGCGGCGGGCTTCTTGGGGGCTGCGGGTTTTGCAGCGGCGGGCTGCAGTTTCTCGAGCTGCCTGGCCAGCTTGGCGGCGACGATGCGCTCGGCGCGCTGGTACAGCGGCGCCACGTCGATGTCGAGCGCGGCGCAGGTGATGAGGCCCGGGTCGCGCTCGGGGTTGTCGCGCGCGATGTAGCTGTCGCCGGCGGCGAGCGTGACGAGCAGGGCGCGGGCGGCCTGCTCTTCGGTGAGGAGCCAGGGCCAGTCGCCCGGGTGGCGCTTGCTGCCATCGGGGGCGGGCAGGCCTGCGAGCGCAGCCACGTCCTCGACGCGGAGGGCCGACGAGCAGAGCGCGTAGTCGAGCAGCAGGCGGTTCAGGCCTTCGCTGGGCAGGCCGTAGGCGCCGTCGCCTGCCACGGTGGCGCCCACGGCGCCGGCGGCGAGCGCGCCGCGCACGGAGTCGAGCGCGGACGCGCGCCAGCGGTCGAGCTCCTTCTTGCTGGGCTTGGCGCCCTTCTTGACGTGGGAGGGGATGACGCTGACCTTGTCGACCAGCTGCTGCACCTCGGGGGTGAGGGGCGGCTCGGTGTCGGCTGCGGGCTCGGTGGCCGCCACGGCGGCGGCCACCTGGTCGCTGGCGCTGGGTTCGGGCTTGGGCTCGCGCGGCTTGGGCGCTGGCGCCGGTGCGGAGGCCTTGGCGGCGGGCTTGTCGGGTTTCTGCGGCTCGGGCTTGAGCAGGCCCTTGTCCTTCAACACGGCGCGCACGGCGAGGGTGGGGCTCACCTCCACCAGGGTGCTGGGCGTGCCTTCGGGCCAGCTGCGCACGATGAGCGCGACCTGCGGCGCGTCGTCGCCCAGCACCTCGGCCAGTGGCTTGTTGCTGAGGGCCATGTCGCTGGGCCTGTCCAGCCGCAGGTAGCCGGGCACGGTGCCGTCGGCCTTGGGCAGCAGGCGCTCGGCTTCCTTGCCGGTGATGACGGCGCGGCCGGCGGCGTGCGCGCGCTCGACGGCGGCGGCCTCGTGCACGGCGCACTTGTTGGCGAAGCAGGCGCGGTCAGCGCAGGTGTCGCCGTCGGTGATGTCGTCGAACAGCTCGGGGTTGGCGCCGCTGCGCTTGTGGCAGGTGGTGCAGGGGCCGGCGTCGGGCACGAGCTGGGCGTCGGCCTGGTCGAAGGGGGCGAGGGCCAGGCGCAGCATGTAGCGCGCCTGGATGGCCTGGCTGATGGCGTCGGCGGACCAGGGCGCACCCTTGGTGCGGTCGTGCGCGATGGCCTGCACCAGCTCTTCCTGGTGCTGGGTGTTCAGGCGCGCGATCTGGCGCGCGGAGCCGACGGCGAAGGCTTCGTCGAAGAAGGCGCTGCGCGCGGCGGGCGTGAGGGTGAGCAGCTCGAGGCGGGCCTTGACGAGGCGCGGCTCGCGGCCGAGGCGCCTGGCCAGCGCGTCGATGGTGTAGCCGCGCTCGCGCGGGGCGTGCAGGTGGCGCAGCCAGGGCGGTGGTTCGAGTAGCAGCTGCTCGAAGGCTTCGGCCTCCTCGAGCGGGTGCAGGGGCTCGCGCGGGCCGTTCTCGCTGAGCTGGGCTTCGGCGACGGCCTGATCGTCCATGCTGCGCACGCGGCAGGGCAGTTCGTCGAGCACGCCGTCGCTGGCACGCCAGCGACGCTCGCCGGCGACGATCTGGTACGGCGGGCGGCCGTTACCCTGCTCGAAGAAGGGGTTGGGGCGCACGAGCAGGGACTGCAGCACGCCCTGCTCGGCGATGTTGGCGCGCAGTTCTTCGAGCGGCGCCGCGCGGAAGCGCTTGCGCGGCTGGTTGGGGTGGGGCTCGAGGAGGTTGCGGTGGAGCCGCACTTCGGTGTCGGCGGCGGGGGTGGGGGTGGGGGTGGTCATGCGGGGTCTCCGGCTAGGTGGTGAGCTGCTGGTGGAGTTGCTCCACCAGGCGAGCGGTGCTCTTGCGGACGCGGCCGCGGCGCACGGTGAGGTCGGGCGCGTCGGCGCCTGTGGTGCTGGCCAGCTCGGCGAGCAGGCGCAGCACGCGCTCGCGGCGGTAGCCTTCGGCGGCCAGGTTGGCGAGCAGTTGCAGGGTGCGCCGAGCGCTGCAGTGCTCGAGTCGCGCGTAGAGGCGCTGGACGTCGTGCGCGCTGCGCACGGTGACGCGGCGGCGGCCGAGCTGCAGCGCCGGCGACGTGTAGCCCAGTTGGCGTGCAAGCTCGGCCTTGCTGTAGCCCAGCTCGAGCAGCGCGGTGAGCAGGCGCCAGGTGGGTCGGGCGTCGATGAGTGCGCGGTCGGCTGCGGCCTGCGTGGTGACGGCGAGGATGCGGCGCTCGGTGCGCGCGCGGACCCAGCTCTTGCGGCCGGCGATGATGTCGCTGAGCACGGTGTCGGCAATGCCGGCAACGTCGGCCACGGTGCGGCGGCCGATGCCAGAGTGCGACAGCGCGGCCAGGTGAGCGCGCGCCGTGGCGGCGGGCACGATGCCGTTCCAGTCGCCGGCCTTGCGCGCGGCGGCGCGTGCTGTTTCGTAGGCGGTGTTGGCGCGCCGGCAGTCGGCGCAGCGGCAGCCCGCCAGGTAGCGCAGGCGGTCGCCGTGCGGACGACACTTGGCCAGGTCCGCCACGGGGCGCAGGCCACGGGCTTCAAGGGCGGTGCGCGGCGCCGCCGCCGAAGCGATGGGGGTCATGCGGCCCTCCGAAACGCTCGTGACAGGTCGCCGTCGATGACGTGCCCGCGCTTGAGCAGCGCACGCGCGATGCGCGTTTGCTGCGCGCGGCCGCTGCTGGCCTGGCGCAGCAGCCCGAGGTAGCTGTTGCCGGTGGCGTGCACGGACGGCGCTGGCAGCTGCTCGATGCGGCGCAGGGCGTGGGCCACGGTGCGGCGGCGGGTGGTGCGGCTGTGGGGCTTGAGGACCTGGCCGACGAAGTCGACGCCGCGGTCCACGGGCTGCAGGATGGTCTTGCGCGGGTTGAGGTGCAGGTGCAGGCGTGCGGGCAGGAACTGCTCGATGGCGGCGTGCGCTTCGTTGAGCCACTGCGGGCTTGGGTGCACGAGCACCATGTCGTCGACGTAGCGCACGTAGTGCGGCGCGCGCAGGCGGTGCTTGATGAACTGGTCCAGCTCGTCGAGCAGGACGTTGGCGAAGAACTGGCTGCTCAGGTTGCCGATGGGCAGGCCGTGGCCGGCGGGCGCGTGGAACAGGCTCTTGTGCGGCGGCACGAGGCGCAGCAGTTCGGCCTGGCCGTGGATGCGCACGCCGGGCCGCGGGTCGTGCATGAGGATGGTGCTGGCCAGGGCGAGCCACCAGGGCTCGTGCACGCGGCGTGCGAGCTGCTCGAGCAGGACGGCCTTGCGGATGCTGACGAAGAAGTTGGCGAGGTCGAGCTTGAGGTAGTGCGCGGGGCGCTGCCAGTTGGCGGTGGCGCTGCGCACCTGGTGCTCGAGGCGGCACATGCCGTAGAGGGTGCCGCGGCCGGGGATGCAGGCGCAGCTATCTGCGGTGAAGGCGGCGTGGAAGCGCGGGGCGATGTGGTTGTAGAGCAGGTGGTGGACGACGCGGTCGCGGAACTGGGCGGCCCACACTTCGCGCGGCTTGGGGTGGGTGATGGCGAAGCAGATGCTGGGGCCGGGGGTGTAGGTGCCTTGGGTCAGCTCGGCGTGCAGGGTGAGGAGGTTGCGCTCGAGGTGGGACTCGAAGGCGCGCGCGGCGGCCGTGTTGCGCTTGTGCTGGGCGCAGGTGCGCCAGGCGTGCGCGAGTTGCTCGAAGGTGGCGGTCATGGGGACACCTGGGCGAGCAGAGGGCCGTCGTCCTTGATGCGGCGCTCGGCCATGGCCGCGTACTCGGGGTTGATCTCGATCAGCACGGCGTCACGCTGCATGCCGTCCGCGACCAGGCCGGTGGTGCCGGCGCCCCCGAAGGGGTCGAGGACTACCCCCCCCCTGGGGCAGCCGGCGGTAATGCAAGGCTCGACCAGCGCGCGCGGGAAGGTGGCGAAGTGCGCTTCGCTGAAGGCCTCGGTGGCGATCGTCCACACGCTGCGGCGGTTGCGCGACGCGGGCATGACGGCCATGGCCTCGTTGAAGCTGACGTTGTTCTTCTCGGCCGGGTTGCCAGGCGGGCCTGCGCGGCGACCTACGGCGGCCACCTTGCGATGCGTCTTGGCTGTCTGGTGGGCCTTGGCGGTGTGGGCGCCCTGCCCTTGAGCCCAACCGGCCGGGACCAGCTTGCCGTTGCCTGGCATGCGCGCGTGCGTGAGCGGCGAGGCAGGCTCTTGCATGGCCTCGAAGTCGTAGTAGTACCGCTCGCTCTTGCTCAGCAGGAACACCTGCTCGTGGGCTTTGGTGCAGCGGTCGCGCACCGACTCGGGCATGGGGTTGGGCTTGTGCCAGATGATTTCCTGGCGCAAGTACCAGCCGTCGGCCTGCAGCGCGAAGGCGACGCGCCAAGGCTGGCCTATGAGGTCCTTCGGCTTGAGGCCCAATGGAGCGGCCGTCGATGCGTTTGTTGACGGCGGGGTTCTCCCAGTAGCCGTGCTTGCCGGTGGCCGAGGGGCCGCGGTCTGACGTGGTGCCGGTGGCGTAGCTGTCGCCCAGGTTGAGCCATAGCGTGCCGTCGTCGCGCAGCACGCGGCGCACTTCGCGGAAGACGTTGACCATTTCCTGGAGCCACGCGTCGACGGACGATTCGAGGCCGATCTGGCCGGCAACGCCGTAGTCGCGCAGGCCCCAGTAGGGCGGGCTGGTGACGCAGCAATGCGCCGACTGCGCAGGCAGCGTGGCCAGCACCTCGCGGCAGTCGCCTTGAATGATGCGCACGCTCATGGCGCCGTTGTCTCGAACAGGCATGGATCTGCGGACGGCAACGGCACGCAACTTGGCGCTGCGGTTGTTGATGTTCTGGTTGCCGTTGTTGAAGTTCTGGTACCAGGCGTAGGAGCCGATGTCGTGCGATCGACGCCGCCGCGCCGAAGGCTTTGTTTGCCGATCAGCTCGGTGGCTGCGCGGGACCGGGCCTGCGCGTGCGCAGCGGTGTCCGTGGTGCGCGGGGCGGTGCCCTCGTGAGGCAGCGGCACGACCAGATCCAATGTGCGCACGGGCATGAGGGCCTTGGCTGTCATGCGGCAGGCGCCCTTTTCGAGACGGTGGCGTTGCGCCAGCCACCGCACTGGGCGCCGACGCTGTTAAGCAGCTGCACGGCGTTGGCCCAGTGGCCGGTGGGGATGGCCCTGGCGTCGAGGCCGACGCGCAGGAGGGTGGTGGTGGCGCGGTGGTGGGTGAGCAGTTGGTCGAGCCAGGCGAGGCGTTGCTCGCGCTGGGTGGCGTTGGCCAGGGCCATGCAATCGAGCATGTCGCCACAGTGGGCGATGATCTTTTCGCCGAGGGTGTGCTTGAGGCCGCGCGGCATGTTCTTCTGCAGGTCGAACCCCATGCGCAGGAGGTCGACGCCGGCGCGGTGGATGGGGAGCTCGGTGTGCAGGGCCATGGTCAGGAAGGACTAAAGGATTGAAGGATCAAGCGGGGACTCTGCGGACGGCAACGGCACGCAACTGGGCGCTGCGGTAGCCGATGTTCTGGTGGCCGTGGCGGAAGTCCTGGTACCAGGCGGAGGAGCTGTCGCTCTCGTCGACCTTGTTGGACCAGTAGGCCTCGGGCTTGAAGCGGTCGGGGCAGTTGGCGCGGGCGAGCTGCTGCTCGGGCGGGCTGAGGAGGTCGGCACCGCATGCTGCGGCCCAGGCGAGTTGCTCCTGGTGGGTGGCGGGCTCGGCGTCGCCGTCGAGGATGACGACGTGGTGGAGCGTGCGGCCCTGGGCGTCGAGCAGGGGGCCGGCGTAGCGCTCGCCGGCGTGCAGCTCGATGCGCGCGGCCTTGATGTCGATGGTGTGGACGACGGGCGGCGCTTGCTGTTGCTGCAGCTCGGTGAGCAGTTCGGTGCCGCGCTCGAGCAGCGTGCGCAGTTGGGCGAGGGTGGCGGTCATCGGAGCCTCGTGAAGGATTGAAGGATCAAGTGGTGAGGGGGATCAGGCGGACGGCAACGGCACGCAACTTGGCGCTGCGGCCGTAGAAGCTCTGGTTGCCGTTGAGGAAGTGCTGGAACCAGGCGTAGGAGCCGTCGTGCTCGTAGACCTCGCCGGTCCAGCAGGCGTTGCCGTCGAAGCTGGCCTTGTCGTTGGCGAAGAGCGTGGCCATGGCGGGGCGCGGCGCGACGGGCAGGCCGCCATGCTCCGCGGCCCAGGCGACGGCTTGGTCGTGGGTCATGTCCTCGTCGGACATGCCGAGAAACGCGATGGCCTGGTGCACGCCGTCGGGCGTGGTGACGAGGCCTTTGAAGGTGCCGCCGCCTTCGAGCGGGGCGTGCAGGGCGGGGAGGTCGGCAAAGCGCATGGGGTGGTGGCTTTCGGTGGTGGCGGTCAGTAGGGGATGTCGGCGGCTTTGATGGCCGGCGCGCGCGGGGCCACGGCGTCGATGTGGGCGGCGAGTTCTTCGTGCTTGTCGATGAAGGCTTGCTGCCAGTCGGCCGGCTGCATGCCGGCGCGGTGGTTCAGGTTGATCCAGCTGACGCCAGGCGGGTGCAGGTGCTGCTGGCCGGGCGGGCACACGAGGTCGCGGTACTCGGTGTGGCGGGAGAGGATGTCGGCGTTCTTGATGAGGGCGTGGTGCTGCGTGGCGGCGATGGCGGTGCCGAAGTGCGCGTGCACGGCGCTGCGGATGCGCTGGGTGGCGCCGTTGAAGTCGAAGCCGCAGTGGCGCAGCAGGGCCTTCATGGGGCCGGAGAGGTCGCCGGTGTAGGCCTCGTCGCTGTCGTGATGCAGGGCGGCGCGCAGCACTTGCGGGGCGCGCACGCCGTGCTCACGCTCGAGGATCTCGACGACGAGCAGGGCGTGCTCGAGCACGCAGATGTGCCGGCGCGCGGCGCCGCACCAGCGGTTGATGCCGCTGAGGTGCCACGCTACGTCCTCGATGCAGACCATGGAGGGCAGCGGGTGCAGCAGGTCGAACTGGATGCCGCTGCGGGTGGTGATGGTGATGCTGTCCATCACGCGTGGGCCTCGGCGGGTTCGTGGCGCGGCGCGGCGGCCTGGTGCTCGATGTGGTCCACGTCGAGCAGCACGAGGTGTGGGCTGGGGCTGTGCGCGATGTCGAAGCGCGCGGCGTGCACGGTGACGCGGACGCCGGTGCGCAGGTGGTTGGCGGCACTGCGCGCGGCGATCTGGGCGGCGGGGCCTTTGCCCATGCAGCGGCGTGCGCTGACTGCGATGTGGCCGCCGGTCTGGTGGATTTCGATGCTGAGCCACGCGGTGCCGTCGGGGCTGATGTGCGCCTCGGCGCGGCGGCCGAGCACGCCGGTGATGCGGATGGCGCTCATGCGAGTGGGCCGCCGGTGGCGCAGGTGACCAGGGCCACGACCAAGGCCACTGCGAGGAGCGCCCACGGCGCGCGGTTGATGGGGCTCATGACGCGACTCCGATGAGCAGCAGGACGATGGCCAGGGCGATGCAGGCGGCTGGCCAGCGGCGCACGGCGCTGCGCGGTTGCCAGGGCTGCACGCCGGCGAGGCGTGTGGGTTCGGCAGGCCCTTCCCACCAGGCGCGCGGGTCGTCGACGGTGTCGGCCACGCTGCGCGCGAAGCGGCGGGTGATGGGGTGGCGGCGCAGGGCGGCGTGCATTACGGTTGCTCCGCAAGCCAGGCGATGAGGCCGAGCAGGGGCACGCCGACGGCGACGACGATGACGAGCGCGGCAAGCACGCGCGCGCCGGTGAGATCGTGCCAGCGCGGGCGGTCGAAGGCGGGGATGACGGGTGCGCGATCGCGCGGGATGCGCGGGGTGATTCGCGCGTTGGGGCGGCTGGTCATGGGCGGAGCCCTCCGGACAGGCCGATGGAGAGCACCGCGGCGAGGGCGGCGCCGACGATGGCGGCGAGCAGGGCGCTGCGGCGCCGTTGCACGCGGCGCGGCGGGTCGGGGCGGTAGGGGAAGCGCACGGCATGCACGGGGTGCATGTAGCCGGCGAAGCGGGTGCGGCTCATGCGACGGCTCCGGCGGCGAGCGTGTCGGGGTGTTTGAGCTTGAGCAGGTCGTGCGTGCGGCCGCTGTGCCACGCGCTGCCGGGGCGGTGGAGCATGAGACCCTCGCCGCCGCGCTCGAGCACGGCGGCGAGGGTGGCGGCCAGGTGCTCGGTGGACTGCACGGTGCCGTGCGGTGCCACGGCCAAGCCGAGGCGTTGTGCGCTGGCGATGCGCGTAGCCCAGTCGCCGGCGTGGCGCGGCAGGTCGAAGCAGACGAGGTGCACGTTCGGGTGCCACTCGCCGTACTGCACGGCGCGGCGCGCGAGTTCGTACTGGCCGATGCCGGCGTAGGCCTCGAAGTCGACGGTGAGGCCGCGAGGCAGGGTGCCGACGATGCGGCTGGGCGCGCCGATGGGGCGGCCTGTGCGGGTGAGCAGGCGCGCGCCGTTCCACACGGCGCGGCAGCCGTGGAGCTTTTCGCTCCAGTACCAGCCCTGCACGCACTGGCCGGCGTGGTCGTGGCCGTGCATGAGGGTGGCGTCGAACGCGTCGCCGACGGCGGGGCGGCGGGCGGTCATGCCGACACCGCCGAAGGATTGAAGGATTGAAGTAGGAAGCTGCGGACGGCAACGGCACGCAACTTGGCGCTGCGGTTGTCGATGGTCTGGTTGCCGTAGATGAAGTCCTGGTACCAGGCGTAGGAGCCGCCATCGGGTTCGCTGGTCCAATACAGCTCGAGCCCGAGCTCTTCGCGTGCGTTGGCCAGCAGCAGGCGCGACTCGGGGCGGTCGGGCACGCGGTAGTCGGCGAAGCCGTGCAGCTGCAGGCCCTTCGCCCACTTGATGGCGGCGGCCCAGCCGACGTTGATCTGCACGGGCTCGGCGCGGATGAGTGCGACGGTGGCGCCGTCGGCGTTGCGGCGCAGGCCGACGAACAGGCCGCCTTGGCCAGGCCATTCGGCGCCGATGGCGGGCAGGGCGTAGAGGGGGAGGTTGTGCGCGCTCATGCCAGCAGCGCTCCGGTGACGGTGTCGTCGAAGGCGCGGCAGAAGGCGGCGACGGCGGGCGGGATGGGCTCGACCGCGCAGGCCATGGCTGCGTTGTCGCAGCGGGCGCAGACCAGGCCGTCCTCGTATGGCACGGCCTGGCTGGGGTGGTCGATGGGGGCGCCGCAGTGGGCGCAGGACAGGGACTCTCGGTTGTGCATCGTCGTCGCTCCTGAAGAGGGTGCGACAAGTATACAAAGTTATGTCATGTCAACAACCCAAAGTTACGTGACAATGCCGCCGCGCCGCAGGTCGCGGCGAAGGAGCTAGACGATGTGGTACTACGACATGACCGCCGAAACCCAGGCGAGGTCGCATCTGCAGGTGGCTGGCCAGCTGCACAGGCTGCGCCAGACGGTCTCGGAGGTGCAGTGCATGGCCGACGCGCGGCCCGGCTGCGACGAGGTTGCAGCGCAGCTGCGCCTGTTGCTGCAGAGCGTGGACGCGATGAACGAGCGCTACCTGCGCGGGCTCATGGCGTCCGGTTTCGCACCAGCCAGCCCGCCTGCGTGAGGAGGTCGACGCGGATGGAGGGGTCGTCGCCGCGCGCGATGGCGGTCACCATGGCTTCCAGCTCGCCCGCGTTGAGCAGGTAGCGAACTTCGGTGACGAGGAACGAGAGCCCGTCTTCGGACGGCCCATAAGCCGGCGCCTCGATGTATTCGCCGACACGGGGCACGGCGGTGGGGCCTTCGAGCCGCCGCTCGGCAAGCACGGCGCCGCCTTTGGTGTGCAGGGTGATCAGCATTGTCGCGTCCCTCGGTTTGGCGGCACTGGGGGATCAAGGAGCCGCCGCGTTGGGCGCGCCTGCGGAGGGGCA
>JALHMT010000037.1 GCA_022843905.1 Rubrivivax sp.
GGCATCGTGGTGCTGAACCACGCCGAGCGCAACGTCGAGCAGCGACATTGGGTGCAGCGCTTCTTCGAGCAACAGGTGCGGCCGCTGCTGGTGCCGGTGAGCCTGGACCCCTCGCACCCCTTCCCGCTGGTGGCCAACAAGAGCCTGAACTTCATCGTGCGCCTGGGCGGCCGTGACGCCTTCGGCCGCGAGAACTCCATCGCCATCGTCAAGGTGCCGCGCGTCCTGCCGCGCGTGACGCGCCTGCCCGACAGTCTGAGCGACGGACGTCAGGCCTTCGTGCTGCTGACCAGCGTGATCCGCGCCCATCTGGCCGAGCTGTTTCCCGGCCGCGAAGTGCTGTCGTTCTCGCAGTTCCGTGTCACGCGCGACAGCGACCTCGAAGTCGACACCGACGACGTCACCAACCTGCGCCAGGCCTTGCGCAAGGGCCTGAGCACGCGCCACTTCGGCCGCGCCATCCGGCTGGAGGTGGTCGCCACCTGCCCGCAGGAGCTGTCCCGTTTCCTGCTCGAGCAGTTCGAGCTGAGCGAGCAGTCGCTGTACAAGGTCAACGGGCCGGTCAACCTGGTGCGGCTGACCGAGCTGATCAACCAGGCCGATGCGACGACGCTGCGCTTCCCGGTGTTCGAGCCGATCTGGCCGTCAGCCACGCTGCCGCGCGGCCTGCCGATCTTCGAGCGCCTGCGCGAAGGCGACGTGCTGCTGCATCACCCTTTCGAGAGCTTCGAGCCGGTGGTCGAGTTCCTGCGCGAGGCGGTGCAGGACCCCGATGTGCTGGCCATCAAGCAGACCATCTACCGCACCGGCACGCAGTCGGTGCTGATGGACCTGTTGATCGAGGCCGTGCGCCGCGGCAAGGAAGTCATGGCCGTGGTGGAGCTCAAGGCGCGCTTCGACGAAGAAGCCAACATCAACTGGGCCGAGCGGCTGGAAGCCGTGGGCGCCCAGGTGGTATACGGCATCGTCGGGCTGAAGACGCACGCCAAGATGCTTCTGGTGACGCGGCGCGAGGGCTCGCGCCTGCGGCGCTATCTGCACCTGTCCACCGGCAACTACAACCCGCGAACGGCGCGCCTGTACACCGACATCGGCTACCTCACCGCCGAAGCCGGCCTGGCAGCCGACGCCGACGCGCTGTTCCAGCAGATCGCCAGCCAGGCCCGCGTGGGCAATCCCAGGCACCTGCTGACCGCCCCTTTCCTGCTCCACAAGCGCATGGTCGCGCACATCGCACAGGTGGCCGACGCCGCGCGTGCCGGCCAGCCTGCCCGCATCGTGGTCAAGATCAACGCGCTGACCGATCCCGCCCTGATGGAAGCGCTGGCCCAGGCCAGCCGCGCCGGCGCCAGCATCGACCTCATCGTCCGCGGTGCCTGCATGCTGCCGCCGGGGCTGCCGGGGCACACGGCCAACATCCGGGTGCGCTCGGTGATCGGCCGCTTCCTGGAGCACTCGCGCATCGCGTACTTCCGCTGGGGCGAAGGGCAGGACGATGAAGCCCTCTACCTGGGCAGCGCCGACTGGATGAGCCGCAACATGTTCGGCCGCATCGAGGTGGCCTGGCCGGTGCGCGACCCTGCCCTGCGCCAGCGGATCATCGACGAGGGCCTGGTGCCCTATCTGCACGACACGCTGGACGCCTGGGCGCTGGACGCCGAAGGCAGTTACCACCGCGTGGCGCAGAGCGGCGTCAGCGCGCAGCAGGCGCTCATGAGGCGCTTTTCCGACCCCTGACGACAACCGCTGTCAGAACGCGGGCGCGACCCTGGGGGCGCCCGCAGATCGCAAAGGCAATCGATGGACCTCATTCTCTGGCGCCACGCCGACGCGCTGGACAACGGCGACCCGGCCGAAGACCTCGACCGGGCGCTGACAGCCAAGGGCGAGCGCCAGGCCAAGCGCATGGCCGTCTGGCTGAACCGGCAGTTGCCCAGCAGCACGCGCGTGCTGGTCAGCCCGGCGCGCCGCACACAGCAGACCGCGCAGGCGCTGGACCGCAAGTTCAAGACCCTGCCTGCCCTGGCGCCCGACGGCAGCGTCGAGGGCCTGCTGCACGCCGCGCGATGGCCCGATGCCGGCGAGCCGGTGCTGGTGGTGGGCCACCAGCCCGTGCTGGGGCTGGCGGCAGCCTACCTGCTGTCGGGGCAGGCCCTGGTGTGGCCGGTGCGCAAGGGCGGCGTCTGGTGGCTGCGGCTGCGCGAGCGTGAGGAGCAGCGTCAGGTGGTGCTGCACGCGGTGATGTCGCCCGAGTTGCTCTAGCCGTCAGCCCCTGGCCCTCGCGGGCTTGCCCGAAGCTCGCGGCCTTCAGCCCTTTTCCGCCAGCACCAGCCGCAGCGGTCCGCTGCGCGCCCAGGTCTCGGCCTCCTCGCCCAGCAGCCAGATCGTGCGGGGGTGCGTCTGGCCCCAGTGTGCCGAGTGCGACAGGCGCGCCTCCCGGGCACGCGACTTCATCGTCAGGGCCTTGGCGTCCACCTCGCCGCGCGCATGGCACTTGATGGCGGCCAGGCGCAGGCACATCACCTGCCAGGCAAAGGTCTCGCTGGCCAGTGGCGCCTCGATCTTGCGCAGGCCGCCGCGCTGGCCCAGCACGAGTTCGGCAATGCGGCGCTGCTGGCTCTGGCTGAAGCCCGGCGCATCCACGTTGGCCACCAGGTAGGCGCTGTGCCGGTGGTGGTCGTGGTGCGACACCATCAGGCCGATCTCGTGCAGCGCGCAGGCCCAGGCCAGTTCGCGGCGCGTGTCGATGTCGGCGTCGGGGATCGCACTGTCGAACAAGGCCAGCGCGACCTGCTCGACCCGGCGCGCCTGCTGCACGTCGACGTCGAAGCGCCGCTGCAGCTGCAGCACCGTGGCGTCGCGCATGTCGCCGGGCCGGGCGTGCTCGCGCACGGCGATGCGCTCGTGCAGGTCGATGATCACGCCCTGCCGCAGCGCGCCCTTGGCCGGCAGCAGTTGATCGATCTCGAAGTTGGAGATCAGCGTGTAGAGGATGGCCAGCCCGCCGGGCAGCACGGCGCGACGTTCGGCCTTCAGGCCCGGCAGCACGAGCTGTTCGATCTGGCCGACCTCGATGCAGCGTTCGATGAACCAGCGCAGGCCGACCGCATTGATGCAGCCATCGGTGACGCCGTTGGCAGCCAGCACCTGCGACACGGCGCCGGCCGTGCCCGACGAGCCCAGCGCCTGGCGCCAATGGTCGCGGGCGAAGGGTTTCAGCGCCTCTTCCAGTTCGGCGCCCGCGGCCACCTGGGCGGCGCGGAAGCCGGCGTCGGTGATGCGGCCCTCGGGGAAGAAGCGCATCGACAGGCTGACGCAGCCGACGCCGAAGGACTCGGCCCGTGTCGGCACGCGCCCGGTGCCCAGGATCAGCTCGGTCGATCGCCCGCCGATGTCGACCACCAGGCGCGGGTCCTGCGAAGGTTGCAGGTGGGCCACGCCGGCATAGATCAGCCGGGCTTCCTCGCGACCGGAGATGACCTCGATGGGAAAGCCCAGCGCCTCCTGTGCGCGCAGCAGGAAGGTGTTGCGGTTGCGGGCCTCGCGCAGTGTCTGCGTGGCCACGGCCCGCACCGAACCCGGCGCGAAGTCGGCCAGCCGCGAGGCGAAGCGCCGCAGGCAGTCCAGGCCCCGCTGCACCGCGGGCTCGGTGAGCATGCCGTTGGCATCGAGGCCCGCACCGAGCCGCACGGTTTCCTTGAGATAGTCGATGCGGCGGTAGCGGCCGTGTTGGAGCTGCCCGATCTCCAGCCTGAAGCTGTTCGAGCCCATGTCCACGGCGGCCAGTGGTCCGGCCAGGGAAGCGAGGTCGGGCATGCAGTCATTGTGCCCAAGGGACGGGCACCCTCCGCGGGCTCTTTCTACAATGGTCTGCTTTCACCCTGTCAACATGCGGAGCCCCACGATGATCCAGGACGATTTCGACACGCTGGTTCCCCCCGGCCCCGGCTTCAACCGGCGCAGCTTCGTGCGCGGCACGGTTGGCAGCGGTTTCGCGGCGGCGGTGCTGCCCGTGATGGCGCAGAGCGTCGTGAAGACGGACAGCACCGGCCTGGTGGCCGGCGAGGTCACGATCCCCGTGGGCGACTTCAGGATGCCGGCCTATCGTGCGATGCCGGCCAATCGGCCCGATGCGCCCGTGGTGCTGGTGATCAGCGAGATCTTCGGCGTGCACGAGTACATCGCCGACGTGGCACGGCGCTTCGCCAAGGCCGGCTACTGCGCCATCGCCCCGGAACTCTTCGTGCGTCAGGGAGACGCCACCTCGTACGGCGAGATCGCCAAGCTGATCGCCGAAGTGATCTCCAAGGTGCCCGACGGGCAGGTCATGGGCGACCTCGATGCCACCGTGGCCTGGGCCAAGGCCCAGGGCGCCGACACCGGCAAGCTGGCCGTCACCGGCTTCTGCTGGGGCGGGCGCATCACCTGGCTGTACGCGGCGCACAACCCCGGCGTGAAGGCCGGCGTGGCCTGGTACGGCCGCCTGGTCGGCCAGACTTCCGCGCTGAGCCCGGCCCACCCGGTGGACGTGGCCGGCAGGCTCGCCGGCCCGGTGCTGGGCCTGTATGGCGAGAAGGACACGGGCATTCCGCTCGACAGCGTCGAGGCGATGAAGAAGGCCCTGGCCGCCGGAAGCGCTGCTGCCAGGAAGAGCGAGTTCGTGATCTACCCCGACGCGCCGCACGCCTTCCACGCCGACTACCGGCCCAGCTTCCGCAAGGAAGCCGCGGAAAATGGGTGGAAGCGCGCCCTGGCCTGGTTCAAGGCGCACGGCGTGGCCTGAGGCGGCTGCCCGCCGCAACGTCCGACCGAGCCTGGAGGGGGGCGGGCCTGAAGGGCGCGACAATGGCGACATGGCGCCCCGTCCGGGCTACCGAAGAACATCCAACGCCGCCGACGCGGCCGGTCCGCGTCGAACTGATCCTCCATGACCCTTCTGTACATCATCCTCGCCACGCTGGCCGGTGGCGTGGTGTCGGTGCTCGTGGCTGCCCTGCTGAGCGTCACGCTGCTCACCCGCGTCGTCAAGAGCATGGTGAGCCTGTCGGCCGGCATCCTGCTGGGCACCTCGCTGTTGCACGTGTTGCCCGAAGCCTTCGAGCAGGAGCCCAACACCCATGCGCTGTTCGGCACCCTGCTTGGGGGGCTGCTGTTCTTCTGGCTGCTGGAGAAATTCGAGCTCTACCGCCACGTGCACCACCACGAGGGTGACGGGCACCACCACCACCACCACTTCGACGCCCAGCAGGCCGGCCGTGGCGGCCTGAGCGTGCTGGTGGGCGATAGCATCCACAACTTCTGCGACGGCGTGATCATCGCCGCGGCCTTCCTGGTCGACGTGCGGCTGGGCGTGGTGACCTCGCTGGCCATCATCGCGCACGAGGTGCCGCAGGAGACCGGTGACTTCATCGTGCTCATCAACGCCGGCTTCTCGCGTGCCAAGGCGTTGCTCTTCAACGCCCTGTCGGGCCTGGCGGCCGTGGCCGGTGGCGTGGTGGGCTACTTCGTCGTCGGGCCCTGGGAGGAGTACTTCCCCTACCTGCTGGTGTTGGCGTCCAGCAGCCTCATCTACGTCGCCGTGGCCGACCTGTTGCCGCAACTCCAGCAGCGCCTGTCATGGCGCGACACCCTGGTGCAGGTCACCTGGCTGGCCAGCGGCCTGGGCATCGTCCTGCTGGCCACCCGCCTGCTGCACGCCCACCCCCACTGAGCCCGAGTTCGTCGGCCGATCCATCAGGCGCCCCGAGCGTCAAGCGAACGCCGCAGACCCGGCTCCGCCGTTCCGCCGCGTTCCCCATCCCGCCTCCGGAGCAAGGCGCCGCAGGCGCCGAGCGACCCCCTCAAGCGAACGCCGTGGATCCGGCTCCGCCGGTCCACCAGCGTTGCCCCCTTGAGGGGGCGGCCGAAGGCCGTAGGGGGTGGGCCCCTTCACCCCCGCACGACCAGCACCGGCAGCGTGCTGTGCGTCAGCACCTTCTGGGTCTCGCTGCCCAGCAGCACCGCGCTCAGGCCCCGGCGGCCGTGCGATGCCATGACGATCAGATCGACCGCACTGGCCTTGGCCTGGTCGAGGATGGCTTCCCAAGGATGCAGCGCCTCGACGGTGAAACCGTGGCAGGTGAGGCCAGCGGCCTTGGCGGCGTCGACCACCGTCTTCACGTTCGCCAGCGCGATGCGTTCCTGAGCGTCGTAGAACTCCTGCGGCGGCACCGGCTGCATCTCGGAGATGGCGCTGTAGGGGAAGGGTTCCTTCACGCCCAGTGCGATGAGTTCCGAGCCTGCCAGGCGCGCCAGACCGACGGCCGTCTGGACAGCCATGCTGGTGATCTCGGAGCCATCGGTGGGGACGAGGATGCGCTTGTACATGGGGGGTCTCCTTCTGCTGCGCGGCAGGCGGACTGCCTGCCGCGTTGTTGCCAGTGTGGCGCCTTATGGTGACCGTGTCTTGACCCCGGTCAACCGCGCGCCACGGGCCGCGCCGGGTCGGCGCACCACTCGCTCCACGAGCCGGGGTACAGCAGCGAACCCGACAGGCCGGCGTGCGTCATGGCCAGCAGGTTGTGGCAGGCCGTCACGCCCGAGCCGCACTGCTGCACGGTCTCCTGCGGGGAGCCGCCATAGGCGTCGAAACTGCGGCGCAGCACATCGACGGGCTTGAACCGCCCGTCGGGGCCGAGGTTGTCCTTGAAGAAGCGGTTCGTCGCTCCGGGAATGTGGCCGGCCACCGGGTCCAGTGGTTCGACGTCTCCGCGAAAGCGCTCGGCGGGTCGTGCGTCCAGCAGCAGCACGCGGCCCAGGCGGGCCTGCAGCGTGGCGGCGTCGACGGTGGCCATGCCTTGCGGCAGGCTGGGGTAGGGCGCGCCCGCCGTGGCACGCGGCGCAGGCGCGCCCGACTCGATGGCGCCACCGTCGGCCTGCCATGCTGCAATGCCCCCATCCAGAACTGCCGTGGCCCGGTGCCCCAGCCAATGCAGCATCCACCAGGCGCGCGACGCATAGACCCCGCCCTGGCCGTCGTAGGCCACCACCTGGACGCCCGGTGCGATGCCCCAGGCGCCCGCGGTGGCGGCGAAGGTCTCGCGGGTGGGCAGGGGGTGGCGGCCGTTGCGGCCCGTCTTCGCGCTCGACAGGTCGCGGTCGAGGTGGACGTAGATCGCTCCGGGCAGGCGGCCGGCGGCGTGGGCACGTTCCCCTGCGGCCGGGTCGGCCAGGTCGAAGCTGCAGTCCAGCAGCAACAGCGGGACACCCGCGGCTTGGCGCTCGCGCAGCCGTGCAGCGTCGATCAAGGTGGAGAAGATCATCGTGAAGGGTCCTTCGGGAACATCAGATTTCGCCGGGCACCGATTGCTGCGCGTCCTTCATGGCGGACGGCGTTCGCGTGCGCACCAGTGTGGCAGCCAGACCTGCGCCCATGATGAGCACGGCGCCGGCCACTGTCCAGAGCGTGATGGCCTCGTCGAACAGCAGCAGCCCGAACAGGCTGGCGAAGACGATGCCCAGGTATTGCAGCGCCGCGTTGCTGAGCACACGGCCGATGGCGAAGGCGCGCGTCATCATCATCTGCGCGGCGGTGGCCAGCAGGCCGATGGCGATCAGCAGGGCCACGCCGACGGTGCTGTGCGTGCTGGCGCCGGCCAGCAGCGTCAGCGCGGCGCCGGCCACCACGCCCCCCAGCGAAAAGTAGAACACGATGCGGTATTCCGGTTCACCCGCGCGGCCCAGGCTCGTCACCTGCAGGTAGGCCAGCGCCGCCACCACGCCTGACAGGATGCCGGCCAGGGCTGGCCAGGTCTGCTGCAGTTCGATGGTGGGCCGCAGCACCAGCGCCACGCCGACGAAACCGGCCAGCACGGCGGCCACCAGGCGGCCGTCGACACGCGCGGCACCGAACATCACCGAGCCGCCGATCAGAAACAGGGCCATCCACACCGAGGACATGTAGTTCAGCGTCATCGATGTGGCCAGCGGCAGCCCGCCCAGGCTGTAGAACCACAGGCACAGTGCGGTGGTGCCCGTCAGCGCGCGCCAGAAGTGCATGCCCGGCAGGGTGGTGCCCAGTTGCCCGCCGCGCAGACGCACCAGCATCAGGATGAGCAGCGCGCCGACCAGGCTGCGATAAAGCACCACCTCGCCTGCGCCGTAGCGCAGCGAGGCCAGCTTCACGCACACGCCCATCACGGAGAACAGCAGCGCCGACCCCAGCATCAGCCAGGCCGCCTGTACGTGCTGGCGTGCCTCTGCCACGGGCCCGGGCAGCGGCCCGGAGCCGCTCGCCGGGGTCACGCTTCGTCGCTTCCCGTCCTGCCGCCCACACCGAGCGCGCGCCGGTACCACTCGTGGAAGTGCTGCATGCCGTCTTCCATCGGGCTCTGGTAAGGGCCGAACTCGTCGTCTCCCCTCTGCAGCAAGGCGCGCCGGCCGGCGTCCATGCGCAGGGCGATCTCGTCGTCTTCCTCGCAGGTCTCCAGGTAGGCGGCCTGCTGGGCGTCCACCAGGTCGCGCTCGAAGGCGTGGATCTCCTCGGGGTAGAAGAACTCCACTAGGTTGAGCGTCTTCTGCGGCCCGCGCGGGAACAGCGTGGAGACCACCAGCACGTGCGGATACCACTCCACCATCACCGTGGGCAGGTAGGTGAGCCAGATCGCGCCCTGGGACGGTGGCTGGCCGCCGCGGAAGCGCCTCACGGCATCGTGCCACTGCCGGTAGACCGGGGAGCCGGGCCGATCCAGCCCCGCATGCACGCCCACGGTCTGGACAGAGTGATGGCGGCCGAACTCCCAGCGCAGATCTTCACAGCTCACGAAGGACCCCAGCCCGGGATGGAAGGGCCCGACGTGGTAGTCCTCGAGGTAGACCTCGATGAAGGTCTTCCAGTTGTAGTCGCACTCGTGCAGGTGCGCCTTGTCGAAGACGTATCCGCTGAAGTCGAGCTCGCCCTGGGGCCCGAGGCCTACCAGATCGGCGCCGGCCTCGCGGCGTCCGGCCTCGAACAGCAGGCCGTTCCAGCGCTGGAGCGGGTAGTTGCGCAGGTTCAGGCAGGGGTCTTCGGCGAAATGCGGCGCCCCCACGAGCTGCCCCTTGAGGTCGTAGGTCCATCGGTGAAGCGGGCACACGACATGCTGCCTCGTGTTCCCGCGGCCGCGCAGCATCACCGCCTGCCGGTGGCGGCAGACGTTCGAGATCAGCTCCACGCCCTGCGGCGTGCGCACGAGCGCGCGCCCCTCGGACTCCTGAGGCAGGGTGTGAAAGTCGCCGACCTCGGGCACCGACAGTTCGTGCCCGAGGTAGCGCGGAAAGCGCTCGAAGATGAGCCGCTGTTCCCGCTGGAACAACGCCTCGCTGAAATAAGCGGAAACCGAGAGTTGAGAGCTGCTTCGCTCAAGAGCTTCGAGACTGATGCTCAGGTCAGACATGATCCGAGTGGATCCTCCAGCGTGTGGGATGTCGAACCCCCACCCGGTGGCCCCGCGGGTGGGATGTACCGCGCGTTGCACACGGTGCCGATGACACCGGTCTGGCGAGCGAGGGCGGGATTCTACCCACCAGGGGTGCTTGTACCCGTGTCCTTCGAAAGGCACCCCGATGAACGTGGGTGGGGCCGGACTAAAATCAAGAGAAGTCCAGAAAAACCCGATGCCTCGATCCACTGCCACCGCCCCCAAGGAACCCGCCAGCTACGAAGCGGCGCTGGCCGAACTCGACCAGCTGGTGCGCCAGATGGAAGGCGGGCAGATGCCGCTGGACCAGTTGCTCGACGGCTACCGCCGGGGCGCCGAGTTGCTGGCCTTCTGCAAGGGCAGGCTGCAGGTGGTGGAAGACCAGGTCAAGGTGCTGGAAGACGGGCAGCTGAAGGACTGGGCTGCGCCGTGACGGTGGGTGCCACGGACTTCCAGGCCTGGATGCGCGAGGAACTCGCCGCCGTCGAGGCCGCCCTGTCGGCCTGGGTGCCGGCCGACGCACCGGCGGGCCTCGGCCAGGCCATGCGCTACGGCGTGCTCGACGGCGGCAAGCGATTGCGTCCGCTGCTCGTGCTGGCCGCTGCCAGCGCGGTGCGGGGCGAGCGCGAGGCTGCCCTGCGCGCCGCCGTGGCGGTCGAACTGATCCATGCCTATTCCTTGGTGCACGACGACATGCCCTGCATGGACAACGACGTGCTCCGCCGCGGCAAGCCCACGGTGCACGTGAAGTACGGGGAGGCGCAGGCCATGCTGGCGGGCGACGCCATGCAGGCGCTGGCCTTCGAGGTGCTGACCCCCGAAGCGGGCGTGGCGCCGGCGCTGCAGGCGCGCCTGTGCGGGCTGCTGTCGCGTGCCGCCGGGCATTCGGGCATGGCCGGTGGCCAGGCGGTCGATCTGGCCAGCACCGGGCTGCCGCTGGACGAGGCGGCGCTGCGCGACATGCACCATCGCAAGACCGGCGCCCTGCTGCGCGCCAGCGTGGTGATGGGCGGCGCCTGTGCCACCATCGAGCCGCGTGCCCGGCAGGCCCTGAACGACTACGGCGAGGCCCTGGGCCTGGCCTTCCAGGTGGTGGACGACATCCTGGACGTGACGCAGGACTCGTCGGTGCTGGGCAAGACCGCCGGCAAGGACCAGAGCGCGAACAAGCCGACCTACGTGTCGGTGCTGGGACTCGATGCGGCTCGCGAGCACGCACGCGAACTGCACCGCTCCGCGCTGGCGGCCCTTGCCCGCAGCGGGCTGACGCACACGGCGCAGCTCGAACAACTCGCCGCGATGGTGGTACATCGGAAGAACTGAGATGACCCTCAAGAACCTACTCACCGGCATCGAATCACCGGCCGACCTGCGCCGCCTGCCGCGCAGCGACCTGCCGCTGCTGGCCGGGCAGCTGCGTGACTTCGTGCTTCATAGCGTCAGCCAGACCGGCGGCCACCTGTCGAGCAACCTGGGCACGGTGGAACTCACCATCGCGCTGCACTATGTCTTCAACACGCCCTACGACCGCCTGGTCTGGGACGTGGGCCACCAGACCTATCCGCACAAGGTGCTGACCGGCCGCCGCGAGCGCATGGGCACGCTGCGCCAGCTCGGCGGCATCAGCGGTTTTCCGCGCCGCGAAGAGAGCGAGTACGACACCTTCGGCACGGCGCACAGCTCGACGTCGATCAGCGCCGCACTGGGCATGGCGCTGGCCGCCAAGATCAAGGGCGAGGACCGCAAGGCCGTGGCCATCATCGGCGACGGCGCCATGACCGCCGGCATGGCCTTCGAGGCCATGAACAACGCCGGTGTCTCGCAGGCCGGCACGCAGGCCGACCTGCTGGTGGTGCTGAACGACAACGACATGTCCATCAGCCCGCCGGTGGGCGCACTGAACAAGCACCTGGCTCGCCTGATGAGCGGCAACTTCTACACCGCAGCGCGCGAAGGCGTGAAGGGCGTGCTGAAGAACGCCCCGCCGCTGTTCGAGCTGGCACGGCGCTTCGAGGAACACGCCAAGGGCATGGTCGTGCCGGGCACGCTGTTCGAGGCCTTCGGCTTCAACTACGTCGGCCCCATCGACGGCCACGACCTCGACGCGCTCGTCCCCACGCTGGAGAACCTGCGCCACAAGAAGGGCCCGCAGCTGCTGCACGTCGTGACCAAGAAGGGCTATGGCTACAAGCTCGCCGAAGCCGACCCGGTGAACTACCACGGCCCCGGCAAGTTCGATCCCGCGGTAGGCCTGGTCAAGCCGGCCACCGCGCCCAAGACCACCTTCACCCAGGTCTTCGGGCAGTGGCTGTGCGACATGGCGCAGGCCGACGACAGGTTGGTGGGCATCACGCCGGCCATGCGCGAAGGCTCGGGCATGGTCGAATTCCACAAGCGCTTCCCCCAGCGCTACTTCGACGTCGGCATCGCCGAGCAGCATGCCGTGACCTTCGCCGCCGGCCTGGCCTGCGAAGGCCTGAAGCCGGTGGTGGCGATCTACTCCACCTTCCTGCAACGCGGCTACGACCAGCTCATCCACGACGTGGCGATCCAGAACCTGCCGGTGGTGTTCGCGCTCGACCGCGCCGGCATCGTCGGCGCCGACGGCGCCACCCACTGCGGGGCCTTCGACATTGCCTTCGTGCGCTGCCTGCCCAACTGCAGCATGCTCACGCCCAGCGACGAGAACGAGTGCCGCCTGGCGCTGACCACCGCCTACCGCCAGAACCACCCGGTGGCCGTACGCTACCCGCGCGGCGCGGGTGCAGGGGCGGCGGTCTCGACCGACTTCGCCGAATGGCCCTGGGGCAAGGGCGTGATCCGGCGCCAGTCGACCACGCCGGCCGATGCGCGCGGCACGAGGCGCCTGGCCATCCTGGCTTTCGGCACCGTGCTGCACCCGGCACTGGCGGCCGCGGCTCCGCTCGATGCGACGGTGGCCGACATGCGTTTTGCCAAGCCGATCGACACCGAACTGGTGCTCGAACTGGCGCGCACGCATGATGCGCTGATCACCATCGAGGACGGCTGCGTCGTCGGCGGTGCCGGCAGTGCCGTGGGCGAATGCCTGGCCGCCGCGGGCCTGGCCATGCCGTTGCTGCAACTGGGTCTGCCGGACCGGTTCGTCGAGCACGGCGACCCCGTCAAGCTGATGTCCCTGTGCGGCCTGGACGCCGCCGGCATCGAACAATCCATCCGGCAGCGCTTCCCCGGTCGGCCGACGCTGTCGGCGGTGAACGGGTGAGTCGCGGCATCCAGGACGGCGGGCCGGCAGCGGGGTCTGTCGGCCGCGCGACGGTGCGGCAAGCCGAACCCTGGCATGCTGTGAACCCGCAACGACCGGGATCGCGCGGCTACAGGCCCTCATCATGACCAACCTCACCGACGCCCTCCACATTCCCGACACCCAGGGCGCCCGCGACGAGCGCCACGTCGCCATCCAGCGCGTCGGCGTGAAGGACGTGCGCTACCCGCTGCAGATCCGCGTGGCCGGTGTGGTGCAGTCCACCGCCGCGATGTGGGCGCTCGACGTGGCGTTGCCGGCGGAGAAGAAGGGCACGCACATGTCGCGCTTCGTGGCCTGGCTCGACGCGCTGGACGTGCCGCTCGACGCCGCCGCGCTGCGCCAGCGTCACGCCGCGATGCTCGACAAGCTGGGCGCCCAGGAAGGCCGCATCGAGGCGCGCTTCTCCTTCTTCATCCGCAAGCGCGCGCCGGTGTCGGGCCTGTCGAGCCTGCTGGACTACCAGGGCCGCTGGATCTCCCAGACGCATGCCGGCCTCACCACCCTGTGGGCCGAGGTCGCGGTGCCGGTGAAGACGCTGTGCCCCTGCTCCAAGGAGATCGCCGACTACGGCGCACACAACCAGCGATCCTGCGTGACCATCCGCGTCGAACTGCTGCAGGACGTGGAGTGGCACGAACTCGTGCGCTTCGCCGAGGACGAGGCCTCCAGCGAGCTGTGGCCCATGCTCAAGCGCCCCGACGAGAAGTGGGTCACCGAGCACGCCTACGAAAACCCCAAGTTCGTCGAGGATCTCGTGCGCGACGTCGCGCTGCGTGTGCAGGCCGATGCGCGCATCGGCCGCTACAGCGTCGACGTCGAGAACTTCGAGTCGATCCACAACCACAGCGCCTACGCCCGCATCGAGCGGAACTGAGCCGCGCCGCGCACCCGCGGCAGCGCCGACGACCTGGCGCCGCGCACGCGGCGATGACCCACCCCGTGTTCGCTGGATTCGGCTCGCCAGCGCTGGCCACACAATACCGGCGGCGCGGTCCGATCCGGGGCGCACCTGCAGACGTCCCTGGAGGAGCCTTCCTTGAAGATCCTGGAATCGCTGGCCAAGCTGTGCGCCATCCTCGCGGGTGTGCTGCTGACCGCCATCACCTTGATGACCTGCGTCAGCCTGATCGGCCGCAACACCGTCGGGTGGACGATCGTCGGCGACTTCGAACTCTCGGGCGCGGCGGCAGGGGCGGCCATCGCGCTGTTCATGCCCTGGTGCCAGTTCCGACGCGGCAACATCATCGTCGACTTCTTCACCAGCAAGGCTTCACGAGGCACCAACGCCGCGCTCGACCGTCTGGGCGCTTTGCTGCTCGGCCTGGCCATGTCGGTGCTGGCCTGGCGCACGTCCATCGGCGGCATCAAGGCCTGGCAGTCGCAGTCGGGCACGATGATGATCGGTTTCCCCGAGTGGATCGTCTACTGCGCGATGGTGCCGCCGCTGGTGCTGTGCGCGGTGATCGGCCTGGTCCAGGCGCTGCGCGGCTTTGAGTCGGCGGAGCCTGCATGACCCCGTTGACCCTCACCCTGCTGATCTTCGGCGTCATGCTGGTGCTGATGGCGTTTCGCACGCCGATCGCCATCTCGATGTTCATCGCCGGCTCGACCGGCTACCTGCTGCAGGCCGGCTGGCTGCCGTACTCGAACTTCCTGAACACCCAGGCCTTCGCACGCTTCGCCAGCTACGACCTGTCGGTCATCCCGCTGTTCATCCTGATGGGCAACTTCGCCACCCAGGGCGGGCTGTCGCGCGCGCTGTTCAACTTCGCCAGTGCGGTGATGTCGCGCTTCCGGGGTGGCCTGGCCATGGCCTCGGTGCTGGCCAGCGCGGCCTTCGGTGCGATCTGCGGCTCTTCGGTGGCCACCGCCGCCACCATCACCTCGGTGGCCCTGCCCGAGATGCGCAAGCACGGCTACTCGGGCCGGCTGGCCACCGGCACGCTGGCTGCGGGCGGCACGCTGGGCATCCTGATCCCGCCGTCGGTGCCGCTGGTCATCTACGCCATCCTGGCCGAGCAGAACATCGCCAAGCTGTTCGCCGCAGCGATGATTCCCGGCCTCATCGCCATGCTCGGCTACATGATCGCCATCGCCATCTACGTGCGGGTGGTGCCCGGCCAGGCGCCGGAGCAAGACGACGACGCACCGCGCCTGACCCTGTCGGCCGTGCTGGCCGTCGGTCCCATCGCGCTGATCTTTCTGATCGTCTTCGGCGGCATCTACGGCGGCAAGTTCACGCCTACGGAAGGTGCGGCAGTCGGGGCGGCCTGCACCTTCCTGGCCGCGCTGGCCAAGCGCGAGATCACCTGGCAGAAGTTCAAGCACTGCTTCTACGCCACGGCCGAAGCCTCGGCGATGATCTTCATGATCTTCATCGGGGCCGACCTGATGAACTCGGCCCTGGCGCTCACCCAGGTGCCGGCGCAACTGGCCAGCGTGGTCAGCGGCTGGGGGCTGTCGCCGCTGATGGTGGTGGCGGCCATCCTGCTGTTCTACGTGGTGCTCGGCGCCGTGATGGACGAGTTGTCGATGATCCTGCTGACCATCCCGATCTTCTTTCCGATGATCATGGCGCTGGATTTCGGCATGCCGAGGGAGAGCGTGGCCATCTGGTTCGGCATCATGGTGCTGATGACGGTTGGTTTTGGCCTGCTGGCGCCGCCCGTCGGTCTGAACGTCTACATCGTCAACGGACTGGCCAAGGACATCCCGATCGGCGAAAGTTACAAAGGCGTGATGCCTTTCCTGATCAGCGACACCCTGCGCACCTTGCTGCTGCTGTTCTTTCCGCCGATATCACTCTGGCTGGTGAAGTACCTCGGTTGATCCGGCGCGAGGCCCTCAGGCCTGCACTTGGTCCGAATTTGTCACATGGCGCGAGGGGTCCGGGCCCGCGGTGAGGGGTGCCCTGGTGTTCAGCGATCGGTCCTGCAGGCCGATATCCCTGAGCACTAGGGTCCAATTTCCACCACCAGATGAACGTCGTACTGTCCCAGGGCCAGCAGCAACCGGCCGCGGCCCGGTCGCCCCGGGTCGACGCCTACCTGCAGGCGGTCAGGCGGGACCTGCATGTCTGGTTGCCAGGCGCCGTGCGTGCAACGGCCGAAGCGCTCGAACAAGCCCGTCTGAAGACCACCCATCCGAACGACCGCCAGGGACTGTCGGAACTGCATGCCGACGCCCAGCGTCAGGCCCCGACCTGGACGCGCCATCTGATGTCCTCCCTGTCCGCGGCCATGGACGGCGATGTCGAAGTGCCGGCCGAAGAGGGCGAAGAAGAAGAGCGATCGCTCACATTGACGCTGCTCGACGACAACACCATCGATGAGGACATCGCGCTGTCGCGCCTGGTGCAGGTGGCGGAGTTGCGTGCCGAGGCGTCCTTGCGCGAACTGGCGGCGCGCTGCTCGCAGTTGCGGGAGCTGCCCAGCGTCTCGCCCGACGCGAATCCGATGCGTCCTGCCATCGTTGCCGGGGCGCTGCGACGTGCGGTCGGCGAGTTCGGCCTGGAACCACCGAAGAGAGTGCTGCTGCTGCGCGAAATGGCCACCGTCTTCGGCTCGCAGCTGGCCTCCATCTACGCCCGCCAGCTCGACATGCTCACGCAATGGGGTGTGGAGCCGACCTCCTTCAAGGTCCTGCCGACCCTCGACGGACCGGGCGCGCGCGCCGCACCGCCGGGAGCGAGCGACCGGGCTGTTGCCGACAACTCGGCCCAGGCCATGGCCGCCGAGGCCCTTCGCCGCCTGGCCGTGCGCGCCGACGAGCCGGATGCCCTGGCCCCGGCCGACACCATGGCGCGTCTGTTGTCCGTGCTGCTCAGCCGGGCGACCCTGAGTGACGGAGCGCGGCGCATGATCCATCGGCTCGACGAGCCCGCCCGTCGGCTGGCGGTGTCGTCACCCGAGGTCTGGACGTCACCCGACCACCCCCTGTGGCAGCTGCTCGATCGGCTGGTGTCGGCCGGGTCGGTGCACGAAGGCTTCGACTTCACGCGCGACGACCCGTCCGGCGAGGCGTTCGAACGCGCCGTGACGCGCCTGGAACAGACCGACCCGCCGGACACGTCGCAGCTGCGTGCGGCGCTCGAAGCAGCCGACGAGGCCGTCACCGGCCTGCTCGACCAGGAGGTCGAGCGTGTCGTGCCGCAAGCGCGGGCCATGGAAGCGCGGCTGACCCGGCACGACATCGAGGCCGGCGTGCGGGAGCAGATCGTCGAGCAGGTGCGCTTTTCTCCCGTGCCGGCGGCACTGCGCCAGTTTCTCGTCGGTCCCTGGGCCAGTGCCGTCGCGCACAGCGCCGATCAGCACGGTCACGACAGCAAGCAGTTCCAGGTGCAGGCCGAACTGGTCGAGTCGATGGTGGATGCCTCTCGTCGTCCGCCGGGCCAGGCCATCGAGCCCGGGCTGTATACCCGCTGCATGACGCATGCTCGGCTCGGGCTGATGGACGCGGGCTTCCCGGCTGCGCGTGTCGAGGCCGAGCTTGCGGACCTGGGCCGCGTGCTGCGCAACCCGTGGGCCGAGCCCCAGCCCGGGGTGGGGGAACAGGATGCGGACGGCGAGATGCCTGCCGACGACTGGGGCGCCGGTTCCGTGGCACGGCCCCGAGCCCCGCGCGTCTCCGCAGTCGAGAGCCGGCCCGCAGAGCAAAGTCGGAGCCTGGGGCTGCACGAGGCCTTGCCCACGGTGCGCATCGACATGAATGCGTTGGAGGACCTCGACGCCGGGGGCCTGGAGATGGCGGCGGGGGCCTGGCTCGACACGCTCGAGCCCGGCGCGCTTTGCCGCCTGTTCCTGCTGGAGCGATGGATGAACGCCCAACTCGTCTGGCGCAGCATGAACCGCTCGATGTTCGTCTTCGCCAGCCGCCATGGCGAGCGCAACCATTCGCTGAGCCGCTCGGCGCTGCAGAAGCTGCGTGCCGCGGGACTTGCCACGACCATCGAACGTGGCCAGTTCATCGCCCAGGCGCTGGGTGAACTGGCCCGCACGGAGGATCGCTGACCCCGCGAGACACCGCCGTGAGCACCAGCACATCGACCGTCGTCCTCATGGCCGCCGCCGCCCTTGGTTCGGCTGGCCTTGCCTGGCTGGGTGCGCTGCCCCTGGCGCGCGCCTTGCGCACGAAGAACCCGGTGCTGCCGGCCCTGGACATCCTCGCCGGCCTGGCCTTGTTGTCGCTGGCTCTGTGGTGGCCACGCCATCTGGGGCCCTGGCAGACCCTGGCCGAGCCCTTGATCGGCGCCGATCTGCTGGCCACGTCGGTGGCACTGGGAGCCTTGCTGTGGAGCCGATCTGCCGCACTTCGCGTGCTGGCGGCGCTGGGCATCGGCACGCTCGGATCGATGTTCACGGGTCTGGCGGCCGGCCCCGGTTTTGCGGTCTCGGCCGGTGTCGGTGAGTGGGTTCTGCTGCTGGCCCTGCTGGGCATGGCCAGCGGCGTGGCCGCGGTCAAGGCGCGGCCCGCCCAGACGCCGGTCGATCCATCGCCCACGGCGCCCGATGCCGTGGCTGCGCCCGCCATCGCCGTCGCGCCTGCTGCGGCCGCGGAGAGCCCGCCGGAAGCCGCGCCCCTGCTCGACCGGGCCGCCTTCGAACGGCAAGTGGATCAGGCCCTTCTGGCGGGACATGCCTTCGTGCTGATGCGCGTCGACCTGGACAACGTGGGAACGCTGCACGAGACGCTCGGGCAGCCTACCGTCGAAGGTCTGCTCGACAAGATCTCGCGCCGTCTGCGGCATCTGCTTCGCTCGAGTGATGCCTTGTCGCGCCTGGGAGGCTCCGAGTTCCTGCTGCTGGTCGTCGGTGTGGCAGAGCAGGGGGCGGTCGAGCAGCTCGCGCAGCGTGTGGTGAACGCCGTGGCGCGCCCCCTGCTCGTTGATACGAAGGAGCTGCGCCTGCCGTGCACCGTCGGCAGCGTGACGGGGCCGGGTGCGCTGGACACGCAGCGCCTCATCGGCTGCACCGAGCAGGCGGTGCGCCAGGCGCGCCGTCTGGGCGGCGCACGCCACCGTGCCTTCGCGGCCGACCCCGTGGGCGACGGCGAGCCGGTCGACGAACTGATCCCCGAACTCCGCCGCGCCATTGCAGGTGAAGGCTTGTCGCTGCAGTACCAGCCCAAGATCGACACGCGCAACGGCAAGGTCACCGCGGTCGAAGCCCTGGTGCGCTGGGACCATGCGAAGCGCGGTCGGATTTCGCCGGGTGACTTCGTGCCGCTGGCCGAGCGCAGCGGCCTGATGGTGCTGCTGGGCGAGTGGGTGATCGATGCGGCTTGCCGCCAGTCGCGACAGTGGGCCGACAAGGGTCTGCACATGCGGGTGGCCATCAACGTGTCGGCTCAGCAGATGCAGCAGCCCGACATGGCCAGGCGGCTGCGGGCCGCCCTCGAGCGGCACGGCGTGCCGCCTTCGCTGATCACCTGCGAGATCACCGAAAGTGCGGCCATGCAGGACACCGGCACGACGCAGCAGATCTTCCGCGAGCTGGGCGAGCTGGGCGTGAGCATCTCCATCGACGACTTCGGCACCGGCTACTCCAGCCTGGCCTACCTGCGCAAGCTGCCGGCCGAGGAGTTGAAGATCGACCGCGCCTTCGTCACCGACCTCGGTCACAGCGCCGACGCACGCGCCGTCGTCGACGCCGTGGTGCAACTGGCGCACGCGCTGGGTCTGAAAGTGGTGGCCGAAGGTGTCGAGACCGCGCAGCAGCAGCAGATGCTGATCGACCTGGGCTGCGACGAGTTGCAGGGTTACCTGCTCGCGCGGCCCATGACAGGTGCCGGCGTGCTGCTCTGGGCCACGCATGACCGTGAGCACGAACAGGCCTTTTCGTCGTCTTTGTATGGAGACTTCGACCGCGTTTCCCGTTGATCCGCGCGCCCGGGCGGGGACCGAGGGCAAACCCTGGCGGCGAGCAGCAGCAGCTCATCGTTAAGCTCGCGGGCTGGTTCATCCAAGGAGTCCCGACCATGAAACGCCGTTCACTGATCCAGGGCGCCGCTGCCGCCGCACTGGGCACCCCCATGCTGTCGGGCTTCGCCCAGCAGACCGTCACCCTGAAGTTCCATACCTTCATGTCGCCGCAGTCCAACGTCTGGCTGACCATGCACAAGCCTTGGATGGAGAAGGTCGAGAAGGACTCGGGCGGGCGCATCAAGTTCGAGGGCTATCCTGCGATGCAGCTGGGCGGCACGCCGGTGCAGCTGTACGACCAGGCGCGCGACGGCGTGGTCGACATCGTCTGGACCTTGCCTGGCAATACCGCCGGGCGTTTCCCTCGCATCGAGGTCTTCGAGTTGCCGTTCATGATGAACAACGCCGAAGCCACCTCCAAGGCCTACTGGGAGTACGTGCAGACCCAGGCGCCCGACGAGTTCAAGGACACCCAGGTCATCGCGCTGCACGTGCACGGCCCGGGCATGTTCCATTCGGCCAGCAAGCAGATCAGGTCGGCCGCCGATCTGCGGGGCATGAAGGTGCGGGGTCCCACCCGCCAGGTCACGAGGATGCTGGGCTCGGTGGGGGCCACGCCGGTGGGCATGCCGCTGCCGCAGATCCCCGACGCCCTGTCCAAGGGCACCATCGAAGCCTGCGTCATCCCCTGGGAAGTGGTGCCTTCGGTGAAGGTGCACGAGCTGACCAAGTTCCACAGCGAATTCGCCGCCACCGGGCCGGCGCTCTACACCACCACCTTCGTGATGGCGATGAACAAGGCGAAGTACGAAGGCCTGGCGCCCGACCTGAAGAAGGTGATCGACGCCAACTCGGGCATGGCGACCTCGGGCTGGCTGGGCAAGACGCAGCAGGGCAACGACCCCAACGGCCGCAAGGCGGCGGTCGACCGCGGCAACACGCTGTACACCTTCACGCCCGAGCAGACGGCGGAATTCGTCAAGCTCTCGGGGCCCATCGACGACGACTGGGTCGCCGACATGGACAAGCGCGGCTTCAAGGGCAAGGCGCTGCTCGAAAGTGCCAAGGCCCTGATCGCCAAGCACAAGAGCTGAAGGGCGGCGCGTTCAGCGCGACCGCGCGCGCCAGGCCTTGAGCAAGGCGCGCGTTTCGTCGTCGGGCCGCGCCGCGAGCTTGCGGTACTCGCTGCAGTCGCTCTTGCGCGTCAGCAGCTTGTGGTTGATGAGTTCACGGCGCAGCGTGACGTGGTCGCCGAAGGTATTGGCCTCCTTCAGGATGGCGTTCACCTCCTTCTCGGTATAGGGCCGCTTGGCCTCGAAGCGGGTCCACAGCGCCCACATCGCCAGCCGCTGCACGCTGTACTTCGCCGGCCAGCGCACGAGCCGACCTTCGGCGTCGAACTGGCCGAGTGTCTTCAGCGCGTTGTCACTCAGCGGCGGTATCTCCGGCGAGGGCTGCGCTCGTGCGACCGGCAGCGGCTGCAGATCCGGGGCGGCCGTCGCAGGCGCTGCCTTCAAGGCCTGCAGGTTGCGATGACCGAGCGCACGGGCGATCAGGTTCAGGAGTTCCACGTGGCCCGGCGGCTCGGTTCGCGTCGCATGGCGTTGCTTGAGCGCCGTGCCGAGAGCACGCGCGAAGGCAGTGGTGTCGGGCACCACCAGGGACAGGGCTTGACGAGGCATGACAGTCTCCCGCCCGGCGGCACCGAAGGCCTGCAGGGCATCACTGAAGCGCGCGCATGGGACCCCTTGAAGGGGCGCCGGGGGTTGCCGTCTTCCGGCCTGGCGCACGCGACGAGTGCGTGACCGAAGCCTGTCGTGACCGAGGGCAGGTTTAGCTCGCGGCCCTCGTGAGGACCAGCGCGGCAACGCCTGGGTGAACTGCCGACCAGGGCGAAGTCTAGCGCGTGGCGGCAACTCTTCCTGCGGGCAAACCCCGAGTCGGTTTACAATGCCGCACGGCTTCCACGCGAAGTCGTTCGTTCATCCCCTCTGACCTTCGTCGGCCGCCCTCCAGGCGCGTTGCGAACACCCCTCACCGGGAACGGGTCGGCGGCGATGCCGTCGCCCTGATCCGTGAGCCCGCCGCGATGCGCCGGGTCACTCTCGTGTTGTTGCGACCTGACCCTGGCTGCGCCAGGGCCCCGCCGGGGCCTGGGCGCTGCCGGCGTGCGTGTGCCTTCGGGTTCGCCGCGCCGGATTGAACCGAAAGAAGATGATGAGTTTCGAATCCCTCGGCCTGAAACCGGCCCTGCTGCGCGCCTTGACCGACGCCGGCTACACCACCGCCACCGACGTGCAGCTGCGCGCCATCCCGCCCGCGCTGGAAGGCCGTGACCTGATGGTCGCCAGCAGCACCGGCAGCGGCAAGACCGCCAGCTTCATGCTGCCCGCGATGACGCTGCTCCTGGCCGCGCGCGCCCTGCCTGCCGCAGAGCGTCCGCGCCTGACCGGTCCGCGCATCGTGGTGCTGGCGCCCACCCGCGAGCTGGCCATGCAGGTGGCGCGCGCCGCCACCATCTACGGTCGCCACGTGCCGGGCCTGCGAGTGGCCACGGTGGTCGGCGGCGTGCCTTACGGTGCGCAGCTCAAGGCGCTGCGCGGCCCGCTGGACATCCTGGTGGCCACGCCCGGCCGCCTGATCGATCACATGGGCTCGGGCAAGGTCCAGCTCGACAGCGTCGAGATGTTCGTGCTCGACGAGGCCGATCGCATGCTCGACATGGGCTTCATCGAGGACATCCAGCACATCGCTGCGGCCACGCCCAAGCAGCGCCAGACGGTGATGTACAGCGCCACCTTCGCCGGCCACGTCGGCCAGCTCGCCCAGCAGCTGCTGCGCGACCCGCTGCGCGTGGAAGTCACCAGCCATACCGACACGCACGCCGACATCGAGCAACGCCTGCACTGGGCCGACGACCTCGAGCACAAGAACGCGCTGCTCGACCACATCCTCACCGAGCGCAGCGTCGACCAGGCGCTGGTCTTCACCAGCACGCAGCGCGACGCCGACTGGCTGGCCGACCGCCTGGCCGACATGGGCCACGCCGTGGCTTCGCTGCACGGCGGCATGCCGCAGGGCCGCCGCACCCGCGTGCTGCAGGGCCTGCGCTCCAAGCACCTGCGCGTGCTCGTGGCCACCGACGTCGCCGCGCGCGGCATCGACGTGCCGACCATCAGCCACGTCATCAACTACGGCATGCCGATGAAGGCCGAGGACTACGTGCACCGCATCGGCCGCACCGGCCGTGCCGGCCGCAGTGGCCTGGCCGTGACGCTGGCGGAGCGCCGCGATGCGCAGATGGTGCACCACATCCAGCGCTTCACCACGCAGCGCATCCCGACGGCCACCATCGTCGGCCTGGAGCCGCGCCGTGCCGAGCCGCAGCCGATGCCGGCAGCGCGCCCTGCCGGTCGCGGCGGCTTCGGTCGTCCTGCGGGCAAGCCGGGCGGCAAACCCTTCGGCCGCCCCGACGGCAAGCCGGGTGCCAAGCCCTGGGCCAAGCCCGGCGCGCGCAGCAGCGGCGGCGGCTTCAAGCGACCGGTCTGAGTCGCTGCCTGCCGGGCCGCGGGCCCGGCGAGGTCGCCATGGCGCAACGCCTGCGGTGAGAGCTGCAGGTCGAGAGCGGAGTACATTCCCGACCGGTCCGCCTGCCTTCATGGCAGCGGCGCACCGGGGAGCAGGGACTCATCGAACCGAACAGCTGGCGTCGCGTCCTGCCGCTAGAGCGTGCTGCACGCAGTGTCGGACTTCGCCTGGACCTGGCGCATCGCGAGTACGTCATGCGCGAGCAGCTCCGCATGGTGCTGCTGCACACCCGCTTCGGCACGGTGGCGGCGACCGTGTTCGCCGTGCTGCTCGCCCAGTACCTCCACGGCACGCTGCCGGGGGCGCAGGTCCAGGCCTGGCTGACACTGAAACTGCTGGTGGCCCTGGCCCGCATGGTCCTGGCCCAGGCCTACGGCCGGTGGGGCGAGGCGAGTCCGCGGCGCGCGCGCTGGGAGGGCGCCATGCTCGTGCTGCTGGGCATCGACGGCTTCATCTGGGGCGTGGCCGGCTGGCGCCTGGCCGACCAGCCGGTCCCCGTGACCGCTCTGGGCATGGCGGCCCTCAGTGCCGTCGCCTGCATCGCCACGTTCGGCCTGCAGGTGCGACTGGCTGCCACCGCCGCCTATGTCGTGCCCATCCTGCTGCCCACCGCGATCGGACTGGCCATGCGCAGCGACGACATCGCCCACATCGCTGCGGGCGGTCTCATCATCCTGCTGGCCGTGCTGCTGGCCACCGCGCGGGCGACATCGCAGAAGCTGGCCGAAGGCCTGTTGCTGCGCCGGCAGTCCGACCGGCTGGTCGCCGAGAAGGACGCCGCTCTGCAACTGGCGCGCGAGCGAACGGCCGACCGCGACCGTTTCCTGGCCAAGATCAGCCACGAACTGCGCACGCCCCTGCATGGCATCCTGGGCGTGGCGCAGTTGATGCATGGGGTTTCGAAGGATCCCGTCGCGACGCGACGCCTGGCGCTGATCGAGGCGTCTGGCCTGCACCTGCAGGGCCTCATCAACGACCTGCTCGATGCGTCGGTGATGCAGGCCGGCCAGTTCGTGCTGCACGACAGCGATTTCGATCTGTCGTGTGAGCTCGAACAGCTGGCCGAAGTGTTCGCGCTGCGGGCGTCGGCCAAGGGGCTGGAGTTCAAGGTGCAGCTGGATCTTCCGCGACCGTGCCGGGTGCGCGGCGATGCCTCACGGCTGCGGCAGGTGCTGCACAACCTGCTGGCCAATGCCGTGAAGTTCACCGATGCCGGCCAGATCGAGCTGCTCGCCGCGAGCGGCCCACGGCCGGGACTGTGGCGCATGACCGTGCGCGACACCGGGCCCGGTCTGGACGAGACGCAGGCGCGACGGGTCTTCCTGCCTTTTCAGCAGGCGCAAGTGTCGCGCCAGGCCGATGGCGTCGGCCTGGGCCTGACGATCGCGCGCGAGATCGCCATCGCGATGGGCGGCGACGTCACTGTGCAGAGCGCAAAGGGTGCCGGCGCCACGTTTCACTTCGACGCCTGCTTGCCTCCTTGCTCGTCGGTGGTCGATGGCGCCCCGGCCGCGTCTGCGCCGCGTGATGTCGAGCCCGGCACAAGCCGCCCGCTGCCGCGTCTGGTGCTGGTGGCCGAGGACGACGAAGTCAACGCGATGATCGTCTGCGCCTTCCTCGATGCCCTGGGCGTGCGCAACGAGCGCGTGGCCGACGGTCAGCAGGCGCTGGCGCGCGCGCTGCGCGACGTCGATCCGCCCGACCTGTTGCTGATGGACTGCCACATGCCCGTGCTGGACGGCCTCGCTGCCACCGCAGCCCTCCGTCGGCAGGAGCGGCTGCTGGGTCGCCCGCGATTGCCCATCTTGGCGTTGACGGCAGCCGACGGTGATGTCGACCGCGCCGCGTGCCTGGCGGCCGGCATGGACCGGGTGATCGGCAAGCCGTTCACGCGTGAACAGTTGCTGGCGGCGCTGCTCGACGCCGGCGCAGGCCCGCCGCCGGCAGCTGCCGATGC
Source organism: Rubrivivax sp. (assembly GCA_022843905.1). Lineage (GTDB taxonomy): Bacteria > Pseudomonadota > Gammaproteobacteria > Burkholderiales > Burkholderiaceae_C > Rubrivivax. The sequence goes on from JALHMT010000037.1 coordinate 25,188, forward strand.
AGCCTGGATGCCGCCGCCGGTCTGAAACGCGCCTGCACCGCGGGGCGCAACGCGGGGACCGGGTCGGCGATCAGCTGCAGGTCGGGGTGCCAGGTCTCGACCATCAAGCCGTACAGGGCATGCCGGCTGGCGTGCCAGTGCCTTTCGGCGCTGACCACGTCGAAAGCCAGTATGTGGTGGGGCAGGCCTCCGGCATGCGACAAGGGCACCTGGCGCGAGCCCTCTGCATCGGCCAGCAGGTCGTGGAAGCCCAAGCCCTTGTAGATGCGCACGAGCGAGGCGCTGCGCGCGCCGATCACCAGGGTTCGGATCTGTGCCGCCACCGCGTACATCCAGCAGGCCTTGACCAGCATCGGCCGCACAAGGCTGTCGGCTCCCGGCAGGATGGCCAACCGGGTGATCTCGGCGCGGGCGTGGTCGGCCAGGGCCGGAGGCAGCTCGATGCAGCCCTCGATGGGCAGCGGCCGCGGATGGTTGCGCTGGATGCGCGCCGTGCCGATGACTCGCCCGTCGGCCTTGTCGCGGCAGACCAGCACCGCGGTGCCGGGGGCCAGATCGGTGTCGTCGGGCTCGGCCAGCGAGCGTGCCAGCCCGGGCTGGTCGCCCAGGTGGTGGCCATAGGCCAGTGCCCTCACGGCGCAGGCCTGGCGCAAGGTCGGCAGGTCGCGTGCGATGCCGATGGAAAAGCTCAGGCTGGCAGTGGCAGTGGGCATGCTGGTCCTCCCTCGCGGCCTGCGGGCCGACTGTTCGGAAGGCCAGTATCTCGCCATTTGGCCGGTGCCTGCGCGCGGTCGCCAAAGTAGCTGCCCGCGGCGTCGGCAGCGATTGCGGCGTCAGCCGGGACGCTGCCGCCGACGCAGCTTCAGACGCCCAGCAGATCGACCTCGAACACCAGCGTGGCGTTCGGCGGGATCACGCCGCCGGCGCCGCGGGCACCATAGCCCAGGTCGGCGGGAATGGTCAGCACGCGCGTGCCGCCGACCTTCATGCCCTGCACGCCCTCGTCCCAGCCGCGGATGACCTGGCCGGCGCCCAGGGCGAACTGGAAGGGCTGGCCGCGGTCCTTGCTGGAATCGAACTTGCGGCCGCGATGGTTGGGCGCGGCGGGGTCGTGCAGCCAGCCGGTGTAGTGCACCGAGACGTGCTGGCCGGCGACGGCTTCGGCGCCGCTGCCCGGCGTGGTGTCTTCGTATTGCAGGCCCGAGGCGGTGGTGGTCATGGGGCTTCTCCTTGGAATGGGTTGGATTCAGGGCCGCGCATCATGCCACCGGTCCTGACGACCTCACTCCAGGGGCCACCGCTGCATGCCCGCCCGGGCTCTTCTCACCACGTGCAGGCCATCTCCATAGGCTGGCCGCTGTAGACGTCGTTGGTGCGCGAAAAGCCCAGGGCGAGGGCCTTGTCGACGTCGGCCTTCGGAATGTCGAACATCCAGTAGCGGGTGTCCGTCACGCCACAGACTCCCGGCACGCCCACGCGGGCCAGGCCGCAGTCGGACAAGGCCACGGCGATGCCGGCGTCGGTCAAGCGCCGGCGGGTCTGCAGGAGGGGCTCGGCGCTGGTCGCTTCGCACTGGCGGCCGCCGGCGTCCCTGACCACGCGTTCCACCGGCGAATTGACCGGCATGCAGAGCTCGGGCTTGATCTGGCAAAGGTAGGGCTCCACCGGCCCGAAGCTCGTCAGCTCGCCCTTGGTGAACGGACCGATGGCGCGCACCAGCCCGCCGTCCATCAGGCCGACATAGTTGCCGGTGGACGGGTAGTGGCGCACGCGGTAGTGGCGCGTGTCGTGCTCTATCGACTGGGACACGGCGCCGGGCGGGAAGTCCTTCGGGTACATCCTTTCGACCCAGTCGAAGAACGCCTCGGCATCGGGCAGCGTCACGGGGGCCTGCGCCTGCACCCGTTCGCCGGGGGCGGCAGAAGCCGTCAGTTTCATCGCACCGTCGCCGCCGCCGCCGCAGGCGCCCAGCAAGCCCGCAGCACACAGCGTGGCGCCGACAGCAGCCAAGCGCTTCCAACCCGTCATCGAATCCATCGATCTCTCCAAGCCGCCACTGCGGCGCTGAGCCATTGTCCGCGGTGTTTCGCCTCTGGCAACCGCAAGCCCAGTGCGCCCGCGGCGCTCTGCAGGGAGGCCAGGGGATCACCCGTTTCCAGCGACTGCGCGCCGTTCTGCTTGCTGAGCTTCTGCCCGTCGACGGCCAGAACCAGCGGAGTGTGCAGGTAGGCCGGCGCAGGCAGGCCCAGCGATTGCTGCAGCAGCATTTGGCGCGGCGTGTTGTCGGCCAGGTCCTCGCCGCGCACCACGTGGGTGATGCCTTGTGCCGCGTCGTCCACCACCACGGCCAGCTGGTACGCCCACAGGCCGTCGGCGCGCCGCAGGACGAAGTCGCCGACCTCGCGGGTCACGTTCTGTCGCAACGCCCCCAGGCGTCTATCCTGCCAGTCGATCACGGCATCGTGGCCGTGCTGCAGCGTGAGCAGGCGCACGGCACGCGCCGGCTTGCCCTGCAGACCGAGGCGGCAGGTGCCTGGGTAGATGCGCTCTTCGTGCCGCTGGTGGACCTGGCCGACCCCCTGCAGCGCGATGTCGATGTCGCGTCGCGTGCAGCCGCACTCGTAGGCCAGGCCGCGTTCGCGCAGCTGCTGCAAGGCCGCCGAGTAAGCATCGCTGCGGGTGGACTGCAGCCAGGGCGGCGCGTCGGGCACCAGTCCACAGGCCGCGAGCTGGGCGGCAATGTGCTGCGCCATGCCTGGCACGCAGCGCGGTGTGTCGACGTCCTCGATGCGCAGCAGCCAGCGTCCGCCGTGTGCGCGGGCATCGAGCCAGCTCGCCAGGGCCGCCACCAGCGAACCGGCATGCAGCGGGCCGGTGGGCGAGGGCGCGAAGCGGCCGACATAGGGCAGCCCTGTCGTGCCCGCCACGGTGCTGCGGTTGACCACGCTTCAACCCAGGTTGTCGAGCAGCGCCTTGCGCGTGTTCGGGTTGGCCAGCTGCTGCAGCCACCACTGCAGCGCCAGCCCCGCAGGGGGCCGGCGCCCCTTGGGGCCGACGGTGCAGCGCCAGGCATAGCCCAGGCGCGCCACCGGCTCGGGTCGTGTCACGGCCATGCTTACCAGGTCGCCCGTGACCAGCAGCGGGCGCACCATGGGTTCGGGCAGGAAGCCGCAGCCCAGACCACGACGGATGGCAGCAGCCTTGTCCTGCATCGAGCTGACGGTCAGCACGTCCTGTCCCGGCAGCAGGTTGACGGTCACCGGCGCCAGCTGGCGCGCCGAATCGGCCACCGCCACGGCGCGGTGTCGCAGCACGTCGGCATCGGTCAACGGGCCGTTCGCCGCCGCCAGCGGGTGGTGCGGCGCGACGACGAAGACGAAGGGAATCTCGCCCAGCGGTTCCACCGCCACGCCGCTGGGCGGTGCCGAGTGCAGGCCGACGCCGATGGCCAGATCGGCCTGCCCGCGCACCAGGGCCTCCCAGGTGCCGGCCAGCACCTCGGTGCGCAGTCGCAGCCTCGTGCCCGGGCCGCCCGTGCCGGCGCCGGCCGCGCCCTGGGGGTCCAGCGCACAGAAGGACTGCGCGATGTCGAGCACGGTGGGCATGGAGACGATGGCGTCCATCGCGATCGTCAGCTGACCTTCCCAGCCGGTGGCCACGCGGCGCACGCGATTGGCCACGGCGTCGATCTCCATCAGCAGCCGACGGCCCTCCTCGAGCAGTTCGGCGCCTGCCGCGGTGAGCTTGGCCTGGCGGGATCGGCGGTCGAACAGCAGCACGTCGAGCGCGTCTTCCAGCTGGCGCACGCTGTAGGTCAGGGCCGAGGGCACCTTGCCCAGTTCGCGCGCCGCCGCGGCAAAGCTGCCGGTGCGCGCGATGGTGTCCATCATGCTCAGGGCTTCGGGTGTCAGGGCGAGGCTGCGGTGGGGCATCCATTCATCTTATTTGAATGATCGGTGCAAGTGTGCTGCGCCCCGGATCGGGTCGGTCTTCCTACAGTGGAGGCCTTGAACGGAGGTCCGCAGATGATCACTCTTCGCAAGTCCCGGGAACGCGGCCACGCCCAGCACGGCTGGCTCGACAGCTTCCACAGCTTCTCCTTCGCCGACTATCACGACCCGGCGCACATGGGCGTGGGCAACCTGCGCGTCATCAACGAAGACCGCATCGCCCCCGGCACCGGCTTCGGCACGCACGGCCATCGCGACATGGAGATCGTCAGCTACGTGCTCGACGGCGCCTTGGCGCACAAGGACTCGATGGGCAACGGCAGCGCAGGAGGCGCCCATGCCGGCGTGATCCGTCCGGGCGACGTGCAGCGCATGAGCGCGGGTACCGGTGTGATGCACAGCGAGTTCAACCACTCGCAGGACCAGACCACCCACTTCCTGCAGATCTGGCTGCTGCCGCGCCACCGCGGCATCGAGCCGGGCTACGAGCAGAAGCACTTCGACGCCGCCGCCAAGCGCGGGCGCCTGGCCCTGGTGGCCTCGCCCGACGGCCGCGACGGGTCGGTGACGATCCACGCCGATGCCTCGATCCACGCCGGGCTGTTCGAAGGCGTCGAGCGCGCGCAACTGTCGCTCGACCCGGCTCGCCCGGGCTATGTGTTCCTGGTGCGCGGCGAGCTCCATGTCAACGGCCATGCCCTCCAGGCCGGCGACGCGCTGCGACTCGACCGCGAGACCTCGCTGACCCTGGAGCAAGGCCGCGACGCCGAGGTGCTGGTGTTCGACCTCGCAGCCTGACGCGGTGCCACGGCACGCCCGGTCTTCCTGCCCTGATTTCCCTTCGCTTCCTTTCTACTCAACCGTCTTTCGGAGAACCGCAACATGAAAACCTCAACCCCTGTCGTCGTGATCGCCCGCCTGCTGCTGGCCGCCATGTTCATCCTGGCCGGCATCTCGAAGTTCGGCAACCTCGAGGGCACGGCCGGCTACATCGCCTCGGGCGGTCTGCCCATGGCTTCCGTGCTGGCCGTCCTGGTTGCCGCGCTCGAGGTGGTGGGCGGCATCGCGCTGGCCGTCGGCTTCCAGGCGCGCATGGCTGCTGCCGCGCTGGCCGGCTTCACGCTGCTGGCCACGGTGCTGTTCCACAACTTCTGGGCCATGCCGGCGGACCAGGCCTTCGTGCAGCAACTGATGTTCATGAAGAACCTCGCGGTCGTGGGCGGCCTGCTGATGGTCTTTTCCTTCGGTGCCGGCCCGGCCAGCGTCGACTCGCGTCGCCTCGCGATGGCCTGACCCCGACCCGGTGGCCGGGCGCCGGCTCGCAGCAGCTGATGGAGCCTTTGGCCCACACCCAGGCGCGCAACGGCTTCATCGCCTTCACCTTCGATGGCCCCGGCCATGGCCGTCACCGCCCGCCGATGGGCGGGCGGCCTGGCCGAGTGCCTGGCGCCGCATTCGGGACGAGAAGGTGTGAGGGGCAGGCCGCCCCTCCCCCGCAGCGAGCACTGAGCGCGAGCAATGCGCATCGGCTCCGACGCCACACCGTGATGGCCGGTTGATCCAGCGCAAGGCAGCCGGCGGGGGGGCTGTGGGAAAGTGGCCCAACCACGTTAAGGCCCATCCCGTGACCACCATGGCATCCTCCATCGACAGCCCGCTGGCCAATGGTCCGCTGGTGTCAGGCCGGCCTGCCCGGCCCCCGATCAAGGGGGTGGGTGGGGCTGATCGCAGCCACTCTGCCCCGCGCTCCAGCGACTCCATGCTGCACGACGCGCGCATGTGGAACGCCCTGCTGGGTGCGCCCACCCTGGCCCCTGCGGAGATCGTCGCGCTGGCCGCCGTCTCACGCGCGCGCATGGTCGGCGCCGGCGAGGTCGTGTTCACGCACGACGAGCCGGCCGCGTCGCTGGTCTTCGTCCGGGAAGGCGACGTGGCCCTGGGCCACCGCAATGCAGACGGCGAGTTCCGCATCGAGCGGCCGGTGCGGGGCCCAGGCTGGCTCGACCAGAGCGCGGCCTGGCTCGACGGCAATCACGTCATCGATGCGCGCACCACCACGCCTGCGGTGATCATCGATCTGCCGCGCGCGCTGCTGGAGCCCGTGCTGCGCCTGCAACCCGACCTCAGCACGCGGCTCATCGCCAGCCTGGCCGGCGAGGTCCGTTCCCTGGCCGTCAACACGCACGGCCTGATGCACAAGGACGCGCCTTCGCGCTTCGCGCAATGGCTGGTCGACCACATCGACCGCCAGGGCGCCAGCGGCGTGATCCGCCTGGCCGAAAGAAAGCGCGACATCGCTTCGCAGCTGGCCGTCACGCCGGAGACGCTGTCGAGGCTGATGCGCAGCCTCACGCGCAAGGGCATGATCTCGGTCACCGGCTACACCGTCGTCGTGCACGACCGCGCCGGGCTGGAGCGCATCGCGGCGGAGTGAGCCCGGGCGACCGGTCGCGCAGCGCAGCCGCGCCTTCGCGGCTCAGACCGGGGTGAACTCGAGCCCGGTCACCGCCAGGCCCACCAGTTCCACGCTCGTGACATTGACCGGATGCTGGCTGGCCAGCAGCCCCAGGCTATAGGGCGTGAAGGCTCCGTTGTCCAGTAGGCCGACGAAGGATTGCAGGTCGGCCGCGGTCGGCAGTTGTCCGGTGACGTTCCGGTACACGGTGTTCACGAACGCGGTGTGCGATCGACCCCCGGCCAAGCTTTCGAAGAGGGGCGTGTCGATGGCCAGGCGGACGAGGTCGTCGTAGCTCATGCCGGCGTCCACCAGGTGCAGGCCGACGCCGGCGTAGGCCGGGTTGTCCAGGGCCGCGCTGCCGAACAGCGCGCGCAGCACCTGCGCGACCGTCCCGGCGTGGCCGTCGAGGTCGAGGGCCAGGTGCCGGTCGGAGAAGCGCAGCCGTTCCACGCCACCGAGGCTGTCGGTGCCGTCGAGGCTGGCCGCGTCCTTCACCGTCCAGCCGAAGTCGGCCTTCGTCAACCGGTAGCGCGTGGCCGGGCCCGATAGCACGGCCGTGTCGACGCCGTCACCGCCGACGATCACGTCGTCGCCGCCACCGCCGGTGACGAGGTCGTTGCCGGCGCCGGCCAGCAGGCCGTCGGCGCCGGCCGCGCCGTTGAGCACGTCGGCACCGTCGGTGCCGTGGCGCGTGCTGTCCACCGGCACCACCTTCACGGCCGCGCTGTAGGCCCGCGTGCCGCCCATGCCGTCGCTGACGGTGAAGCCGAAGCCGTCGCTGCCGGCGAAGCCGTCCTTGGCGGTGTAGCTGAAGCGGCCGTCGCCTGCGGTCTGGGCATCGCCGTTGGCGGCCGCGCCGCTGATCGAATAGGTGATGGTGTCACCGTCGATGTCGGTGGCCGCCGGCAACCGCCCCGACAGCGTGCTGCCGCGTGGCGCCAGCAGGGACGCGTTGCTCGACTGCGGCGCGCCGTCGTTGACCGGCTGGACGTTGAAGTAGGCCTGGTAGCGGTTGGTGCTGCTGCCCACGGTGAGATCGAAGGCCACCGCGTCACTGCCGTGGAACTCGGCCTTCGGCGTGTAGCTCAGCTGGCCATCGGCACTCAGGCTGGCCACGCCATGGGCGGGGGCGCCGACCAGGCGGTAGGTGGCTGCCGAGCGCGCCGCATCGGCGGGTGCCGGCAGCGCGGTGCCGATGCTGCTGTCTTCGTCGAGCACCAGGTCGACGTCACCGCCCAGGGCCCCGGCGGCCAGGTTCAGCACCTGGTCGGCGAACACCAGCGTCTCGATGCGGCTGAGCGTGTCGTAGCCGCTGCTGCCGTCGCGTGCCTCGACGTACAGCTTGCCGAAGGCGTTGGACAGGCGGTAGTCGGCGCGCTGGCCCGCGAAGGCTGCGGTGTCAATGCCGGCACCGCCGTCGATCCAGTCGTTGCCCAGGCCGCCGACGAAGCCGTTCGGGCCGTCGTTGCCGACCAGCACGTCGTCGAAGGCGGTGCCGATGGCGTCCTCGATCCAGGCCGTCGGCGCGATGCCCAGGTTCTCGACGCCGGCGAACCCGGCCGTGGTGATGCCAGCGCTGCCCAGGTGCCCCGGCACCAGGTCGATCGAGACGCCGCTGGCCAGGCCCGATGCGTCGATGACATCGTGACCGCCGTCGTCCACCAGGGTGTTGGCCGACGACGATTCGCGTGCGCCCAGTGCATAGCGCGTGTCCGATGTGTTGACCTCGCGCGTGCCGTACAGGTAGCGCAGCGCCAGCACGTCGAGCGTACCCCAGTCGGCGCGGAACAGGCCATCGGCCGAGGGCTGCGACGACATCACCGTCAGGCCCGGGCGATCGTCGGCCACCCGGAGCTGCATGGCCCAGGCTTCGCCGGGATCGGTGTTGCGCGGGTGGCGCAGGCCCAGCGCGTGGCCGATCTCGTGCAGCAGCGTGGCATAGCCCTCGCTGCCCACGCTCAGCGGCGCGACCATCGATTCGACGTCCATCCAGACGTCGCCGGCCGCATCGCCCTGCGTGCCCGGCAGCGCCGCCTGCCCCTTGCTGGCCGGCTGCTGGTCGATGCCGAAGCGCAGCTGGCCGACCTGGTCGGCGGTCTCGGCGACTTCGGTGAAGCTCAGGCCCGTCAGCGCCGCGGTCTTGGTCAGGATGTCGCGCACGGCGTCCTGTTCGCTGGCGCTGAAGGCGCGGAAGCCGGGCCGCTCGCTCTGTGCCACGAAGCTGAAGCTCAGCGCCGTGGGCGTGCCCAGCGGCTGCGAGGCGTTCCAGCGCATCGTCGGGCCGGCGACGATGGCGTCTTCGGCGAGGGACTGCGGCGTGATGAAGGCCACCAGGTTGACCACCACGCGCTGACCGTCTGCCGCCGTCACGCCGATGCGTTCGACGTTCACCAGCGTCAGGCTGAAGTTGGCAGCCACCTTGGGCGTGATGGTGGCGCTCTTGCCGTCCGCCGAGACCCGGATGTCGACGTCTTCGAGGCGCGCCACGCCGAAGCCTCGGCCCGTCACGGTGAACCAGAGGTCGGCGGTGTCGATGCCCTCGCCGCCATCGAAGCTGTCGTGCCCGCCGTTGCCGCCGAACGAGTTGTTCTTGGCGTCGCCGATGACACGATCGTCGGTGCTGTTGCCGAGCACGCTGGTCACGCCGATCAAGGTGTCCCGGCCTCCGTGGCCGTCGTCCGCCCAGCCTTCTGCCAGGTTGACGAGGATGCCGGTGCCAGCGTCCCAATAGGCCGCCGTCAGTCCGCGGTTCGGATTGCCCGGGTCGATGAGGCGTTCGATGCGGTCGTTGCCGCGGCTGCCGAACGCAGTCCCCTGGAACATGCGCAGCGTGTCGTCGCCCGCTCCGGCATAGAGGGTGTTGTTCAGGTTCTTGTCGGCGTCGGGCTGGACATAGACGTCGTTGCCTTCGGTGAGCCGGATGTCAGCCATGTCGCGTCTCCCTCAGGCCCGCAGCAGCGGCAGGGTCTTTCGGCTGAAGTTCGCCAGGTTGGGGAAGACCTCGTGGAAGGCCGACGGGTCCAGCCCCATCCACTGCATCACCGTCGCGCCCACCTGGTCGGAGCTGGTGGTCGGCACGAAGCGGCCGTTGCGGTTTCGGTCTCCGTCGTCGGGGCCGCCCAGCACCGGGCTGGGGAAAGTGCCGTGCACCGTGCCGCCCTGCACCGGGCCGCCCAGCGCGAACCAGTGGTTGCCCCAGGCGTGTTCGCTGCCGCCGCCCGAGCCGGGCCGCACGGTGCGGCCGAAGTCGCTCATCGACAGCGTGACCACGTTCATGTCCAGGCCCGTGGCGCGGTTCGTGTCGTCGAAGGCGGTCAGGGCCTTGGCCAGCAGGGCGAGCTGAGCGTCCTGTGTCTGTTCTGCGGCACCCCGCTGGTTGGCATGCGTGTCGAAGTTGCCCCATTGCACCAGGAACACCTGGCGCTTGAAGCCCTGGGCCTTGAACGCCGGCAGCACCTTGGCCAGGGCGCGGAGTCGCTCGGCCAGGTTGCCTGTGCCGAAGTCGGCGGCCGGTTCGGCGGCGGCCAGCAGGGCCTTGGTGATCAGGGTCGAGTCCGACACCGCGGCACCGAAGGTGCGCGCGTACTCGGCCTGGTAGCGGTTGGCGAACTGCCAGCGCGCCATGCGGTTGATCTGCTGCGCGGCCAGCGACTGCGGGTTGGCCAGATCGGCCGGTCCCCAGTAGCGAGAGCCGTTGCGTTCCATGAACGACACCGCGCTGCGCCGGCCCTGCACCAGCGTGCGGTCGCTCGACATGGTCACTGCATTGAGCGGATGCCGCATGCTGGACGGCAGCAGTTCGAGCGCGCGGCCGCCCCAGCCGCTGGTGTCGTCCTGCACCGTCCAGCCCTGCTGGATGGCCACCTGGTCATTGTGCGACAGCAGGAAGGGCGGCACTTCCACCGCGGTGGCCTTGACCTGTGCTGCCGTGCTCGGCACCACCAGCGGGCCGGCGTTGGCGATGAAGCCGAGCCGGCCTTGCGTGTAGCGCGAGACGAAGGGCGCCAGCGCAGGGTGCAGGCCGAACGTGTGGCCGGCAGCCGTGCCCGGAAGCGCGACCAGGCTGGCCTTGGGCAGGGCCAGGTTGGCCCGGGCGGCCTGGTAGTCGCCGTACATCCCGTCGGTGGGCACCAGCACGTTGTTGCCGTCATTGCCGCCGCTGAGGAACAGCACGACCAGCGCGCGGTAGTCCTCGTTCGACGCGCTGGCAGAGCCGCCCAGCCCGCCCAGCAGGCCGGCGGCGCCCAGCGCACCGGCGCGACCCATCGCATCGAGAAAGCTGCGGCGCGTGTTCAATGGATCACTCCGAAGTAGGGCGTGGCCAGCGCGAGGTCGAGCATGCGCATCGCGCCTTCGCTGGCGTCGTCGCCACGCCAGTTGGGCTGCTGGATCATCTGCTCGAGGTTGCTGCGCAGCGTGGGCGGCATGGCGCCGCGGAAGTAGCGGCTGCTCAACAGGTCGAGGTAGTCCTTGGGCGAACGCGTGTAGGCGTCGATGAAGGGCTGCACCTGGCAGCCGGCGTCGGTCAGCGGCTTCAGGTCGTTGGTGCGGGCGATGCGGTTGTAGCGAAGATCGTTGGCCTGGTTCAGCCGTCCGGTCAGCTCCGAGGCGTCGACCAGGCGTTGTTCCGGCGCCAGGAGGTTGCTCCCGGGGGCCCGGTCGAAGGGGGTGTAGAAGCTGAACACGCTGTCCTGCGCGAAGGGTGGCTGGCTGTAGACGTTCCAGAAGTCGTCGGGGCCGCGCTGGAAGGTGCTGCGGCATTGCATGCCGCGGAACATCGCCATGCGGTGCAGCACCGGCTCGCGGAACTTGCCGTCGGTGATGCGCGACTGCTCCGGCACATCACCGGCACGCGCTTCTGCGTCCAGCAGCACCGCCTTCACCACCGCCTTCATGTCGCCGGCCACGCCGCTGCCGTTGTTGCGGAAGCGCGCCGCCACCCGTCCGACGTAAGCCGGCGTGGGGTCGCTCTTCACCAGATGCTGGATCAGGCGCAGCGACACGAAGGGCGCGATATTGGGATGCGCCATCAACATTGCGACGATGTCGTCGAGGTCCTTGTTCTGGGACTGGCCGGCCGGAAAGACGCGTCCGAGCACCACCTTGCGGCCGGCATCGCGCTCCGGGGGCCACGTGCTGGGCACCATGGGCTTGATCCAGTTCCGGCTGGCCAGGTCGGGCGTGTTCGGCGGGTCGCGGTCGGGCGTCCAGCCGGTCAGCGCGCGGGCCAGTTCCTCGACATCGGTCTGGGTGTAGCTCTCGACCAGCCTGCCGCGCCCGTCTCGTACCGACGTGCCGTCGGGGTTGAGCTGGACGACGCCGATGGAGAACAGCTGCAACAGTTCGCGCGCGTAGTTCTCGTTGGGCGCGCAGTGCGTGCACTCGGCGCTCTTCGGGCGGTTCTGGTCGTTGTTCAGATACCAGCCCATCAGCCGGTTGGTGGAGGTGTCTCGCAGCAGCGGGCCGTACTGGCTGAAGGCATGCCGGTAAAGCAGGTTCACCCAGTTCACCTCGCCGGGCGGCCGGCCGGCGGCCTTCGTGGCGACGATCACCTGCGACAGGGACCAGGTGACCCGCAGGCGCAACTGATCGGGGGCGACCAGGGCCAGCCGCATGAACTCGCGCTCCGGGTAGGACCAGATGGCTCGCGGGACGTCCAGGCGGTCGGTGTAGGCGTAGAGGGCCTCGGCCGGCTTGATGTCCATCGGCACGAAGGGCAGCGCGAACTGCTCGTCGATCCAGGCCTCGAAGCCCTTGGCGCGCAGTTCGGCGATCAGTGCAGGGGTCGGGCCGAACGAGGCGTGCTCGGCGAACCGCGACGCCGCATAGTGCGTGACCTTGGAAGCGGCCGAAGGCGGCGCCATCTGCCCCGCCGACATCGGGGTGCCGGGATCCGAAGACCTGCCGCCACCACATCCCAGCAGCCCCAGGACGCCCAGGACCAGGGCAGCGCGGCCAAGCCAGGCACCGGGTGACCTTCGCTGACCCTGCTGGACAGTGAGAATCCCCATCGGCTGCCTCCGGACTGCTGCTTGTTTGCGGCGCAGTGTAGGGGCATGGAGGGAGTCGGCCTCCTCCAACTTGATGACATGAACCGAGCGCCCACCTGGATCGGGGGGTACTCAGATCAAGGGTGGCGTTGCAGCAACTGCGCCACCACCGCCACCGCGATCACCTCGGGCTCCTTGCCTTCGATGCCGGGCAGGCCGATGGGGCAGGTGATGCGGTCGATCACGGACGGCGACAGGCCGCGTGCTTCGAAGCGGTGGCGGAAGCGCGCGTGTTTGGTCTTCGACCCGATCAGACCCAGGAAGCCGAAGTCGGCACGCCGCAGGATGGCTTCGGTGATCGCCAGGTCGAGGTCGTGGCTGTGCGTCAGCACCAGGTAGCAGGCGCCGGGCGGGGCCAGGCGTACCTCGGCTTCGACCGGTTCGACGCAGAGCTTCTCGATGTGCGGCGGCAGCGGCCCGGCGGGAAACTGGTCTTCGCGCTCGTCGATCCACTGCACCCGGCAATCGATGCCCGACAACAGCTCCACGATGGCAAGGCCGACGTGGCCGGCACCGTAGAGCTGCAGGAAGAAGCGCGGTGCGGGCAGCGCCCAGTGCGCCGGGTCGTCGTGCGACAGCGCGGTGTAGCGCAGCGTCAGCGCGCCACCGCAGCACTGGCCCAGCGTGGGCCCGAGCGCGATGTCTTCTGTCTCAGGACTCACGGCGCCCGACACCAGCAGCTGCCTGGCCTTCTCGATCGCCTTCAGCTCCAGGTGACCGCCGCCGATGGTGCCGACCACGTCGTCGGCCGCCACCAGCATGCGCGTGCCGGCTTCGCGTGGCACCGAGCCGCGCGAGCTCAGCACCTCCACCACGACGGCTGCACGGGCCCCGGCGCGCCACTGCAGCGCGGTGCGCTGCACCACCGCCGTCATGCGTTCTCGAGGGCGCTCTGGCCGGCCTGCACCGCCATCACCGCACGCAGGATCGACTCGGGCGTGGCAGGCGCCTGCAGCGGCGGGTCGACGCGGTGATCGCCCACGGCCGACACCGCGTCGCGGATGGCGAAGAACACCGAGAAGGGCAGCAGCAGCGGCGGCTCGCCCACGGCCTTGCTGCGATGGATGCTGTCCTTCCGGTTGTCGGCATCGAACAGCTTCACGTGGAAGGCCGAAGGGCAGTCGTTGGCCGTGGGGATCTTGTAGGTGCTGGGCGCGTGCGTGCTGAGCATGCCGCTCTGCGGATGCCACACCAGCTCTTCCATCGTCAGCCAGCCCATGCCCTGGATGAAGGCGCCCTCGATCTGGCCGATGTCCACCGCTGGGTTCAGCGAGCGGCCCACGTCGTGCAGCACGTCGGCGCGCAGCAGCTTCCATTCGCCGCTCAGCGTGTCGACGATGACCTCGCTCACCGCCGCGCCGTAGGCGTAGTAGTAGAAGGGGTGGCCCTTCATGGTCTGGCGGTCCCAGCTCAGGCCCGGCGTGGCATAGAAGCCGTCGCTCCACAGCTGCACGCGTGCGAAGTAGGCGCGGTCGACCAGTTCCGCGAAGGGCAGCGTCTGGCCGTCGGCGTGTACCAGGCCGTGCGCGAAGGTCACGTCCTTCGCCTCGCTGCCCAGCGTGCTCGCCGCGAAGACGGCGAGCCTTTCGCGGATCTGCCGCGCGGCGTCCTGCGCCGCCTTGCCGTTGAGGTCGCTGCCGGTGGAGGCTGCCGTGGCGGAGGTGTTGGCCACCTTGTGCGTGTCGGTGGCGGTGACCCGCACGGCCCCCAGTGGCACCCCCAGCTCGTGCGCCACGACCTGGGCCACCTTGGTGTTCAGGCCCTGGCCCATCTCCGTGCCGCCGTGGTTCACCAGCACCGAGCCGTCGGTGTAGACGTGCACCAGCGCACCGGCCTGGTTCAGGTGCACCACGTTGAAGGAGATGCCGAACTTCAGCGGCGTGAGTGCCAGACCCTTCTTGAGCACCGGGCTCAGTTGATTGAAGCGGGCCACGGCCTCGCGGCGCACGCTGTAGTCGCTGCTGCGCTCGAGCTGCGAGGTCAGCTCTTCGAGGATGTTGTCGTCCACCGTCTGGCCGTAGGGCGTGACGTTGCGCTCGCTCTTGCCGTAGAAGTTGGCGCGGCGCACGGCCAGCGGGTCGCGGCCGAGCCGGCGTGCGATGCTGTCCATCACCGATTCGATGGCGATGGCACCCTGCGGTCCGCCGAAGCCGCGGAAGGCGGTGTTGCTCTGCGTGTTGGTCTTGCCCGAGTAGCCGTGCATGGCCACGTCGGGCAGCCAGTAGGCGTTGTCGAAGTGGCACAGCGCGCGTGTCATCACCGGGCCCGACAGGTCGGCCGAATGGCCGGCGCGCGAAACCATGGTGACTTCGGCCCCCAGCACGCGGCCCTCGTCGTCGTGACCCACTTCCAGCTCGTAGTGGAAACAGTGGCGGCGGCCGGTGATGAGGAAGTCGTCGTCGCGGTCCACGCGCAGCTTCACCGGGCGCTGGCTGCGCACCGCTGCCACGGCGGCCACGCAGGCGAACAGGGCCGACTGCGACTCCTTGCCGCCGAATCCGCCGCCCATGCGGCGGCACTCCACCTGGATCGCGTGCGCCGGCCGGTGCAGCGCATGGGCCACCAGGTGCTGCATCTCGCTGGGGTGCTGCGTCGAGCAGTACAGCTTCATGCCGGCGTCTTCGGTGGGCACGGCGTAGCTGATCTGCCCTTCCAGGTAGAACTGCTCCTGGCCGCCAACGTCGAAGCTGCTCTTGAAGCGGTAGGGCGCGGTGTCGATGGCGCGCCTGGCATCGCCGCGCGACAGGTGCATGGGCGGCACCACGTACTGCCCCGCGGCATGGGCCTGTTGCGGCGTGAGGATGGGCGGCAGCGCGTCGGCCTGCACCACCTGGCGCGCCAGCGCCGCGGCGCGCCGCGCGGCGTCGCGCGTGCTGGCCACCACGGCGTAGACCGGCTGGCCCAGGTAGCGCAAGGTGGCCCCGGGCTCGCCGGCCAGGATGGGGTCGTCCTTGACCAGGGAGCCGCATTCGTTGTCGCCGGGGATGTCCTGGGCCGTGAAGACGTCGACCACGCCCGGCATGGCGCGCACGCGGTCGAGGTCGATGGCGCGCAGGATGCCGTGGGCCACCGGCGACAGCCCGAGCGCGGCGTGCAGCGTACCGGCCAGCTCGGGGATGTCGTCGGTGTACGGCGCGGCACCCGCCACGTGAAGGTGGGCCGATTCGTGCGGCCGGCTCACCCCCACTTCGGCATAGCCGGCAGGGTCGGGGCCCATCAACGGGGTAGGCAAGTCGATCGGTCTGTTCATGTCATCGTCTCCCGGTGCCAGACGCTCACCGCACTCTCGGGCAGCGGGCCTGACGCGCGTGTCTCCAGCCACAAGCGCTGTAGCAGGTTCTGCGCCACTTTCAACCGGTAACCCGAACTGGCGCGCATGTCGCTCAAGGGCTTGAAGTCCTTGGCCAGCGCGGCTTGTGCGGCCGCCACCTGATCGGGCCCCCAGGTCTGCCCGAGCAGGGCGGCCTCGGCCGTCGTTGCGCGCCGCACGGTGGCCGCCATGCCGCCGAAGGCCAGGCGCACGTGCGCCACCTGGTCGCCTTCCAGGCGCAGTGACAGGCCCGCGCAGAGTGCCGAGATGTCGCAGTCGAAGCGCTTGGAGATCTTGTAGGCGCGCACTGCCGTGTCGGTTGGTGCGGGGGGCAGCTCCAGGCCCTGCACGAACTCCCCGGGCTGCAGGCGGTTCTTCATGTAGTCGACGTAGAAGTCGGCCAGCGGCATGCGGCGCACCTGGTCGCCGCGCCTCAGCACGATCCTGGCATCGAGCGCCATCAGCACGGGGGCCGAGTCGCCGATGGGCGAGCCGTTGGCCACGTTGCCGCCCATCGTGCCGACCATGCGGATGGGCAGCGAGGCGAACCGCAGCCAGACGTCGCGCAGCGTGGGGTGGCGTCGCGCCAGCGCCTGCCAGGCGGCTTCCAGAGAGACGCCGGCGCCGATGCGCAGGCTGCCGTCGGGGGTCTGCTCGATCTGTTGCAGTTCGGCGACCTCGCCGACATAGATCAGGTCGGGCAGCGGCCGGAACTGCTTGGTGACCCACAGCCCCATGTCGGTGCTGCCGGCCAGCAACTGCGCCTCGGGGCGAGCCAGGCGCAGTGCGGCCAGCGCTTCCAGCGTGCGGGGTGCGTGGAAGGCCTCGCGATAGCGCAGCGGCGCGTCCGCCCCCAGGCTCAGCAGGGCCTTCACCGCGGCTTGCGGCACCGCGGTGGCGGCAGGCAGTTCGAACATGCGCTGGCCGGCGTCCAGGATGGGCCGGTAGCCGGTGCAGCGGCACAGGTTGCCCGACAGGTCGTCGGCGATCTGCTGCCGCGTGGGCACCGTGCCGGCCTGCCGGTGCTTCTGATGGCAGGCCCACAGGCTCATCACGAAGCCCGGGGTGCAGAAGCCGCATTGCGAGCCGTGGCAGTCGACCATCGCCCGCTGTGCCGGATGCAGCCCGCCTTGCGGCGACGCGAGGTCTTCGACGGTGAAGAGCGCCTTGCCGTCCAGCGTGGGCAGGAACTGGATGCAGGCGTTGACCGGCTGCAGCGCGAGTTCGCCCTGGGCGTCCAGGCGGCCCAGCACCACGGTGCAGGCGCCGCAGTCGCCCTCGGCGCAGCCTTCCTTGGTGCCGGTGCAGCGGGCGTCTTCGCGCAGCCACTCGAGCACGGTGCGCGTGGGGGCGGCGTCGGTCACCTCGACGATCTCGCCGCGGTGGAAGAAGCGGATGGGTCTGGCGTTCATGCGGTTTCCTCGGGACTTACCCGAAAGGTACCGCGTGGCACGCCTGCGGGTATACGATCATTCGCATAGTACTCATGACGGCAGGCGTATGGCTGCGCGGGGCGACTTCGACACCATTGACCTTCACCTCATCCGGGTCCTGCTCACCGTGATCACCGAACGCAGCGTCTCCCGCGCCGCCCTGCGTCTGGCCAGCAGCCAGCCCGCGGTGAGCGCGCAGCTCAAGCGCCTGCGTGCGCTCACCGGAGACCCGTTGCTGGTGCGCGCCGGGCACCAGATGATGCCCACCGAACGTGCCTTGCAATTGCTGGGCCCGGCCACCCGGCTGCTGCAGGACGCCGACCGGCTGTTCAGCCCCCGCATGCGCCCCTCGGGCTTCGATGCCGCGAGAAGCCAGGCCTTGTTCCGGGTGGCGGCCAGTGACTACCTCGACCCGTTGTTCCTGCCCGCGCTGGCGACGCACGTCAAGCGCACCGCGCCGGGCGTGCGGCTGGAACTGATGCCGCTGTCGCAGCACCACGACTACCGCCGCACCCTGGCCGGCGGCGAGGTCGACCTGGTGATCGGCAACTGGCTGCAGCCGCCGGCCGAACTGCACCTGGCGCGGCTGGTCAGCGACGAGGTGGTGTGCCTGGTGGCCGAAGGGCATCCCGCCGCCCGGCCGTCCACGGCGCGCGCCTGGACCGTGCAGCGCTACCTCGAGAACGAGCACGTCGCGCCCATGCCCACCCACCCCGGCGCGCTGGGCGTCATCGACGAGCATCTGGCCGCACAAGGGGCGCAACGCCGCATCGTGGTGCGCGCATCGCACTTCAGCCTGATTCCGTTGATGGTGGCCGACAGCCTGCTGGTGCTGACCACCGGCCGGCTGTTCTGCAGCCGCTACGTCGACACGCTGCCGGTGCGCATCGTGCGCTGCCCGGTGGCCTTTCCGCCCTTGAGCTACTACATGCTCTGGCACGACCTCACGCACGAGGCGCCCGCCCTGCGCTGGTTCCGCGAGCAGGTGCGCGGGGTGGCCCACCAATTGCATGGGCGGGGCATGCCGCGTCGCAAGGTGTCCGGATGAAGGCGCTGCGCGCCGACCTGCTCGACTTCACCGCCCCGCCGGCGTGGGGCAGCACATCGCTGGACGGCGTGCGCTGGCGTCCCGACCACTGGCTGCTGGTGGGTGACGACGGGCGCATCGTCGGCGCCCAGCCGGCGGCGCAGCCCTTGCCGGGCGACTGGGAGCGCCACGATCACCGCGGCCGCCTGCTGCTGCCCGGTTTCATCGACACCCATGTGCACAGCCCGCAGCTGGAAGTCATGGCCAGTTACGGCACCGAGCTGCTCGACTGGCTGGAGCGCTTCACCTTTCCGGCCGAACGTGCCTATGCCGACCCGGCGGTGGCCGAAGCCGGCGCGGCGCGTTTCCTGGACGCCTTGCTGGCCCACGGCACCACGGCGGCTTCGGTCTTCCCCACCGTGCACAAGGCTTCGGCGGAGGCACTGTTCGCCGCCGCCGCGCAGCGCGGCATGCGCCTGATCGCCGGCAAGGTGCTGATGGACCGCCACGCGCCCGAGGGCCTGCGCGACGACGTGGCGCAGGCCGAGCGCGACTGCATCGACCTCATCCAGCGCTGGCACGGCCGGGGCCGCAACAGCTATTCGGTGACGGTGCGCTTCGCCCCCACCAGCACGCCGGCGCAGCTGGCGATGGCCGGCGCGCTGTGCCGGGCCGACGCCAGCCTGTACATGCAGACCCACGTGGCCGAGAACCGCGCCGAGGTGGCGTGGGTGGCGCAGCTCTTCCCCGAAGCGCGCAGCTACCTCGACGTCTATGCGCGCGCCGGGCTGCTGCACCCCAGGGCGGTGCTGGCGCACGGCATCTGGCTCGACGCGGACGACCGCGCCGCGCTGCGCGCCAGCGGCGCGCAGATCGCCTTCTGCCCCAGCAGCAACCTGTTCCTGGGCAGCGGACTGTTCGACTGGCAGGCCATGACCGAGGCCGGTGCGGCGGTGAGCGTGGCCAGCGACGTCGGCGGCGGCACCAGCCTGTCGATGCAGCGCACGCTGGCCGACGGCTACAAGGTGCAGGCGATGGCCGGCCGGCGTCTGACGGCCTGGCAGGCGCTGCACGCGGCCACGCGCGGAGCGGCGCAGGCCCTGCACCTGGACCACGAGATCGGCAGCCTGGAGCCCGGCACGACGGCCGACCTGTGCCTGTGGGACTGGTCGGTCGGCCCGGTCGACGCCCACCGCCAGGCCGCAGCGCGCGAGCTGCACGAACGGGTCTTCGCCTGGATGACACTGGCCGACGAGCGACACCTGGCCGCCACCTTCGTGGCCGGCCGGCAGATCCACGCCCGCGCCGCGGCCCACGGGAGCTCAGGACCATGAACATCACCGCCAACAGCGCCGACAGCGCCGACGCCGCTGACACCTCGCCGCTGCGCCTGCAGCTCAGCGGCATCAGCAAGCAGTACCCCGCGGTGCGCGCCAACGACGGCGTGAGCCTGCGCGTGAAGCCCGGCGAGATCCATGCCGTGCTGGGCGAGAACGGCGCCGGCAAGAGCACGCTGATGAAGATCATCTACGGCGCCGTGCAACCCGACGAAGGCCAGATGCACTGGAACGGGCAGAGGGTGCAGGTCAAGAGCCCGGCCGAGGCGCGGCAGCTGGGCATCAGCATGGTCTACCAGCACTTCTCGCTGTTCGACACCCTGACCGCGGCCGAGAACGTCTGGCTGGGCCTGGACAAGAGCATGAGCCTGGCCCAGGTCAGCACGCGCATCGGCGAGGTGGCCCACACCTACGGCCTGGACGTCGAACCGCAGCGCCCGGTGCACACGCTCAGCGTGGGCGAGCGCCAGCGCGTGGAGATCGTGCGTGCCCTGCTGGCCCGGCCGCAGCTGCTGATCCTCGACGAGCCCACCTCGGTGCTGACGCCGCAGGCCGTCGACAAGCTCTTCGTCACGCTGCGCCAGCTCAGCGCCGACGGCTGCAGCATCCTCTACATCAGTCACAAGCTCGACGAGATCCGCGCGCTGTGCCACCACTGCACGGTGCTGCGCGGCGGCAAGGTCACCGGCGAGGTCGACCCCACGCAGGAGAGCAACGCCAGCCTCTCGCGCCTGATGATCGGCGCCGAGCCTCCTCAATTGCAGCACCAAGCGCGCGACGCAGGCGCCGTGGTGCTGGCGGTGAAGGGCCTGGCACTGACCAGGCAGGACCCCTTCGGCATGGACCTGAAGGACATCGGCTTCGAGGTGCGCGCCGGCGAGATCGTGGGCGTGGCCGGCGTCTCGGGCAACGGCCAGCAGGAGCTGATGGCCGCGCTGTCCGGCGAGGACTCGCGTGCGCCTGCCGGGAGCATCACGCTGTTCGGCCGGGACATCGCCGGCCACTCGCCGCGCAAGCGGCGGCACGAAGGTCTGCACTTCGTGCCCGAGGAGCGCCTGGGCCGCGGCGCCGTGCCCACGCTGAGCCTGGCCCAGAACACGCTGTTGACGCGCACCGGTGCCGTGTCGCGCAGCGGCTGGATCCGCAGCAGCGATGTCCGGCGCCTGGCCGAACACGTCATCCAGCGCTTCAACGTGAAGGCCGGCGGTTCCGGCGCAGCGGCCTCGAGCCTGTCGGGCGGCAACCTGCAGAAGTTCATCGTGGGCCGCGAGATCGACGCCGATCCCCGGCTGCTCATCGTCAGCCAGCCCACCTGGGGGGTCGACGTCGGCGCGGCGGCGCTCATCCGGGGTGAACTGCTCAAGCTGCGCGATGCCGGCTGCGCGCTGCTGGTGGTCAGCGAAGAGCTCGACGAGCTGTTCGAGATCAGCGACCGCCTGGTGGTCATCGCGCAGGGCCGCGTGTCGCCGCCCATCGCCACCGCCGAGGCCGGCATCGAGCAGATCGGCACCTGGATGTCGGGCCTGTGGAGCGCCGAGCCAGCGACCAGGAGCGGCCATGCTGAAGCTTGAAGCCCGCGCCGCGCCCTCGCAGCTGATGCTGGTGGCCTCGCCGCTGCTGGCGCTGCTGCTCACCGCGGCCGTGGCGGCGCTCATCCTGGCGGCCATCGGGCAGGACTCGGTGGCCGGCCTGCGCGTGCTGTTCATCGAGCCGCTGACCGGGCGGCGGCAGATCAGCGAGGTGCTGCTGAAGGCCACGCCGCTGATCGTCATCGCGCTCGGGCTGGCGGTGTGCTACCGGGCGAACGTCTGGAACATCGGCGCCGAGGGGCAGTTCCTGCTCGGCTGCGTGGGTGCGGGCGGCATGGCCATCTGGCTCACCACGCAGGGCATCGTGCTGCCCAAGTGGGTCGGCATTCCGCTGGTGCTGCTGGCCGGCATGCTGGGCGGGCTCCTGTGGGCGGCACTGGTGGCGCTGCTGCGCGATCGCTTCAATGCCAACGAGATCCTCGTCAGCCTGATGCTGGTGTACGTGGCGCAGCAGGTCGTCAACGCGCTGGTCTTCGGCCCCTGGAAGGACCCGCAGGGCTTCAACATGCCGCAGTCGGTGGGCTTCCACGCCAGCCTGCACCTGCCGCCGCTGCTCGAGCGCACGCGGCTGCACGTGGGCTTCGTCATCGCCATCGTGCTGGCAGCTCTGGTGACGCTGTTCCTGTTCCGCAGCTTCCGCGGCTTTCAGCTGCAGGTCGGCGGGCTGGCCCCGGCCGCAGCGCGCTACGCCGGCTTCTCGGCGCGCTCGGCACTGTGGACGGCGCTTCTGCTGTCGGGCGCGCTGGCCGGCCTGGCCGGCGCCATGGAGGTCGCCGGGCCGACCAAGCAGGTGACACCCTATCTCTCCACCGGCCTGGGCTTCACGGCCATCATCGTGTGCTTCGTCGGGCGGCTCAACCCGCTGGGCATCGTCGCCGCCGGCGTGCTGCTGTCGCTGATGCTGATCGGCGGCGAACTCGCCCAGAGCCGCCTGGGCCTGCCCAATGCAATGGCCAGCGTGCTGCAGGGCCTGCTGCTGCTGATCCTGCTGGCCTGCGACACCTTCATCCACCAGCGGCTGCGCTGGGTCCGCTCCGCGAGGCAAGCTGCATGAACGAGTCCGCCCTGCTCATCAACACCGCACTGGCCAGCGGCACCACGCTGGCGCTGGCCGCCCTGGGCCTGCTCATCAACGAACGCGCCGGCGTGCTGAACCTGGGGGCCGAAGGCATGATGCTCGTGGCTGCTGTGGCGGGCTTCGCCGCGGCACTGCTCACCGGCAGCGACACGCTGGGCTTCGTCGCCGCCGCGGCCGCTGGAGCCGCGCTGGCTTCGGTGTTCGGCCTGCTGGTGATCTTTCTGAACACCAACCAGTACGCCACCGGGCTGGCGCTCAGCCTCTTTGGCTACGGCTTCTCGGCCTTCGTGGGCGTGTCCATGGTCGGCAAGAGCCTCAGCCCGCGCGAGCAGATGGCGATCCCGGTGCTCTCGGACCTGCCCTTCGTGGGGCCGGCGCTGTTCAGTCATCACCCCATGGTTTATGTGGCGATGGTGCTGACGGCGGCGGTCGCGTGGTTTTTCTACCGCACCCGCTCCGGCTTGCTGCTGCGCGCCATCGGCGAGAACCCCGAACCCGCCCACGCCCTGGGCTACCCGGTGCGCGCCATCCGCATGGCCGCCGTGTGTGCCGGTGGCGCACTGTGCGGGCTGGCCGGGGCCTACATCTCGCTGGTGACGGCACCGCTGTGGGTGGAAGGCCTGACGGCGGGCCGCGGCTGGATCGCGCTGGCACTGACGGTGTTCGCCACCTGGCGGCCGGCGCGGGCGCTGCTGGGCGCTTATCTCTTCGGCGGTGTCACCGTGCTGCAGCTCAGCCTGCAGGCGCAGGGGGTGCAGATCTCGAGCCACCTGCTGACCATGCTGCCCTACGTGGCCACCATCGTGGTGCTGGCCCTGATCAGCCGCAACGCCGCCTTCATCCGTTTGAACATGCCGGCTTCTCTGGGTAAACCCTTCAGGCCCGGGTCATAATTTCGACATGCTGTAACCAGCCTTCACTTCTTTCAACTGCGAGGAAACTCTCGATGAACCAGACGCTTACCCGCCGCCTGTTTGCACTGGCCGGCCTTGCGGCAGCCGCCACGCTGGCCGGCTGCGGCAAGAAGGAAGAGGCACCTGCCCCGGTCGCCGCGGCCCCGGTTGCCGCTTCGGCACCGAAGCCCGAGCCCCTGAAGGCGGCCTGGGTCTACATCGGCCCGGTGGGTGACGCCGGCTGGACCTTCGCGCACGACCAGGGCCGCAAGGCGGTGGAGACCGAGTTCGGCGACAAGATCAAGACGACCTTCGTCGAGAAGGTGCCCTACGCCGACGGCGAGCGCGTGATCCGCGACCTGGCCTCGCAGGGCAACAAGATCATCTTCGCCACCAGCTTCGGCTACATGGACGCCATGCTCAAGGTGGCTTCCGAGTTCCCCGACGTGAAGTTCGAGCACGCCACCGGCTACAAGACGGCCGTGAACATGAACGTGTACGACGCGCGCTTCTATCACGATGCCTACGTCAGCGGCATCATCGCCGGCGGCATGACGAAGTCCAACACGCTGGGCTTCGTCGCCAGCTTCCCCATCCCCGAAGTGCTGCGCAACATCAATGCCTTCACGCTGGGGGCGCAAAGCGTGAACCCGAAGATCAGGACGCGCGTGGTCTGGATCAACAGCTGGTTCGATCCCGAGAAGGAAGGTGCCGCCGCGCAGGAGCTCATCAACAAGGGCGCCGACGTCCTGCTGCAGAACACCGACTCCACCGCCGTGCTGCAGACGGCCGAGAAGAACGGCAAGTTCGCCTTCGGCTGGGACAGCGACATGAGCAGCTACGCACCCAAGGCGCACCTGGCCAGCAACATGGTCTACTGGGGCCCGTACTACACCAAGACCATCAAGGCGCTGATGGACGGCACCTGGAAGGGCGAGCAACGCACCATCTGGGGCAAGCCGGAAGGCGCCAACGACGTGATCAAGATCGCCGACTTCGTGCCGGCCGAGTTGAAGGCCAAGGCCGAGGCGGCCAACGCCGCCATCAAGGACGGCACGCTCGAAGTGTTCACCGGCCCCATCGTCGGCAACGACGGCAAGGAACGCCTGCCCAAGGACACCAAGGCCGACCAGGCCTGGAAGGACAAGGTCGACTTCTACGTCAAGGGCGTGGAGGGCAAGCTGCCTTCGGACAAGAAGTAACCCGAACTGTGCGGCTCCGCCTCAAGGCGGAGGCAGCTCCCTTCAAGCGAACGCCGCGGAGCCGGCTTTGCCGGGCCGCTGGCGTTGCCAGCCGGCAAGCATGCCGGCTTGCCCTCGCAGGCGCAGAACCGTCCGCAGGGACGGTTCTACGTCGCTGCTCGGCCCCCTTGAGGTGGGCTGAGCCCGGACACAGGACGCCGGAAGGCGTTCTGTGCCTGGCGAAGGCCATCCCGCGATTCCACGCGGGATGGCGCGCGCAGCGCGTAGGGGGTGGTTGTCAGAACCGTTCGAACTCGTCCAGGTAGCGCCACTGTCCCAGGGGCAGCTGCCCCAGCACGATGCTGCCGATGCGAACGCGCTTCAGGCCGGTCACCTTCAGGCCCACCAGTTCGCACATGCGCCGGATCTGCCGCTTGCGGCCTTCGCGCAGCACGATGCGCAGCTGGTCCTCGTTGGCCCAGCTCACCTTGGCCGGCTTGAGCGGCACGCCGTCGAGTTCCAGGCCCTGCGTCAGGCGGTTGATCACGTGCTCGGGCATCTCGCCCGGCACCACCGGCTCCACGCGCACCAGGTATTCCTTCTCGACGCGCGTCTCGTCGCCGATCAGCTTCTTCGCTACGCGGCCGTCCTGCGTGAAGACCAGCAGGCCGGTGGAATCGATGTCCAGCCGGCCGGCTGGCGCCAGGCCGCGCAGGTGGCCCGAGTGGTAGCTGATGCGTGCCTTGTCTTCGGCCCAGCGGTGGGCCGGCTTGATCAGGGTGACGGCCGGCTCGTAGCCGTCCTCGGCCTGCCCGCTGACCAGTCCGATCGGCTTGTGCAGCAGGATGGTGACCTGCTGCGCCTGCTCGGTGCGCGCACGCGGGTCGATCTCGATGGCCTGGTCCGGCGCCACACGCTGGCCCAGCACGGCGGGCTGGCCGTTCACGCGCACCCAGCCGGCCTCGATCCAGTCGTCGGCCTCGCGTCGCGACGCGATGCCGCGTTGCGTGATCAGCTTGGACACCCGCACCAGGCCGTCGGCCGGGGCCGGTGACGGGTGGGCCTGAGACGGCTGCTTCACGGCTGAAGGTGCTGGGCGGCGGGTGTCGGGGCGGCGCTGCGGCGGCCGATCGTCCTGGCCCGGACGCGGGTGGCGCTCGTCGGCCCGCGGTCGCTTGGGGCGGTCGTCGGCCTGCGGCCTGGGCGGACGTGTTTCGGTGCGGGGGTCGCTGCGTGTGCCGCTGCGTGTGTCGTTGCGAGCCGGTGCGGGCCGGTCGTCCCGCGGCCGCGCCGGTCTGTCGGCGCGAGGCCCTGGCGGGCGATCCTCCCGCGGCCCGGGTGGCCGCTCGGCAGACCGCGGCCTGGGC
>JALHMT010000038.1 GCA_022843905.1 Rubrivivax sp.
CGCTGGTGCAGGCGCTTGATCTCGGTGCGCATCTCGTTGCGCAGCTGCGCGTCGAGGTTGGACAAGGGCTCGTCGAACAGGAAGACCTTGGGCTGGCGCACGATGGCGCGGCCGATGGCCACGCGCTGGCGCTGGCCGCCGCTGAGTTCGCGCGGCTTGCGCTGCAGCATGTGGTCGATCTTCAGCAGCCGGGCGGCGTCGCCCACGCGCTGCTGGATCTCTGCCTCGGGCGTGCTGCGCAGCCGCAGGCCGAAGGCCATGTTGTCGAACAGGTTCTTGTGCGGGTAGAGCGCGTAGTCCTGGAACACCATCGCGATGTCGCGGTGGCGCGGCGGCAGGTCGTTGACGCGCTGGCCGGCGATGCGCACCTCGCCGCCGCTGATGGGCTCCAGCCCCGCGATCATGCGCAGCAGCGTGCTCTTGCCGCAGCCCGAGGGCCCGACGAAGACCACGAATTCGCCGTGCGCGATGTCGAGGTCGATGCCGTGGATGACCTGGGTGCGGCCGTCGTAAGTCTTGGCGACCTGGCGGAGTTCGACGGCGGCCATGGGCGACGCTGGCTCGGAGCTCGGGCGCGAGCAGGGGGCTCAGTAGCCCGAGCTGGCGGGCTTGGCAGCAGGGGCAGTTGCCACGGTGCCCCCGGCGGCCGCCCGCACGGCCGCGATGGCGCCCTGGGCCGCGCGCATCAACAAGCCCAGGTCGGAAGCGATGGCCACGAAATCGAAGCCCATCTCGCGGTACTGCTGCACCACCTCGGGCGTGCCGCCCACCGTGCCCACCGGCTTGCCGGCGGCGTGGCAGCGGCGCACCGCGTCGGCCATCGCCGCCATCACGGCCGGGTGCGTGAGCTGGCCGACGTGCCCCATGGCACCCGACAGGTCGGCCGGGCCCAGGAACAGCGCGTCGACGCCGTCGACCGCCGCGATGGCTTCGAGCTGCTCGCAGGCCTGCGGCGTTTCCAGCTGCAGGATCACCGAGATGCCTTGATTGGCCGTGGCGAAGTAGTTCGGCGTGGTGCCGAACCTGGTCGCCCGGCTCATGCCGGCCATGCCGCGGATGCCCTGCGGCGGATAGCGCGACGCGGCCACCGCACGGGCGGCCTCGTCGGCGTTCTGCACGAAGGGCACCAGCAGCGTCTGCGCGCCGGCATCGAGCACGCGCTTGATGGTCACCGTGTCGTTCCAGGGCACGCGCACCACGGGCACCATGGTCGTGCCCGCAATGGCTTGCAGCAGGTGGGCGACGTCCAGCGTGTCGATGGGCGAGTGCTCCATGTCGACCACCGCCCAGTCGAAGCCGGCATGGCCCATGGCCTCGGCCACGATGGGGCTGGCCGCCATCACCCAGCTGCCCACGGCCACCGGGCCGGTCTGGCGCAGCAGCAGCGCCCGGAACGGATTTTTCGTCATCAGAAGTCGTAGCGCAGGTTCACGCCGAAGTAGCGCGTGTCGTCACGCGGCACGTAGCGGTTGATGTGGTTGCCCGAATTCTGGATGAAGGTGGCGTACGACTGGTCGGTGAGGTTCTTCGCCACCAGGGCTACCCGCCAGCCTGCCGTGCTCTGCAGCGCGATGCTGGCGTTGACGATGGTGTAGCTCTGCTGCACCGAGTCGGGCTGCTGCTGCAGGTCGAAATTGGTCTCGCTCTGCCAGTTGGCGTCCAGGCCGTAGTCGATGCTCAACGCGCCGCCCAGGGACTGCGTGTACTTCACGCGCAGGCTGGCCTTCCAGTCGGGCGAGAAGGGCAGCGGCCGGCCGTTGATGTCGCAGCTGGCTGCTGCCCCCACCGGGCAGGCAAAGTTCTTCACGCGCGCCTTGACGTGCGCCAGGCCTGCGTTGACCGTCAGCGCCTGTGTGACGCGGGCCGACAGGTCCATCTCGATGCCCTGTGTGGAGACGTCGCCGGCATTCACCAGCCGCGTGACGATGACACCGTTGACGAGGTCGGGCACGTTGGCCTGGTAGCCCGTGTAGTCGGTCTTGAAGGCCGCCAGGTTCAGCCGCATGCGGCCGTCCATCAGCGTGTTCTTCAGGCCGATCTCGAAGGACTTGGACTTCTCCGGCCCGATGACGTTGTCCTGCGTCGGTGCCATGTTGAAGAACACGTTGTAGGCCGGGCCCTTGTAGCCCTGCGAATACGTGCCGTAGGCCATCATGTCCTTGCTGATCTCCCACTGCGGGCCGAAGCGGCCCGACACGGCGCTCTCGTCGGTGGAGCCGTCGACGCGGGCGCGAGTGGCCGCGATGCCGGGTGCGGCGGCGGTCGACTGCCGGCCGTGGTAGTAGGACAGGTCGTCGGTGGTGTAGCGCAGCCCGGCGATGGCGCGCAGCGCCGGGCTGAAGTTGAAGGTGCCTTCACCGAACACCGACATGCTCTTGCTGCGCACGCCGTAGGTGGCGATGCCGGTCTCCGTCGTGGTGGTGGCCGCCGTGCAGGGCACCAGCCCGCTGGGCAGCGCGGCTTGCGTGGAGCCCAGGCAGCGCGTGGTATCGCGGCGGTAGACCTCGTCGTTCTTGCCTTCCATGTAGAACAGCCCGGCAACATAGTCGACGAAGCCGGGCTGGGTCGATGCGATGCGCAGTTCCTGCGAAGTCTGCTCGAACTCCAGCGTGCCGGCGTCGGCCAGGCGGTTGAACTGCCGGTACAGCGTGCCCATGCGGTCCTGGTCCTGGAACTGCACGTTGTCCCAATACCGACGGGCCGTGATCGAAGTGATCTGATGCTTGCCCACGGTCCAGTCGATCTGCGCCGACAGACCCTGGTTCTTGTCGGAGACGCGGGTCTTCATTTCGCTGTTGATCTGGCGATTCTCGGCCGAGGGCGCGACCGGTGACACGGCCGCGCCGAACAGCGGGTTGGCGGTGACGGCCCCGCTGGGGAAGGTGGTCACGTTGGTGCTGTAGGGCACGCCGGTGGGCGGCGTGTCGTCGGCCTGCGTGCGGTCGGCGATGAGGCTGATCTTCAGGTTGCGCGTGGGCGTGATGTCGAGCCGGCCGCGGATGCCCTTGCGGTCGTAGCCGTTGACCTTGCTGCCGTCGAAGACGTTGGTGACGTTGCCGTCGTACTTGCCCACCATGCCCGAGATCGAACCGCGCACCACGCCCGGAGCCAGCTCGCCCGAGGCGCCCAGCCGCACGCGCGATTCGCCGCCTTGGAAGAGGGACAGGTCGGCGTAGCCGGAGAACTCCTTGCTCGGCGCGCGCGTGATGATGTTGATGACACCGGCCGAGGCGTTCTTGCCGAACAGCGTGCCCTGCGGCCCGCGCAGGATCTCGATGCGGTCGATCTCCACCAGGTCGAGCGTGGCCTGGCCCGGGCGGGCCGTGACGACGCCGTCGAGCACGGTCGACACCGTGGGCTCGACGCCCGGCGAGGTGCTGATGGTGCCGACCCCACGAATGAACAGGGCCGAGTCCTTGTTCGACGCATTGGTGCGGAAGTTGACCGTCGGCACCTGCGCGGCGATGGTTTCGAGGTTGTTGAGGTTCGCCTCTTCCAGCGTGCTGCCGCTGATGACCGACACCGCGATCGGCGTGGTCTGCAGCGGCTGCACACGCTTGGTGGCGGTGATGGTCACGGTCTCGAGCCTGCCACTGTCCGCAGCGGCGGGCTGGGCGAAGGCGGGCGCAGCCAGCGAGGCTGCCGCGGCCAGGGCCAGGCCATGGAATGCGAAGGGGATGCGGTTCATTCTTGAGTCTCCGGTCTGTTGAACAAGCCGGTCAGTCTGGTGAGACCGGTCGATGGGAACCAATGCGAAAGGCGATGGAGCTCACACGTTGACGTCGGGGGGCATTCGCAACGTGCGGGCCGCTTCAGTAGATGTCGGGCTCGGGGGTGGGCTTCGTGCCTTCGAGGAAATCGAAGTCGCAGCCCTCGTGGGCCTGGGTGACGTGGTCCTTGTACAGGCGCGTGAAGCCGCGTGCATAGCGCTCGACCGGCGGCTGCCACGCGGCGCGGCGTGCGGCGAGTTCTTCGTCGCTGATGCACAACGTGAGCCTGCGCGCCGGCACGTCGAGCTCGATCTGGTCGCCGGTGCGCACCAGCGCCAGCGGTCCTCCCACGGCGCTCTCGGGCGAGATGTGCAGCACGCAGCTGCCGTAGTGGGTGCCGCTCATGCGCGCATCGGACAGCCGCACCATGTCGCGCACGCCTTGCTGCAGCAGCTTCTTCGGGATCGGCAGGTTGCCCCATTCGGGCATGCCCGGCGCGCCGACAGGTCCGGCGTTGCGCAGCACCAGCACGGTGTTCTCATCGCAGTCGAGCTGCAGGTCGATCATCGCTGCCTGCATGGCGGCCTGGCTGTCGAACACCAGCGCCCTGCCGCGGTGCTTCAGGAGATTCGGCGACGCGGCCGACGGCTTCATGACGGCGCCCTCGGGCGCGAGGTTGCCGCGCAGCACGGCCAGTGCGTTCATGCTCACCGGGTTGCCCAACGGGCGGATGACCTCGGGGTCGGCCACGACGCTGCCTGCCAGGTTCTCGCCCAGCGTTCTGCCCGTCACGGTCAGCTCGTCCAGCGACAGCAGGTCGGGCATCTGCGCCAGTTGCGCCATCAAGGCAGGCAGGCCACCGGCGTAGTAGAAGTCTTCCATCAGCCGGTCGCCGCTGGGGAAGAGATTGGCGAGCACCGGCACGCGGCGGCCCATGGCGTCGAGGTCGTCCAGCGTGAGCGGCACACCGGCACGGCGCGCCATGGCGATGATGTGCACCACGGCGTTGGTCGAGCCGCCCAGCGCCATCTGCACCGCCGCGGCATTCAGGAAGGACTGGCGCGTGAGCACGCGGGATGGCACGAGGTCTTCCCAGATCATGCCGACGATGCGCTCGCCGCAGCTCGTGGCCATGCGCGTGTGCGCGGAGTCCATCGCGGGGATGGACGAGGCGCCCGTCAGCGTGAGGCCCAGCGCCTCGACGATGGACGTCATGGTGCTGGCCGTGCCCATGGTGTTGCAGGTGCCGGGAGAGCGCGTCATGCGCGATTCCAGCGTCACCCACTCCTCTTCGCTGACGCGGCCGGCCTGGTACTCGTCCCAGAACACCCGGGTATGCGTGCCGGCGCCCACGGTGCGCGTCACGCCGTCCTTCACGTAACGGTCGTTCAGCATCGGCCCGGCAGGCAGGAACAGGGCGGGGATGCCCATGCTGGTGGCACCCATCACGGTGCCGGGGGTGGTCTTGTCGCAGCCGCCCATCAGCACCACGCCGTCCACCGGGTGCGAGCGCAGCAGCTCTTCGACCTCCATGGCCAGCATGTTGCGGTAGAGCATGGTGGTGGGCTTGACCATCACCTCGCCCAGGCTCAGCGCGGGCAGCTCGAAGGGGAAGCCGCCGGCCATCAGCACGCCGCGCTTGACCGACTCGGCACGATCGCGCAGGTGCGCGTGGCAGGGCGAGAGCTCGCTCCAGGTGTTGATGATGGCGACCAGCGGGCGGTCGAGCACGTCTTCGCGCCGGACACCCATCTGGTTGGCGCGCTGGCGGTGCGCGAACTGGCGCATGCCGTTGCCGGCGAACCAGCGCCTGCTGCGCAGCTGGTCGAGGGTTTTGACGTGGGGTAGATTGGTCATGTTAGCGGTAACATCGTAGGGGTTCGATCTGCCCGGCGCCATCCGGCCCTACCCTGATGCGGGTTATCCTGCCATGACGCCCGTTCCGCCCATTTCTGCTCAATCCGACGACGAATCGCCCCCCGGCGCGACGCGTGCGCGACGCGGCCATGGCCGGGTGACCCTGGAAGACGTGGCGCGCGCGGCGGGTGTCACCAAGATCACCGTCTCGCGCTACTTCCGCGAACCCGGCAAGGTGGCCCCCGAGACGGCCAGGCGCATCGCCCACGCGCTGGCCACGCACGCCTACGTGCCCAACAAGCAGGCCGGCATGCTGGCCAGCGGGCGCTCGCGCGTGGTCGCGGCCATCGTGCCCTCGCTGTCGAACTCGGTCTTCGCCGAGACGGTGCAAGGCCTGTCGGAAGGTCTGCAGGCGGCGGGCTACGAACTGCTGCTGGCTTCTTCGGGCTATTCGATGGAACGCGAGGAAGAGCAGGTGCGTGCGGTGCTCGGCTGGTCGCCCAACGCGTTGGCCGTCACGGGTCGGCACCACTCGGCCGGTGCGCGCGCCTTGATGCAGGCAGCAGTGGCGGCCGGCACGCCCATCATCGAGATGTGGGACCGGCAGCCGCGCGGTGCCAGATTCGTGCAGGTCGGTTTCGATCATGCCGAGGTCGGCCGCGCGATGGCGCGTCACCTGCTCGACGCGGGACACCGTCGGCTGGTGTATGTCGACACCGGCGTGGCGGCGGACTTCCGCGCGCACGAGCGAGGCAAGGCCTTCCTGGCCGCCGTGCGCGCCGCGGGGCGACGGGTCAGCGGCCAGGTCATCGGCGCGCCGCCTGGCGACGCTTTCGACGGCGGGCGGGCAGCGCTGGTGCAGATGCTCGACGAGCGTGGCCGCCCGCGTGCCGACGCCATGGCCTTCGCCAACGACCACCTGGCCTGTGGCGCCTGGCTGGAGGCCCAGGCGCGCGGCATCGCCGTGCCGGGTGCGCTGGCACTGATGGGCTTCGGCGACTTCGCGCTCACGCGGCAGCTGGCCGGCGGCATCACGACGGTGCAGCCGCCGCGCTACGAGATCGGCCGTGAGACGGCCACCACCATGCTGCGGCTGATGTCCACGGGCCTGGCGGAGGGCTCGGTGGCGGGACTCGGACGCGACGTCCCCTGGCGGCTGGTGGAGCGCGGCAGCACGGCCGTGCCCGGAGCGCGGGGCGGCGGCGGTTAAGGGGCTCGCGCAGCCGCCGTCCCCGAACCCCCCGCGAACCCCGCCGGCATCCGGCGCTGCGAGCCGTTGACGGCCAGCCTTCGGATGGTCTCGGCCCGCTGCGGGTATTGCGCGCAGAGCGTGTCGGTGTCGGCAGCCTCGAAGAGGTCGCCGGTGAATCCAGGCGCCATGGTGCAGCCGAAGAGGGCGTGCCGGCCGCCCGGCACCAGATGGCCGCCCTGCCAGGTGCCCGCGGGCACGGTGCACTGCACCTCCTGCCCGGCCGCCGCGTCCAGGCCCATCAGCACTTCTTCGCTGCGGCCATCCGCATGCAGCAGCAGCAGCACGAAGGGGTCGGGGCCATGGGCATGCCAGACCTCGTCGTGCGTCAGGCGGTGCATGCAGCTCAGGCTCTGCGGGCTGTCGGCATACAGGCCCAGCATGGCCGTGCCGGCCGGGCCCCCGCCGGGACTGCGCTCTACCGAGCGCCAGGTCTCTCGGTAGAGCGTGCCCTCCACCGGCAGGCGCTGGAAGCGGTGGGTGCGCAGCGCGGCGACGGTGTCGGCATGCACAGCGCGGCCGTCGAAGCGGTCGAGCTCGATGACGTCGACCACCGCATCGATGTCGAGGGCTCCGTAGAGATGCGGGAATCGCTGTTCTCCGGCGAAGGCGTCGCCGGGCGGTGCAGCTTCGTACTTCAGGGGTGAACTCAGCAGCGTGGGGTCGACCAGCAGCAGCACCAGGCCCGGCTGGCCGGCATAGAACGCCCGGGCCACCGGCAGCACCTGGTGTGCCGACGACAGGTGGATGAAGCCTTCG
This sequence comes from Rubrivivax sp., assembly GCA_022843905.1. GTDB lineage: Bacteria > Pseudomonadota > Gammaproteobacteria > Burkholderiales > Burkholderiaceae_C > Rubrivivax. The sequence continues at coordinate 7,576 of JALHMT010000038.1, forward strand.
CCGGCCAGGCTTGCAGGGCGGTAGCTGCCGGCCCGCAGCGCGGCCTGCCAGTCGCTGCGCTGCGTGATGTGGAAGATGCAGGCGTCGTCGTTCATGTCGATCGGCACGGTGTCAGGACTCGGGTCGAGCCGGAGCACGGAGGGTCAACGCGGTGCTGCCGGCATCTGGGCGCGGATCAGCGTGGCCAGGCGCGACGGCTTGGTGACGGTCGGATCGAACTTGTGCAATGTGCGGTAACCGATCAGGCCCTGGATGCGCCGCACGTAGTTGCGTGTCTCGGCATAAGGCGGTACGCCGCGGTAGCGCTCGACCGCACCTTCGCCAGCGTTGTAGGCCGCCAGCGTGAGCGTGATGTCGCCTTCGAAGTACGACAGCAGCCAGCGCAGGTAGGCCATGCCGCCGCGGATGTTCTGCGTCGGATCGAGTGCATTGCGCACGCCGAAGCGCGAGGCGGTCTCGGGAATCAGCTGCATCAGCCCCATCGCCTGCTTGGGCGACAGCGCACCGGGGTCGAAGTTCGACTCGGTGGCCATGATGGCCAGCACCAGCCAGGGCTCCAGCTGGTACTCGGGCGCCACGAGTTGCACGAAGGTGACGATCTGCGGCGGCGCGTTCGGTGGCGGCGGGGGCGTGGGCAGCGAGGCCAGGGCCTGGGCCCGCGTCTGGGCCGCCGGCGGCTGGCGCGGCGGCATCGTCGGCGGCGTCAGCGGCGTGGTGACGGGCGCCACGCCGGTCAGGCGGTCGGCCTCGGGCTGGCGCAGGCAGGCCGGCGGATCGCCCTGCGGCGTGCCCATCGCCCTGGCCATGTTCAGCGCCTGCGGCAGGCCTTGCTCGGCGGCTGCTGCGAACAGGTGTGCGGCCTGCGCGTCGTCACGCTCGATGCCGCGCGCGTTGGTCAGCATCCAGGCCAGGTTGTATTGCGACTCGGCGTCCCCGTAGCGCGCGGCCCGGCAATAGAGCTGCGCAGCACGCACGGGGTCACGCGGCAGGCCGTCGCCGTACTCCAGCGCCTTGGCCTCGCTGCGCCAGCGCTCCACCTGGGCCGGCACCACCGGGCCGCGCTCGGGCGGCGGCGTGCTGGGGCGCGGCAGGTTCTCGAGTTCGGGCAGGGCGGGCTGGGCACGGGCCACGCCGCCGGCCAGGACGGTCGTCACGAGGAGGGCCACGAAGAGTGACCACAGCGATGGCGTCGAAGCGGAGAGCAGGACTGGGCGCATGGAGTCGGAACGTCGGGCGGGCGGCAGGGCCCAAGTCTAGCCATTGCCCGGCCCGGCGCGTCCGCGCAGGCCCCTTCGATCGCGGTGGCCCGGCCCGCCGGAGCAGCCCGCCGTGCCACTTCCTTCACGTCCCGCAACGGCGTCCATTCGGCCCGGCGCCCGCGGCGGGAGCGTTCAAGCCATCATCAGCGGCTTGAGGCGTTCGCCGCGCACGAAACGCTCGAATTCCGCGGGCAGCTCGGCCAGGTCGAAGCGATGGTCCACCAGGCGGCGGTAGGCGTCGCGGTGCCGGCGGATCAATTCGATGTTCTCCGCATGCTCTGACTTGGGGAAATAGAAGGATCGCACCAGGAAGAAGTCCTTGCGGCGCACGGCCTTCGTCTCGTGTACCAGCCAGGGCTCGTCGCTCTCGCCCACCCACAGGACCACGCCGTGCGGGGCCACGATGTGCAGCGCCTGGTCGCGCGCCGCGTGCTGGCCCGAGCACTCGACGACGAGGTCGAAACGCTGCGTCAGATCACCCACCGGCAGCACGCCCTGCGCACCGAGCTCCCGTGCCAGCTGCTGCCGTGCGGGACGCGGATCGGCCACGGTCACGTTCGTGAAGCCTGCGTCAAGCAGGGCGAGCAGGCCGCCCAGCCCGACCGGCCCGGCGCCGGTGACCAGCACGCGCGCGGTTGCCGGCGGTGGCAGCAGGCGGTGCACGAGGCGCAGGCCGTGCGCTGCGGTGCCGGTGGTGTCCAGCAGCAGCGGCGCGAGGTCGTCGTCGATGTCGTCGGGCACCGGCAGCAGGCACTGCTGGGGCACGGCCACGAACTCCGCATAGCCGCCGTCGCGGTTCCAGCCCATCAGGGTCGATTCGGTCTCGCAGCACTGCGTGAAGCCCGCCAGGCAGGCGCTGCAGCGTCCGCAATGCACGGGGATGTAGACCACGCTGCGCTGGCCGTGCAGCGCATGGCCGGGCTGCTGCACCACGCCGAAGATCTCGTGCCCCGGTACCTGTGCTGCACCCTTGCGCCAGAGCTTGATGTCGCTGCCGCACAGCGCGGTGCGGCGGATCTGCAGCAGCACTTCGCCGGCAGCCGGCACGGGCATCGCGCGCTCGACGACGGCGGCGTGGCCCTCACCGCTGAACTGCAGCGCCCGCATCGCCGCGCTCAATGCGGCTGCAGGACGACCTTGGCCGCAGCGGTGCGGCCGGCGTGGAGGTCGGCGAAGGCCTCGGGACCTTCCGAGAGCGGCCGCGTCTGCACCCAGCTCAGGTCACCGAAGGCGCCGCGCGCCAGCGCTGCGACGGTGGCGCGCAGGTCGGCCTGGCTGTAGGTGTAGGTGCCCAGCAGCGTGATCTCGGCCAGCGTGAGCTTGCGCATGTCGATCTCGCTGGCCCAGTCCTGCAGGCCGATGTGCATGACCACGCCGCCCGGCTTGACGGCGGCCAGCGCGGTCTGCCGCGTGGCCACGCTGCCCACGGCGTCGATGACGTACTCGAAGCCGTTCTCGCCAGGGCCACCGGCGCGCGGGTCGTAGGTGGCGCAGCGCGCGTGGGTTTCCAGGGACGTGCGGCGCAGCGGGTTGACCTCGGCCACCGTCAGGTCGTCCACGCCGTAGTGGCGCAGCAGCAGCGCCGCCAGCATGCCGATGGCGCCGCCGCCCAGCACGAGCACGCGGCACTCGGGCAAGGGGCGCACCAGCGATCGCATCGACAGGTTGATGGCATGCAGCGCCGTGGCGGCCGGCTCGGTGAGGGCCGCGGCCACTGTGGCGAGCGTGTCGGGCAGGGCGATGAGGCACTGCGCCGGGATGCTCATCTGCTGGGCGAAGGCGCCGGGGCGCGTCATGCCGACCATGGTGCGCTGGCTGCACAGGTTGTCGCGGCCCTGCAGGCAGTAGTCGCAGCGGCCGCAGGTGATCAGCGGGTTGCCGGTGACGCGCTGGCCGGCCAGCCAGCCGGGTGCGGCCGACTGCATCACCGTGGCCGCGAACTCGTGGCCCAGCACCAGGCCGGGCTTGCGGCGCGGGTCGTGGCCGTGATAGGCGTGCATGTCCGAGCCGCAGATACCCGCGGCGTCGATGCGCAGCACCACCTCGCCGGCCTCCAGCGTGGGGTCGGGGCGCTCGTGCAGCTGCACTTCGTTGGGTTGGGTGTAGACGAGTGCTTTCATCGTGCGGGCCTTTGGAACGAGGAGCTCATTGCGCTGTGTAGCCGCCGTCGACCATCAGCGTCTGGCCGGTGATGTAGGCGCTGGCCGAGCTGGCGAGGAACACCGTCGCGCCGTGCAGGTCGGCGAGTTCGCCGTTGCGGCCGATGGCGGTGCGTGAGGCATGCATCGCCGAGAGCTGCGGATCGGCGAAGACAGGCGCGGTCAGGTCGGTGGGGAAAAAGCCGGGGCCGATGGCATTGCAGGTGACGCCGCGGCCGGACCAGGCCTGCGCGATGGCGCGCGTGAGCTGCACCACGCCCCCCTTGCCGGCGCCGTACGGCGCGCCGTTGGCGAAGGCGCGCGTGGACTGCAGCGAGGCGATGTTGATGATGCGGCCCCAGCCGCGCTCGGCCATGCCGGGTGCCAGTGCCTGGGTCAGGAAGAAGGGTGCGCCGAGGTGCAGTGCGATCTGCTGGTCCCACCCTTCGGGCGTGACATCGCCGAAGGGCTGGCGCAGGTTGATGCCGGCGGCGTTGACCAGGATGTCGACCGGGCCGGCCCGTTGCAGGATGGCGGCTCCGGCGACCGGCAGGGCGGCGGTGGCGCCCAGGTCTGCCGCCAGCGTGTCGACGACGATGCCTTCGCTGCGCAGGCGTGCCGCTGCCGTCGCCAGTGCCTCTTCTCGGCGTGCCACCAGCAGCACCGCGGCACCGGCCCGGCCCAGCGCCGTGGCCATGGCTTCGCCGATGCCGGCGTTGCCGCCGGTCACCACGGCACGTCGGCCGGCCAGCGAATACAGCTGGTCGAGAAAGGATGGCATGGTCAGACCTTGACTCCTTCACCCAGGTCGAAGCGCTGATCAGGGAAGTACTTGGCCAGCCGGTCGTCGGCGGTGCGGGCATGGCCTTCCATGCCCTCGATGCGCGAGATGCGCGCGGTGACCTCGCCGATGTCGCGCGCCGCCTCGCGCGTCATGCGCTGCCAGGTCAGCGTCTTCATGAACTTGTGCACCGACAGGCCGCCCGAGTAGCGTGAGGCGCCCTTGGTGGGCAATACGTGGTTGGGGCCGCTGGCCTTGTCGCCGTAGGCCACGGTCGTCTCTTCACCGAGGAACAGCGAGCCGTAGTTGGTGAGCGTGGCGAGCCACCATTCGAGGTCGCGCGCGTGCACTTCCAGGTGCTCGCTGCCGTAGCGGTCTGACACTGCGGCAACTTCTTCGCGCGTGTCGCAGACGATCACTTCGCCATAGTCGCGCCAGGCACAGCCGGCGGCGTCGCGCGCGGTGGGCGGCAGCGCGTCGATCAGCGGTTGCATGCGGCGCATCACGTCCTCGGCCAGCGCGCGCGAGGTGGTGAACAGCCAGGCCGGCGACTCGTGGCCGTGTTCGGCCTGGCCGACGAGGTCGCTGGCGACGATGGCGGGGTCGGCCGAGTCGTCGGCGATCACCGCCACTTCCGAAGGTCCGGCGAAGACGTCGATGCCGACCTTGCCGAACAGCGTGCGCTTGGCCTCGGCCACGAACTTGTTGCCCGGTCCCACCACCACGTCGGCCGGCTGGCCGGTGAACAGGCCGTTGGCCAGGGTGGCGATGGCCTGCACGCCGCCCAGGGTCATGATGATGTCGGCGCCGGCGGCCTTGAAGGCGTAGAGGACGTAGGGGTGCATGCCGCCGCCACGGAAGGGCGACGAGCAGGCGATGATGGTCTTCACGCCCGCGGCCTTGGCGGTGGCCACTGTCATGTAGGCCGAGGCGATGTGCGCGTAGCGACCGGCCGGTGCGTAACAGCCCACGACGTTGACGGGGATCACGCGCTGGCCGGCGGTCACACCGGCGTGCAGCGTGGTGGAGAACTCCTGCATCGAGTGGCGCTGCGCGGTGGCGAAGTCGAAGACCTGGCGGGCTGCGAAGTCGATGTCGCGCCTGACCTGGTCGGGCACGTCCTTCAGCGCAGCGTCGATGGCGGCGGGCGACATCACGATGTCGCCTTCCCACTTGTCGAGCTGTCGCGCGTAGTCGCGCACGGCCTGTTCCCCGCCGGCGTCGATGGCGGTCAGCATCTGGGTGACCACCTTCTGCGCCGAGGCGGTTTCGGATTCGGGGGTCTTGGCGGCCTTCTTCAGGTAGGTGATGCTCATGGTGCGGCTTTCAGCGAGGCAGTGCGAACAAGGAAATTTCGGGCACGAAACCGATGAGGGCCGAGACACCCACCATGACCACTGCGAAGGGCAGGGCATGGACGGCGATGAGGGCCACCGGCGTTCTCGTCAATCCTGACATGACGAAGAGGTTCAGGCCGAAGGGCGGCGTGATGAAGCCCAGGCCCAGCGTGGTGATCATGAAGACGCAGAAGTGCACCTGGTGCATGTCGACCGCCTGCGCCAGCGGCCACAGCAGCGGCCCCAGCACGACGATGTTGGGTCCCGTTTCCATGAACATGCCCGAGATGACCCAGATGGCCAGGAAGAGCAGGATGATGGTGGTGCGGTCGGTGCCGAAGGCCATCACGAAGGCGACGAACTTCTGCGGCACGTCGAGCACCGTGAGGGCCTGCGAGAACAGCAGCGCCACGGCGATGATGGGCAGCACCACGCCGCACACGCGTGCCGAGGTGCCCAGCATGGCCGGGAAGTCGGCCAGCGTCAGGCGCCCCTGCAGCAGGCCCGTGATGACCGCCACCGCCACCGCCACCGCGGCGGACTCCGTCGGGGTGAAGATGCCCGAGTAGATGCCGCCCAGGATGATCAGCGGGATCGACAGCGCGAAACGGGCTTCCCAGCCGGCGCGCAGCCAGCGACCGAAGTCAAAGCTGCCGGTCGACCTCTCGTAGCCCTTGATGCGGTTGATGACGGCGTTGGTGAGCATCACCGAGACCAGCACGATGACGCCCGGCACGAAGGCGGCCAGGAACAGCGTGGAAGACGACACCCCCAGCACCAGCCCGATGATGATGTAGGCGATGGACGGCGGGATCAGGATGCCGGTGCAGGCCCCCGAGGCCACCAGCGCGCAGGCATAGGGCTTGGGGTAGCCCTTGGCGACCAGGCGGTCCATCGTCAGGCGACCGACCGCGGCGGCGTCGGCGGCGTCGCTGCCCGAGATGCAGGCGAACAGACCGCAGCCCATCACGGTGGAGGTGCCGAAGCCCGCCCGCATCGAGCCGAAGGTGGCCTCGGCGAAGTTCAGCAGCTTCTCGCCCAGGCCGGTGCGCACCATGGCATCGCCGGTGAGCACGAACAGGGGGATGGCGATGAGCGCGAACGAGTCCACGCCTTCGAAGAGGGCTTCTCCGATCAGCGTCAGCGGCAGCACGTTGGTGGTGGCCAGCATGGCCACCGTGCCCAGGCCCATGCTGACCCAGAAGGGCACGCCCACCAGCAGCAGGGCGACCAGGCCCAGGATCGACAACACGACAGGCGACAAGGCGATTCCCTATTCGTCGAACATGGCCTTGCCGACATAGGTGGCGCGGCCGGCCTTCAGGTCGCGCCAGTCGCGCAGGATGTTCTGCACGCTGCGCAGCAGGATGAGCGAGAAGCCGATGGGCACGGCCGCCTCGAACCACAGCTTGTTGACCCGCAGCACCGGCGTGGTGGCGCCGAACTGCAGCAACTGGCGGATGGTGTGCGTGCTCCAGTACAGCGCGATGAGCGCGAACAGGATCGTCGCGACCTCGGCGAAGATGTAGAGCGCCGTCTTCGTTCGAGGGCCCACGCGCCCGATGATGATGTCGAAGCGGATATGGGCCCGCTCTCGCACCGCATAGGCCGCGCCGATCCAGCCCAGGTAGATGAAGGCGTAGCGCGCCGCCTCTTCGCCCCAGGCCGAGCTGTAGTTCAGCACGAAGCGGCGCACCACCTCCTGCACGATGACCAGGCAGCAGAAGCTGTAGAAGACCAGCATCGCCCAGCGCTCCGCGTCCTGGTCGAGCGCCCGCAGGATCTGTTTCATGGATCTGGGATCGTGGGTCGGGGGCGGTGCCGGTCAGCAGCTCACAGCTTGAAGTCGGGCACCGTGATCGGGCCCTTGGTGTTGGCGGCCTTCTTGAAGTTGTCGAAGGCGGCCATCGACCCGGCGAACTGCATCTTGAATTCGTCGTACTCCTTGCGCTGCTCGCCGCAGGTGTCCATCCACTGCTTCATCTCGGCGTCGGTCGGGTTGTAGAAGGCGCAACCGCCCTCCCGCAGGATGCGCATGCTCTCGGCGCGGGCCTTCTCGATCTGGGCGAAGGTCTCGACCTGGGTCTGCTCGTTGGCGGCATCGAAGGCCTTGCGCAGGTCTTCCGGCAGCTGCTGGTACCAGGCGGCATTGGCGGCAAACATCTGGGCGTCGGGCACCGAGCGGATGTAGGAGATGTTGCTGAGCAGGTCGTGGAAGCCGAAGGTGGCCAGGGCCGAGATGGCCGGATCCAGACCGTCGGCCACACCCTGCTTGATGGCCGTGGCCGTCTCGCCCCAGGGCACGACGGTGGGGTTGGCACCGGCCAGACGGTAGAAGGTCTGCAGCAGCCGCGAAGGCGGCACGCGCATCTTCATGCCCTGCATGTCGGACGGTGTCTTCACGACCTTGAAGCCCTTGCGGCTGGCGATGGTGCGTGGGTCGACCGTGAAGTAGAACAGCGGCTTGTAGCCCTTGGCCATGACCTTGGGCGTGATCTCGTCGTTCCAGGTCTTGCTGGTGACGAGGTTGGCAAAGCGCTGGTTGTCGCCGCACCAGTAGGGGATGTTGATGAGGTCGACGACCGGCGTGTAGGGCGAGAAGTTCGACAGCGACACCGCGCCGCCCTGCACCGTGCCGGCCTGGATCTTCTGCGCCAGCGCGGCGCCGATGCCGAGCTGCCCGGCGGGGTGCAACTTGGTGTAGATGGCCCCCTTGGACTGCGTCTCGACGTTGTCCTTGTACTTGGCCTGCATGATCGGGTACTTCACGAAGTCCTCGATCTTGTACTCGGTGGCAAAGAGCATCGTCACCTTGGCCGCCTTCTGCTTGCGCTCCTCGTCGGCGGCGGTCTGCGCCATCGATCGACCGTCGAAGAGGTAGCCGCCGGCCAGGCCCATCACGGCTGCGGTGTAGCCATAGCGTCGTGCGGCGAAGAGGAACTGGCGGCGTTCCTGCTGCCGGGCTTCGAGGTGTTCGATGAGGGACTTCGGTGCGGTCATGGTGTCTCCGGTCTTTGTGGTGGTACGCGTGAATCGGCTTCGGCGCGGCGCATCGATTCGTCGGCAAACAGTCCGACGGCAAAGGCCACGACGCAGGCCAGCACCAGCAGGAACTCACCCAGGTCGCCCAGCGGCCCGCCCATCGTCAGGTTGCGGACCTTCTGCACCAGGACGTAGACCACGTAGGCCGCGCCCAGCAGGGCACTGAGGCGGTAGGACCAGCGGCGGAGGCTCAGGGCAGTCAAGGCGGAGGTTCCTGTAAGCGCTTGCAGGATCATCCCCACGACTGCTTGGGTCGTCAAGGCGGTGATGGGCCTCAATCCATGGTGATTTCCCTATGCGGCAGTGCAGCAGAGCACCCCCTCTGGGATACTTGCAATGGCTTGCAATCATGAACGACCGAAGCCCGCCCCCTCCCACGCTGGATGACGTGGCACGCGCCGTGGGGGTCTCCACGGCCACGGTGTCCCGGGCGATCAACCGTCCCGACAGCGTGCGGCCCGCGCTGCGCGACCGCGTGTTGCTCGCAGTGGGCCGGCTGGGCTACGTCCCGCATGCCGGCGCCCGTGCGATGAGCCTGCGACGCAGCGGCACGGTGGGCGTGGTGCTGCCGACCATCGACAATGCCATCTTCGCGCGCGGGCTGCAGGCCTTCCAGCAGCGCATGGTGGCGGCCGGCCGGCACGTCCTGCTGGCCATCAGCGACTACGACCCCGACCAGGAGCTGGCACAGATCAACAACCTGGTGGCGCGCGGTGTCGATGCGGTGGCGCTCACCGGCATCAGCCAGCGGCCCGAGCTGATCGAACGCCTGGCGCAGCGCGGCCTGCCCTGGGTGCACTGCGGCAGCTACCCGGCGCCGGGCGGCAGCGCCTGCGTCGGCTTCCGCAACCAGTCGGCGGTGCAGAAGGCCGTGCGCTACCTGCTCGACCTGGGCCACCGCCGCGTGGCGATGCTGGCCGGCATCGTGGCACACAACGACCGCGCCGCCGACCGGGTGCAGGGTGTGCGCCAGGCCTTGAACGAGGCGGGCCTGTCACTCAAGGCCGCCAGCCTCGCCGAAGCGCGTTACGACCTGCACGCGGCACGCGAAGGCACGCGGCGGCTGCTGGCGGTCCAGCAGCCGCCCACTGCGCTGCTGTGCGGCAACGACGTGCTGGCCTATGGGGCGCTGCTCGAAGCACAGTCACAGGGCATCGCTGTGCCGCAGCAGCTGTCGGTGGTGGGTTTCGACGATCTGGATCTCTCGCGCCACTGGCAACCGGGCCTGACCACCATCCACGTGCCCACCGAACGCATGTGGACCCTGGCCGCAGATCATCTGGTCGCGCGCATGGACGGCGTGGTGCAGCGGCCTTTGCAGCAGGAGATCGATGTCGAACTGGTGGTGAGGGCTTCAACGGCCCGGCCGCCTCCGGCAGCGCGTGCGACGCGGGCAACGCGGGCAGCGCCGACGAAAAAGTCGAAGCCTTGAGGCTGGCGCCGTGTGCGCGGGGATGTCGGCCGCGGGTGAGCGTCTGAAGTCGCCCGTCGCGTCGCTGATGGACAGGTCCACGAAGTCGAGCCCGGTGGGGCTGGCCGGGCAGTGGCGTGCTGGCCGAGGCCGTCCCGACCAGCAGGACCAGACCCGTGCAAGCGCGGAGGAGAGGTTTCTGGTGCATGACGCGCAGGCAGAGCCAAAGAGCACAGTCTTGGCTGCAAGGCCGGCGCGGTCTTGCGCAGAGCTACGTACACCCCCGGTTCGGGGTGTGGGGCGCCCGTCGGAAGGGCGCGCCGAGCCCCGGCGTTGCGTCAGCCGCCCACGCGCAGCAGGGTGACGACGACGATGAGCACGCCGATGCCCAGGTTGACGGCCACCCACGAGCGGATCTGCGCCAGGGCGGCACCGCTAGCGGCCCAGTCTCCCGCCGTCACGGCACGTGACAGCCGCTTGTAGAGCGCGAAGCGGATGTGCATGAAGATGGCCACCATCAGCACGCCCAGCACCAGCATCAGCGTCCAGTGCAGAGGCATCTGGAAGCTGCCGCCGCTCTGTACCGTCTGCTTGGCCACACGACCCAGCATCCACAGGCCCGAGCCCAGCACCAGCAGCGACGACACCAGCACGGCCTTGAAGAAGCGGCCCAGCACATCGTGCATGAGTTTCAGCCGCGCTGGCGGCTCGAGTGCCGCGAGGGCCGGCCGCAGGCAGAAGTGGGTGAAGTACATGCCGCCGACCCAGAGGACGATGGCAAGCACGTGGACGGTCTTGAGGATGGCGTAGAGCATCAGACATTGTGGTGGCTGCCGCGTGGATTGCGGTGCTTGCCCCTGCCGCAGGCGGGGCAAGTCCCTTGCCGTTCACCAGCGCGCGCCGAAGTGTCGTCGCAGTTCGTCGATGGCGGCTTCGCTCAGGGGTGCCGGGCTGGGCTGGCAGGTCATCCACAAGCGTGCCGTTTCTTCCAGCTCTTCCAGCACGGCGCTGGCTTCGGCAGGCGAGCCGTGCCAGACATTGGGCCCCAGCCGGTCCATCATCACGGCGCGAAGCGGCCGGCCGGCGGCGCGCGCGGCGGCAATGCGGGCGTGCACCAGGTCCGCCACGGCGGGGTCGCCGGGGCGGTGGTAAGGCATCAGCGGCACATGGCCAACCTTCATCACGAAGTAGGGCGTGATGGGGGGCAGGATGTCGTCGCTGCTCCACACTCCCTGCAGCGTGAGCGCCACCAGATGCGTGCTGTGCGTGTGGATGACGCAGCGCGCCTCGGGCTCGGCGTCGTAGATGCGGCGGTGCAGGGCCAGCGTCTTGCTGGCACGGTCGCCGCCGGTCTGCAGGCCCTGCAGGTCCAGCCGGGCCAGGCGCGCCGGATCGAGCCGGCCCAGGCAGGCATCGGTGGGCGTGATGAGGAAGCCGTCCTCCAGCCGCACGCTGATGTTGCCAGCCGTGGCGTGCACATAGCCGCGCTCGAACAGCGAGCGGCCGACCTCGCAGATGTCCAGCCGCAGCGAGGCTTCGTCGGCCGTCGACATCAAAGCAGCGCGAAGGCGCGGGTGAAGAAGTCGGGCCCGCCGAAGTTGCCCGACTTCAAGGCCAGGTGCACCCCCGGCACGGCGGCGTGGCACCACGGCACGCCCGGGTCGATCTGCGGGCCGATGCGCAGTTGCGTGATGCCCAGCGCCTGCACGCAGGCGCCCGAGGTCTCGCCGCCGGCCACCACCAGCTGCTTCACGCCCGCCTGCACCAGCCCGGATGCGACCGTGGCCAGGGTCCGCTCGACCAGGGCCCCGGCCTGTTCCGCGCCGAGTTGCTGCTGCACGGCCTTGACCGCCGCAGGCTCGGCTGTGGCATACACCAGCACCGGCCTGGCGCCCAACCGGGGCAGCGCCCAGGTCAGGGCCTGCGCCGCGAGGTCCTGACCTTCGGCCAGCCTCAAGGGGTCGATGGCGAAGGCCGCACCGCACTGGGCGATGAAGTGCGCCACCTGCCCATTGGTGGCGGCCGAACAACTGCCGGAGATCACCGCGCGTGTTCCGACGGCCGGCGGCAGCGCTGCGGCCTGGGCGCTGGGGACCAGGCCATGCAGCGCCGGGATGCCGATGGCCAGCCCCGAGCCTGCGACCACCACGCGCAGGTCGGCACTCGCCCGTGCCAGCACGCGCAGGTCGTCGTCGCTCACGGCATCGGCGATGGCCAGCGTGAACCCTTCGGTCATCAGAGCCGCGATGCGCTCGCGCACGGCGGCTTCGCCGCGCGCCACCGCCCGGTGGTCGATCAGGCCGACGCGCCGCGAGCGCAGTTGCGGCTGCAGCACGCGCACAAGGTTGGCATCCGTCATCGGTGTCAGCGGATGGTGCCGCATGGGGCTGTCCGACAGGAGCACGTCGCCCACGAAGAGGTGACCCTTGAAGACCGTGCGCGCGTTTTCGGGGAAGGCGGGCGTGACGATGGCGAAATCCGCACCGAGCTCGTCCATCAAGGCCTCGGCCACCGGGCCGATGTTGCCCTGGGCCGTGCTGTCGAAGGTGGAGCAGACCTTGAAGTAGATCTGGCCGGCACCGTGCCGGCGCAGCCAGCGTGCAGCGGCCAGCGATTCGGCCACCGCCTCGGCCACCGGAGCGGTCCGCGACTTCAGCGCCACCACCACGGCATCGACGTCGGGTGCGGGCCCGGTCGGCACGCCGATGGTCTGCACCACGCGCATGCCGGCGCGCACGAGGTTGTTGGCCAGATCGGTGGCACCCGTGAAGTCGTCGGCGATGCAGCCGAGCTTCACGACTTCTTCTCCGGCAGCGTGATGCCCGGGAAGATCTTGATCACCGCGCTGTCGTCCTCCTTGGCGAAGCCCGCCGTGGACGCCTGCATGAACATCTGGTGCGCCGTGCTGGCCAACGGCAGAGGGAACTTGCTGGCGCGTGCGGTGTCGAGCACCAGGCCGAGGTCTTTCACGAAGATGTCCACCGCGGACAGCGGCGTGTAGTCGGCGGCCAGCACGTGGGCCATGCGGTTCTCGAACATCCAGCTGTTGCCGGCGCTGTTCGTGATGACTTCGTACAAGGCCGCGGCGTCCACGCCTTCGCGCAGTCCGAGCGCCATGGCCTCGGCCGCGGCAGCGATGTGCACGCCGGCCAGCAACTGGTTGATGATCTTCACCTTGCTGCCGGCACCGGCGCGGTCGCCAAGCCGGTAGACCTTGGCCGCCATCGCGTCGAGCATGTCGGCGCAGACCGCGTAGGCCTCGGGGCTACCCGCGGTCATCATGGTCATCTGGCCGCTGGCGGCCTTGGCTGCGCCGCCGGAGATGGGCGCGTCGAGGTAGTGCAGGCCCATGGCCTCCAGCCGCGCTGCCATCGCCATGCTCCAGTGAGGGTCCACCGTCGAGCACATCACGAACACGCTGCCGGGCTTCATGGCCGCGGCCACGGCGCCACTGCCGAACAGCACGTCCTCGGTCTGCGCGGCGTTGACGACCACGCTGACCACCGCGGCGCTGGCCGCGGCCAGTTCGGCGGCGCTGGCGCAGGCGGTGCCGCCACCCTGCGCGAATTCGCGGGCGACGCCCTCGCGCGCGTCGAAGACGCGCAGGTCGAAGCCGGCGCGCCGCAGCGACTGCGCCATGCCGCTGCCCATGGCGCCCAGGCCGATCACTCCCACGGTGGCTGTCATCTGGTCGTCTCCTCGCTTCTCCTGCGGGTCACCGAGGATCGTACCAATGCCTGGACGCCCCATCCGGTGCGTTCGCCAGCGCCGCAGCGACCGGCGATGAGCAGACGTCACGCAAACCTGCTACGGTGCGGCCCTGCGAAAATTCCGCCTGACGACCATGACCCCCTTGAAAGAGCGCCTCGACGGCCTGCCACCTGCGCGGCTGCAAGGCATGCGCCGCGGCGTCGAGAAGGAAAGCCTGCGCGTGCTGCCCGGCGGCGCGCTGGCCGTCACGCCTCACCCTGCGGCTTTGGGCTCGGCGCTGACCCATCCGCACGTCACCACCGATTACAGCGAGTCGCAGCTCGAACTCATCACCGGCGTGCACGCCGACGTCGAAGCCTGCGAGCGTGAGCTGACCGAGATCCACCAGTTCGTCTACCACGCCATCGGCGAGGAGTTGATGTGGGTCGGCAGCATGCCCTGCGGCCTGCCTGCCGACGAGAACATCCCCATCGGCAGCTACGGCTCGTCCAACGTCGGCCGCGCCAAGAGCGTCTACCGCATGGGCCTGGGCCACCGCTACGGCCGTCGCATGCAGACCATCTCGGGCATCCACTACAACTGGTCGCTGCCCGGAGTGGGCAACGACGAGTACTTCGCGCTGATCCGCAACTTCAGGCGTCACTCTTTCCTGCTGCTGTTCCTCTTCGGTGCATCGCCGGCGGTGTGTCCGAGCTTCGTCGCCGGGCGCGACCACGAACTTCAGGCGCTGTCGGCCAGCACCCTCTACATGCCGCATGCCACGTCGCTGCGCATGGGCCGGCTGGGTTACCAGAGCGATGCGCAGTCCCGGCTGGCCGTCAGCTACAACAGCCTGGAAAGCTATGGCGGTTCGCTTCACGAGGCCCTCACGCGGCCGCACCCGGCCTACGAACGCATCGGCGTGCGCAACCTGGGTGGCGAGTACAACCAGCTCGCCACCACGCTGCTGCAGATCGAGAACGAGTTCTACGGCACGATCCGGCCCAAGCGCGTGATCCGGGCGGGCGAGCGCCCGCTGCACGCGCTGCGTGAACGCGGGGTCGAGTACGTGGAAGTCCGCTGCATGGACCTCGACCCCTTCGTGCCGGTGGGCATCACTGCCGACACCATGCGCGTACTGGATGTCTTCCTGCTGCACTGCCTGCTCAGCGACAGCCCGCCTGATTCGCCCGAGGAGATCGCGCAGATCGCGCGCAACCAGCAGCGCACCGCGGCCCGTGGCCGCGAACCCGGACTGCTGCTGGAACGCGGCACCGGCGAGGTCGCCCTGACCGAATGGGCCGCCGAACTGTTGAGCCAGTGCGGCCCCATCGCCGAGGCGCTCGACGCCGCGTCTGGCAGCGGCGCCATGCACGCCACAGCACTGCAGCACTGCATGGCAACGCTGGCCGAGCCCGACCGCCTCTCGTCGGCGCGCGCTCTCGACGTCATCTCGCGCGACTTCGGGAAGTCCTACACCCGCTTCATCCGCGCGCAGAGCGCCGCCACGCGCCAGACGCTGCTGCAGGCGCCGTACCCCGCGGACCTGCAGGCCCGCTTCGCGACGATGGCCGAGCAGTCGCTGGCCGAGCAGCGGCGCATCGAGGCCGCCGACACGATGCCCTTCGAGGTCTACCGCCAGAAGTACCTGGCGCCGGAACGCCTGGTGCCTGCGAAACGCGCCTGATCGGACGCGGCGGGGTGGCAGGCCCGCCGCCCCACGATGCGCCGGGCGCAGGAAGACCGCCCGCGGCATGTAAAGGCCCGCTGCACGAGGTAAAGCTGCGTGAATTCGCAGCGCTGCGGTCGAATCCCACCGCCATACTGCGCTCCAAACCGAGGGGGTGCGATGGACGACATGGCGACGATTCAGACGCGACCGGACCGGGCGCGTGCCGCTCGTGATGCTGCGACGGTACCCGTGCCGGCGCAGCGGCTGCTGGCCGCAGCAGGCTCGCTCGCGGTGGCCGCCTGCGGCGGCGCCAGTGCCTTGCCCGAGGCCTTCGCAGACCGGGAGCAGGCGCAGACCCTTCGCCACGCGCTGTCGGCGAGTCCTGCGAACACGACCACCCCGGCAGCGGCACCCGTGCCCACCGTGACGGAACTGCTCGACTGGGCCGAGCGGGCCTACACCGAGCTGTTTCCCGGCCCCAAGGTCAATCTGGTGGCCGAGCCCTACACCTACCGCCACTACCCCGAGACGGGCCACTACCTGGGCGTGGCCGACGGCCGGGTGTACTTCCTCGGCCCCGCCTCCGGCGACGTGCTGGCCGACGCCGGCGCGCTGGCCGACTTCGGTGCCCGCATCTACGGCCAGCGTTTCGCCTTCAGCGACGAGCAGGCCTCCCGCTTCCTCGGCCAGGCCACCCTGGGCGTGACCGACGCCGACATCGCCTCGGTGCGCGCGGCCGGCTACGACGCCTGGCTGACGCAGCAGTTCACCCGCCCGCTGTCGCCCGGCAACTGGGACTGGCTGGTGACCAGGGGTTTCGACGTCAATCCCGACGCGCGCAACGCTGCCATAGGGGTCGACTCCCAGATCTGGCAACGCCTGCTGAGCGCTTCCGACAGCCTGCGGCAGCGCGTGGCGCTGGCGCTGTCGGAGGTCTTCGTCGTGGGCTTCGATGGCCTGACGGGGGCCTACAGGCAGTTCAAGCTCGCCGCCTGGTGGGATCTGCTGGCCACGCATGCCTTCGGCAACTTCCGCGCGCTGCTCGAGGCGGTGACGCTGAACCCTGCGATGGGCGGCTACCTCAACACCGCAGGCAATCGCAAGGAAGACCCGGCCACCGGTCGGCAGCCCGACGAGAACTATTCGCGCGAGGTGATGCAGCTCTTCACCATCGGGCTGGTGCAGCTGAACCGTGACGGCACGCCCAAGCTCGACGCAGCCGGAAAGCCGATGGACACCTATTCGCAGGACACGGTGACGAACCTGGCGCGCGTGTTCACAGGATGGAACCTCGACACCCGTCGCGACGACGTCGGGCCCGAGTTCGTGCGACGGCCGATGGTGCTCACGGCGTCGCGGCACAGCACGCTGGCCGCCACGTTCCTGGGCGCCACGGTGCCGGCCAACACCGACGGCACGGCCGCGCTGAAGACCGCGCTCGACACGCTGGCGGCGCATCCCAACGTGGGGCCTTTCATCGGCCGCCAGCTCATCCAGCGGCTCGTCACCAGCAACCCGAGCCGCCACTACGTGGCACGCGTGGCCGCCGCCTTCGACGACAACGGCAAGGGCCAGCGCGGCGACCTGCAGGCGGTGCTGCGCGCCGTGCTGCTGGACGTCGAGGCGCGCGACGAGGCGCTGATCTCGTCGCCCACCGTCGGCAAGCTGCGCGAGCCGATGCTGCGCTTCATCCAGTGCGCGCGCAGTTTCAAGGCCACGTCTTTGAACGGTCAGTGGGACGTCGGCAACACCAGCGACCCTGCGCGCTCGCTGGGCCAGAGCCCTTTGCGATCGCCTTCGGTCTTCAACTACTTCCGGCCGGGATACGTGCCTGCGGGCACGTCCATCGCCAGCGCCGGCCTCGTGGCGCCGGAGTTCCAGCTGGCCAACGAAAGCAGCGTGGCCGGGTATCTCAACGCGATGCAGAGCTTCGTGAGCCGGGCGCACCGCGACGTGCGGCCGGACTACGCCACCGAACTGGCGCTGGCCGCCGATGCCGAGGCCCTGGTCTCGCGCGTGGCGCTGCTGCTGTGCGCCGGGCAGTTGCAGGCATCGACACGCACCACCATCGTGGGCGCGGTCGACAGCATCGCATCGTCCACCGAGGCCGGTCGGGCCAACCGCGTCTACACCGCCGTGCTGCTGGTGGCGGCCAGCCCCGACTACCTCGTGCAGAAGTGAGGGCAACCCGATGAACACTTCTTCCATCGATTTCGCCCGCCGGGCCTTCCTGCGCCGTGCCGCGCTGACGGGGGTGGCCGGCGCCGCCGCGCCCTGGGCGCTGAACCTGTCGCTGATGGGCGAGGCTGCCGCTGCCGAAGGCCCGGGCGACTACAAGGCCCTGGTGTGCGTCTTCCTCTATGGCGGCAACGATCACGGCAACACCCTGGTGCCCGTCGATGTCGCGAACCACGCCGCCTATGCCGCCGTCCGCACCGACCTGGCCACGCCGCGCGCCGACCTGCTGGCCACCGCGCTGACGCCGGCCGTGGCCCTGCAGGGCGGCGGCTCCAGCAGCCTGCAGTACGCACTGGCATCGCAGCTGGCACCGTTGAAAGGCCTGTGGGACGCCGGGCGACTGGCCGTGCAGCTCAATGTCGGCCCGCTGATCCAGCCCACCACGCTGGCGCAGTATCAGGCGCGGTCGGTGCCGCTGCCACCCAAGCTGTTCTCGCACAACGACCAGCAGTCGGTGTGGCAGAGCAACCTGCCCGAAGGAGCCACCTCGGGCTGGGGCGGACGCATGGGCGACCTCCTGCTGTCCGGCAACGGCGGCAGCGTGTTCACCTGCATCTCGGTCACCGGCAATGCCGTGTACCTGACCGGGCAGACGGCGGTGCAGTACCAGGTCAGCTCGTCCGGTGCGGTCGCCATCAACGGCATCCAGCGCGCGCTGTACGGCTCGGCCACCGCGCAGTCGGCCTTGCGCACGCTGGTCACGGCGCCGAGCGCCCACCTGCTGCAGGACGAATACGCCCGCATCGCGCGACGCTCGATCGATGCCGAAGGGCAGGTCAGTGCCGCGTTGGCCAGGCTGCCGGCGCTGGCCACGGTCTTCAACAGCGCCAACCCGCTGGCGATGCAGCTGCAGATGGTGGCCCGGCTGATCGCCGCGCGTGCCGACTTCGGTGTCAGCCGCCAGGTCTTCATGGTCTCGCTGGGCGGTTTCGACCTGCACGATCTCCTGCCCGACCGACATCCCGGGCTGCTGACCTCGCTGGGCGAGGCGCTGGGTTCCTTCCACCAGGCGACGGTCGAACTCGGCGTGGCCGACCGCGTCACCGCCTTCACCGCCAGCGACTTCGGGCGCACCTATGCCAGCAACGGCGACGGCTCGGACCACGGCTGGGGCAGCCATCACTTCGTGCTGGGCGGCGCCGTGCGGGGCGGGCGCTACTTCGGCACGGCGCCCCAGGTGGCGCTGAACGGCCCCGAGGACGTCGGCCAGGGCCGCCTGCTGCCCAGCACCTCGGTCGACCAGTACGGCGCCACGCTGGCGCGCTGGCTGGGCGTGCCGGAGACCGCGCTGCCGGCCGTGCTGCCGAACATCGGCAACTTCGGCGGGCGCGACCTCGGGTACTTCTGAACGACGGTGGGGCCGCGATCAGGCCGCCGGCGGGAAGGCGCGCACGAAGTCGCCCTCGGCAGCGCTCGCGGAAAAGTCGAACGAAGGCTGCCAGGGCCGCCCGACGCGCTGCGTCATCTCGCGCAGTCGCTGCAGGTAGGGCACGCCCTCGCGTTGCAGCGCAGCGGCGCAGGCGGCTTCGTCGGGGAAGTGCTGCAGAGCGTCCCACCAGACCGCACGGCCGGCCAGGAAGCCGCTGGCGCCGGCGCGCAAGGCGAACAGCAGCGCACATTCGAAACCCGGCATGCTGGCGCCGGCCGACAGCATCACCCAGGGCGTGCTGCCACAGGCCTGGCCCAGCGCGTCGAACCAAACCTGTGCCGAAGCCGCATCGGGGCCGGCGGGGTCGGGCAGGGCGGAGGCGGGAATGGGGCTTTCCAGCTTGAAGATGTCGACGCCGTACTCCGCCCCGGCGAAGGCGCGCACCGAGTCCACCACGCGCTGCGGCGGCTTGGCCGGGTCTTCCACGTAGTCGCGCAGGCTGTCGGGGCCACTGGGGAAGGGGTAGGTCAGCAGCTCGAAGATGAAGGCGATGTCATGCTCGCGGCAGGCGCGGCCCACATCGCGCACGAAGCGGTGCTGGTGCTCCAGCACTTCTTCGCTGGCGTCGGGCCGGTACCAGGCCAGCAGCTTCACGGCGTCGGCCCCGAGGCGGCGGATCTGCGCCACCGACCAGCCGTCGATGGCCCGGCTGCGCCGGCCGCCGGGCGTGTCGTCGAAGCGGTGGTCTTCCAGCGTCAGCAGCAGGCCGCGCTGCGGCTGCAACAGGTCGGCACTGGCCGGATAGCCGTAGTTGGGGTCGACCAGCATGGCGCTGGCGTGTGGCGCCAGCGCGCGCGCCAGCCAGCGCTTGCAGGCCACGTGGTCGGCGAAGCTCACCTCGCCGCGCGGGATGCCGCGCGCCTTGGCCACCAGCTGTTCGATGGGCGGCCGCTGGTCGATGGCGACCATCGAGAAAAGGCCCTGCGGATCGGCCAGGCGGCGCAGGCCCCAGGTCTTGCCGGGAGTCGGTGTGGAGATCATGCATTCCTGGCGCTCAGCCAGACCTCGAGTTGATGGCGTGTTGGCGCGCCCAGCGCACCCGCGCCGCGCTCGCACTTGAAGGCCGCCGCTGCGCTGGCGAAGCGCACGGCATCGTCGGCCGGGCTGCCTTCGGCCAGCGCCACGGCCAGGGCGGCATGGAAGACGTCGCCGGCGGCGGTGGTGTCGGCCGCCACCACGGCGGGTGCGGACTCGTGCACCGGCTCGGCGCCGCCCATGCTGCGCCAACTGCCGTGTTCGCCCCAGGTCACCATGGCGACCTCGTTGCCCAACCGGCAGGCGGCGCGCAATGCGGCCGGCGTGTCCTGCCCGGGCGCCCAGCAGGCCAGGCCCGGCTCCGAGAACACGGCCCAGCGCGCCAGCGGCACCAGCCGGCGCAGGTCGGCCGCGGGAGCGACATCGGCGTCCAGCACCGACAGCACGCCGTGCTGGCGCGCCCAGATCAGTGCCGCCTCGGCGCCGGCCACCCAGCGCGGGTCGACCAGCAACGCGGCCGCACCTTCGAGTTGGCTGAGGTCGAGCGCATGGGCCCGCACCAGCGCGTTGCCCCGGTGGTTGAAGATCTGCCGCTGGCCGAGCTGGTCGACGACCACCGCCGAGACCGAAGTGCCGCTGTGCGGCACCGTCTGCAGGCCCGCCGGGTCGATGCGCTCCTGCACCAGGCGCTCGCGCAGGAAGTCGGCCGCGCTGTCTTCGCCCACGCGGCCGATCATGCGCACCGCCGCGCCCAGCCGGCTGGCTGCCACCGCGGCGTTGAAGGCCATGCCGCCGGCCTGCATGCGGTAGCGCCGCGCCGGTGTCTTGCTCGGGCGCGCAGCGAAGGCCTCGATCTCGAAGACGTGGTCCAGTGACGCATGGCCGACGCAGGCCAGGCGCACGGCCTGCATCACGCAGCCCAGGCCGACAGCAGCGTGTCGGGCACGTCGATGCCCTGCGCCTCGGCCTGGCGCCGCAGGGCCTCGCGCCGAGCGCCGGGCAGGCGCACGCCGTCGTCGCGCAGCATCTCGGCCACCAGCACTTCCACGCGGTCCAGGTAGCTGTCGCTGCCGGCCAGCGCGCCCGGATCGATCACGATGAAGGCCTGGCCGATGCGCGGCCGGTTGCCTTCGTCGACGAAGAAGCTGCTGGCCTCGAAGCCGAACTGCGAACCGACCAGCGCGGTGACCAGCAGTTCGACCACCAGGGCCAGCATCGCGCCCTTGGGGCTGGTCATGGCGCCGATGGGCAGCATCGAACCGGTCAGGCCGGCCTGCGGGTCGGTGGTCGGCTCGCCCGCGGCGTCGAGCGCCCAGCCGTGCGGGATGGGCTTGCCCTGCTTGGCCGCCACCATCAGCTTGCCGCGCGCCACTTCGCTCAGGCTCAGGTCGATCATCAGCGGATCGCCGTGGCGGCGCGGGAACACCGCGGCCACCGGGTTGGTGCCGAAGATCGGGTGCTTGCCGCCGGCGGCCGGCATGGCGGCCGGCGAATTGGCGAAGCCCAGCGCCACCATGCCGGCCGCGGCAGCCGGACGCAGGTGGTCGACCACCACGCCGCAGTGGTGGCTGTTGGCCACGCCGGCGAAGGCCACGCCCTGCGTGCGCGCCGCAATCACCGCCTCGGCCACGGCCAGTTCGCAGGCGGGGAAGGCCAGACCTTCCTGGGCGTCGATGAGCAGGGCGCCGCCCTTGCGGCGCGCCACGGTGGCCACGGCCTGGCCGTTGGCGCGTCCGTTCTTCAGGTGCGTGGCGTACTGCGCCACGCGGCTCAGGCCGTGCGAGCCCAGGCCCTGCGCTTCGGCCAGCACCAGCCCGCGCGCCGTGGTCATCGCCATGGCTTCGCCGGCGCCGGCGCGTTGCAACTGCGCGGCCACGCGCGCCGTGAGATCGGTCAGGGAGACGACGGTCATGATGTCAGGGCCTGCAGCAGCCTGTCGGCGATGAGGAAGCTCACACGCGTGTTCGACTCGGCGCTCACGCCGGCGATGTGCGGGGTGAGCACGAGGTTGGGGCAGCCTTCGAAGTGGGCCGAAGCGGGCAGCGGCTCGGTGTCGAAGACGTCGATGGCGGCGCCGCCCAGGTGACCCGACTTCAGGGCCGCGGCCAGCGCTGCGTCGTCGACGATGCCGCCGCGCGCCGTGTTGATCAGCACCGCGCCCTTCTTCATCGATGCGATGCGCGACGCGTCGAAGAGGCCGCGCGTGGAGTCGACCAGCGGCACGTGCAGGCTGACCACGTCGGCCATCTTGATGACCTCTTCCAGCCCCGCACTGCGAACCTGGCCCTGGGCGAAGGCCGGATGGTCCTGGTCCATCATGGCGTCGAAGGCGATGACCTGCATGCCCAGGCCGCGGGCCAGTTTCGCGGTCAGCTGGCCGATGCCGCCGAAGCCGATCAGGCCCAGCGTCTTGCCGCCGATCTCGCGGCCGTTCGACAGCGCATTGCGCGGCCACTTGCCAGCGGCCACGTCGGCCGTGGACACGTAGGCCCCGCGCAGCAGCATCGCCGCCGTGGTGACCACGTATTCGGCCACGCTCAGCGCGTTGGCACCGGTGGCCGGGATGACCTGCATGCCGCGCGACTCGCAGCCCGGCACGTCGATGTTGTCCAGCCCCACGCCCAGGCGACCCACCACCTTGCAGCGGCCGAGTGCGGCCAGCAGATCGCCGCGCACCTGGGTGCGGTTTCGCACCACGATGGCGTCGGCCTTCGCGGCTTCGGCCAGCAGGCGGGGCGCATCGTCCACCAGCTTGGGGTCGTACAGCACGTCGTGCGCAGCCTGCAGCTGCGCGACGGCGCGTTCATCCATGAATTCGGTGATGACGATGCGCATCGAAAGGTCCCGCCCGGAAGTTCCGTCACAAAGGAAAGCGGCGCCGGGAGAAGGGCGCCGCGGACATGCGATTCTGGCGCCGGCGGCCCGTGGGGCTGCCGGCGCGGTCGCGAGATCAGGCGCTTTCGTACAGGCGCGTCAGCACGAACTCGCGGTGGCCCAGCGCCTCGGCGGCGGTGAGGCGGCCGTTGGCCGTGCGCAGCATGCAGTCGAGCAGCTGGTCGCCGGCCTGGTCGAGCGTGATGCCGCGCTGCAGCAGCGAGGAAGTGTCGACGTCGACGTGCTCACTCATCAGGCGAACGGTGCGCGGGTTGGCGCAGATCTTGATGACCGGCAGGATGGGGTTGCCGATGACGTTGCCCTGGCCGGTGGGGAAGAAGTGCACGGCGTAACCCGAAGCGGCGCACAGCGTCACCATCTCGGCCGCCGCGCTGGACGAGTCCATGAACCACAGGCCCGGATGGGTGGGCATTTCGGCCTTGTCGATGACGCCGTCGACCGTGCACTTCTTGCCGATCTTCTGGATGTTGCCCAGCGCCTTCTCTTCGATGGTGGTCAGGCCGCCGGCGATGTTGCCCTTGGTCGGCTGGCTGTCCGACAGGTCGCTGGTCTTGTGGCGGTTGATCATGTCCTGGTAGCGGTTGAACATGAACATGAACTGCTCGGCCACGGCGGGCGTCTTGCAGCGCTCGACGACGATCTTCTCGCCGCCGGTGATCTCGCTGGTTTCGCCGAAGCACAGGTAGTTGCCCAGCGGGTGCAGCTTGTCGAAGGCGTTGCCCACGGTCGGGTTGGCGCCGCAGCCGCTGGTGGTGTCGCTCTCGCCGCACTTGGTGGAGACCCACAGCTCCGAGATGGGGCAGACCTCGCGCTGCTTCTCGCTGGCCCACTGCACGTATTCGCGCGCGGCCTTGCTGGCCTTCATGATGGTCTCGTGGTCGCCGTGGCCTTCGATGCCGAAGCCGACCACGGGCTTGCCGGTGGTGGCGATGCCGTCGACCACCTTCTTCGTCCAGCTGTCCTCGATGCCGATCACCACCACCGCCGCGACATTGGGATTGCAGCCGGTGCCGATGAGGGTTCGGAAGTGCAGTTCGAGGTCTGCGCCGAACTGCAGGCGACCGTAGGGGTGCGGAATCGCCAGGGCGCCCTTGATGTTGTGCGCCACGGCCTCGGCCGCCGCGTTGGACAGGTCGTCCAGCGGCAGGATGATGACGTGGTTGCGAACGCCCACGCGCCCGTTCTCGCGCCGGTAGCCGAGGAAGGTGGTGTCTTTGCTGATGATGCTCATGAAAGTCCTTTGTTGTGCGGAGTTGACGCGAGCGCAGCAAGCGTCATTCATCAAGCGGGCGCCGCGGATCCGGCTTCGCCGGTCCGCCGGGGCCGCCCCCTTGAGGGGGAGGCGGCGTCAAGCCGCCTCGGGGGTGGCTGTCATCACCATCTTTTCGTCTTGATGTTGTGGACGTGCGCGTGCTGCCCGACCTGGATCGGGGCCACGACCTTGCCCATGTCGATGCCGTACTTCCACACCGTGTCACCTGCGGCCATGTCCTTCAGCGCGATCTTGTGGCCGATGGGAATGTCCTGCTTGCACTCGATCTGGATCATGCGGTCTTCGTCCATGATCCAGCCGTTCAGCGACATGCCGGCCTTGACGCCTTCGACGACGACCACGGCCACGGTGTCCTTGGCGTCGTGCAGTACGAAATGATTCATAAGCTTTGCTCCTGGCTGCATCGGGATGGCAGCGGCGAAGGCGGATGCTAGCGGGCTGCGCGAGGCTGTCAATCAGGTCATTTATATGACTTGCATGACCAGGCTGATGCGCTGCACAATGGATTCATGTCGGCCCTGCTGTTCGACCCCATCCCGCCCGAGGCCGCCGGCATGCCGCTGTACCGTGCGGTAAAGCGCGCGCTGCTGCAGGCCATCGAGGCCGGCCGCCTGGCGCCGGGCGAGTCGCTGCCCAACGAGGCTGCGCTGGGCCAGGCCTTCGGTGTCTCGGTGGGCACGGTGCGCCATGCGGTCGACGAACTGGTGGCAGAGCATATCGTGGTGCGCAGGCAGGGCCGGGGCACCTTCGTGGCGACGCACAGTGCGGATCGTTTCCTGTTCCAGTTCTTCCACGTCGAACGCTCCGACGGGCTGCGCGAGGTGCCCACCGTCGAGTTGCTGTCCTTCGAGCGCACACGGCTCGACGAAGAAGCCGCTGCCGCGCTGTCGCTGCGCGCCGGCGAGCCGGCCTTTCACGTCGAGAACCGGCTGCTGCTGCAGGGTCGCCCGGTGGTGCACGATGTGCTGATGCTGCCGGCGCTGCTGTTCAAGGGCCTGACCGAAAAGCGCCTGCGCGAGCGGCCGGGCACCATCTACCAGCTGTACCAGTCGGAATTCGGCATCACCGTGGTGCGCGCCGTGGAACGCGCACGCGCGCTGGCGGCCGACCGCGGTGCTTCCCGGGTGCTGGGCCTGGCACCCGGCACGCCGGTGCTGCAGGTGCGGCGTACGGCGCTGACCTTCGGCGACAAGCCGGTCGAATGGCGGGTCTCGACCCTGCACACCGCCATGCACGACTACGTGCAGACGCTGTCCCGCCCGGGCTGACGTGCGTTGCGACACCGGCCTGCCCTGATCGGGTCGATCTCGCATTCAAGTTCTGACGACCTCCGACCGACAACCGGTGATGGTTGCAAGGGGTCCTCATGAATGATCGTTCCGGTGCTCTGCTCGCGAGAGCCATGCCTCGCCGGCGCAGCGGCGGCTTCACCTTGATCGAACTCGTCGTGGTCATCGTGATCCTGGGCGTGCTGGCGGCCGTGGCGTTTCCGCGCTACGCCGACCTGCGCGGCAAGGCCGAGCAGGCTGCCATCGCCAGCTGGGTCGGGGCGCTGAAGAGCGCCTATTCGATGGCGCATGCCACCGGGCTGCTGCACAACGCCGGCTACACCTCGCCTTACCAGATGTCGCTGTTCAACATCACGCGCTGCGACAACGTCGACCAGATGATCGGCCGGGATCCGCCCTGGCAGGGCCACCACATCGCGCTGGCGTCCTTGAGGGAGAGCGTGTTCGCCGATGCCGGCCAGACGGCCTGCACGGCCAGCAACACCATCAGCTTCGAGACCGCCTCGGGTCGCAGCGTCACCATCACCAACAGCGGCAGCGGCGTGACATGGACCGCCTCGCCCGCTTACTGATCAGGCCGATCGGGCCGATCCGGCTGATCGTTCCCAGCGCAGCGGCGGGCGCGCCGCACGATCCGGCGGTCGGCCCGCAAGCTCCGGTGCCGGCTGCTCGTGGCCACGTCGGCGGTGCCACGGTGCGCGCCTTGCTCTGCGCTGCCGCGGCACTGGCCGCCATCGGACTGATCTGGGCTTCGCCGCTGGCGGCCGTGTGGGCCAAGGCCGTGGCCGATCCGCTGTTCCACAGCACGTCCAGCGGTGCCGCCGTGGCCACGCTGGCCTTCGTGGTGGCTTGCGCGCTGCGCTGGGCCGTGCCCGTTCATGCGCAGTCACTGGCCCTGCTGCGCACCTGCGCTGTGGTGCTGACCGCCGGCGTGCTGCTGGCGCACGGCGCGAACCTGGCCGCACACCTCGCCCTGGCGCGTGATGCGGGCTTCCCCGCCAGCGTGCCCTTCTACCACTGGCAGGGCGCCGACAACAGCTACAGCTACCTGCTGCACTCGCACACCGGAAAGGCGGCACTCCATGCGCTGGCGGCAGGTCTGCTGCACGGGTTGGCGCCGAGCTACGACATCGGGTCGGCGCTGGCGGGCGCCGTGTCGCCGGAGGTGGTGGCGGCCTGTGCCGCGGGCTGCATCCTGGCTCTCATCGGCACGATCTGGCTGCTGCCGGCGGTGTACCGGCGCTGCGGTGCGGCCGGCGTCGTGTTCTTCGCCTTCTGTGCCTGGTCGTGCATCAAGACCAGCCTGGACGGTGGTCCGCTGACCTACCGCTTCGGGCCCGCGCTGTTCGGTCTGGTGTTCATGCTGCTGCTGCTGGGCGACGCGCCGCAGGCCTGGCGCCGCGGACTGTTGACGGCAGCCCTGCCGGCTGGCCTCGGCTACCTGGCCTGGTGGACCGCTTTCGTCGACGAACCGGGCAGCGAGGCGATCGGAGGGTTCGCCAGCACGCTGGCCCTGCTGGCGCTGCTCGGCGCCTGGGCCTGGCGCGCACAGGACGGGCGCCAGCGATGGACGAGACGGCTCGTCATCGGCGCCGCCGGCCTGGCCGTGGCCGGCAGTGTGTTCGCGTCGCTGGTATCGAACCTGGGCGCCTTGCTGCTGCCGCTGCCGGTGGCGGCGCACGCGACGGCGTGTGATCTGAAGGCGCTGACCTGCCGGTCCTGGCCAGTGGGCGGATCGACGGCCCTGGACGTCTACCGTCAGGCCGGCGACGACGCGCTGAAGCCTCGCCACACGATGATCGCCGAGACGCCGGGCACGACCGAGAACCGGCTGGCGCTGGTCGTGCACCCCCTGCGCACGGGCGCCGCCCAGCCTGCGACCGGGCTGATCCGTGTGCACACCGTGGCGTCGCTGCCGGGTTCCGGGAACGTGGCCATCGAATTGCACACGACGTCGCTGCCCCGGGTCTTCGGACCGCAGCCGACACCGCTGTCCAGCCGCAATTACCACGTGTTCCTGCACCTGTCGGCGGCGCAGCTTCGCGCCCAGGGCCTGCAGGGTTTCGTGATGGCCCCGCTGCGCCACGCAGCCGATGCGGCCGCTTTCGGGCTGCCGGGCCGATGATGCAGCCCGGCCTCGATCCCGCTGCTGTCGCGCTGCTGGCCGTGGTCGGCTTCGCCGTGGGCGGCGTGTCGTCGGCCACCGGCCTGGGTGCGGGCCTGGCGCTGCCTCTGCTGGCTGCCCTGGGTCTGCCGATGCCTGCGGCCTTGCTGGCGGTCAAGCTGCCGGTCGCGCTGGGTGACCTCTGCGCGGCCCGGGGCCTGCAACGTGACCGGGCGGGCGGTGCGGGCTTGTCGCTCGGTGCCACCCTGACGGCCGCCGGCTGTGGCGCGCTGGCGGCATCGGTGGTGGTCTCGCTGGCGCCGCATCTGGTGGTGCCGGCCTGCGCGCTGCTGCTGCTGGTGGCGCTCTGCGCTGGCCGCCAGGGCCGGCAGTCGGGGGTGGCACTGTGGGGAGCCTACGTCGGGGGCTGCGGCATCGGGGCCGGTGGGCTCCTGCGCTGGACGTCGGCTGGGGTGCAGCTCACGGGCGGCAGCGAACGTTCGGTCCGCGAACTGGGCGCAGCCGCCAACACCGGCGCCGTTCTGGCGCTGCTGGCGGCTGGGCAGAGCCTGGGACCTGCCGTGGTGTGGCTGGCCCTGTGGCAGGGCGTCGGGGCCTGGACCCTGTCGTGCTGGAGGGTGCGCCGCGACCGTGGCGTACCGAGCTGGAGACCGCGCAAGTCCCACGCCGCCTGACACGGCGGCGGCCGGCGTGAAGGACGACCCGTTTGCCGGCCCTGTCAGGCCAGCGGACTTGGCTGCGTTGCTGCGCGCCGCAGTCCTTTGGCCCACAATGATCTGAGGATGAGCCGGTTCGGCCGCATCCGCGGCAACCCGGTGGCAGCTCACCATGCGCATGACGTTTCCCCGTTCCCTGGCTTGCGGGCTGGCCTTGCTGGCGGGCGCGACGTCGGTCCTGTTGTCGGGCTGCGCCACGGCGCCGGCAGG
This sequence comes from Rubrivivax sp., assembly GCA_022843905.1. GTDB lineage: Bacteria > Pseudomonadota > Gammaproteobacteria > Burkholderiales > Burkholderiaceae_C > Rubrivivax. The sequence continues at coordinate 36,056 of JALHMT010000038.1, forward strand.
CGCGGCCGCGGTCGGCACGGCTTCGGGCACGACCCCTTCCACCGCCTCCCCTGCGGCATCGTTTTCGTCGATGCTCTCGGGGACCCTGACCGCCGCAGCCCCTCCCGGGCCCGCCGCGGCCCGACCCGCGGCCGCCACGGCGCCCGCGGCGCCTCCAGCCGCCGCTGCACCGCCTGCGGCCGGCCCACCGCCGTTTGCCGCCGTCCTGCGCGACGCGCGTCGCATCGAAGGGCCGCTGGTGCTGTGGCAGAAGGACGACAAGGTCTGGATCGAACTCGCGCCGCAGCAACTGGGCCAGCCCTTCCTGCTGTCGCCCAAGATCCGCAGCGGCATCGGCGAGGGTTTCCTGCTCGGCGGCCTGATGGGGTTTCCCATCAATGGTGCCGGCGGCACGCAGATCGTCGAGTTCGTCCGCGTGTTCAACACCGTGCGCCTGCAGGCGCGCAACGTCGACGTCACCGTCAAGCCCGGCACGCCGGAGGCGCGCGCCGTGGCCAGCGCCTATTCCGCCAGCCTGTTGTCCAGCACGCCGGTGGCCAGCCAGCCGCACCCTGAGCGCAAGAGCGTGCTGGTCGATGCCGGCGCGCTGTTCCTGCCCGACCTGCAGGGCATCGGCATGCAGCTGCAGCGCGCGTTCCGTCAGGGCTATGGACTGGACCGCAGCAACACCACGATCACGGCCGTGCGGGGTTCGCAGCAGGCCACGGTGATCGAGACCGAGAGCCACTACTACACCGGCAGCGTCAACGGCGGCCCGGCGCCGGGGCTTCCTGGCGTGCAGGCCTCCCAGATTCCCAAGTACCTGCCCGACGCCCGCAGCCTGCTCATCGGCCAGCACTTCTCGCTGGCGCCCTTGCCGGCCAAGCCGATGGTGCCGCGCAAGGCCGACGCCCGCATCGGCCACTTCAGCACCACGGTGCTGGACTTCAGCGACGACCTGGCGCACACCCCCCGGCAGCGTTACGTCAACCGTTGGCGGCTCGAGAAGAAGGACCCGGCGGCCGAGCTGACCGAGCCGGTCCAGCCCATCACCTTCTGGATCGACCGCAACGTGCCGCTGGCCTACCGCGACACCATTCGCGCGGCCCTGCTGGAGTGGAACAAGGCTTTCGAGAAGATCGGCTTCAAGGACGCCATCGTCGTGCAGCAGCAACCCGACGACGCCGCCTTCGACACCCTGGACGCCGGTTATGCCTCGGTGCGCTGGATGACCAACGGCGATGCCGCCTTTTCCGCCATCGGGCCAACCCACGTCGACCCGCGCAGCGGCGAGATCCTCGACGCCGACATCGCCATCGAGAGCCTGGCCTCGCGCAGCATCCGCGCCACGCGAGCACAGGTGTTGTCGGCGGGCCGGACGGCCGAGCCGATGGACGGCTCGGCCACCGAATTCGCCGCGCTGGCCGCGGCCTTCGGCTCACCCTTCGCGCCCGGCGGCCGGCTGGCAGGCGCCGCGGCCTGCATGCACGGCTCGCTGGCTGGCGAGCAACTGTCCTATGCGCTCGACGTGCTCGAGGCTCGCGCGCAGCTCGAGCCCGGCGACCCGGTGGCACAGCAGTTCGTGCTGGACTACCTGAAGGACACCGTGATGCACGAGGCGGGCCACGCGCTCGGCCTGCGCCACAACTTCCGCGCCTCGCGCGCCTATACCGAGGCCCAGCTCGCCGACGTCGAGTTCACGCGCGCCAACGGCACCTCGGCCTCGGTGATGGAGTACAACGCCATCAACCTGCCGCGGCCGGGTCAGACCGGCGGCCTGCCGTTCCAGACCACGCTGGGCCCCTACGACTACTGGGCCATCGAATACGCCTACAAGACGCTGCCGGCGACGCTGTCGCCTGCCGAGGCCGAGCTGGAACTGCTGCGCGTGGCGTCGCGCAGCGCCGAGCCCCACCTGGCCTACGGCAGCGACGAAGACAGCAGCTTCGCCATCGATCCCGAGACGCTGCAATGGGACCTGGGTGCCGATCCGCTGGCCTTCGCCGAGAAGCGCCTGGCGATCGCGCGCGACCTGTTCCAACGGCAGGAAACGCGCGTGCTGCCCGGCGATCGCGACTATGCGGTGCTGCGTCGCTCGCTGGCGTATGCACTGACCGACGTCACGCGCGCCGTGGGCGTGCTGGTGCGCCACGTGGGCGGAGTGCGCACCCTGCGCGACTTCCCAGGCACCGGGCGCGACCCGCTGCAGCCGGTGGCGCCCGACGTGCAGCGACGCGCGCTGGACCTCATCGCCAGGGAAGTGCTGTCACTCGAAGCGCTGGCGTTGTCGCCCGGACTGCAGCGTCGGCTGGCTCCCGACTTCATGGACCGCCTGGAAGTGCCCGGCCTGCCCACCGACTACCCCGTTCAACAGCGCCTGCTCGACCTGCAGCGCGCCGTGCTGGGCTACCTGATGAGCGACACCGTGGCTGGCCGCGTGCTGGACAGCGTGGGCAAGGTCGAACGCGGCGACGAGGCCTTCCGCCTGTCTGAGCTGTACGGGCGTCTGTCGGGTGACGTATGGACCGAGCTGGCCACGGGTGCGCCGCTCAGCACCGCCCGGCGCGAGCTGCAGCGCGAGCACGCCACCCGCGTGGCTGCCACGCTGCTGCGCCCCGCGGGCACGCAGCGCGCCGATGTGCGCAGCCTGCTGCGCGACGACGCACAGCAGCTGCTGTCGCGCATCGACAGGCGCCTGAAGCGCCCCGGCTCGACGCTGGATGCCGAAGGCAAGGCGCATCTTCGGGAAAGTGCCCTGATGCTTCGCCAGGCGCTGAACGCGCCGGTGGTCCGCGCCGCGGTCTGATCCCCGCTGCCGCGCGGCCTCGGCCGCGCGGTCGGCGGATTCCGCCGCCTGCGCGCGCTTTTCCGCCGCTCGTCGCACGTCGGGTGTGCCGGCTTGCTGTCGCGGCCCCCGGCGAGCTATCGTGCCGACGTGCAGAGTCCCCAACACGCCGACCCACCGAGCCGGACCGCGCGCGTGCTGGCCTCGCTGAACCTGGGCAGCCTGGGCGTGGCCATGGGCTTCGGCATTGCCGCGGCGGTGATGTTCGCGCCCTTCTTCATGACACCGTTCAGCGAGCTGCTGGCCCGCGCGCTGTTCCTGTCGATGGTGATGCTGCTGGTCTTCATCGGGGTGCAGCGCGTGCCCGAGCGATGGTTGCCGGCCTGGCTGCCGCGCTGGCTGCTCACCGTGGTGGCGGTGGGCCTGGCGGCTCCCGCAGCCTCCTTCGCCGTCTATCTCGTGGCGGTAGGTGGCAGCGTCTCGGCGCTGATGGACAACCCGGCGCGCGTGATGGGTTTTTTCATCTTCGCCGGCACCGGGCTGGTGCTGGGCCTGGTGATCACGCTCACTGCGCAGCTGCGTGAGCGCGAGGCGCGGGCGCGCTCGCAGGCGCTGGAGTTCGAACTGGAACGCAGCCGGCTGGCCAAGCAGGCGGTGGACGCGCAGCTCGCACTGCTGCAGGCGCAGATCGAGCCGCACTTCCTGTTCAACACGCTGGCCAATGTGCAGGCGCTGGTGGAGGCGAATTCGCCACGTGCGCCGCAGGTGCTCAAGAGCCTGATCGCCTACCTGCGGGCCGCGATGCCGCACGCGCAGGGCACGGCGCCGACACTGGCCGACGAGCTGGCCCGGACACGGGCCTACCTGGAACTGATGCAGCTGCGCATGCCGGACCGCCTGAGCTTCGCCATCGATGTCGATCCCTTGCTCGGAGCCTTGCGCTTGCCGCCGCTGAGCCTGCTGACCCTGGTGGAGAACGCGGTGCGACACGGCATCGACCCCAGCGAGGCTGGCGGCCGCATCGACGTGGGTGCGCGTTGCGCAGGACGGGGGGCGCCGCTGCACCTGTGGGTGCAGGACAGCGGTGTCGGCCTGGACCCCGTCGCCCCGGCGGGCACGGGCCTGGCCAACCTGAACGCGCGCCTGGCGGCCTTGTACGGCCCGGCGGCCAGCCTGCAGCTCAGCGAGGTCGCACCACATGGGGTGCGCGCTGAAATCGTCGTGCCCACGGCCGCCTGAACCGCGTCCTGCCGCCCATGCCGCACCGCGCCCTGATCGCCGACGACGAACCCCTGCTGCGCGAGCGCCTGGCCTTGCACCTGCAGGTCCTGTGGCCCGAACTCGAGGTGGCGGCGCAGGCGCGCAATGGCCGGGAGGCGCTCGCGCTGTTCGACGAGTTCGCGCCCGACGTCGTCTTCCTGGACGTGCACATGCCCGGGCTGACTGGCCTGGAGGCTGCGCGCGCCATCGCCGGCCGGGCGCAGATCGTCTTCGTCACCGCCTTCGAGCAGTACGCGGTGCAGGCCTTCGAGCACGGCGCCATCGACTACCTCGTCAAGCCCTTCGACGAAGATCGGCTGGCTGCCACCGTGCAACGATTGAAGGCCCGTCTGGCCGGCCCGGGTCCGGCGGTATCGGTGGCCGGGATGGCCGCGCTGAAGACGGTGATGGAGCAGCTGGCCCAAGGCCTGGGCCCGGGATCGCCGCGCCGCCAGCCCCTGCAGTGGATCAAGGCCTCCTCGGGCAACACCCTGCGGCTGATCCCGGTGGACGAGGTGGTCTTCCTGCGCTCCGACGAGAAGTACACCCTGGTGGTGTGGAGCGGCGGCGAGGCGGTGATCCGCAGGAGCATCAAGGAGCTGGGCGACGAACTCGACGCCGAGCGCTTCGTGCAGATCCACCGCTCGACCATCGTCAACCTGCGCCATGTGGCCCAGGTGGTCAGAGGCGCCAACGAGACGGCCGAACTGCACCTGCGCGACCGGCCCGAGGTGCTGGCCGTGAGCCGCAGCTTCCTGCACGTCTTCAGACAGATGTAGACCAGAGCCAGGCCGCGCCGCGCACGCCCGAAGCGTCGCCATGCCGGCTGGGTACCAGGCGGGTGCGCACGGCGTCGCGCACGCCGCCCGAGAACACCCATTGCGCCCAGAGCGCCGGCACGCGGGTGTACAGGTGCGGCATGTTCGACAGTCCGCCGGCCAGCACGATGACATCGGGGTCGAGCACGTTGATGATGGCAGCCAGCGCGCGCGCCAGGCGGTTCGCGTGGCGCTCCAGCGTGGCGGCGCAGTCGGCATCGCCTTCTTCGCTGGCGCGCTGGTGGATCTCTGGCGCCGTCAGCGCCTGGCCGGTTTCGCGCTGATGGTCGGCGGCCAGGGCCGGACCGCTGAGCAGGGTCTCGTTGCAGCCGCGCTGGCCGCAGTAACAGGCGGGGCAGGGCTCGTGGGGGTCCAGCCAGGGCAGCGGGTTGTGGCCCCACTCGCCGGCCAGCCGGTTGGGGCCGGTCAGCGTCTGGCCGCGCACCGTGATGCCGGCGCCGACGCCCGTGCCCAGGATGACGGCGAACGACACCTCGGCGCCTGCCGCCGCGCCGTCGGTGGCTTCGGACAGGGCCAGGCAGTTGGCGTCGTTGGCCAGGCGCACCGGCTGGCCGAGCAGGGCTTCGAGATCGCGCTGCAGCGGCATGCCGTTCAGGCAGGTGGAGTTGGCGTTCTTCATCACGCCGTCCAGCGTCAGGCTGCCGGGCGTGCCCAGGCCGATGCTCAGGGTCTCGGCCTGCGCTTCGCTGCGGGCTGCACGCACCAGGTCGGCCACCGCCGCCAGCGTGCCCGCATAACTGCCGGCCGGCGTGGCGATGCGCCGCCGCCAGCGTTCGCGCCCGTCGGGGTCGAGCAGCAAGGCCTCGATCTTGGTGCCGCCCAGGTCGATGCCCAGGGCGGCGCCTGGTGCGCTGGAGCCTGGGCCGCTGGCCACGGTCAGATCGGCTCGGTGCGGGTGTTCAGCCAGGCCAGCGCGTCGCCGCTCAGGCGGGGGGCGAGTTGCTGGCGCACCCGGGCGTGGTAGCCGTTGAGCCAGGCGATCTCGTCGGGGCGCAGCAGCGAAAGGTCGATGCAGCGCGTGTCGATCGGACACAGCGTCAGCGTCTCGAACTCGAGGAACTCGCCGAAGCCGCCGTCTTCGGCCGTGGCCGCCGGCACGTTGAGCACCAGGTTTTCGATGCGGACACCCCACTGGCCCGCCCGATAGACGCCTGGCTCGATGCTGGTGATCATGCCCGGCTCCATCGCCATGTGCGGCTCGGCCGGCGCCTTGCTGATGGACTGCGGGCCCTCGTGCACGGCCAGGAAATAGCCCACGCCGTGACCGGTGCCGTGGCCGAAGTCGATGCCTTCGGCCCACAGCGGCGCGCGGGCGATGGCGTCGAGCGCCGGACTCAGCGTGCCGCGCGGGAAGCGCGTGCGCGACAAGCCCATCGTGCCCTTGAGCACCAGGGTGTAGTCGCGCTTCATCGCCGCGCTCACGCGGCCGATGGGCCAGACGCGCGTGATGTCGGTGGTGCCGCCCAGGTACTGGCCACCGCTGTCGATGAGCAGCAGTCCGTCGCCTTCGATGACGGCATGGCTGTCGGGCGTGGCCCGGTAGTGCGGCATCGCGCCGTTGGCGTTGAAGCCGGCGATGGTGGCGAAGCTCAGCCCGACGAAGCCCGTGCGGCGCGCGCGGGCGGCAGAGAGTTTCTGGTCGATCGTGATCTCGGTGATGCGCTCGCGCCCCAGCGCTGCTTCGAACCAGGCATAGAACTCGCACATCGCCGCGCCGTCCTCGGCCATGGCCTCGCGCACGTGGGCGGCCTCCTCGACGGTCTTGCGGCTCTTCAGCAGCGTGCTCGGGTTGATGGCCTCGACCACCTTCACGCCAGCGGCCACGGCCTCGCGCAGGCCCAGCGTCACGCGCTTGGGGTCGACCAGCAGCACCTGGCCCGGGGCCAGCGCCGCCAGCGCGGTGGCGGCCGCGCCATAGGGCGCCAGGTGCAGGCCGTCGGCGGACAGTGCGGCCTGCAGTGCAGCGTCGATCTTGCCTTCGCCGACGAACAGCGTGGCCGCGTCCGCGGTCAACAGCAGGTGTGCCAGGAACACCGGGTTGTAGTCCACGTCGCTGCCGCGCAGGCCGGTGATCCAGGCGATGTCGTCGACGGTGGACACGAAGTGCGCCGTGGCGCCGTGCCGGGCCATCGCCTCGCGCACGGCGGCCAGCTTCGCTGCGCGCGTGCGGGTGGCGTGCGGGGCGCGGTGTTCGTAGACCGGCTGCGCCGGCAGGGAGGGGCGGTCGGGCCAGACGGCGTCGATCACGTCGCCGCCGGTGCGCAGCGAGACGCCTGCCCTGGCCAGCGCGGCCGCCAGCGCCTGCGCCATCGACAGGCCCAGCACCTGGCCGTCGACCGCCACCGTGCAACCGGCCGGCACGTGGGTGGCCAGCCACTCGATGTGCCACTGCGCGACCCCGGTGGGGATCTTCACCAGCTCGATGCCACTGCCGGCCAGCTCGGTCTCGGCCTGCGTCCAGTAGCGGCTGTCCGCGAACAGGGCGGCCTGGTCCGGCGTGACCACCAGCGTGCCCATCGAACCCGTGAAGCCCGACAGCCACTCCCGTCCGGCCCAGCGACCGGGCAGGTACTCGCTGAGGTGCGGATCGCTGGACGGCACCAGCACGGCATGCACCCCCTCGCGGGACATGCGCTCGCGCAGTTGTTCGATGCGCAGTCGGAAGGGGGAGGTGCGGGTGTCCATCGGACGGCTCCAGGGCGTGCAGGGATGCCTGATTCTAGGAGCGCGAGCCCTGCAGCGCGGCGCTGCGGCCTGCCGCGCCGCGGGCCGCTGCTGCAGAATGACGCCATGCGATCCGTCCTCGTTGCCATGTTCGTCGCGGTCCTGCTTGCCGGCTGCGCCACGCTCAGCGAAGACCAGTGCCGCCTGGTCGACTGGAAGGACCTCGGCCAACGCGACGGCACGCTGGGCCAGTCGCCCGATCGTGTGCAGGATCACGCCAAGTCCTGCGCCAAGGTCGGCATCGTGCCCGACGTGGCGATGTGGCGCGCCGGCTGGCGCGAAGGCGTGGTGGCCTACTGCACCCCGCGCACCGCCTGGTCGGAAGGCTCGCGCAACCACGCCTACCGCGGCGCCTGCCGCGATCTCGACGAAGAAGGCTTCAAGCGCTGGCACCGCGCCGGGCTGGACGTCTACCGGACGCGCACCGAGCGCGAACGCGCGCGCAGCGAGGTCGAGCGGCTGGAAGCGCAGCTGAAGAAGGCCGAGAAGGACGACGAGCGCAAGACGCTGCGCGAGCGCATCCGTGCGCTGGACACCGAGCAGGCGCGGCTGCGCCGCCTGCAGGAGACGCTGGAAATGGGCGCGCCTCGGTGAACGACCCCTACAGGTCGGTGCGCAGGCGCCAGATCTCCGGGAACAGCACCGTGTCGAGCATCTTGCGCAGGTAGCCCACGCCGTTGGTGCCCCCGGTGCCGCGCTTGAAGCCGATCACGCGTTCCACCGTCGTGACGTGGCGGAAGCGCCAGAGCCGGAAGGCGTCTTCGAGGTCGGTCAGCTCCTCGCCCAGCTGGTAGAGGTCCCAGTGCGTCTGCGGCGAGCGGTAGACGGCCAGCCAGGCCGCCTCGACCTCGTCGCTCGGCTCGTACGGCAAGGTCCAGTCGCGCTCGATGGCAGCGGCCGGCACCGGCAGGCCGCGGCGGGCCAGCAGGCGCAGGGATTCGTCGTACAGCGAGGGCACCCGCCAGGCGGCCTCGACATGGGCCAGCAGGTCGGGCCGATGGGCATGGGGCTTGAGCATCGCGGCGTTCTTGTTGCCCAGGCTGAACTCGATGCAGCGGTACTGCCAGCTCTGGAAACCGCTGCTCTGCGCCAGGTAGGGGCGGATGGCGCTGTACTCGGGCGGTGTCATGGTGGCCAGCACGTCCCAGGCGTGCACCAGCTGCTCCATGATCTTGCTGACGCGCGCCAGCATCTTGAAGGCCGTGGGCAGCTGGTCGGCTGCCACCGCGCCGATGGCCGCACGCAGTTCGTGCAGCATCAGCTTCATCCACAGCTCGCTGGTCTGGTGCTGCACGATGAACAGCATCTCGTTGTGGTCGGGCGACAGCGGTTGCTGTGCATTCAGCACCGCATCGAGATGCAGGTAGTCGCCATAGCTCATGTCGGCGCTGAAGTCGAGTTGCGCGCCGTGGTGTTCCCCCGCCACGGCAGCACGCGCCGCGCCGTGCATCGGGCAGCCGCTGGGCGCGGCGTCGTCGGTCGGTCCCATGTCAGGTCACCGCGTGGCGCTGGTTGAATTCCGGCTGCCGCCACTCGGCGGTGTCCAGCACCTCGCGCAAGTGTTCGGCGGCATCGAAAGCGTCGACAAAGCGGGAGTACAGCGGCGTGAAGCCGAAGCGCAGAATGTCGGGAGCGCGGAAGTCACCGATCACGCCGCGCGCGATCAGCGCCTGCATCACCGGGTAGCCCAGCTCGGGGTGCGAGAAGCAGACCTGGCTGCCGCGCTGGGCATCGAGGGGCGGGGAGGCCATCGTGAGCATCGGGCAGGTGGCCGACACCCTTTCAGCGAACAGCCGTGTCAGCGCCAGCGACTTGGCGCGCAGGGCCGCCATGCCGCCCAGCGGACCGGCGGCCAGCACCGTGTCGACGCCGCATTCCAGCGCGGCCAGCGACAGCAGGGCCGGCGTGCCGCACAGGTAGCGCGTGATGCCGGGTGCCGGGCGGTAGCCCGGCGTGAACTCGAAAGGTGCGGCGTGACCCATCCAGCCGGCCAGCGGCTGCCAGAAGCGTTCTGCATGGCGCGGGTGCGCCCAGACGAAGGCCGGTGCGCCGGGACCGCCGTTGAGGTACTTGTAGCCACAGCCGACGGCGAAGTCGGCGCCGTCGCTGGCCAGTGACAGCGGCACGGCGCCGGCGCTGTGGGCCAGGTCCCAGACCGTCAGCGCGCCGGCCTCGTGCGCGGCGCGCGACAGCGCCGCCATGTCGTGCATGCGGCCGGTGCGGTAGTTGACGTGCGTGAGCATCAGCACGGCGGCACGCTGATCCAGGTGCGCCGGCAGCTGATCGGCGTCGCACAGCAACAGCTCGAATCCGCGCTCCCGGGCCAGGCTTTCGGCGATGTACAGATCGGTCGGGAAGTTGCTGCGCTCGGAGACGATGCGGCGACGTTCCGGGGCGTCTGCGGCCACGATGTTCAGCGCGGCGCTCAGGACCTTGAAGAGGTTGACGCTGGTGGAGTCGGCCACCACCAGCTCGCCCGCGCCCACGCCCACCAGCCGCGCGATCTTGTCGCCCACGCGCTGTGGCAGCGTGATCCAGCCGGCGGCGTTCCAGCTGCGGATCAGTCCCTGGCCCCATTCCTGCTGCACCACCGCCGCCACGCGCGCCGCCGTGGCCCGGGGCAGCACGCCGAGCGAATTGCCGTCGAGGTAGATCACGCCCGGCGGCAGTTCGAACTGCTCGCGCAGGGGTGCCAGCGGGTCGGCGGCGTCCAGCGCCAGGGCGTCGTCACGGGTCATGGCAGTTCTCGAAGCACGGCGCGCACGGGCGAGGCGTCGGCGGTGATGAGTTTCAGGGGCAGGGCGATGAGCTCGAAATCGCCTTCGGGCACGTCGTCGAGCATCAGGTTCTCCAGCACGCGCAGCCCGCGCCGGCGGATGACCTGGTGGCTGTCCAGGCTCTTGCTGTCGGCGGGGTCGATGCTGGCGCTGTCGATGCCGATCAGCTGCACGCCCAGATCGGCCAGACGCTCGACGGCGTCGGGCGCGAAGGCGGGCAGAAGAGGGTCCCAGCGGTCGATCGGCGCGTTGGCATAGGTGCGCACCAGCACGCGCGGGGGCAGGCCCGACAGTGCGTGGGCGAGATCCTGCCAGCGCACCAGCGGCCCGCAGCCCATGGCGTGGATGACGCGGCAGCGGCCGAGGTAGGGCCGCAGAGAGAGGGCGCCTGCCGCGGCACCCGAGGGGTCGTAGTGCAGCGGAGCGTCGGCATGCGCGCCGGTGTGCGGAGACAGCGTGAGGGTGCTGACGTTGACCGGGCAGCCTGGCGTGATCGTCGCGGCCCAGGCCTGCCGGTAGGCCGCGTCGCCGGGGAACACCGGCGAGCCGGCGTGCACCGGCGGCGAGATGTCCCACAGACGCAGCGTGTCCATGGCGCCATCATAGGTCGCGCCCCTGGTGCGGGGCGCCGCCGGGCCCGGCGCCGGACCGATCGACGGGAGCGGCGATGACGGGGACATTTGCAACAGGTCCAAATAGTTGACAACCAAACTATATCGCCGAAGAATGGGCTTGTCTGCAGCGTCCTTGTTCCGCCAACCCGAGGCCCGCCATGGCGACCAGCGCCCACGTCGACACCTTCGCGCTAGACCACCTCCCGCCGCCCGAGGCGCTGCCGGAGTTCATCTTCGAGCTGCCCGAGCTGCAGCTGCCCGAACGGTTGAACTGCGCCGAGGCCTTGCTGGACCGCCGCGTGGCAGCGGGCGACGGAGACCGGCTGTGCGTGCAGGGGCAGGGCGTCCGCTGGACCTATGCCGAACTTCAGCAACGCGCCAACCGCATCGCCCGCGTGCTGGTCGACGACCTGGGCCTGGTGCCGGGCAACCGGGTGCTGCTGCGCGGCGCCAATTCCCCGATGCTGGCGGCCTGCTGGTTCGGCGTGGTGAAGGCCGGCGGCATCGCGGTTGGCACCATGCCGTTGCTGCGCGCCAAGGAGCTGGGGCAGATCATCGACAAGGCGCAGGTCACGCATGCCCTGTGCGACGCGCGGCTGGCCGACGAGCTGGCAGCGGCGCGCGCCGGCTCGCCCACCCTGCGCCACGTGCTGCATTTCTGCGCGCCCGGCACGATGGACCCGGCATCGTCGCTGGAAGCGCACTGCGCCAGGCGGCCGCCGCACTTCGAGGCCGTGCCGACCGCTGCCGACGACACCTGCCTGATCGCCTTCACCAGCGGCACCACCGGCGTGCCCAAGGGCACCATGCACTTCCACCGCGACGTGATGGCGGCCTGCGCCTGCTGGCCGCCGCATGTGTTGCGCGCTACCGTCGACGACGTGTTCATCGGCAGTCCGCCGCTGGCCTTCACCTTCGGGCTGGGCGGGCTGCTGCTGTTCCCGATGTCGATCGGTGCCTCGACGGTGCTGATCGAGAAGGCATCGCCCGATGCACTGGGTCTGGCCATCGAGCAGTACCGCGCCACGGTGTGCTTCACCGCGCCCACCTCCTACCGCGCGATGGCCAATCACCTGATGGCGCATCCGGGGCAGCACGACCTGTCCAGCCTGCGCAAGTGCGTGTCGGCCGGCGAGGCCCTGCCGGCGGCCACGCGGCAGCTCTGGCGGCAGGCCACCGGCATCCAGATCATCGACGGCATCGGTTCGACCGAGCTGCTGCACATCTTCATCTCAGCCGACGAGGCGAACGCGCGGCCGGGAGCCACCGGCGTGCCGGTGCCCGGCTACCGAGCCTGCGTGATGGACGAGGCCGGCCAGCCGCTGCCGCCGGGGCAGGTCGGACGTCTGGCGGTGAAGGGCCCCACCGGCTGCAGGTACCTGGACGACGAGCGCCAGGCCCATTACGTTCAGGATGGCTGGAACTACACCGGCGATGCCTACCTGGTCGATGAAGCGGGTCACTTCGTCTACCAGGCGCGCACCGACGACATGATCATCAGCGGCGGCTACAACATCGCCGGGCCCGAGGTCGAGAGCGCCTTGCTGCTGCACCCGGCCGTGGCCGAGTGCGGCGTGGTCGGTGTGGCCGACGAAGCACGTGGCCAGGTCGTCAAGGCCTTCGTCGTGCTCAAGCCGGGCGAGGCGGCCGACGACGGCATGGCGCAGGCGCTGCAGGATTTTGTCAAGGCCAGCATCGCGCCCTACAAGTACCCGCGACAGATCGAGTTCTGCAGCTCGCTGCCGCGCACCGAGACAGGCAAGCTGCAGCGCTTCAGGCTGCGCCAGCCGGCAGGCTGAATCAGCGGCCCGACCCTCAGGAGAAGCTCCATGAAAGTGCTGCAACCCGCCGGCTGGAAGCCCCCGCGCGGCTATGTCAACGGCGTGTCCGTGCAGGGCCGCCAGATCTACGTGGCCGGGCAGATCGGCTGGAACGCGGCCTGCGAGTTCGAGAGCGAGGACCTCGTGGCCCAGGTGCGGCAGGCGCTGCTGAACGTGCGCGCGGTGCTGGCCGAAGGGGGTGCCACCCCGGAGCACATCGTGCGCATGACCTGGTACCTCACCGACAAGCGCGAGTACCTGGCGCGTGCCCGGGAGATCGGCGCCGCCTACCGCGAGACCATCGGCAGCTATGCCGTGGCGATGACAGCGGTGCAGGTGACGGCGCTGATGGAAGACCGTGCCGTCGTGGAGATCGAGGTCACCGCCGTGGTGCCCTGAGAGGGTGAGAGGCGATCCCGGCGAAGGCGCATGGGATCGTCTCTCTCACGCCGAGACGGCGCCGCGGCGCCGGTGCGATGCGTCAGCGGCTGGGCGCCGTCCTTCGGCACGTTGCCGCCAGGGACGCCGGATCGCGCGTGGGCTGAGCGCAGCAGGTGCAGCAGTCGGGCGTGCCGCCGCAGGCCTGCACGCATTGTGTGCGCGCCAGGGTTTCGTTCAAGACGTCGAAGCCGCGGGCCAGGCGCTGTGACAGGGGCGTGCCGCTGTCGATTTGCGAACCCGGCGTCTGGCCGTCGGTCGACGAGGAGCCCGGTCGCGGGCAGATGTCGGCCACGGTGATGCGCGACTTCGTCGACAGCACGAGCAGGGCCTCGGCGGCGTCGGTGGTGGTGGCACAGAGCGGCGAGCCCTGTTTTTCGCACCTGTCCAGTCCCGGCGCGGCGTTGTCGAGTTGCGAGCCCGGCGTCTGGCCGTCGGTGCTCGAGCCGCGCATGGCGCAACCCGACAGCAGCAGCAGCACGGCGGCAGCGGCCCAGAACCAGCGGCGCATGGTGGAAGGGGCGGTATTTGCAAGATGACTCATCGTTCCTCCGGGTTTCAAAGCACCAGTCGTTGCCGGGCTTCGGTTGTGTTCGCAGCCTCCGCCGCCTTGCGCCATGCCGACCCTGCGGGCAGGGCACGTGTGTACCGGTCCAGGGCTTCCTGCAGTGTGGCTTGCCCAGACGCCGGCGGTGCGTCGCCGCGCGCCAGTGCAGCATAGACGGAGTTGCGCAAACGCAGAAGGTGTTCCGCAGGCAAGGTGTCGGACAAGAGCACCGCAGCGTCGGCATGGTGTCGTGTGGCCGCGTCCAGGTTGCCGCGCGAACGTGCCAGGCAACCGAGCAGTTCGAGCGCCTGGGCCAGGTCGACCGGAGACAGCGGCGTCGCCCCGGGGGGGCGGCGGTGCGCGCCGACGAGCGGCTCCAGCCACGCCGTGGCGCCCTCGAGATCGCCGGCGCGCAGCGCGGCTTCGCCGGCCGCG
>JALHMT010000039.1:0-31433 GCA_022843905.1 Rubrivivax sp.
CGGCCGGTCCAGCCGCGGCGGCGCGGCCGCGCGCACGGCGCCCACCACGGCGCCGGCGCCCTGCGCCAGCGCCGAGGTGCACAGGCTGTTCAGGCCGTAGAGCCCGCCGGCCCACAGCACCATGATCAGGTCGGGCGTGATGCGCTCGGGCGGGATCAGGTGCGAATAGGCCACCGTGCTGACGATGACCTTGGGCACGCCCAGCGGCAGGGCGGCAGCCACGTCGAAGGCGAGGTCGGTGCCCATGGTGCCGCCCAGCGCCAGCAGGCCCTGGATGCGCCCTTCGGCGTGCAGGCGCGAGGCCAGCGCCGCGGCGCCCTCGGCCATGCACGACATCGCCGCGTTCTCGTCGCCGGCGTCGACCACCTGCTGCAGCGTGCGCCCGGCGGCGGCCGCCACGTCGGCGTTGCCGATGTCCACCGGCACGTGCCCGGCGGCGAGCACGCCCACGTCCATCAGCAGCACGTCGGCGCCCTGGTCCTGCACGCGCCGGCGCAGCTCGGCCAGTTCGTCGCTCTTGGTGTCGGCCGTGCCGACCAGCAGGATGGTGGGGGGCGGGTTCATCGAGAAGCCTCCTGCGGTGTTCAGCGGCCGGCCGCCGCGTCGTCGAACGCGCCTTCGAGCATGGTGCACAACTGGTCGAGCTCGGCCTCCTCGATCACCAGCGGCGGCGACAGGATGAGGTTGGGGCCCGACACGCGCACCATCAGGCCGCGTCGGTAGGCCGCGCGCGCCACGCGCGCCGGCAGGTCGTTGCTGCGCGGCAGCGGGGCCCGCGTCGCCTTGTCGGCCACCATCTCGATGCCCAGCATCAGGCCGGTGCCGCGCACGTCGCCGACGAAATCGTGGCGCTGCACCAGCCCGCGCAGGCGCTGCTGGAAGGCCACACCCACGCGCGAAACGTGCCCGGGGATGTCCTCGTCCTGCAGGATCTTCAGCGTCGCGATCGCTGCTGCCGCGGCCACCGGGTGCGCGCTGTAGGTGTAGCCGTGCGAGATCTGCCCGGCGCCCGTCTCGTCGGCGTCGAAGGCCTCCGCCACCTTCGCCGAGATGGCGGTGGCGCCCAGCGGCACGTAGCCCGAGCTGATGCCCTTGGCCAGGCACCACAGGTCGGCCTTCACGTCCCAGCGCCGGGTGCCGAACATCGCGCCGGTGCGGCCGAAGCCGGTCACCACCTCGTCGGCGATGAGCAGCACGCCGTGGCGGTCGCAGACCTCGCGCACCAGGGGCCAGAAGTTCGCCGGCGGCACGATGACGCCGCCGGCCCCCTGCACCGGCTCGGCGATGAAGGCCGCCAGGGTGTCCGGGCCTTGGAAGACGATCTCGCGTTCGAGCTGCCCGGCGACGATGCGGCCCAGTTCGGCCTCGTCCTGTGTGTAGGCGTTGCGGTACAGCCAGGGGCTGTCGATGTGGAAGCAGCCGGGCAGCAGCGGCTCGTAGGGACGGCGGAAGTTGGTGTTGCCGTTGACGCTCATGCCGCCGAAGTGCACGCCGTGGTAGCCCTGGCGCATGGCGATGAACTTCACGCGGTCCTTCTGCCCGCGCAGCTTGTGGTACTGGCGGGCGATCTTCAAGGCGCTTTCCACCGCGTCGCTGCCGCCGTTGGAAAACATCACCGCGGTCACGCCGTCGGGCTGCATGGCCTGCACCAGGGCGGCCGACAGCTCGATGGCCCGCGGATGCGTGGTGCCGCGGAAGGTGTTGAAGAAGGGCAGCTCGTCGAGCTGCGCCACGATGGCGTCGCGCACCTCGCGCCGACTGTGGCCCAGGTTGCTGCTCCACAGGCCCGCCACGCCGTCGAGCAGCTTGTGGCCGTCGACGTCCCACACCCAGCAGCCCTCGCCGCGCACGATGATGTCGGGCCGCTGCTCGCGCATCGCGCGGGGATGCGCCATCGGGTGCCATAGGTACTTCGCGTTGTCGAGCTGGAGTTGCTGTTTGTCGCTCATGATCAGAGGGCTCCCACGGTGATGGTCTTCATCTCGGTGTAGGCCAGCAGGCCCTCGGCGCCCATCTCCACGCCGTCGCCGCTGGCCCCGCGCCCGCCGAAGGGCAGCTCGGGTTGCGACACGCCGAAGTGGTTGAGGCCCACCATGCCGGCATCCAGCTCGGCGCCCAGGCGGTGCGCCGTGATCAGGTCGCGCGTGAAGGCGTAGGCGGCGAGCGCGTAGCGTGTCACCTGGCCGCGCCGGTTGGCCAGGGCGATCGCGTCGTCCAGCGTGTCGAAGGGCTGCACCAGGGCGATGGGGCCGAAGGGCTCTTCGCGCATCACGCGGCTGGTGTCGGGGGCGTCGGTGATCACGGTGGGCTCGAAGAACCAGCCTGCACGCGGTGCGCGCCGCCCGCCGCAGACGATGGTGGCGCCCTGGTCGCGCGCGTCGTCGGCGCATTGCTGCATGTCTTGCAGCCGGCGCTCGTGCGCCAGTGGCCCCATCTGCGTGGCGGGGTCATGGCCCGCCCCCAGGCGCAGGGCGCGTGCAGCGTGTGCCAGGCCTTCGACGAAACGCGCGTAGAGCGGGCGCGCGACGATGAAGCGGATCGGCGAGGCGCAGACCTGGCCGGCGTTGCGGAACTTGGCCGGCACCGCGAGCTTCAGCACGGCGTCCACGTCGGCGTCGCCGCACACGATGACCGGGGCGTGGCCGCCCAGTTCGCCGGCGAAGCGCTTGTCGTGCCGTGCGCACTGCTCGGCCAGCAGGCGGCCCACGGCGACCGATCCGGTGAGCGACACCTTGGCGATGTCGCGGTGCGCGATCAGGCGCGACGACACCCTGGCCGGGTCGCCGCACACCAGCTGCACGGCCTGCGGCGGCAGGCCGGCGTCGAGCAGGCACTGCACCAGGTGCATGGCGCTGGTGGGCGTTTCTTCGGCGGGCTTGAGCACCACGCTGCAGCCTGCGGCCAGCGCGGCGCCGAGCTTGCGCGACGGCAGGTTGACGGGGAAGTTCCAGGCGGTGAAGGCGGCCACCGGCCCGACGGGTTCGCGCAGCACGGCATGGGACAGCACGCCGTCGACGCGCGGCGGCACCGTGCGGCCGTACAGGCGCCGGGCTTCCTCGGCCTGGAACTCCACGATGTCGGCCGACAGCGTCACTTCGCGCAGGGCTTCGGCCAGCGGCTTGCCCTGCTCGGTGCAGAGGTCGGCCGCCATGCGCGGCGCGCGTTCGCGCATCAGGGCCGCGGCCCGCGCCAGCACGCGGCTGCGCTCCAGCGCCGAGGTGCGGCGCCAGACGCCGAATCCGCGGGCGGCCGACGCCGCGGCGGCGTCGACGTGCGCCGCATCGGCGAGCGGCACCGAGCCGACGACCTGTTCGGTGGCGGGGTCGATCAGCGGGCGCTGGCCGTCACCGGCGTCGTCGAGCCACTGGCCGTCGATGTACAGGCGTGCTTGCAGGGACATGGGTCGTGGAGCCTGGCGTTCCGGCCGGGCGAGGGCCGCCGAGGCCACGATGCTAGAGAGGCCGGCCTCGCAGGGCCTATCCCGTTTGCGCAAGCGTCCGGCGGGGTTTTCACCCGTCCTAAACTCCGTGCGCATGAGCGTCACGCCGCCCGAGGCTTCCCTGCCGACCGAGCCCGGACCGGCTGGCACGTGGTCGTGGCAGGTGACGACCAGCGATCTCGACATGCACGCGCGCTCGCAGCCGGGCTGGCGCCTGCATTACGAACAGCTGTCGCCAGGCCGCTTCTCCGGCCTCGTGCACCACGTCATGCTGCCCGGGATGCGCCTGGTGCTGGAGCGCTGCAACGTCGCGGTGCGGCAGACGGGTTTCTTCCCCGAAGGACACCACGGTTTCGCGATGGCGCTGGAAGCCGAGGCACCGGCCATCTTCAACGGTCAGCGGGTCGACCGCGACGCGATCATGCTCGGCCGGCACGGCTCGCTCGACCTGTGCACGCCGGCGCCGCATGCGCTCATCGCCGTGGTCGTCGACGGCGCGCTGCTGGCGCCGTTGTGGCAGCACCTGTACGGCAAGCCCCCGTCGGCGTGGATGGAGTTGCAGCTGGTCGTGCCGGCGAGGCCGGCGCTGGCGCAGTCGCTGCGCGAGCTGCATCTGCGCGCGCTCGCCATGGCCACGGAACGCCTGGCCGCGCGGGGCCTGGCCGACGACAACGACGTGATCGCCCGGCAGCTGCGCGATGGCCTGCTGATCGAGTGGCTGGAGGCGCTGCCCGACTCGGTCGACTCGTCGGCCCTGCCCACGGCCCTGGCGCGCAAGCGCCTGGTCGACCGCGCGTGCGAGCTGATGCTGCAGCACACCGGGGAGCCGCTGTCGATGCTGGAGGTCTGCCGTCTTGTCGGGGCCAGCCGCCGCAAGCTCAACTACTGCTTCCAGGAAGCGCTGGGCACGAGCCCGGTGAAGTACCTGCGCGCGGTGCGCATGAACGGCGCGCGCCGCGAGCTGCGCAGCCGCGCCACCAGCGTGCACGACGCCGCCTCGCGCTGGGGCTTCTGGCACCTGGGGCAGTTCTCGCGCGACTACAAGCAGCAGTTCGGCGAGCTGCCCTCGGCCACGCTGAGGGCCGCGCAGGGAGCCGCCGACGCGAAGGCGGCGCCCGACCCGATGCCGCCGGGGCGAGACTTTGCGCACTGATCCGGCCGCCTCGGCGCCGGGACGGGCTGCTGCCGCAGCGAGGCCCGGCCGATAACGTCGATGACCGCCCTGGTGGTCGGACCTCCCATGCTGGACATCGACCTGCTCACCACCTACGTCATCTGCGGCGCCGCATCGTGTGCGGGCGCCCTGATGACGATGCTGGTGCGCACCAGCGACGCCGGCCTGGCCGGCGCGCTGCGCACGGCCAGTGCCGGCTTCGGCCTGCTCGGCCTGTCGCTGCTGCAGTTGGTGTTCGGCGTCAGCGGTCCGACATCGCCCCCGATGCTGCTGGCCCTCGCAGGCACCACCGTGGGCCTGGGCATCCTCGGCCAGGGCCTGGCGCGGCTGGCGGGAACGCACCTGTCCGGCCCGCTGGTGGCGGGCGTCATCGGCGCGGCGTTGCTGGCGCAGGGGCTGGCGCTGCAGGCCGGCGCCTTGGCGCTGAGCGTGGCCTACACCGGCAGCCTGACCCTGATGTGCGCCGGCGTGACCTGGGGCGTGCGCGGGTTCCTGCTCAGGCCCCGCCACGTCGCCGAGTGGCTGATCGCCCTGTCCATGGTGGGCTTTCTCCTGAGCTACGGCCTGCGCATGGCCCTGGCGCTGGCGCACGAGGGCCCCGCCAGCATCCACCACGCCTACGGCCCGCCGGCGGTGCTGCGCCTGCTGGGCATCCAGTACGGCGTGATGCCGGTGGTGGTGGCCACGCTGCTGCTGAGCGTGGTGAACACGCGCCTGGCGGCGCAGATCTCGCACCAGGCGATGACCGACGAGCTCACCGGCGCCATGAACCGCCGTGCACTGCGCCAGCAGGCCCCCGGGCTGGTGTCCCGTTCCCTGGCTTCGGGTGAGTCGCTGGCGGCGCTGCTGCTGGACATCGACCACTTCAAGCAGGTCAACGACACCCGCGGGCACGCCGTGGGCGACGAGGTGCTGCGCCAGGTGGTGGAGGTGCTGCGCTCGCAGTTGCGGCCCGAGGCCCTGGTGACGCGCTTCGGCGGCGAGGAGTTTGCGTTGCTGGTCCCCGTGCGCGACGCCGCCGCCGCGCAGCGGGTGGCCGAACGCCTGCGCGCCACCCTGGCGGCCCACGACATCGCCGTGGCCGGGCCGCCGTTGCGCGTCACGACCTCGATCGGACTGGCCATGCTGGGGCCTGACGAGCCGCTGGAGTCGGCCCTGCGCCGCGCCGACCAGGCGCTCTACCTGGCCAAGCAGGGCGGCCGCAACCGCGTCGAAGTGGCCGGGCCCGGCTGAGCGGCCGGGCGCGACCGGCACGCAGCGGCCTGCACGGACCCCGTCAGCGCGATGCGCGCAGCCGCTCGCGGTAGGCCGTGATGCGCTCCTTCAGCCCCGGCCGGGCGGCAGAGCGCACCAGGGCGGCGAGATCGGCGTCGGCGTGGTCGCTGCGTGTGGCGCGGCGCAGCGCGGCGGCGGTGGCGCCGTCCACGCGGGGGGCCGGCCACGTCATGGCGTCCTGCAGGCCGACAGTGGTGACCAGACCCGAGGCCAAGGCCTGCGCGGCCGACCATTCCAGGCCTTCGGTGACGACGCGCCGGGCGTTGTCCACCCCGACACGCTCGGCCAGGCGCCGCGTGCCCAGCACGATGCCGAACTGCGCGCCGGGGAAACGGAAGCTCGTGCCCTCGGCGGCCTGGCGTTCTTCGCACACCGCGAAGAGGTCGGCGCCGGCGCCCCAGCAGCGGCCCTGCGCCAGCGCCACGGTGCGCAGCGGCGCCTGCCACAGGCACGACAGCAGGGTCTCGATGCGCACCAGGCGCAGCAGCAGGTCGCCGTCGCTGCTTTCGGCCAATGTCGACAGGTCCAGCCCGGTGCAGAAGTGCGGCCCTTCGGCGCGCAGCACCAGGGTGTGCACGGCAGCGTCGGCGATGGCGCCGTCGGTGGCGGCCAGCAGGGCTTCGACCAGGTCGGCGGCCAGCGCGTTGCCGCGCTCGGGCCGCGCCAGGGTCAGCGTGGCCACGCCGCCGTCGGTGTGGGCGTGCAGCATCAGCGGGCCGCCGCCGAGCGGTCCCACAGGTTGGGCACGACGGTGCTGTCGTAGCCGGAGACGAAGCCTCGCATCGTGCCTTCGTCGTCGAGCCGGTGCCGCTGCACCGCGCCGATGTTGGCGCCGTAGACGTGGATGCTCACCGCCGGCGCGCTGCCGCCGCCGTGGCTCACGCGGTGCCAGTCGCCCACGGTGGGGGAGACGGCCTCGATGTCGCCGCGCTGCATCAGGTGGTGGCCGCCGGTGGGCAGCGGCATGCCGCCGTTGAAGTTGAACTCGTCACAGCGCTCGCTGCCGCGCAGCACGCCGACCAGGCCCCACACCGTGTGGTCGTGCACCGGCGTGCGGTGGCCCGGGCCCCAGACGAAGCTGACCACGCTGAAGCGCTCCAGCGGATCGCAGTGCAGCAGGTACTGCGCGTAGCGGTCGCTGCGCGGGGTGGCGAAGGCCTCGGGCAGCCAGCCGTCGTGTGCCAGCAGGCGGGCCAGCAGCGGGCGCGCGGCGGCCAGCAGCGCGCGTTCCTCGTGGGTGTGGGACACGAGCTGCGTCATGTCGGACACGAAGTCGCGCAGCGGCGCGATGGCATCGCTCATCGTGGTTCTCCTTCGCCCAGCCAGCGCCGCGCATCGTCCTGCCCCAGCACAGGAACGCGCGTGTCGACGTCGATCGGCCGGCCGTCCAGCCGCACGGGGCTGCCCACCGTGCGCGTGGCGTGGCCGCCGGGCAGCACCTGTTCGCGCACCAGCTGCAGGTGCACCGCCTGCGGGTCGGCCAGCGCCTCGCCGTAGCCGTTGATGGGCGCGCAGGGCACGCCGCCGGCGGCGAAGGCGTCGAGCCACGCCTGCAACGGGCGCCGGGCGAAGTGCGGGTCGAGCAGGTCCTTCAGCTCGCCCTGGTGGCGCGCACGCAGCGTGGGGCTGGTGAAGCGCGGGTCGGTCAGCAACTCGGGCACGCCGACGATGGCGCACACCGACTGCCAGAGCTTGTTGTTGCCGGCGGCGATGGCGAACCAGCCGTCGGCCGCGCGGTAGGCCTGGTAGGGCGCATTGCGCGGATGTGCCGAGCCCAGCTTGCCCGGGTTGCGGCCGGTGCCGAAGTACTCACTGGTCTGCAACGCCGAGATGCCCAGCGTGGCGGCGAACATCGGCACGTCGATGTGGCCGCCCGGCCCGCCGGCGCGCACGCGCGCCAGCAGCGCGGCGATGCTGTAGGCCGCGTACAGGCCCGAGGCGAAGTCCGACAGCGGCACGCCGGCCTTCACCGGGGCGCCGCCGGCCTCGCCGGTGACGCTCATCACGCCGGCCGCTGCCTGCACCGTGAGGTCGAAGCCGCCTTCGCTGCCGCGCGGGCCGTCCTGGCCGAAGGCCGAGATCGAGGCGTAAATCAGCGACGGCTTGCGCGCGCCAAACCAGTCCCAGCCCAGGCCCAGGCGCTGCATGGCGCCGGGGCGGCTGTTCTCCACCAGCACGTCGGCGCCCAGCACCAGCGCTCGCGCCGTGGCCAGGTCGGCGGGGTCCTTCAGGTTCAGCACCACCGAGTGCTTGCCGCGGTTGATGCTGGCGAAGTTTTCGCTGAAGCCGGCGGACAGCGGCGGCCATTGCCGCATGCCGTCGCCCTCGGGCGGCTCGACCTTGATCACCTCGGCGCCGAAGTCGGCCAGCAGCATGCCGCAGAAGGGACCCGAGGCGATCTGGCAGAACTCGATCACGCGCACGCCGGCCAGGGGCAGGGTGGCAACGGTGGGGCTGGCAGCAGAGGACGTCATGGCGAGACTCTACCGCCGCGCGGCGCCCCCTTCATGCCGCGTTGCAAGCGGCCTGTCAGCGCACGTGGGGCACAATGCGGGTACTCGTCATTGGGGAGTAGCCGCCCTGCACCTGCAGGGGCCTGCGTCAACACACTTGGCCACCCAGGTCCGTTCTTTCGGACCCACGGCCATGGCGCAGACAGCCCAGGGAGCACACGTTCCCGGCCTGGCAAGACCTTTGACCGCGTTGCCTCCGCCATGGGCCGGGAGGCGCGTGGTCACTGGTTCCTCCGGCCCGGAGCTCTTCATGGAAGCCTTCTTCATCAGCACCGGCGTCGTCGCCCTCGGCGAGATGGGCGACAAGACGCAGCTGCTGGCCATGCTGCTGGCCGCGCGCTTTCGCCGACCCTGGCCCATCGTCTGGGGCATCCTGGTGGCCACGCTGGCCAACCACGCGGCGGCGGGACTGGTGGGCGACCTGGTGGCGCGGCTGATGGGCCCCGACCTGCTGCGCTGGGTCATCGGCCTGTCCTTCCTGGCCATGGCGGCCTGGATGCTGGTGCCCGACGAGGCCGGCGAGGTCGACGGTGGTCGTGCCCGCTTCGGCGTCTTCGGCACCACGGTGGTGGCCTTCTTCCTGGCCGAGATGGGCGACAAGACGCAGATCGCCACCATCGCGCTGGCGGCCCGCTTCACCGACCTGGTGGCGGTGGTGGCCGGCACCACGCTGGGCATGATGCTGGCCAACGTGCCGGCCGTCTTCATCGGCGACCGCATGGCCGGGCGCATTCCCATGCGGCTGGTGCACGGCATCAGCGCCGCGATCTTCGCGCTGCTCGGCGTGCTGACGCTGCTGAACGTCGGCAGCCTGTTCTGAGCGCCCCCAGGGCCGGGCTGCGCCCAGCCCGCCCCCGCGGGGGTTCAAGCAAGGTGGCAAAGCCACATTTGCTTGAGAAGCGCTGCTTCAGTCGAACATCGACAGCGCCAGCCGGTGCAGCCGCGTTGCAGGATCGGCCAGGTCGTGCAGCACGTTCATGTGGTGGCGGTCGGGCAGGGTTTCGCACACCGGCACGGCACGCGCTCCCCAGGCTTGCGCGATGAGGGCGTTCTGTCGCTGGAACTCGGGACTTTCCCCGCCACCGACCACCGCCAGCAGCCGGCCCGGGTCGCTGGCCGGGGGCGGTGGCATGCGCGCGGGGCTCAGGCGTCGCGCCTCTGCCGCCGTCAGCGCGAGGTCGCGGGCGAGGAAGGGGGCGTGGCGCAGCGGCTCGAGGTCGTAGACGCCGGAGATCGACAGCGCAGCGCGCACGAGGTCGGCCGGCAGGTCGGCCGCGACCTGCGGCCACTGGCAGCGCAGCATCATCGTCGCCAGGTGCCCGCCGGCCGAGTGTCCCGCCACGACGATGCGGCGTGCATCGCCGCCGTGGTCTGCCGCGTGCCGCCAGACCCAGGCCAGGGCCTGCACCATCTGCAGCACGATATGGCGCACGCTGACCGACGGGCACAGCGCGTAGCCGGGCAGCACCACCATCGCCCCGGCGTCGACGAAGGGCGGCGCCACGAAGGACTGCGCGCCCTTGTCCAGGGCCCGCCAGTAGCCGCCGTGGATGTACACCAGCACCGGCGAGCCGGGGCGGCGCGCCGGAAAGACGTCGAGCGTCTCGCGCTCGCCGGGGCCGTAGCGCAGGTCGAGCACGCAGCGTGTGCCGGCGCG
Organism: Rubrivivax sp.; assembly: GCA_022843905.1. Classification (GTDB taxonomy): domain Bacteria; phylum Pseudomonadota; class Gammaproteobacteria; order Burkholderiales; family Burkholderiaceae_C; genus Rubrivivax. Next base: position 10,059 of record JALHMT010000039.1, read on the forward strand.
CGCGGCAGCGGAGGTCTCGGCCCAGCGCTGCAGGATGGCCGGGTGCTCGGCGATGCGGGCGCGGTTGTCGTACTGCCCGTCGTACCAGGCCGGGCTCTGGCGGTGGGCCGGAGGCGTCACGTCGGGCGGCGCTTGCGCGGGACCGGGGCCGTCGTCTTCGTCGACGTCGCCGAAGCCACCGGGACCGTGCGCGCCCGGCCGGCCACGGGCAGTGCTGTCACCACGCCGGGGGCGGGCAGCGCCGACTCCCGCAGGGCGGCATCGACGAGGGCCTCGGCCATCCACATCGCGATGCGCTCGACCTCGCGGTCCGACACGCCCCAGATGTCCTTCAGGATCACGTAGGGCTCGATGCCGTACACGACCGACAGTGCACGGTGCAGTCGGTCGCGCAGCGCGGGCGACAGCCGCGGCACCAGCGGCGCCATCGCGTGCTCCAGGATCTTCACGCGGTGGCCGCGGCGGTAGGGCTCCTCCTCGAGCAGGCCGGCGCGCTCCAGCGCCCACTGCTCCAGCGACAGCTGGGCTGCGGCGCGCAGTTGCGGCTCGAACTCCTTGAAGCGCGGGAACGTCTGCGCGAACAGCTCGCGCAGCCGCTCGCGGCCGTCGGGGTGGGTCGACGAGAAGGTGCGCACCGGGCCGAGCGAGCTGTCGATCACCGCCGTGATGAGCGCGCTGCGGCTGGGAAAGTAGCGGTAGGCCGTGGCGCGCGAGACCTTCGATCGCACCGCCACCTCGGCCACCGAGGGGATGTGGCCGTCCTGGTGGATGAGGTCCATCGCGGTGTCCAGCAGCAGCTTGAACGTCGCTGCCTTCACGCCGCGCTCGGGCGGTGCCGGGGGGTCGCTGAGCTTGTGTTTGAGTCGCGCCATGCGGGTTAGTCCGGGGGGCGTTGGAAGTGGCCTGGTCTTGTGCTGCATCAATACCGGACCGTATGATGCATGCATCCCAAGCTGAGACGCAAGTCTCATGTTGGGCCCACAGTCTCGCGGCGTTCGCGGCCCGGCCCTTCGCCGAAGCACGACGACCCCGGGCACCACAGGAGACGAGCAGCATGCGTTTGGCCAGCTGGCGCTGGGGCGGGCGGGATCACGTGGGCACCGTGTCGGCGTGCGGCCGCGAACTCACGCCGCTGGCCTGCCGCGACGCCGCGGCCGGCGTGCTGCCCCTGATCGAGCTGCTGGCCGAAGGCGGCAGCCTGCCATCGCCCTCGGGCACGCGGCTGCCCACCGACGCCGTCGTGCTGCGCGCCCCGCTGCCGCGGCCCCGCCGGGGTCTGTTCTGCGTCGGCCGCAACTACCACGCCCATGCGGCCGAACTGGCCGGCAGCGTCTTCCGCAACCATGTCACCGACGACCGGGGCTGGCCCATCGTGTTCGGCAAGCTGGCCGAGTGCGTGGTCGGCCCGCACGACGCGGTGCGGCTGCCCAACCCGAGCACTTCGGTGCAGATCGACTACGAATCGGAGCTGGCCGTGGTCATCGGCCGTGGCGGCCTTGACATCCAGCGCTCGCGGGCGATGGACCACGTGTTCGGCTACACCGTGGTCAACGACGTCACCGCGCGCGACGTGCAGATGCGCCACCAGCAGTGGGACCTGGGCAAGAGCTTCGACAGCTTCTGCCCGATGGGCCCGTGGATCGTTACCGCCGATGAACTCGACGGCCGCGATACGCGGGTGCGCGGCTGGGTGACGCCGGCCGGCGGTGCGCCTGAACTGCGCCAGGACGGCTTCACGCGCGACATGATCCACGACATTCCCACGCTGATCGAGACATGCTCGCGAGGCATCACGCTGCTGCCGGGCGACGTCATCGCCACCGGCACGCCGGCCGGCGTCGGCATGGGCTTCGAGCCGCCGCGCTGGCTGCGCGCCGGTGACGTGGTGCGCATCGAGATCGACGGCCTGGGTGCCATCGAAAACCGCTTCGAGCGCCTGGCGGCTTGAAGGCCGGCGACGCCATGACGATGTTGCATCTGTTCGATCGCGTGGCGGTGGAAGAGGAAGGCGAGGGCGACGCCGTGGTCTGCGTGCACGGCCTGGGCGGCAGCGCCAACACGTTCAACCCGCTGATGCCTGCCCTGGCACGACACCGCGTGCTGCGCATCGAACTGCCCGGCAGCGCGCGCTCGCAGCGCGCCGAAGGGCCGCTGTCGATCCAGCGCTTCGTCGACGCCGTGCTGTCGGCCTGCACCCGGCTGGGCGTGGCGCGTGCCCACCTGGTGGCCCATTCGATGGGCACCATCGTCTGTCAGCACCTGGCGGTGACGGCGCCCAAGCTGGTGCGCAGTCTGGCCTTGTTCGGCCCGCTGATGGCGCCGAACGACGCCACACGCGCCGGCATCCGCGCGCGGGCGGTCAAGGCGCGCAGCGAAGGGCTGGCCGGCATGCACGACATCACCGGCGCGCTGCTTCAAGGAGCGCTCTCGTCCGAGACGAGGCACAAGAACCCGCTGGCCGTGGCCTTCGTGCGCGAGAGCCTGATGCGCCAGGACGGCGAGGCCTACGGCCGCAGCTGCGAGGCGCTGGCTGCGGCCCAGGCGGCCGCCGTGGAAGGCATCAAGGCGCCGGTGCTGCTGGTCACCGGCGACGAGGACGGCGTCGCACCGCCGCAGGCCGTGCGCGCCATGGCCGAGCGGCTGCATGCCGCCGCGTCCTGCCGCGTGGTGGTGTTGCCGCGCTGCGGCCACTGGACTCCGATCGAGCGGCCCGAGGACTGCGCGCGCGAGTTGCGCGACTTTCTCGCCGCACAACGCTAGAGGTTCGAGATGGCCGACGTTCTCTTCACCAACGTGCGCGTCTTCGACGGCGGCGGCGAAGCGCCCTTTACCGGCGACGTGCTGGTGCAGGGCAACCGCATCAACCGCGTCGTGAAGACCGGCTACGGCCAGCGCACGCCGCCGATGTCGGGCGTGCAGGTCATCGACGGCGCCGGCGCCTTCCTGATGCCCGGCATGGTCGAGGCGCACACGCACTTCTCCTGGAACGACCAGCCCAGCCTCGACGCCATCCAGCGCATGCCGCCGGAAGAGCACATCCTGTGGTGCGCCGAGGTGGCCAAGCGCTACCTCGACATGGGCTGGACGAGCTGCGTCGGTGCCGCCACCGCCAAGCCGCGGCTGGACGTGGTCATCCGCAACGCGATCAACGACGGCACCATCATCGGGCCGCGTTACCTGGCCGCCAGCCAGGAGATCACCGTGCCCGGCGGCCTGGGCGACACCACGGCGCCGCACCTGCCGCAACACGAGTTCGCCTTCGGCGCCATCGTCAGTGGCGCCGAGGAGATGCGGCGCTGCGTGCGCATGTTCTGCAAGTACGGTGTCGACTCGCTGAAGATCAACCTCAGCGGCGAGTCGATCACCGGCATGCCCTCGGAGATGAGCCAGTTCACCGAAGAGGAAGTGCGCACCTGCGTCGAGGAGGCCAAGGCCTGGGGCAAGCGCGTGGCTGCGCATGCGCGCTCCAGCTGGGCAGTCAAGCAGTGCGTCAAGCAGGGCATCGAGGTCATCTACCACGCCAGCTTCACCGACGAAGAGGCGCTGGACATGCTCGAGGCCAAGAAGTTCGAGCACTTCGTCGCACCCGGTCTGGCCTGGCTGATCAACACCAGCTACAACGCGTCGCAATGGGGCCTGACACCCGAGGTGACCAAGAAGATGGGCTACCACCGCGAGCTGGAGGCCGCCGTCGAGAGCATGCGGGCGATGCGCAAGCGCGGCATCCGCATCCTGCCCGGCGGTGACTACGGCTTCGCCTGGACGCCGCACGGCAGCAATGCGAAGGATCTCGAGTACTTCGTGAAGTACATCGGCATGAGCCCGATGGAAGCGCTGCTCTCGGCCACCGCCTGGGGCGGACCGATGATGAAGATGGGCAAGCAGATCGGCTACATCCGCGAGGGCTGCCTGGCCGACATCCTGCTGATCGACGGCGATCCGCTGGCCGACATCACCATCCTGCAGGACAAGGCGCGCATCCTGGCAGTGATGAAGGACGGCGAATTCCACCGCGCGCCGCCGGTGCGTTCCGGCCACGCCACGCGCTGGGCCGCCTGAGGAGAGCACCATGAACGACGTTCTCTTCACCAATGTGCGGATCCTCGACGGCACGGGTGCGCTGCCCTACGCCGGCAGCGTGCGCGTGCAGGGCAACCGCATCCAGCAGGTGGGGCGTGGCAACTCGTCCATTCCGCCGGGCGCTGCGATGGTCATCGACGGCGCCGGCGCCACGCTGATGCCGGGCATGGTCGAGGCGCACACGCACTTCTCCTGGAACGATGCCGCCACGCTGGCCGGCATCCAGACCATGCCGCTGGAAGAGCACGTGCTGTGGTGCGCCAAGGTCGCCAAGAAGTACCTCGAGGCCGGCTTCACGTCGTGCCTGGGCGCGGCCTGCGCCAAGCCGCGGCTGGACGTGGTGATCCGCAACGCCATCAACAGCGGGCAGATCCCCGGCCCGCGCTACCTGGCGGCCAGCCAGGAGATCACCGTGCCCGGCGGCCTGGGCGACGAGACGCTGCCGCACCTGCCGTTCCCCGAGTTCAGCTTCGGCGTCAACGTCAACGGGGCCGAGGACATGCGCAAGGTGGTGCGCATGTTCCTGAAGTACGGCGTCGACTCGATCAAGCTCAACCTGTCGGGCGACAACTTCGTGCCCGGTGCCGATTCCCACACCACCTGGATGACCGACGCCGAGGTGGCCGCCGCCGCCGAAGAAGTGCGCATGCGCAACAAGCGCATCATCGTGCACGCCCGTTCGGCGGCCAGCGTCAAGCAGGCGCTGCGCCACGGCATCCACCTGATCTACCACGCGAGCTTCACCGACACCGAAGCGCTCGACATGCTCGAGGCGGTCAAGGACAAGGTCTTCGTGGCCCCCGGCATGGCCATCCTGTGGGCCGTGCTGCACGAGGCCGAGGCCTTCGGCATCACCAACGCGATGGCGCGGCAGTGGGGCTACCAGGAAGAGTGGGAAGCCGCGCTGGAGTCGCTCAGCGCCATGCACCGCCGCGGCATCCGCGTGCTGCCCGGCGGCGACTACGGCTTCGCCTTCAATCCGCACTACCAGAACGCTCGCGACCTCGAGTTCTTCGTGAAGTACCTGGGCTTCACGCCGATGGAGGCCATCCGCTCGACCACCATGCTGGGCGGGCAGGTGATGCTGCGGGGCCACGAGGTCGGCACCGTCCAGGAAGGCTGGCTGGCCGACCTGCTGCTGGTGGACGGCGACCCGCTGTCCAACCTGGCCATGCTGCGCGACCCCAAGCGCATCCTGGCCGTCATGAAGGACGGTGTCTTCGCCAAGTCGCCGCCGACGGGCGGCGCCTTCCGCGGCATGCAGCCGGTGTCGGCCGGCGCGCCGCGCGCCTGGGAGCGCGCAGCGTGAGTGCCGGGCGCAAGTGGCTGCCCTGGCTGCTGATCGGCGGCCCGATCGCGCTGTTCTCGCTGTGGGCGATGTTCGACAACACGCGCCTGTACTTCGTCACGCTGCTCAACGGCCTGACGCTGGCCTCGCTGTACTTCATCGTGGCCAGCGGCTTCACGCTGGTGTTCGGGCTGATGCGCAACGTCAACCTGGCGCACGGCAGCCTGTACCTGCTGGGCGGCTACGTCGGCTACGTGGTGGCCGCCAAGACGGGCTGGTGGATCCTGGCGCTGGCGGCGGGCTTCGCCGCGGCGGCGCTGGGCGGCCTGCTGATGCAGTGGTTCATCCTGCGCCACATGCAGGGGCAGGACCTGCGGCAGACCATGGTCACCATCGGCCTGTCCATCGTCATCGCCGACATCCTGCTGTGGATCTTCACCGGGCAGGTCTACCAGATGGAAGCGCCCGAATGGCTGCAGGGCCCCATCCGCGACATTCCGCTGATCCGCGCCTACTCGGCCTACCGGCTGAGCCTGCTGGGCTTCGGCATCCTCATCGGCATCGGCCTGTGGTGGTTGCTCACACGCACGCGGGTGGGCATGATGATCCGCGCCGGGGTCGATGACCGCGGCATGCTCTCGGCCTCGGGCGTCAACGTGAACCTGGTCTTCGCCACCACCTTCGCGCTGGGCGCCGGCCTGGCCGGCTTCGGCGGCGTGATCGGCGCGGTCGAACTCTCGATGGTGCCCGGCGAAGACACGCGGCTGCTGCTGGCCTCGCTGATCGTCGTCATCGTCGGCGGCATGGGCAGCGTGGTGGGCGCGGCGATCGGCGCGGCCATCCTCGGCCTGGCCGAGACCTATGGCCTGGCCTATGCGCCGACCTACAGCGTGGTCTTCACCTTCGTGATCCTGATCCTCGTGCTGGCCTTCCGGCCGCGCGGCATCATGGGGAAAGCAGCATGATCGCGCCGGACCGTTCCCGAGCGCTCATCCCGGAGCACGTCGTGCGAAGGGAAATCCGATGAGCGCAGCGCAGTGGCGGCGGGCGATGAACCGCACGGCGGCCCTGCCGGTGCGGCCGCGGACGGCCGTGCCGATGCCGTTGGCCGCGCCGCCCGCGCCCGACCCCTACGCCGACAGCGACGCTCCGCGCTGGCTGAAGTTCCTCTGGCGCTCGCTGTCGGCGCGCCACGTCTTCCTCGGCGCCGCGCTGCTGATCTTCCCTTTCGCCGCCACGCCCTTCTTCACCTTCCAGGTCGCGTCGCAAGCCCTCATCCTGGGCATCGTGGCGCTGTCGCTGAGCTTCCTGGCCGGCTACGGCGGCATGGTCTCGCTGGCGCAAATGACGGTGGCGGGCATCGCCGGCTACGCCGTGGCGGTGCTGGGCACCAGCAGCAGCCCCGAGATCAGTCTGGGCTGGCCGTGGTGGATCACGGTGCCGGCGGCGGTGCTCATCGCGGTGGCCGGCAGCACGCTGATCGGCTGGCTGTCGGTGCGCACCGAAGGCATCTACACCATCATGATCACGCTGGCCATCGGCGTGGCCTTCTACTACCTGGTGCTGCAGAACTACAGCGTCTTCAACGGCTTCCAGGGCCTGCGCGAACTGAAGGCGCCCACGTTCTGGGGCATCGCCTGGCGCGACCCGCTGCCCTTCTACTTCCTCAGCCTGGTCTGCGCGCTGGGCAGCTACTTCCTGGTGCGCTACATCGTGCGCGCACCCTTCGGCATCGTGCTGCAGGGCATCCGCGACAACCCGCGCCGCATGGCCTCGCTGGGCTATCACGTGGTGGCGCATCGCGTGGCGGCCTATGCGCTGTCGGGCGTGATCGCCGGCGTCGGCGGCGTGCTGCTGGCCTGGTACAACGCCATGATGACCCCGGGCTCGGTGGGCACCGGCTGGCTCATCAACCTGCTCGTCATCGCCGTGCTGGGCGGCGTCAAGCACCCGATCGGCGCCTTCCTCGGCGCGCTGGTCTTCGTGCTGCTGCAGACCTTCGCCATCGACGTCATCGACCGCGAACGTTTCAACCTCGTCATCGGCGGCGTGTTCCTCGCCATCGTGCTGTTTTCCCCCGACGGCCTGCTCGGACTGTGGGCGAAGCTTCGCTCCCGCTTCGGCCCGCAGCAGACCTTGACTTCACCACAAAGGAGACAACCGTGAACGTTTCGAAGCGAATCTGGGTCCGTTCGATGCTGGGTGCCGCAGCGGCTGCCGCCGTGATGGGCAGCGCCTGGGCACAGTCGGGCACGCCCGTGAAGATCGGCCTGCTGGCCACGCTGGAAGGGCCTTTCGCCGCCGGTGGTGCCGACGGCATGCGCGGCGCCGAACTGGCCGTCAGGCAGCGCGGCGGCGTGGTCGCCGGCCGCAAGATCGAGATCATCAAGGCCTCCTCCGACGCCAAGCCCGACGTGGCCGTGAACGCCACGCGCAAGCTCGTCGAGCAGGACAAGGTCGACATCATGGTCGGCCCCTTGTCCGGCGGTGAAGGCATCGCGGTGAAGGACTATTCCAGGACGCAGCCGCAGGTCACCTTCATCAACGGCGGTTCGGGTGCGCAGGCCACCACCCTGGTCAACCCCAGCCCGAACTTCTTCCGCTTCAACACCGAAGGCGCGCAGTGGATGGTCGGCCTGGGCAAGGCGGCCATGGACAAGGGCTTCAAGCGCGTGATGGTCATCGCCGAGGACTACGCCTTCCCGTATTCGCAGGTGCAGGGCTTCATGGCCGAGTTCTGCCGCCTGGGCGGCAAGGTGCCGCTGAAGGCGTGGGTGCCGCTGGGCGGCAAGGACTACTCGTCGGTCATCGCGCGCATCCCGAAGGACGTCGATGCCCTGCTGGTGGTGCTGGGCGGCGCCGACGCGGTGAACTTCCTCACCCAGTACGAGAACGCCGGCGGCGACAAGCCCATGCTGGGCGGTTCGATCACCGTCAGCCAGGACGTGCTGAACTACAAGGGCAGGCGCCGTGACTCGCTGGTCGGCACCATCTCTGCCGGCCCGGTCGCCGACAGCTTCGACGGCGCCGACTGGAAGGCCTTCGTCGCCGACTACCAGAAGAACTTCCCGGTCTCGGCCGGCGGTTTCCCCAGCCCCAGCCTGTTCGCCTACGTCTACTACGTGAACATGAAGGCGGCGCTGGACGGGCTGGCCGCGGTGAACGGCGATCTCTCCGGCGGCCAGGCCAAGTACCGCGAGGCGCTGAGCAAGATGGTGCTGAAGACGCCCACCGGCGACGTGCGCCTGGACAGCAACCGCCAGGCCATCGGTACCACCTTCGTCACCGAAGTGGTGAAGGATGCCCAGGGCAACCTGACGACCAAGGTGGCGCGCAAGGTCGACAACGTCGATCAGCTGCTGGGCATGAAGAAGGAAGAGTTCCAGATGGGGACGCGGGACGTGCCTGCGTGCCCCTAAGCCCCCCACGCTCCCTCCGGTCGCTGCCCCCCCGAGGGGGGCGCGTTGCTGCGGACCGGCAGAGCCGGATCCGCGCAACCACTTGATCTCCAGCAATGGCTTCCATCGCGAAACTTCGTCCGGCCGCCGCCGCCCCTTCGAGGGCGGCGGGCGGTGCCCCTTCGGGCCACGCCGCCCATGCGTCGAACGAGGCGCTGGTGCTCACGCACGTGACGCGTGCCTTCGGGGCGCTGCGGGCGGTGGACGATGTCTCGATCTCGGTGGCGGCCGGGCAGAAGTACGCCGTGCTGGGCAGCAACGGGGCCGGCAAGACGACGCTGTTCAACGCCATCACCGGCGACTTTCCGCCCACCTCGGGCCGCATCCAGTTCTTCGGCGAGGACATCACCGAACTGCCGCCGCACGAGCGCATCCGCAAGGGGCTGCGGCGCACCTACCAGTCCTCGCTGCTGTTCCGTGACCTGTCGGTGCGCGACAACCTGTTCCTGGCCGTGCGCGGCGTGGCCAACGGGCGCTACAGCTTCATGCGCGCCGGTGATCGCCATGCCTCGACGGTGGCGACGCAGGACCTGCTGGAGCGCGCGCGCCTGACCCACATCGCCGACGAGAGGGTGGCCAACCTGGCGCACGGCCAGCAACGTCAGCTGGAGATCGGCATGGCGCTGGCCGGCGCACCGCGGCTGATCCTCTTCGATGAACCGGCTGCCGGCCTGTCGCCGGCTGAGCGCCGGGAACTCGTGGCGCTGCTCGGCTCGCTGCCCTCGCACATGAGCTTCGTGCTCATCGAACACGACCTCGACATCGCGCTGCGCGTCGTCGAGAAGGTGACCGTGATGCACAACGGCCGCGTGCTGAAGACCGGCACGCCCACTGAAATCGAGAACGACGCGCAGGTCCAGGCCATCTACATGGGTAACAAACACTGATGGCGCCCCCAAGCTCGCTATCGCTCGCTACCCCCCGAGGGGGCCGTCCGCCAGCGGACCGGCAGAGCCGGATCCGCGGCGGGAAGCTTGATCACGCCGCTTGTCGCTGTGAGATGAGCGCGATGGACCAGGTGGGGCGTCCCTGATGGCCTTCTGGAACCGTCACCGCGAAGACGAACCCGCCAAGGGCCCGGTGCTGGTGGTGCAGGGTCTGGACGTGTACTACGGCCGTGCCCATGCGCTGCAGGGCGTGAGCCTGACGATCGACCACGGGGTGCTGGGCATCGTCGGCCGCAACGGCATGGGCAAGACCACGCTGTGCAATGCCATCACCGGGCTGGTGCCGGCCGGCGGCAGCGTGCGGCTGCTGGGTGAAGAAGTGCTGGGCCTGTCGCCGCACCAGATCACCGCGCGGGGCATCGCCTACGTGCCGCAGGGTCGGCGCGTCTGGCCCTCGCTGACCGTCGACGAGACGCTGCGCCTGGTGGCGCCGAGAAAGCGCGAGGTCGACCGCGTCTACGCGATGTTCCCGCGCCTGGCCGAGCGCAAGGGCAACGGCGGCGCGCAGCTGTCGGGTGGTGAACAGCAGATGCTGGCCATCGGCCGCGCGCTGCTGCTCAAGCCGCGCCTGCTGGTGATGGACGAGCCCACCGAGGGCCTGGCGCCGGTCATCGTCGACCAGGTGGCGCAGGCGCTGCGCGAACTGGCCGCCGGCGGCGACATCGCGGTGCTGCTGATCGAGCAGAACCTGGGCGTGGCGCTCAGCGTGGCCGACCGCATCGGCGTGATGGTCAACGGCCGCATCGCGCAGGAACTGCCCGCCGCGCAGCTGGCGGCCGACCGCGACCTGCAGGAGCGCTTGCTCGGCGTGCGTTCGGGCGGCCATGACGACGAACCCGAGGTCGAGGCCGCGCCTCCGCCCGTGGACACCCCCGCGTCGCCGGTGCTCACCGTGCGCCGCGCCTATGGCGACGGCACGCCGACGCTGGACGACATGGCGCCGCGCACCGTGCGCGGCTTCAACCGCTGGAACGCCGGCGGCACCAGCGCGCCCGTCAACGACGTACCGCGCGACGGTGCCGCTGCGGCTCCGCCGACGGCGCCTTCGGCCGAACCCTACGTACGTGTCGCGCCGCCGACCCAGGCCGCCGCCGTCTACGACTTTCCTGTTGCCGCCAGCACCGGTCGCGCCGCCTACGTGGCCGGCACCTTCGACACCAAGGCGCGCGAGCTCTTCTACATGCGGCAGTGCCTGGAGAAGCTCGGGCTGCGCGTGGTGACGGTGGACCTGTCCACCTCGGGCAAGACCTCGCCGGCCAGCGTGCACCCGCGCGAAGTGGCGCGCCACCACCCGGCCGGCGAGTCGGCGGTGTTCAGCGGTGACCGCGGCAGCGCGGTGACGGCCATGGCCACCGCCTTCGAGCACTTCGTGCGCACGCGGCGCGACCTCGGCGGCATCATCTCGGCCGGCGGCTCCGGCGGCACCTCCCTGGCCACGCCAGGCATGCGCGCGCTGGCCATCGGCGTGCCCAAGGTCATGGTGTCGACCATGGCCAGCGGCGACACGCGGCCCTACGTCGGCCCCAGCGACATCTGCATGATGTATTCGGTGACCGACGTGCAGGGCATCAACCGCATCAGCGAGAAGGTGCTGGCCAACGCCGCCCACGCGCTGGCGGGCATGATCGCCCACCCGCCGGCCGAGTCGACATCCACCAAGCCGGCGCTGGGCCTCACCATGTTCGGCGTCACCACACCCTGCGTGCAGGCGGTGGCGCAGCGTCTGCAGGACGACCACGACTGCCTCGTCTTCCACGCCACCGGCGTGGGCGGGCAGAGCATGGAGAAGCTCGCCGACTCCGGACTGCTGGCCGGTGTCATCGACGTCAGCACCACCGAGGTGGCCGACGAGATCGGCGGCGGCGTGCTGAGCGCCGGGCCCACGCGGCTGGACGTCTTCGCGCGCCACGCGCTGCCCTACGTCGGCTCGTGCGGCGCGCTCGACATGGTCAATTTCGGCGCCTGGGACACGGTGCCCGAGCGCTTCAGGGGCCGCAAGCTCTACCGCCACAACCCGACGGTGACGCTGATGCGCACCACGGTCGACGAGAACCGCGCCATCGGGGAGTTCATCGCCGCCAAGCTCAACGCCATGCGCGGCCCGGTGCGCTTCCTGATCCCCGAAGGCGGCGTCTCGGCCATCGACAAGCCGGGCCAGCCCTTCCACGACCCCGAGGCAGACCGCATGCTGTTCGCCACGATCGAGCAGCACTTCCGTCCGACGGCGGACAAGCGCCTCGTCCGCCTGCCCCACCACGTCAACGACGAGGCCTTCGCCGACGCGCTGGTCGCTGCCTGGCGGGAACTGTCCCGCGCCACTGCGGCCGCGCGTCGCGCCTGACACCAAGAATCAACATGCCCCGCATCGCACGCCAGACCCTGCTCGACCGCTTCCGCGCCAAGATCGCCGCCGGCCGCCCGCTCATCGGCGGCGGCGCCGGCACCGGCCTGTCGGCCAAGTGCGAGGAAGCCGGGGGCATCGACCTCATCGTCATCTACAACTCGGGCCGCTACCGCATGGCGGGGCGCGGCTCGCTGGCCGGGCTGATGGCCTACGGCAATGCCAACCAGATCGTCTGCGAGATGGCGCTGGAGGTGCTGCCGGTGGTCAAGCACACGCCGGTGCTGGCCGGCGTGAACGGCACCGACCCCTTCATGATCCCCGACCAGTTCCTGCGTCGCATCATCGACCTGGGCTTTTCGGGCATCCAGAACTTCCCCACCGTGGGCCTCATCGACGGCACCTTCCGCGCCAACCTGGAAGAGACCGGCATGAGCTACGCGCTGGAGGTCGAGCTGATCACCCGGGCCCGCGCGATGGATCTGCTGACCACGCCCTACGTGTTCAGCGAGGCCGATGCGCGCGCGATGGCGCAGGCCGGCGCCGACATCGTGGTCTGCCACCTGGGACTGACGACGGGTGGTGCGATCGGCGCCGGCACCGCGCTGCAGCTGGCCGACTGCGTGGCCCCGATCAATGCCTGGGCCGCGGCGGCCAAGGCGATCAATCCCGAGGTCATCGTGCTCTGCCACGGCGGCCCCATCGCCACGCCGGACGACGCGCAGTACATCCTGCGCCACTGCCCGGCCTGCCACGGCTTCTACGGTGCCAGTTCGATGGAGCGGCTGCCCACCGAAGTGGCGCTCACAGACACCACGCGGCGCTTCACGCAGATCACGCGGACATGACCCACCCCCGAAGCGCCTTCGGCGCTCCCCCTCAAGGGGGCGCCGCCAGCGGCCCGGCAGAGCCGGTTCCGCGGCGGCAGCTTGGCATCGTCCTGCCAGCTTCATCCCAGCTTTCCTCGGAGACGTGACATGACAGGCGCTCAATTCGGCAGTTTCATCCTCGGCTTGATCGTGGTGGCCATCGTGGTGGCCATCGGCGTCTGGCTGCTGCACTGGCTTTACCTGCGCAGTAGCAAGGAGCGCGCCTTCGTGCGCACGGGCCTGGGCGGGCAGAAGGTGGTGGTGGACGGCGGTGCCTTCGTGCTGCCCATCGTGCACGACGTCATCCCCGTCAACATGAACACGCTGCGGCTGGAGGTCAGCCGCGGCCGCGACAAGGCGCTGATCACCAAGGACCGCATGCGCGTGGACGTCATCGCCGAGTTCTACGTGCGTGTGGCCGCCCACCCCGACGCGGTGGCCGCGGCAGCGCAGACGCTGGGCCTGCGCACCATGGAGCCCGAGCAGCTGAAGGAACTGGTGGAAGGCAAGTTCGTCGATGCCCTGCGCACGGCGGCGGCCGAGATGACGATGGAAGAGCTGCACGAGAAGCGCGGCAGCTACGTCAAGCGCGTGCGCGAGGCCGTGGCCGAGGACCTGACGAAGAACGGCCTGGAGCTCGAGGCCGCGTCGCTGACCCAGCTCGACCAGACCAGCATGGAGTACTTCAATCCCAGCAACGCCTTCGACGCCGAGGGCCTGACGCGGCTGACCGAGCAGATCGAGCACCGCAAGAAGCAGCGCAACGACGTCGAGCAGGACACCTTGATCGCCATCCGCAACAAGAACCTGGAAGCCGAGAAGCTGTCGCTGGACATCGACCGCGAGAGCGAATACGCCCGCATCTCGCAGCAGCGCGAGGTGGAGATCGCGCGCGCCCGCCAGCGTGCCGAGCTGACCACCGAACGCGCGCAGCGCGAGCAGCAGGCCGAAGGCGCGCAGATCACCGCCAAGCAGACCATCGAGGCGGCGCGCATCCGTTCCGAGCAGAGCATCGAGCAGGAGCGCATCGCCAAGGAACGCGCCATCCAGTCCGCCGAGATCGAGCGCAGGCAGTCGCTGGAGCTGGCCGAACAGCAGCGTGCCATCGCCGTGGCGCGCGAGAGCAAGTCGCAGAGCGAGGCGCAGGCCGAGGCCGAGGTGGCGCGGGCGCTGGCCGTGTCGGCCGAAGAAAAGGTGTTCACCGCGCGCGAGGTCGAGATGGCCGAGCGCAAGAAGGCCATCGACCTCATCGGCGCGCGCCAGTCCGCCGAGAAGGAGGCGCTGCGCCTGACGTCCTCGGCGCAGGCCGAGAAGGACGCCAGTGCCGATCGCGGTGCCGCCGTGCGGGCGCAGGCCGAGGCCGACGCCGACGCCGACAAGATCAAGGCGGTGGCGATGCGCGTGCGTGCCGAGATCGAGGCCGAGGCGCTGCGCCTGATGAACGAGGCGCACAACATGCTGTCGCCCGAGGCAAGGATGTCTGCGCTGCGCATGCGGCTGGTGGAAAAGGCCGAGGGCATCATCCGCGAATCGGTGCGGCCGATGGAGCGCATCGAGGGCATCAAGATCCTGCACGTCGACGGCCTCGGCGGCTCGGGCGGCGGCGGTGGTGACGGCCACGTGGGCGGCGGCAACTTCGCCGACGGCGTGGTGAACTCGGCGCTGCGCTTCCGCGCGCAGGCGCCGCTGGTCGACCAGCTGCTGCGCGAGATCGGCCTCGAAGGCGGCGACATCCAGCGCCTGGTGGGCCAGGCCAGCGGCGCGCAGGCGGCGCTGCCGCCGGCGGCGCCGAAGGAGTGAGGCGGCGATGATCCGCCTGTACGTCTCCAGCGTCATCGACGCCAACGCCGACAGCGTGTGGTCGCGCATCCGCGACTTCAACGCGCTGCCGCTGTGGCACCCGGCCATCGCCGACAGCCGCATCGAGAACAACGAGCCCAGCGACCGCGTCGGCTGCATCCGCCACTTCCACACGCGCGACGGCGGCATGATCCGCGAGCGCCTGCTGGCGCTCAGCGACTACGACTTCAGCTGTGTCTACGAGATCCTGGAGAGCCCCATGGGCGTGGTCGACTACGTCGCCACGCTCAAGCTCACGCCGGTCACCGACGGCCAGCGCTGCTTCGCCGAGTGGAGCGCCGAGTTCGAATGTGACGAAGGCCGCGAGCGCGAGCTGACCACGGTCATCGGCGACGGTGTCTTCCAGGCCGGCTTCGACGCGTTGAAGCGCCACTTCGGCAGAAGGTGATGGGCCCCCCCCCGAAGCGCCTTCGGCGCCTCCCCCCCAGGGGGGCATCGCCGGCGGCCCGGCAAAGCCGGATCCGCGGCGATCGCTTGATCGGCACGGCAGCGGCGAACGGTTGCCTCGTCTCCCCGGAAAGGGGCTGAGGTGCTGCAAAAGGTCGTCCGCAGCACCATCATCGACGCGCCCATCGAGCGCGTGTGGGCGGTGCTGCGTGACTTCAACAGCCACGACCAGTGGCACGACGTGGTGGACGCCAGCCGCATCGAGGGCGGCGAGCGCAGCGACCAGGTCGGCTGCGTGCGCAGCTTCACGCTGAAGGACGGCAACCGCATCCGCGAACAGCTGATCACGCTGTCCGACCGCGAGCACAAGAGCACCTACTGCATCGTCGAGGCGACTGTCCCGCTGCAGCGCTACGTGGCCACCGTGACGCTCAAGCCCGTCACCGACGGTGGCCGCACCTTCTGGCACTGGGAGTCGACCTTCGCCACGCCGCCCGGCATGGAGCGCGAGCTGCGCGACATGGTGGCCACCGGCGTCTACGAAGCCGGCTTCGAGAACCTGCGCCGCCACCTGCGCGCCGGCGCCGATCTGCGGACGCCCGGCAGCGCACCGATGCCCACCGCCTTGCCGATGCCCATGCGCTGCGCCCGCGTGCGCGCCTATGGCGGGCCCGACGCGCTGCAGCCCGCCGACGGCGAGGCCGCCGCGCCTGGCCCGGGCGAGGTGCGCATCCGCCAGCGTGCCATCGGCGTGAACTACTTCGACGTCTACCTGCGCAAGGGCTGGATCCCGCCGCTGCTGCCGCTGCCCGGCGTGCCGGGCATGGAGGCCGCAGGCACGGTGCTCGACGTCGGCCCGGGCGTCAGTGGCTACATGCCCGGCGACCGCGTGGCGGCCATGAGCCCGGTGCCCGGCGCCTACGCCAGCGTGCGCACGCTGCCCGCCGCGCACGTGGTGCGCCTGCCGGCCGCGGTGGAAGCCGAGACCGCTGCGGCGCTGCTGCTCAAGGGCGTGACCGCCGACATGCTGCTGCGCGACCTGGGCCGCGTGCGCGCCGGCACGCGGCTGCTGGTGCACGCCGCGGCCGGCGGCGTCGGCCTGCTGGCGTGCGCCTGGGCGCGGCGGCTGGGCGCCACGGTGATCGGCACGGTGTCCAGCGAAGAGAAGGCGCGCGTGGCGCGCGAGCACGGCTGCCAGCACGTCATCGTCACCCGCGACTACCGCTTCGCCGAAGCCGTGCAGCAGCTGGGCGGCGCCGACGTCATCGTCGACGGTCTGGGTGACGCCGCCTTCGAAGAGAACTTCGCCGCGCTGGCCCGCTGTGGCCACTGGATCAGCCTGGGCCAGGCCACGGGCGGGCTGCGCCCGCTGTCGCCCGACCTGCTGGTGCAGAAGTCGGCCACCTTCTCGCGGCCGGTGGTGTTCGACTTCTGCGCCGCGCCGGGCGCCCTGGCCGAGCGGGCCGAGCGCGTGTGGGCCGCGCTGGCCGATGGCTCGATCAGGATGCCGCCCATCGAGCGCTACACGCTGGAGGCGGCGTCGCAGGCGCACGCCCGGCTGGAATCGCGTGGCACGATCGGCTCCCTGATCCTGATCGCGTAAGGAGCCTCCGATGATCGTCGGCATGAACCATTTCACCGTGATCGCCGAAGACCCGCAGAAGACGCTGGACTTCTACGTCGGCCTGCTGGGGCTGCAGCCCGGCCACCGGCCCGACCTGGGCTTCCCCGGTGCCTGGCTCTACGCCGGCGGCCCGCAGGCCATCCTGCACCTCTACTTCGACCGGCCCGTGCCTTCTCAGCGCTCGGGGGTGATCGACCACATGGCCTTCACCGCCAGCGACCTGAAGTCGGTGAAGGCGCGTTTCGACGAGGCCGGCGTCAAGTACGACCTGCGCCGCCAGGCGGGCGCGGGCACGTGGCAGCTCTTCAGCTTCGACCCCAACGGCGCGCGCGTGGAGCTCGATTTCGACGCCGGCGAGAGCCTCTAAGAGCACGCCCTTCAGCGGGGCAGGCCCGGAATCGGCGTCGGCGACGCACCCTGCAGGCCCATCAGCAGCACGGCGACCCACAGCGCCACGTAGAGCCCTGCGAAGAGCACGACGCCGGCGCGCCCCGCCGCAGGGCGCCAGCGCAGCAGCGCCAGCCCCGCCAGCGGCAGGAACTGCTGGGCGTGCATGCCCAGGAAGTGCGCAGGCCGCAGGTCGCCCACGGCTTGCCAGCCGACGACCGGCAGACCTACACCGGCCGGCGGCTGCATGCCGCCCAGCACGGCGCCCGTGCCGGCGCCCAGCACGAAGGTGAACACCAGGCCCGTCACCACGCCCCACCGCCAGGCCGGGTGCAGTTCGGGCCGGCCGTGGCGCACGATGAACCAGGCCAGCACCAGCTGCGTGGCGGTCAGCAGCAAGGCCGCGGCGCCCATTGCCTGGTACATCACGATGTGGAAGAGACTGCTGAAGTTGTAGTGCGACCCCAGGCCCCGCGCCGCCTGCATGACGATGTAGACGATTTCGAACGTGGCCAGGGCGATCAGCGACCACACCATGAAGCGCAGCATCGGCGCGCGGCGCAGCGCGGGCTGCACGAGACCGAAGAACCAGGCGGTGCAGAGCGCGAACAGCGACAGCGATGCCATGAACTTGGCCGGCTTGGCCCAGACGTTGACACCGCGCACCACCCGGTCGTCCAGGCCCATGGCCACGAAGGTGGGCAGCAGGGCCAGCGCCATCAGCAGCGCGAAGAGGGTCAGTTCACGCTGGCGGTGCAGGGCCTCGCCCAGCCAGGCTGCGGGTGACAGGCCGTTCGTCGTCGACAGCGGTGGGTTCAGGGAGGGCGGCATCAGCGGGCTCCCGCAGGCAGGGTGAACGAACCGGGCCGGCGCAGGGCGCGCAGCAGGAAGAAGGCCAGCAGCCCGGCGGGACCGAACAGGAAGGTCAGCAGCAGGGCCGGCACGAGCTGCCAGTGAGGCAGGCCCAGCGCAGCGCCGCGTTCGGCGATCCAGGCGCCGACGAAGAGGTCGAAGGCCAGGTAGTGGATCCAGCCGCCGGTGAGCAGCCCGGGCACGGCGAAGAGCTTCTGCACCTCGGCCAGCGAGGAGAAGCCGCCTTCGCCGGTCCAGTGCAGCAGCATCATGGCGACGTAGACGGCGCCCAGGGCCAGCGGCAGCACGCGGCCGGCGAACAGCCGGGACCAGGGGCTCCAGCGTGCCGACGGCGGCGAGGCCACGAGCGCGATCCAGCCGAGCAATGCCACGGTGTTGGCAAGGCTGAAGACCTGTTCCGGGCTCAAACTCATGGTGGACTCCGTGCCGATTGACTAGACAGTGTCTAACGATGTCCGTATCCTAGAATGCCGGACTGGACACTGTCAAGCCGCTCCCGCTTCCCTACCCGCTGTCCTGCCATGCCGCGCGCCCCCCGATCTGCCTCTGCTGCCGCCGTTGCCCCTGTTGCCGCTGCCCAGTCCCTTGGCGCTGCGGGCTTGCCGGATCTGCGCCGCCGCATCCTGGACACCAGCCGCGAGCTTCTGGAAGAGCAGGGCGTGGTGGGCCTGAGCCTGCGCGAGGTGGCGCGCCGCGCCGGCGTCACGCACCAGGCGCCCTATCACCACTTCGCCGACCGCGAGAGCATCCTGGCCGAACTCGTCACCGAAGGCTTCGACGACCTGACGCGGCGCCTGGCGCGCGCCAACCAGCGTGCGGCCGCCGGCAAGCACGCCACACTGCTGGCCTCGGGCCTGGCCTATGTCGGCTTCGCCATGGAGCACCCGGGCATCTTCCGCATCATGTTCCGGCCGGAACTCTGCGACGTGCAGCGCTTCCCGGCGCTGCAGCAGGCCGGCGAGCGCGCCTATGCGGAACTGCTGCGCCTGGTGTCGCTGCTGCACGATGGCCAGGTCAGCGACAGCCTGGCCACGACCTACTGGGCGCAGGTGCACGGACTGGCCGGCCTGATGGTCGACAGCGAGCTGGCGCATCGCTTCCCCAGCGCCCGCGCGCGCCAGGCCCACGTGCGGCAGACCCTCGAGCACTTCGCGGACTTCGCGGTCGGGCCGCGTCCTTCGGCCTGATCGCAGACATCCCGCGTTGGCCGTGACGGTCCCTGGAACGGGTGGCCGCCAAAGGCCTTGGCACGGTCCGTGCAAGCCATCTTGCATACAAAATCGGCCTGCCTGGCGATGCACCGCGAACGGGCGCGGAGCGGTCGGGCAGCCTGCCGGCGCCGCCGCGATGCACCATTTCGCGGCGCTGCCGGGCCGGCCATCCCCCTCCCCGCCAAGGACCTGACCGATGCGCTTCCTCCGCTCCCTGCTGACCACCACCCTCCTGGGCTCGGCCCTGCTGGCCACCGGCCTGAGCCACGCGCAGAACGCGCTCGACGACGTCATGAAGCGCGGCGTCATCAACATCGCCATCCCGACCGACTTCCCGCCCTACGGCTTCGTCGGCACCGACCTCAAGCCGCAGGGCCTGGACGTCGACATGGCCAACTACATCGGCGCCAAGATCGGCGTGAAGGTGGAACTGGTGCCGGTGACCAGCGCCAACCGCATCCCCTACCTGCAGACCAAGAAGGCCGACCTGGTCATCTCCACGCTGGGCAAGAACCCCGAGCGCGAGAAGGTGATCGACTTCACCGCCGGCTACTCGCCGTTCTTCCAGGCCGTGTTCGCCGCCAAGTCGGTGGCCATCAAGAGCCCGGCCGACCTGGCCGGCAAGAGCGTGGCCGTGACGCGCGGTGCCATCGAGGACATGGAGCTGACCAAGATCGCACCGGCCACTGCCGACATCAAGCGCTTCGAGGACAACAACGCCACCGTCTCGGCTTTCGTTGCCGGCCAGGTGCAGGCCATCGCCACCGGTGCCTCGGTGGCCGGCAACATGATGGGGCGCAACCCGCAACTGGGCACCGAGTACAAGTTCCTGCTGAAGGACTCGCCCAACTTCATCGGCGTGGCCAAGGGCGAGGACAAGCTGCGCCTGAAGGTCAACCAGATCATCGCCGACGCGAAGAAGAGCGGTGACCTCGACAAGATGTCCCAGAAGTGGCTCGGGCGTCCGGCGGGCGAACTGCCGAATTGACGATCACCCCCGTAGCGGCTTCGCCGCTCCCCCTCGAGGGGGCGACCCCAGCGGCCGGGCAGAGCCCGTCCGCGGCGTCCGCTTGAGGGGGCTCGGCCTGCGACGGTGTCGCAGGTGAGCGTCGCGTCGAAGCACTCTCCGCCGATTCCATGATCCAGCTCGACTTCCTCGCCGTGCTCTCGCAGTGGCCTGCGCTGCTGAAGGGTGCGGCGTTCACGCTGGGCTTGAGCGCCGTGGCGGCGGTGCTGGGTGTGGGGCTGGGCGTGCTGTGCGGCTGGGCGCGTGTGTACGGGCCGGCGTGGCTGTCGTGGATCGTGGCGGTGTATGTCGAACTCATCCGCAACACGCCCTTCATCGTGCAGCTCTTCTTCATCTACTTCGGGCTGCCCAGCCTGGGGGTGAAGCTGACGCCGGAGATCGCCTCCGTCATCGCGATGGTGGTGAACCTGGGCGCCTATGCGGCCGAGATCGCTCGCGCGGGCATCGAGAACACGCCGCGCGGCCAGATCGAGGCCGCGCGCAGCCTGGCCCTCACCGAGGCGCAGGTCTTCACACGCGTCGTGCTGCCGCCGGCGCTGGGCCGCGTGTGGCCGGCGCTGGTCAGCCAGATCGTCATCGTGATGCTGGGCTCGGCGGTGTGTGGGCAGATCGCGGCAGAGGAGCTCAGCTACGCCGCCAACCTGATCCAGAGCCGCAACTTCCGCGCCTTCGAGGCCTACATCGTGGCCACGCTGATCTATCTGCTGCTGGCCATCGGCGTGCGGCAATTCCTCAATTGGCTGGGCCCGAAGTACATCTTCGGAAGGCTGCCGAGCGCCGGGCGCTGAGCATGAAATCACCCCCACGTCGCTTCGCTCCTGCCTTGCATCCACTGGACGCAAGGTGTCCTGCTTCGCCCCCCCGAGGGGGCGGTCAGTGGCTTCGGACGGCCGGGCGCCACTGACATGGTCGACTTCTCCCTCTGGGACATCTTCCGCAACCTGCTGCTGGCGGCGCGCTGGACGGTGGCACTGTCGCTCATCGCCTTCATCGGCGGTGGCGTGGTCGGGCTGGCGCTGCTGC
>JALHMT010000039.1:31533-50253 GCA_022843905.1 Rubrivivax sp.
CATGGTCGACTTCTCCCTCTGGGACATCTTCCGCAACCTGCTGCTGGCGGCGCGCTGGACGGTGGCACTGTCGCTCATCGCCTTCATCGGCGGTGGCGTGGTCGGGCTGGCGCTGCTGCTGGTGCGGCTGGCGCAGGTGCCCGGCGCACAGCGCGGCGTGGCGGCCTACGTGCAGCTGTTCCAGGGCACGCCGCTGCTGATGCAGCTGTTCCTGGCCTACTTCGGGCTGGCGCTGTTCGGCATCAACGTCTCGGCCTGGGTCGCGGCCAGCCTGGCGCTCACGCTGTACAGCAGCGCCTTCCTCACCGAGATCTGGCGCGGCTGCGTGAATGCGATTCCCAAGGGCCAGTGGGAAGCTGCCGACAGCCTGGCGCTGAACTTCCGCGAGAAGATGCTGCACGTGATCGGCCCGCAGGCCTTGCGCATCGCCGTGCCGCCCACGGTGGGCTTCCTGGTGCAGGTCATCAAGGGCACGGCGCTGGCCTCGGTGATCGGCTTCATCGAACTCACGAAGGCCGGTACGATGATCACCAACGCCACCTTCGCGCCCTTCACCGTCTACGCCTGCGTGGCGCTGCTGTACTTCGTGCTGTGCTGGCCGGTGTCGGCTTACAGTCGCCGTCTGGAGAGGTCTTTCAAGCATGGTCGCTGATGCCCCTGGCCGTCCCATCGTCAGCGTGCGCGCGCTGCGCAAGAGCTTCGGCACGAACGAGGTGCTCAAGGGCATCGACCTGCAGGTTCAGCGTGGCGAGGTCGTGGCCATCATCGGCAAGAGCGGCTCGGGCAAGAGCACGCTGCTGCGCTGCATCAACGGGCTGGAAGACTTCCAGCACGGCGAACTCGACGTCGACGGCCAGGCGCTGCGCCACGGCGACGCCAAGGCCATGCGCGCCTTGCGCCAGCACGTGGGCATGATCTTCCAGAGCTTCAACCTCTTTCCGCACCTCAGCGTCGGCCGCAACGTCATGCTGGCCCCCACGCTGGTGAAGCGGCGCGACGGCGACGCGGCCACGCAGCAGGCGCGCGCCCTGCTCGAACGCGTGGGCCTGTCCGACAAGTTCGAGGCCTGGCCCGACCAGCTCTCGGGCGGCCAGCAGCAGCGTGTGGCCATCGCGCGTGCGCTGGCCATGGAGCCCAGCGTCATGCTGTGCGACGAGATCACCTCGGCGCTCGACCCCGAACTGGTGGGCGAAGTGCTGCGCGTGGTCGAAACCCTGGCCGACGAGGGCATGACGCTGCTGATGGTCACGCATGAAATGAACTTCGCGCGCAAGGTGGCCGACCGCGTGGTCTTCATGCACGCCGGCCGTATCCACGAGATGGGGCCGCCGGCGCAGCTCTTCACCGCGCCGCAGACGCCCGAGCTGCAGCAGTTCCTGTCGGCACTGCATTGAAGTCCGGGGTGAAGGCGCCTCGACGCAGCGGGCGGCCCTTGCTGCCCTTGTCGGCTCGTTTCGACCAAGGCGTGATGCGTCCGCCGCCGGCCCTGTCGCATTTCGCGCGGCAGCATTTCGAACGCGAACTGGGCGAGCGTCTGCGGCAATGGTGCGATTCGCACGCGGGTGATGGCCGTTCACCGCTGTTCAGGCCGCGTCTGCTGCCCGAGATGGCGCGCCCGCTGGCCGTCGCCGCGCTGGTCGGCGGCCCGGCCGAGTCCATCGCCGCGGCAGTGGCCGCCTTCGCGCTCGCCATCGACGGCACCGACCGCATGGACCGCATCGGCTTCGCGCGCAGCCTGCTGTTCCGGGCCGGCGTGAAGGCGGCCGACTGCTGCTGGTGGCGCCGTCGCCGTCCCGGCGACCCCTGGGACAGCGGTTACCTGCGCCACGACCCGGCCGCCGTGGCGCGGCTGGACGCTTTCCTGCCGCGCCGCGCCACCTTCCTGGTGGCGCAGGACATGGCCGCGCCGACCTTGCGCAAGGCGGTGGTCACGCTGCGCCACCGCCAGGGTCTGTTCGCCCATCCGGTGCGGCTGCTGGTGCTGGGCACCACGCTGGCCGCCGGGCTGGAGCCGCTGGACATCATCGAGCCGCCCGGGTCGGGCACCTGACAGGCTGCGAGACACGGCCTCTTCGCCGTCTGCCCCTACCATGGGGGCGCCGAGCTGTCGCGCGGGGCCCGGCCTGCCGCTGCCGATCCGCGCGTCGACCCCCCATGCACCGGGAGACAGCATGTTCCGCAAGTCGCTTCCCGTCCTGACCTTGCTGGCCGGCCTGGCCGTGCTGTCGCTGCCAGCGCAGGCGGACCAGGAGCGGGGCCGTGGCGACGAGGCCCGCGACCGCGTCGCCAGCGCCCAGCTCGGCCCGCGCCCCTTCTTCCTCGTCGAAGAGATGAACGACAGCGCGCTGAAGCGGGAACTGCAGGCCTGCGCCCGGCGCGAGGTCTTCCGGCCCGCGATGTGGTCCATCGGCCACCGGGGCGCGGCCCTGCAGTTTCCCGAACACACGAAGCAGAGCTACGAGGCTGCGGTGCGCATGGGTGCGGGCATCGTCGAATGCGACGTGACCTTCACCAAGGACAAGGAACTGGTCTGCCGCCATGCGCAGAACGACCTCCACACCACCACCAACATCCTGGCCACACCGCTGGCCGCCACCTGCATCCAGCCTTTCAGGCCGGCCACGTTCGACCCCGGCGGCCGCCGCCTGACGGCGGCCAGCGCCGAGTGCCGCACCAGCGAGATCACGCTGGCCGAGTTCCGCACCCTGCGCGGCAAGATGGACGCCGCCAATCCCGATGCGCGCACCGTGGCCGAGTACCTGGCCGGCACCGCCAGCTTCCGCACCGACCTCTATTCGGGCCCGAGCAGCGGCACACTGCTGACGCACAAGGAGAGCATCGAGCTGTTCAAGCGCCTGGGCGTGAAGATGACCCCCGAGCTGAAGAGCCCGATCGTCACCATGCCTTTCGATGGTTTCACGCAGCAGGCCTACGCGCAAAAGATGATCGACGAATACAAGCAGGCCGGCGTGCCGGCGCGCAACGTCTTCGCGCAGTCCTTCGACATCGGCGATGTGCTTTACTGGGTGAAGAACGAGCCCGCCTTCGGCCGCCAGGCGGTCTACCTGGACGACGCCCGCACGGTCGCTGCGCTGCCCAGCGCGGCCGATCTGGCCGGCTACCGCGCGCAGGGCATCCGCATCTGGGCCCCGCCCACCTTCGCCCTGCTCACCGCCGACAGCAGCGGCAACATCCTGCCTTCGCAGCACGCCCGCGACGCCCGCCGCGCCGGGCTGGACATCATCACCTGGTCGGTGGAGCGCTCCGGCCTGCTGGCCGACGGCAACAACGGCTTCTACTTCCAGACCTTCGACAGCGCCATCACGCGTGAAGGCGACCTGTTCCGCGTGCTGGACGTGCTGAACAAGGACGTGGGCGTGATCGGCGTCTTCAGCGACTGGCCCGCCGCCGTCACGTTCTACGCCAACTGCGCTGGATTGAAGTGACCACCCCCTACGCGCTTCGCGCGCCATCCCGCGTGAAATCGCGGGATGGCCTTCGCCAGGCTTGCAACGCCTTCCGGCGTTCCATGTCCGGGCTCAGCCCAACTCAAGGGGGCAACGCCAGCGGCCCGGCGAAGCCGGTTCCGCGGCGTTCGCTTGGGGGAGCGCCAGCCCTTGCGGGCGGCGCGTCACACCTTGCTCGCGGCCGCGTCGGTTAGCACCTGCGGCGGCAGGCGGCCGTCGCGCACCAGGGCTTCGAGGGCGGCCAGCACCACGGCCTGGGCGTCGACCTCGAAGAAGCGGCGCAGGCGCTGCCGCGTGTCGCTGCGGCCGAAGCCGTCGGTGCCCAGCGTGACGAAGCGTGCGGGCACGTACTCGGCGATGAGCTGCGGCCAGGCGCGCACGTAGTCGCTGGCGGCCACCACCGGGGCGTCACCGGCCAGCAGCGTCGCGACGTGCGATGGGCGCGGCTGCGGCAACGGTTCGCTGCGGTCCAGGCGCTGCAGCTCGCGGGCCTCGCGCGCCAGTTCCGCATAGCTCGTCGCGCTGAAGACCTCGCAGGACACGCCGTGCCGCTGCGCCAGCTGATCGGCAGCAGCCAGCACCCCGCGCAGGATGGTGCCCGAGCCCAGCAGCCGCACCGTGGCGCGGGCGGCAGGCGCGGTGACTTCGGCCAGCTTGTACAAACCCTTCAGCAGGTCGGGCGCCACGCCGTCGGGCAGGCTGGGCATGGCGTGGTTCTCGTTCATCAGCACGATGTAGTGGAACTCGTCGTGCTGCTCCTTCACCATGCGCTGCAGCGCGTGTTCGAGAATCACCGCCACCTCGCCGGCGTGCGCCGGGTCCCAGGCGCGGCAGTTGGGCACGGTGGACGCCACCACCAGGCTGGAGCCGTCCTGGTGCTGCAGGCCTTCGCCGCTGAGCGTGGTGCGCCCGGCGGTGGCGCCGAACAGCACGCCGCGCGCGCGCTGGTCGGCGGCGGCCCAGATGAGGTCGCCCACGCGCTGGAAGCCGAACATCGAGTAGTAGATGTACACCGGCAGCATCGGCAGGCCATGCACGCTGTAGCTGGTGGCCGCGGCGATCCAGGAGCTGAGCGCGCCGGCCTCGTTGATGCCTTCCTCCAGCAGCTGGCCGTCGGGCATCTCGCGGTACCAGAGCATGGTGTCGCGGTCCTCGGGCTCGTACTGCTGGCCGTCGGGCGCGTAGATGCCCACCTGGCGGAACAGGCTGGCCATGCCGAAGGTGCGCGCCTCGTCGGCCACGATGGGCACGATGCGAGGACCCAGCGCGGGGTCCTTCAGCAGGTTGCCCAGCATGCGCACGGCGGCCATCGTGGTGCTCATCTCCTTGCCGGCGGCGTTCAGCGCGAAGTCGCCCCAGGCCGCCAGTGGCGGCACCGGCAAGGCCGGGCTCGCGGGGTTGCGCAGCGGCAGCGCACCGCCCAGCGCCGTGCGGCGTGCGCGCAGGTACTGCATCTCGGGGCTGTCGTCGGCGGGCTTGAAGAAGCGCAGCGCGGCCACGTCGTCGTCGGACAGCGGCAGGGCGAAGCGGTCGCGGAAGGCGCGCAGCGCCTCGACGTCGAGCTTCTTGGCCTGGTGCGCCGTCATGCGGCTCTCGCCGGCGCCGCCCATGCCGTAGCCCTTCTTGGTCTTGGCCAGGATCACGGTGGGCCGCCCCTTGTGCGCCTTGGCTTCGGCGAAGGCCGCGAAGAGCTTGCGGAAGTCGTGCCCGCCGCGCTTGAGGCCGTCGATCTCGGCCGCGCTCATGTGGGCCACGAGCTTCTGCACCTCGGGGTCCTGCCTGAAGAAGTGCTCGATGTTGTAGGCGCCGTCGTTGGCGCCCAGCGTCTGGTACTGGCCGTCCACGGTGCGGCTCAGGGCGCGCAGCAGCACATGCTGCCGGTCGCGCGCGAAAAGGGCGTCCCAGTCGCTGCCCCACAGCACCTTGATGACGTTCCAGCCGGCGCCGTTGAACAGCGACTCCAGCTCCTGGATGATCTGCCCGTTGCCGCGCACCGGGCCGTCGAGCCGCTGCAGATTGCAGTTGACGATGAAGGTGAGGTTGTCGAGCTTCTCGCGCGCTGCCAGCGTGAGGCCGGCGATGGACTCCGGCTCGTCCATCTCGCCGTCGCCGATCACCGCCCAGACATGGCGAGCGCTGGTGTCCAGCAGCCCGCGGGCCCGCAGGTAGCGCATGAAGCGCGCCTGGTACACCGCGTTCAGCGGCCCCAGGCCCATGCTGCCGGTGGGGAACTGCCAGAAGTCCGGCATCAGCCAGGGATGCGGATAGGAGCACAGGCCGTCGCCGTTCACCTCCTGCCGGTAGTTGGCCAGCTGCTGTTCGCTCAGCCGTCCTTCGAGGAAGGCCCGCGAGTACACGCCAGGCGCCGAGTGCGGCTGGAAGTACACCAGGTCGCTGCGCTGGCCGTCTTCGCTGCCGCGGAAGAAGTGGTTGAAGCCGACCTCGAAGATCTCGGCCGCCGACGCGTAGCTGGCGATGTGACCGCCGAGTTCGCCGTGCGCCTCGTTGGCGCGCGCCACCATCGCCAGCGCGTTCCAGCGCATGATGGCCGTCAGCCGCTCCTCGATGCGCAGGTCGCCGGGGAAGGCGCCCTGGCGCTCCAGCGGGATGGTGTTGCGGTAAGCCGAGAACGCCTGCAGGTGCGGCACGATGCCCAGCTGCTGCGCCGCCTCTTCCAGCTGTTCGATGAGGAATAGGCCGCGCTGCGGGCCGCTGCCCGCCACCACGGCCTGCAGGGCGTCGAGCCACTCGTGCGTTTCCTGCGGATCGGTGTCGCCCGTGGCGAGGGAAGGAGGGGGTTGCGGGATGCCCATGGTGCTTGTTCGTCGGGTGGCGGTGACGGTGGCGGTCTGCCCCGGGGCCGAGATGTCGCTGGAAGGCCTTCGCCGGGGGCTCTTGTACAGTCGACGCGGGCTCCTTGGCGCGATGCCGCGATGCCCCGATGGTGCCATGCAGCCGGCCCGCCCAGGCCCGTGCCTTCCCGAGAGACCCCGCACATGAATCCCGACCCCGACCCGTCGCCCGCAGGACGCGCCCATGCCTGAGGCAGCGCCAGCCCCCGGCGCCGCGCTGCCGCTGGCCGGCGTGAGGGTGGTCGAGTTCACGCACATGGTGATGGGCCCGAGCTGCGGCATGATCCTGGCCGATCTCGGCGCCGAGGTCGTCAAGATCGAGCCGCCGCAGGGCGACAACACGCGGCGCCTGATCGGCTCGGGTGCCGGCTTCTTCGGCATGTTCAACCGCAACAAGAAGAGCCTGGCCGTCGACATCCGCGACCCGCGCGGCCGCGAGATCGTGCTGCGCCTGCTGGCCGACGCCGACGTCTTCAGCGAGAACTTCAAGACCGGCGCCATGGAGCGCCTGGGCTTCGGCTTCGCGGCGCTGTCGCGACTGAACCCGCGGCTGATCTATGTCTCGCACAAGGGCTTCCTGCCCGGCCCCTACGAACACCGCACCGCGCT
Organism: Rubrivivax sp.; assembly: GCA_022843905.1. Lineage (GTDB taxonomy): Bacteria > Pseudomonadota > Gammaproteobacteria > Burkholderiales > Burkholderiaceae_C > Rubrivivax. Next base: position 38,462 of record JALHMT010000039.1, read on the forward strand.
CGACGAGGTGGTGCAGATGATGGGCGGGCTGGCCTACATGACCGGACCCGTGGGCCGGCCGCTGCGTGCCGGCACCAGCGTCAACGACATCATGGGCGGCATGTTCGGTGCCATCGGCGTGCTGGCCGCGCTGCGCCAGCGCGAGGTCACCGGCCGCGGCCAGGAAGTGCAGAGCGCGCTGTTCGAGAACAACGTGTTCCTGGTGGCGCAGCACATGCTGCAGTTCGCCGTCACCGGCCAGCCCGCCGCTCCCATGCCCAGCCGCATCAGTGCCTGGGCCGTCTACGACGTATTCACCGTGGCCGACGGCGAACAGGTCTTCCTGGCGGCAGTGAGCGACACGCAGTGGCTGCAGATGTGCGAGGAATTCGGATTCGCCGACCTGCAGACCGATGCGCGGCTGGCGAGCAACAATCACCGTGTGCGCGCCCGCGACTGGATGCTGCCCTTGCTGCGGGAACGCTTCGCACCCTTCGCCGCGGCCGAGCTGGCGCGGCGCTTCGAACAGCGCGGCCTGCCCTATGCCCCTATCACCCGACCGGAGGCCCTGTTCGACGACCCGCACCTGCAGGCCACCGGCGGCCTGGCGCCCATGCACCTGCCGGCCGACGCCAGCGGTGCCGCCCGCGAGGTCGACACGCGCGCACCGCTGCTGCCGCTGACGCTGGACGGCCAGCGCCTGCCGCTGCGCAGCGATCCGCCGTCCATCGGCCAGCACACCGACGAGCTGCTGCGCGGCCTGGGGTACAGCGACGACGAAGTCGCCGCCCTGCGCCGCGACGGCGTGCTGGGTGGCGCGCCAGCGGCCGGCCCCTGAGGCGCCAGGCGCGACAATGGCGGGCCATCACGACGGAGCCTCGTCCTTGTCCACGCCCTTGCCACCGATCGAAGTCCAGCCGCGCGACCTGTCGCCCTACCGCCAGGGCAACATCGGCATCGACTACGTGCACCGCTTCGAATCGGGCCGTCCGGGTCCGCACGTGCTGGTCAATGCGCTGACGCACGGCAACGAGTTCTGCGGCATGAGTGCCGCCACCTGGCTGCTCGACCACGGGGTGAGGCCCTTGATCGGCACGCTGACCGTCAGCTTCGCCAACGTCGAGGCCTACCAGAGCTTCGACCCCGCAGAGCCCTTCGAGAGCCGGCAGCTGGTGCACAACCTGAACCGCATCTGGTCGCCCGAATGGCTGGACGGCCCGCAAGACAGCCCCGAGCTGCGCCGCGCGCGAGAGCTGCGGCCGGTGGTGGCCGCGGCCGATCACATCCTGGACATCCACTCCACCAGCCAGCCGGTGCAGCCCTTCTGGGTCTACCCGCAGGTCGCGATCAACGGTGACGCTGCGCTGGCCATCGGCCGGCCCTCGGTGCACCTGGTGATGCCTCAGGGCCTGGGTTCGGGCACGCCGCTCATCCGCCACGGCAGGCACGGCACGGCCGAGGCGCCGGGGGCGGCGATGGTGGTCGAGTGCGGGCAGCACTTCGCGCGCTCGACGAGCGAGCTGGCCATCGAAGTCGCGCAGGACTTCCTGGCGCACTTCGGGCTGATCCGGCGCGACGGTGGATCCGAGCCCGACACCTTGCGGGTCGCCCAGCAGCGCTTCGAGCTGCTGCAGACCTGGGTCATCAAGAACGCCGACTTCCGCTTCGCTCGGCCGGTCATCGGTTTCGAGACCTTCGCGAAAGGCGAACTCATCGCCACCGATGGCGACGAGTCCATCGTCGCGCCCTGCGACGACTGCACCATCCTGATGCCCACGCGTGCGCCGGTGGTCGGCCGCGAGGGCGTCTACCTGTCCCGGCCCCTGGCCTGAGCGTTTCGGTGCAGGCGCGGCGCTGCGCCCCTGCGCTGCGGCGTCAGGGCGACAGCTCGCGGTAGAAGTAGGTCGTGGCGCAGGGGGCGCCGTCGGGAAACAAGGCGAAGCCAGGGATCACGCCGACGCGCTGCCAGCCCAGGCGCGCGTACAGCCGTTCGGCGTCGCCGCCGGTGACGGTGTCCAGCACCAGCAGCGACTTGCCGCATTCGCGGCCCAGCGCCTCGGCCGCGGTCATCAGGGCTGCGCCCACGCCGCGCCGCCGGCCGCGGCGGTGCACCAGCATCTTCGACACGTCGGCGCGGTGCGGCTGGTTCTCCGGCTGGTCCAGCACGAGCTGCACCGTGCCGACGATGCCGGCCGCGTCCTCGGCCACCAGCAGCGCGCGTTGACCGCGGCGCACGCCCTCGGCCACCTGGCGCCAGAAGGCCAGCGATTTTTCCGGGGTCATGGGCAGCATGAAGCTCACCGAGGCGCCGCCTTGCACGCAGTCGATCAGCACGCGGGACAGGTCCTGCAGATCGCTGTCGTCGGGCTGGGTGATGCGGCGCAGGGTGATGTCGGTAGGCCGGGACGTGTCGGGCATGGCGTTGGGCGCGAAGCAGGGGAGGCGAAGGTGGCCAGTCTCTCAGCCCTGGGGCCCCTCGCGCAAGGCCTGCTCCTGGCCGCGCAGGAAACCCGGGCCCCAGGCGCGATGGTTCAGGTCGGGCCAGTCATCGAGCATCCATTCGAGCGTCAGGAACAGCCTTGCGGTGATCAGCAGGTCGACACGCTGCGGCAGGCCCGCCGGCAACGGACGCTCCTGGGCCAGGCCGTCGAAGAGCGCGTCGCGCAGCGCCGGGTAGACGGCCCGATGGTCGTGGTTGCCGGCCAGCGGCAGCTTCAGGTATTGCAGCGTGGAAGCGAGGTCCATCGCCGGGTCGCCCCAGCCGCAGTCGGTGAAGTCGATGGCGCCGGCCTCGCGGCCCTGGAACAGCAGGTTCCAGGGGTGCAGGTCGCCGTGGATGAAGCACCGCGGTGCCGGCGCTTCCAGCAGGGGCAGAAGTCGATGGGCGGCCGCCTGCAGCACCTGGCGGTGGCCGACGGCCAGGCGCTCGCTGCCGGGGCGGGTGCCGGCGGCCCAGCGCTTCAAGTCGAGCGTCACGGCCTCACGCTGCGTCCGGACGAGGCCGGCTTCGTGCAGGTGCATCGCCACGCGATGCAGACGGCCGATCAGCCTGCCCACTTGCTGCAGTCGCGCAGCCGTCAACCCGCGGTCGAGCAGGCGCCCTGGCAGCCAGGACAGCAGCACGGCATGGCGTGCCCCGGTCTGGCCGGCGGGCTGCCAGCGCTGCAGGCGCAGGCCGTCGCGGTCGACCTGGGGACGTGGCACGTGCAGGCCGTCGTCTGCAGCGGCCTGCAGCCAGTCCAGTTCGGTGTGGATGGCCCCGATGTCATGCCTGTCGGGCGCGTAGATGCGCCATTGCAGATCCTGCCCGCCTGCACTGATGCGCCAGATCTCGCAGTCGGCCCGAGGCATACGGCGCACCCGGTCGGCACGCAGTCCGTAGCGGTGCAGCAGGGTGTCGAGATCGCCGACGACGTCGGCTTCAGCGGGGGCCCGGACGCTCATGCCGGCAGTGTCGCAGGCCTTGGGGTGTGACAGGCTGCGCAGGTCGTCGTGCTGCAGCAGCCGCACCGGCGTGCACGGCCTGCCGACGGGTTCTAGACTGGCGACGTCTCAGATCCGCGTCCTGCCCGAATCGAACCCCGCATGATCAGCACCCCCGCCATCGCCCGTTCCGGCATGCAGGCCGCGCAAGCGCAGTTGCAGGCGTCGGGACACAACATCGCCAACCTGGGCACGCCCGACTTCCGGCGCTCGCAGGTGCAGACCTCGGCCGCTGCCGGCGGCGGCGTGCAGGCGATGGTCAGCGCGGCGCCGGCCGCGGGCCATGCCATCGAGACCGACGTGGTGGGACTGCTGCAGGCGAAGAACGCCTTCCTGGCCAACCTGGCCGTCTTCAAGACCAGCGAGCAGATGATGGGCTCGCTGCTCGATATCACGAGCTGAACGCAACCGAACGCCGCTGAGCGGCGCTGAGCGGCGCCCGCCGAGCCCCCTCACTTCGGCTTGAAGGCTGCCAGGTAGTGCGCCAGATCGGCCAGCTCCGCGTCCTTCAGCCCGTACAGCGACGCCGACATGATGGTGTCGCGCCCCGGCCCCGGCTGGTCGCGGAAGGACTTCATCGCCAGCAGCAGGTAGTCCTCGTGCTGGCCGGCCAGCCGCGGCACCTGCTGCTGGCCCGCGTAGTCGGGCAGATGGCAGGTGCCGCACAGCGCCTTGCGCGACAGCTCGGCGCCGCGCCGCGCCTTGGCGGCGTCCACCCGCATGGCCGGCGGCTTCAGCGGCTGCTCGGCGTAGTGGCGCGCCAGCGCCACGATCTCCTCGTCGCTGAGCCGGGCCACCGAGTCCTTCATCACCGGCACCTCGCGCAGGCCCTCGCGGATCACCACGAGCTGGTTCTCGATGAAGAGCCGGGGCTGCCCGGCGATCGACGGGATGGCCGGGGACGGGGAATTGCCGTCCGCCCCGTGGCAGCTGCCGCACACCGCCAGCGTGGCGGGCGCCGGTGGCGCGGCCTGAGCGGCTGCACTGCCGCAGAGTGCCATCGCGCTAGCCAACGTGAGCATGCGGGCAGCGCCCTTCATCCCAGTCGGCCTCAGAAGCCTGCACCGCCCGGCCCCACCCAAGCGAACGCCGCGGAGCCGGCTCTGCCGGGCCGGTGGCGTTGCCCCCTTGAGGGGGCTTGGCCCGGACGCAGGACGCCGGGAGGCGTCTTGCGCCTGGCCAAGGCCAACCAGCGATTTCCACGCTGGTTGGCGGCCGAAGGCCGTAGGGGGTGGGCCGAGCTCACCGGGCATAGCTGATGCGGTAGATGGCGCCGAGCTGCTCGTCGCTGACCAGCATCGAACCATCGGGCAGCTGCAGCATGTAGGTCGGCCGGCCGTTGAAGTTGTTGGTGCCCGGCTCCAGGAAGCCCGTCATGAAGGGCTCGATGCGCGAGTTGCGGCCCTCGGCGTCGGTGCGCACCACGACCACGTCGTAGCCGTACTTCTGCGTGCGGTTCCATGAACCCTTGCGCGCGACGAACAGCGCATTGCGGTACTCGGCCGGGAACATGTTGCCGGTGTAGAAGTGCACGCCCATCACCGCGGAGTGCGGCCCCATGGTCTGCACCGGCAGCGTCACGCCTTCGCAGGGGTTGGCCTTCTTGATGTCCTGGTCGGCCACGCCGTTGGCGTGGCAGTACGGGAAGCCGAAGTTCCTGCCCACCGAAGCGACGCGGTTCAGCTCGTCCTCGGGGCCGTCGTCGCCCATCCAGTCACGGCCATGGTCGGAGAACCACATCTCCTTGGTGACCGGGTGCCAGTCGAAGCCGACCGTGTTGCGCACGCCGCGGGCGATGACTTCCATGCCCGACCCATCGGCGTTGTAGCGGCGGATCTGTGCGTACTCGGCGCCCGGCACGCAGATGTTGCACGGCGCACCGAAAGGCACGTAGAGCTTGCCGTCCGGTCCGAAGGCGATGTACTTCCAGTTGTGGTGCTGCTCGGGCGGCAGCTTGAAGGCTGCCGTCATGTCCACCGGCGCCACGCCGGGGTTGCGGTCGATGCCGTCGAAGCGCAGCACCTTGTCGATGGCCATCACGTACAGGGCGCCGTTGCCGAAGGCCACGCCCGCGGGCTGCACCAGCTTGTCGACCACGACGCGGCTGCTGCGCGCAGTGCCGTTGTCGCTGACCTCGTAGACGCGACCGATGCCGCGCGTGCCGATGTAGATCTTGCCGCTGGGGCTGCGCGCCATGGCGCGCGCGCCCGGCATGCCGCTGGCCCAGACCTCGGCCTTGAAGCCGGGCGGCAGCTTGAGCTTGCCCACGGGGATGTCGCTGACCGGCGTGACCGTCATGCGGCCCGGCACCGGGGCCAGCGTGGAACGGGCCTGGTCGGCGCTGCGGCCCTGCTGCCAGGCGGGGGCCGGCGCCGGTGTGGCAGCGGCCGAGGGTGCGGGTGCGGCCGGTGCCGCGGGAGGGGCCATCGACTGGCAGGCGGCCAGCGACAGCGCGGAAACTGCCAAGGCAAGTCTAGCGATCATGTTGTCTCCTTCGTTGTGATCAGCCGGCCGTCTGAAATCCTGGCCGGACGGCTGTCATTATGGGCGGACTTGGGCTCAGCTGCAGCGGCCCAATGAGGCCCATTGAAGGAGGGGCGGCACCCCGATCAGTCGGGCACGGGAAACACCAGGCAGGTGGTGGAGCCGTGGGCGTAGAGCTTGCCGTCGGGGCCGACCAGGCGCGCATCGGCAGTGGCGGTCTGCCCGCCCAGATGGATCACGCGGCCCTCGGCGCGCACGAGCGGCACCTTGTCGGTGAGTGCGCGGATCATGTTCACCTTCAGCTCCAGCGTGGTGTAGCCCTTGCCTGCCGGGAGCGCGGCATGGATGCAGCAGCCCAGGGCCGAGTCGAGCAGCGTGGCATACCAGCCGCCGTGCACCGTGCCCAGGGGGTTGTAGAAACGCGGGCCCGGCCGGCCCTGGAAGACCGCCCGGCCCGGCTCGACCTCGATCAGCAAGAAGTCCATCGCGGCGCCGATGGGCGCAGGCGGCACCTCCCCGGCGAGCATGGCCTCAGACACGGCCATCCCGGTCTTGCCGGTCATCTGTTCACGTCGGGCCACGCCGGGCTGGGGCTTCAGACGCGCGCGCACCGCGGCTTCTTCGGCGTGCCAACGGGCCAGGGTGTCGGCGGGCGATCCATCGGGGGCGGCAGGGGGAGTGTTCATGAAGTGGCGGACCGAGATCATCGAAAAAGCTTGCAACTACAACAGTTGCAGGTGCATCATAAAGGCATGGCCGATCCCGTCAAGCCGCAGGGCTGCACCAACCTCAAGCTGCACCAGCTGGCGCGCCGCGTGGCTCGGCTGTACGAAGGCGACATGCGTGCGCTGGGCCTGCGCAACAAGCAGTACCCGCTGCTGTCTCACGTGGTCAAGCTCGGGCCCATCGGGCAGGCGGCGCTGGCCGCGCGCCTGGAGCTCGATCCGTCGACGCTCACGCGCAACCTGCAGCCGCTGGTGGCCTCGGGCTGGGTGCGCGTCGAGCCGGGCGCCGACGCGCGCAGCCACCACGTGGTGGCCACCCCGGCCGGACGTGCGCTGAGGGAGCAGGCGCAGAAGGGCTGGAAGCGCTCGCAGACGGCGCTCAACCAGCGCCTGGGCTTGGAGCGGGTGGCACGGCTGCATGCCCAGATCGATGAATGCCTGGCGCTGCTCGACGGCCACGACGACGAGGGTCCGAATGGCTGACGACACCTCGCGGACCCTGCCATCCGCCGCCGCCCCGCGCTACCGCGCCCTGTGGCTCGTGCTGCTGGCAGCCGCCGGCACCTTTGCGCTGACGATGGGGGCCCGCCAGTCGATGGGTCTCTTCCTGGGACCCATCAACACCCACACCGGCCTCGGCCTGGCCAGCATCAGCCTGGCGTTCGCCTTCGGCCAGCTGTGCTGGGGCTTCACGCAGCCGCTGGCCGGCATCGTGGCCGACCGCTATGGTCCGGGGCGCGTGCTCGTGGTCGGCGTGCTGCTGGTGTCGCTGGGCACGGTGCTCATTCCGCAGATGACCAGCACCGGCGGCCTCATCTTCGCCATCGGCGTGCTGGCCGCGGGCGGCGCCGGCATGGCCGGGCCCTCGGTGCTGATGGCTGCCACCACGCGACTGGTGGCGCCCGCGCGGCGCGGCCTGGCCACGGGCGTCGTAAACGCCGGGGGCAGTTTCGGCCAGTTCGTCTTCGCCCCCGTGGCGCAGGCCATCACCTCGGCCTCGGGCTGGATGGTGGCAGTGCAGACGCTGGGCGTGCTGACCTTGCTGGCGCTGCCCGCTGCGTGGGCCTTGCGCGGGGTGCCGCGACCCGCGCCCGCAGCGGGCAGTGCGCCGGCGCAGACCACGCGCCAGGCGATTTCGGCGGCACTTGCCGACCGCAGCTTCCGCCTGCTGGCCGCTGGCTTCTTCGTCTGCGGCTTCCACGTCGCCTTCCTGGCCACGCACCTGCCCGGCGTGGTGGCCTCGTGCGGCCTGTCGCCGCAGGTGGGCGCCTGGGCGCTGGCCATGCTGGGCCTGTTCAACATCGTGGGCAGCGTGGCCATCGGCTGGGCCATGGGCTTCCAGAACGGGCGCTGGCCGATGAAGAAGCTGCTGGTCGGCATCTACGTCGTGCGTGCCGTGGCGGTGCTGGTGTTCGTGCTGGCGCCCAAGACGCCCACCGTGATGCTGGTCTTCGCCGCCGTGATGGGGTTGACCTTCCTGAGCACCGTGCCGCCCACCGCCGGCCTGGTGGCGCGCTTCTTCGGCCCGGCCCACATGGCCACGCTGTTCGGCCTGGTGATGGTGACGCACCAGATCGGCGGTTTCCTGGGCGCCTGGCTGGGTGGCAAGGCTTTCGAGGCCAGCGGCAGCTACGACTGGATCTGGTACGCCGACATCCTGCTGGCCGTGGGCGCGGCGCTGCTGCACCTGCCCATCGTCGAGAAGAGGCCGGCGGCGGTGGCGGCTTGACGCCTGCCCATCCCTGCGCAGCCTGCCCGCCAGACTAGAGCCGAAACCACACGATCAACGCGAGCGTCAGGCCACACATCGACGCGTTGCCCAGGCTCACCGCGGCGGCGCGGCAGAAGCGTCCGCCGTTGCGCTCGCGCAGCCACAGCGACATCGTCAGGTTGGAGGCGAACCAGGTGCACCAGGTCCACAGCGAGTGCTGGCTGGAGTCGCCGCTGACGACGATCGCCCACACGGTGGGCAGGTAGGCCACGACACGCACCGAGCTGGAGATCGTGAAGGCCCAACCCAGCAGCGTGAGGTAGCGGCCCCGCCAGGCTCCCCGCTCCGCCTGGGCGTTCGGCATGGCCGCTCGGGGCGGTGCCGGCGCAACGGTTGGCATGGGTGCGTGCCGGGCGGCTGGCAGGTTCGGGGGAAGGCCTGCGGCAGCGTTCATCGTGGGTCCTGGTCCTGAAGGGCGGTCGTGGTGGCGCTGGTGAGGGTCATGGCGCGGGCTCCGGTGGGCTGTCAAGGCGTTGGAAGTCGATGACCAGACTGTTCCGCAACCCCGAACACGCGGCCACAAACGCAGGCCAAAACGTTCCAAAACCGGAGGCTGGGGTTTCAAGGATTTGGAACGCTTGACAGGCGCTTTGGGACGCACGGGGCGGTGCGCTCGAACACTGGCTCATCGTGACGAGGAGCCCGCCGATGTGCCCGAACGCTGCCGCCCTTGCCGCCGCCCGAGTAGATGCCCCGCCGCTGCTGCGCCGCTCGCGGCCCGACGTGGAGGCCGTGGCGCCGTGGACCGCCCGTCGGCGTGCGCTGCACCTGGCGCGGGAGCAGCGGGTAAGCTGTGCGACTGGAGGTGATCGACCGTCGTGCCCGTTCCGAACGCCGCAGCCAGCGACCCCGCCCGGGACCTGCCCTCCCGCCTGCGCTTCGGCCGTGCCGAGGTGCAGGCCCGCGAGCGTCGATTGCTGGTCGATGGCCAGCCGGTGGCGCTCGGCGGGCGCGCCTTCGACCTGTTGCTGGCCCTGGTTCGCCGCCCCGCCGCGTTGTGCACCAAGGCCGAGCTGCTTGACGAGGTGTGGCCGGGGCTCGTGGTCGAAGAGGCGAACCTCACGGTGCAGGTGTCTGCGCTGCGCAAGGCGCTCGGTGCCGACTGCATCGCCACGATCCCGGGCCGCGGCTATCGCTTCACTGCCGACCTCGGCACCCTGGCCGCCCGCCCTGCCGCTGCGCCGGCTGCCGGCCCGTCGCGGCCCCGCCTGCGCACCCACCTGCCCGACGTGCTGGCGCCGTTGATCGGGCGTGCCGACGACCTCGAGGCACTGGACGCGCTGCTGCAGCAGCAGACGCTCGTCACCGTGCTCGGCGCCGGCGGCATGGGCAAGACCGCGCTGGCGCTGGAGGTCTGTGCACGCCGCCGCGAGGCCTACCCGCACGGCGTGTGCTGGGTCGACCTGTCGACGCTGGCCGATGCGGACCAGCTGCCCGGCGTGATCGCGGCCGCATTGGAGATGCCGCTGGGCGGAGAAGATCGCGTCCAGGGCCTGGCGAATGCACTGTCCGGCTTCGAGATGCTGCTGGCCCTGGACAATGCCGAGCACCTGCTGGAAGCCGTCACGGCCGTCGCCCAGGCCATCGGGGCCCGGGCGCCCGGCGTGCGTCTGCTGGTGACGAGCCAGGCCCCCTTGCGCCTGGGCGGCGAACACTGCTTCCGCCTCTCCGGCCTGTCGGTACCGCCGCCGGGCACGCCGCCGGATCTCGCCGCCGGGCACGGGGCCGTGGCGCTGTTCGTCGCGCGGGCGCAGGCGGCCGACCGCCGCTTCGTCCTGACATCGGACCATGTGGATGCGGTGATTGCCATCTGCGCCGCGCTCGAGGGCAGCGCGCTCGCCATCGGGCTGGCCGCCTCGCGGGTGGGCTTGATGGGCGTGAACGGCGTGCGCGGGGCGCTCGGCGAACGGCTGAAGCTGCTCACGCGCGGCCCGCGCGACGCGCCGGGGCGCCAGCAGACGCTGCGCGCCGCGCTGGAATGGAGCCACGGCCTTCTCGGCCCCGCGGAACGGGCGGTGTTCCGTCGCATGGCCGTCTTTGCCGGAGCGCCCGATCTCGCCCTGCTGCGCGAGGTGCTGGCGGATGCGGAACTCGACGCCTGGGCCGTGCTCGACGCCCTGGGCGAGCTCGTCGACCGCTCGCTGGTGGCACTGATCGACGACGCCGAGCCGCGCTACCGGCTGCTCGACTCGCCCCGCGCGCTGGCGCTCGAAAAGCTCCGGGCGGCCGGCGAAGCGGCCACCTGGCCGCAGCGTCACGCGCGGGCGCTGGCCGCGCGGAGCGAGCAGAACTGGGTGCTGCGCTGGAGCGGCCAGATCGGCGAGTCCGCGTTCTGGCGTGCAGCGGCGCCGCTACGTGCCGACATGCAGGTTGCCTTCCACTGGGGCTGCTGCCACGACCCGGGCGCCGCCGCGGCCATGAGCGTGGTGATGCAGTCTCCCTACGACTATGCGGGCCGCATGGCGATGGTGTCGGCCTGCGGTGCGTTGCGGCAGGACGCCGCCGTCGCGCCGCACCTGGCCGGGCGTGCGGCCTGGATCGAGGCCGCGCTGGCGCACGACTACGACCCGAAACACGCGCTGGAAGCCGCACAGGATGGCGTCGCACTGTTCGTGCGGGCCGGCGACGCGTTGGGCGAGTTTCTGGCGCTGACGCGGGTGGTCGAGGCCGCCGTGTTGTTGAAGGACCTGCCCACCGCCGAGGCGGCGCTGCTGCGGGCGCGCGCGCTCGAGCACGCCGACTGGCCGCCGCAGCGCCGCCAGCGCCTGGCCTATGGGGAAGGCCGATTCGCCACCGCCCAGGGCGACCACGCCCGGGCGATGGCGGCCTACCGGCGCGCAGCCGATCTCGACGCTGCCGCCGGCATCGAAAACGCGGGCAGCCTGATCGCGCTGGCCGACGCCGAATGGTCGGCCGGCGAACTGCCGGCCGCCCGTGCCCGGCTCGAACAGGCGGCCACCGTGCTGCGCGGCACGCGCAACGACCTGTTCCTGCACGGCTTCACGCTCAGCAATCTCACCGGTGTGGCCCTGGCGCAGGGCGATCTGGCCGCCGCACGCCGCAGCGCTGCAGAGGGCTGGCCGCACGCGGCGCGCCTGGGTGCGCAGGCCTGGTGGGCCGACAACCTGAGCCTGCTGGCGGCGCTGGAGCAGCGGCCGCGCACCGCCGCCCTGCTGGCGGGCTACAGCGACGCCAGCTACCTGCGCAGCAAGGGCGTGCGCCAGGGCAACGAAACCCTCGCCGTCGAGCGGGCGCTGGCGCTGGCGACGGCCGCCCTCGGTGCCGACGCCGTGGCCGCGCAGCGCGCGCTGGGCGCAGCGGTTCGCGACGCCGACGCCGCACTCTGGGCG
>JALHMT010000040.1 GCA_022843905.1 Rubrivivax sp.
CCGTCAGGACCTTGGCGTCCTGGGCATCGCTGTTGAAGAAGACGTAGCGGCTCATGGTGCTGGAACTGTAGGGCCAAGCCCCTTCCTTGCTTGCTCTTGTGGGTGGCCGGGCGACGGCGCACGTCAAGACACGCGCCCGTCTGCCAAGCACAATGCCCACTGTTCCTGATCTGTGCGAGTCGAACATCATCGCGACGATCTTCGCCACCGGTCCCCGCCCGCCCGCCTGGAGAGCCAATTCATGATCATGCCGCCGCGGCAACCCGATGCAGTCATCGCCAAGGCGATGCTCGCTGCCGCGGTCGATCACGCGTCGCAGCCAGCTACAGCAGAAGAATTGGCCGCGCTTGATCGCCTCTTGGCGCATGCCCAGCGCGACAGTGGACAAAGCCGCGTGGTGGCTGACTTCCTGCTCGCCTGGTGGAACTCGGGCAGTTGTGGTGCATTCGATCTGACGTCGCTTTGGTCCCTGGATACCGCCATCGTGGCCGACATGACTGTCGTGTTTGGCTTGATTGGCCGGGTTCATCGTTATCCCGACAGCATGGGCTACGAGGCGGAGTTCAAAGCCGTCGTGCGCGCATGGCGCCCCGAACTCGAAGATTGACGCAGCAGTCGCTGCGGCGAGGAGCCGCTCAGTCTTCTGGGTCGCGCCGCGGAGTAGCCCTTGAACGGGACTCGACGGCCGATTTCGGCGGGGGGTAGATCCGGCCTTTCGAGTTGCACGGCTCTGCGGTGGCACGCACGATGATGTGCCCTGCACAGGTACCGCCATGAAGTCCCGGACCTCCCCATTGCGAACGGCGCTCGCTGGCCTTTGCGGCCCGGCCGCTCACCGCGACCAGCAGTCTGCTGACGGCCTGCTGGCGGTCGCAGGCCTCCAGGTGCATGCGTACGATCCGCCAACGAGCTTTGCAGATCCGCGGCTGGAAACGCTCTGTCGGGAGGCAGCGCGAAGAGGCCTTGTCATCACCGACGTGCAAGGAAGGTTGGTAGGCGACCTGCGGGCCGTGTCCGTCACCGACATCCTTCCGTCTTTCCGGGGCGGCTGACATCCGGTCCGGTGCCTCCTATGGACGGTAGCTCCACGTCCCTTTCAGCAGGCCCCTGACCTCCCACCCGAGCCACCCACCCCGGCCGTTCTGGCTGAGACCGTTCCCCGTCGTGCCAGCGTCTGGATGATCGTGCTGACCATCGTGTCGGCCTTCGACGGCTTGGCCACATAGGCGTCGAACAGGCAGCCGTGCTCCTCCGACAGCCCGAAAGCGCTCATCGCAATCAGCCTGGTCTCGCACTCGGGATGGCGAGCCTTCAGCCGCCGGGCGAGTTCGTAGCCATCCGCACCGGGCATCTGGATGTCCACCAGCGCGACCTCGTACGGTTTCGTACTCAGCTCCAGCAGCGCTTCCTCGGTGCCTGGCGCTTCCACGCAGATCGCCCCCTTGGCCCGCAGCAGGTCTGCCACTGCATTGCGGACCGAGTCTTCGTCGTCGACCACCAGGACGTGAAGATCCGACAGGCCTGAGGAACCGGTTGGTGGATGGTGTGGGTGCTGGGGCAGGACCTTCACGGGAATGCGCACACAGGCGTTCGTTCCGCGCCCGATCTCCGACTTGATTTCCGCCGTCCCGCCGAGTTGCGCCACCAGTGACCTCACGATCGAGAGCCCGAGTCCCAGGCCTCGGGCTTCGCGCGTCCCACGGAACCACGGTTCGAAGACGTTTGGAAGAACCTCTGCAGGGATTCCGCTGCCGGTGTCGTTCACGCACAGGGTCATCGTGTGCGGCTCGTGGTCATCCACTTCCGCCTGGATCTCGATGTGGCCCCTGGTCGTGTACTTCACAGCGTTGCTCACCAAGTTGCCGATGATCTGCTGCAGGCGCATGTCGTCGGCCTGGAGCGAGATGGCAGGGACGCTGACGCGCACGTCGACCCCCTTGCGGTTGGCCAGTTCCCGAAGCTCGATGATCGAAGTAGCCACCACTTCGTCCAGGCGCACTGGGCGCTCCCGAATCTCGTAGCTCGCCGCCTGGTTGGCGCGAACGAAAGCGGCCAGATCGTTGGCTTGGTGCATCAGCTGGTCCGCAGCCCGCGACAGGCGTTGGACGGGCTCCTGGAGCCCCTTGGACTTCTCGTCTGCCGTCTTGAGGGCCAGCAGGTCTGCCAGGGCAACGATGGTCTGCAGGGGTGTTCGGAACTCGTGTGAGACCTTGGCAATGAACAGGTCGCGGGTGGCTGCGGCCTCGGTGCGCGCGGACTCCGCCGCCAGCTTGGCTTCGGTGAGTTCCAGCTCTGCCAGGCGCGCGTGGTCTGCCCGCAGGCGGTCTCGTTCCAGGAGGGCACGGGCGAGCCGCTGGCCAGCTGCCTTGGACAACTGCGCGGACCGATGCATCGTGAACCCGAAGCCCGCAACGATGGCCGCAAGCCCGATCGAGCGAAGGCCGTCGAAGGCCAGGTGCGCGGCGACCAGCGATGCCACCTGCGGAACGATCATGTAGAGGTAAGCGCGCCCCGCCAGGGGTGCATACAGGGCCGCCACGCCGGCCGATCCGGCCAGCAGCATCGGGTAGGCGATCTGCGCGACTTCCCGGAGGTGGGGGTAGATCGCCAGTGCACCGTAGCCCCACATGAGGCCTGACAAGCCGGCGTTGAGCTCGACCTCACGCCGTGCCGATCGCTCCGTCCCCTCGTCGAAAGGTTCACGCATGCGGTAGCGCTTGCTCATCGACCACCGCCAACCGGATGCCGTCAAGCCGAGAGCCCCGAAGACTGCACCCGGTGTGCTCAACCCCGCCTCGAAGGCCATGTAGACGACCAGAGCCACGGCGGCCAAGAGCAGGGGGACGTTGGCCACCGCCGAAACCACCGCATTGGCCGTCATCGCGCGAGCTGTTTCACCGGCGTCGGGCGAGTAGTCCCAGCCTTGCGCTTTGCCCGCGACGTCGACCTGCGGTCCCTCCGCGGCCCTGCCCTGCTCGGTCATGGTTCGTATCGTCCTGAGATTGATCCGTCTGCCTGCTCCAGCGGCGTGCCGCCCGGTTGGTGTTTTCCTGTTGTCCATGCACCAGAGTGCTTGCGGTCTGCGCTCCGTCAAGCCATGCCACATGGGTTACGCGCGTCGCCTCGACATGCATCCAATCGCGCTTCGGTGAACGCAGAGTTTCCACGTTCCTTCTCCGCTGCGACCCGACGGATCGAAACAGCCCATGCAAATCGTCTGCGGGCAAGCTCCATTCGAGCGCGTCCACCCCCCATGTTTACGCGGGACCACTGGCAAACCGATCGCCCAAACGAGCGAGTCGATGGCTGCCCTCCGATGGGGGGAGTTCTCGGTCCTACTTTGCGGTGCATCACTACGAGGGACACAAGGCGACCGCCCAGCCATCTTCGAAACCGAACCAACGGCGCCGCCGCTCGCTCACCTCTTGGCAGGCTTCTTCTGTGGGTCGGCACGTCCCTGGAGCGCAGGCATGCTGGGAAGCAACACCCTCCGCCGTTGGTTCGGTTTTATGATTGCCTCCATGCGCCCCCAGCCCCTCGATCTGTTCGACGATTCCGACCCGGCAGCACAAGCGCGGGGCTTTCAAGAGGCGTTCGATCAGTGGCTCGCACATCAACGAACTTCGGTCTCGCGCAAGATCACGCTGGCCTCCTCCGTCCGGGCCTACACGGTCCTCTGGCAGGCGTTCGCCGAGTGGTGTCTGAGCCAGGCGCCTGTTGTGAGCCTGGACAGCATCACCGAGGCAGACCTGGGCGCCTTCATCAACAGCCGGCTCGAGCCGAGTGCGGCGGCGCGCGCGAAACCCAGCCGGCTCAAGGAGGCAGGCAAGTTCACGCCTCGCCATGCGTGGCGCCTGCTGACCCTCATCGATGGCGTGCTCGACGTTCGCGCACGCGCCGATGCGTCGTGCTCCCCAAACCGCTCGGCCGCTACGCTGCTGCAATCCCGTGAGGAATGGCTCTACGCCAATGCCAACCGGCGCGACACGTTGCCCGACTACCTGGCCCCCACCGAAGCCCGCGTCCTCGTCAACTACCTGTCTGCCGGCCTGCCCCGCTCGGGGCGCCGCGGCGCCGATATCACCTGGCAAGAACTGCGCAATCGGTCCGCCGTCGCGCTGCATCTCGGCTCAGGGCTGACCCCTGCAGACGTCCGGGTGCTCCGCCTGACCTCCCCCGTGATGCGCACCGGTGACGAGAAGGGCGTGCCAAGCACAGTGCACGTGCCTGCGCACGGCGACAGTCCCGAGCGGGAAGCCCCGATCATCAAGTGGGCCGGTCGCGTGCTGGCGTACTGGCAACAGGTGCGCAAGGAACAGGGGCTCGCCGGCGACTTCCTGTTTCCCGCGACGCGCTCAGGCAAGCAGTGGGGCAAGGTGACCCACTATGACGCCGTCAAATCGGTCCTCGAAGCCTCCGGCATCGACAAGAGCCTGGTCGAGGGTGGGGCCTACCGCCTGCGCCACACCTTTGCGCTGCGCCAGCTTCGTCGCGGCAAGTCACCGGACGTGGTGGCCAAGTGGCTCGGTGTGGTCGAGATGCGGGTGATGGACCGCTACCGACGCGTCGACTACTCGAGCGAACGCCCGGACTGAAGGCCGGTGCTGGGTTCGGATCCTGATTCCCAAGCCATGCCAGCTGACCTGATGGCCATCGCCCATGTCCGCAGGCTCCTGCTGGAACTTGGACTCGAGGAAGCACCAGAGCGTCTCATCCCAGCAGCGCTCGGCTACTCGCTTTGGGTGTCGCTTCCCATCGCCGAACTGGAAGGAAAGACACCGAAGGAACTGGTTGCCGACGCCGAAGGCAGCGCGGCGCTCCGGCGGTGGATCGTCGTGCGACTCGGCCTCGACAGCTAGTCGCTCGCGGCCACCGCCTCGGCCTCCTGACCGACGACTTCCGACCCCGGCGTCTCTGACGGCACGGGCGCGGCCGCTTGATCCCCTGCGGCCCCCGCATCGGCTTCGACGACGGGATCTTCTGGCGCCGCATCGCGAGCGATGGAATCGTTGGCCCCCCGGTTGGCCGGCCGTGAGGCCTGCGGCTTAGCCCCGGCCGCCTCCGCGGCCAGTCGTGCATCTCTTTCGTTCATGCGCCGCCGCACTCCCATCCAGAGATTGCGCGCCTTGGTCGAGATGCTCAGCACGACCCGCTTGTAGAGCGATCGGCGCGTCTCGAGCTCGCGTTCACTGATGATCTCTTCGATCGCCAGCGTCTCCATCATCGGCATGACGATGTCGAGCTTGTGCATGAGGTCGAAGTAGCGCCTGCCGAACGAGGACGTGATGCCGATCTGTTCCTGCAGCGGCACCGTGTCGTAGGAAGCCAGCGTCTCGATGTTGTGGTGCTTCAGAAGCGCCTCGGCCTGGTCAATCGCCTTGTTGATCTCGTCGGTCGCAGCGTCCAGCGCTTCCCGGATGTTCTGCTCGATGCGCTCCACCACCTCGTGGTCGAGCTTCGCGCGCCCGAGCTGGCTGATGAAGTACATCGATGCCTGGAAGCTGTAGAAGCAGCGCGCGAACATGCGCTTGGCATGCGGGCTTGAGAGGTGCGTGGTCCGCTTCAGCGAAGCGCCTTCGACCTTGCGAAAGTCTGCCCGGTACTCGTCCTTGTTGAGAATGCGCTCGTTCACCTGGCCGGTGTCGATGACGGCGAGTCGAGTTGTGTTCATGGCGTGCTCCGTTATCCAAGGGGAGTTGGGCGGGTCCCTCAATCATCCCGAGCGCCGCCGGCGCGCGCCACCGTAAAGGCGGGTCCAACCCCCCCTCCAAATCGCCCGTCGCTTCGTCGTTGACAACCC
The DNA here is from genome assembly GCA_022843905.1 of Rubrivivax sp. Classification (GTDB taxonomy): domain Bacteria; phylum Pseudomonadota; class Gammaproteobacteria; order Burkholderiales; family Burkholderiaceae_C; genus Rubrivivax. Next base: position 5,801 of record JALHMT010000040.1, read on the forward strand.
CCGAGGCGAGGCGCTAAGGTTCTAGCCTGTGCAGTAGCTGGCCCTGCACCTCAAATCAGGCAAGCCCTCTAGAGCGTCGAACCGACGCGCCGCCCGTCCCCGGGCACATCCACATCCGCCGATCAGCCTTTCGAGGCGCGACCCGTTTCGTCGTGCGCCGAAAGGTCTTTCCCGATCGGTAGCTGGCACACCGATCCAGCGGCTCTCGCCGCCCAAGCCAGCCCTATACGCCGGTTCATGACCGGCCACCCACTCAACCCCCGCGGGGCAACTGCTGCCCCTTCGGGGATGGGCGTTGCTTCGCGTTCCCATGGAGGCAGCAATGCTCAACATGAGTGTCGCCAACGCTTGCATCCGAGGTTCGCTGTTTGACCTCGACGAGAACCACCCCATCCCCGGCAACGCCGATGCCGTCCACACCCTGCAGTTGCATCAACTGCCGCCACAGACCCAGGACGCACTGAGGCAGCTGATCGCAGTCGAGGACGCTCCCGAGTGGAGCGAGGCAGCCGTCGTGCAGTTGCACTGGGTGCTGCTACAGGAGCTGAAGAAGCTGACTGATCCCGAGACGCCACTCGAAGAGAAGATCGAGACCCTGGACTGGGCACTGACCAATCCGTCGAACGATCACCTTCCGTTCTCGTTCGCCTCGTGCGTTCGGGTGGTCGGCACAAGCCCCTTGTCGCCCACTGCGTACTTCGGTCTGGTCGACGTGGACGGGTTGCGCCAATGGCTGCTGGTCAACGCGCGCCGCTGGCTTCGTGAGTCCATCGCTCGCTATCCCCAGTGGGCCCAGGAGCTGTTCTACAGCGACCCCCACTTCGCCGCGGCCCAGCTGACGGCGAATCCTCAGTGGCTCAACGAGCAGATCCGACGCCACGAGGCGTCGACGTCATCGCAGGCCACGCAGCGCGATCTGTTCGCACTGCCATTGCTCGTCGCCGACGAGTCGCAGGAGGCCCCATGCCCGCTCAACTGATGCGGCCCGAGGTGCTGTTGCTGTTCGTCTTCGTGCTCTGGGGCATCGCCGGAAAGCTGGACGAGCCGCTCGAGGGCTTCGATCCGGAGCCCACGTCCGAGGAGGTCGCCGAGATCGACGAAGACCTGGCGTGGCGTCCCCTTCATCTGCTGTGCTTCCTGGACCAGACCGGTGAGGGTCGCACACGGCAAAGCCCCATGCCCGTCCTCACAGCGTTCCCAGCCACCAGGAGTGGGCCGGCGAGCCGCATTCCCGCGGCAAGCCACCGCCTGACTTGCGTCGTCACCGACCAACAGGAGACCCCGTGAACAACCTGAACCTGTCCATCCGCGCGCTGCCCATGCAGCAACTGCTGCCGGTGCGATCGCTCGACGAACTCGAGCATCTCGTCAAGGAAAGCGAAGTCCTCACCGGCGCCCCTGGCCGCACGTTCGTGGTCGCCGGCGCCGATCGGCCTGCCTACCAGGTGCATGCCGATGTCGCTGGGTTCCAGATCGCCCGGCTCGACGGTGCGATGCCGTACGAGGTGTTGGCGACGGCGCGCGAGTTGGCCAGCCATCCCATCGGAAGCGCCATGGCGTGCGGCCTGCTCTACACGGAGCCGCTGCCGCAATAGCGCGATTCAAACCACCGGCCGTCACAGGCCGGCCCCTTCAAGGAGAAGCCATCATGTCGATGAATCTGCCTTCCATCGGCTCTGCCCAGACCCCCTACGGCCCGGCCACCATCCATGTGGGCCGCTATCCCATCGGCGGTGCCCTGTACGTCGAGCTCTACACAGCCGACGATGAGATGCCGGAGCCTCTGGCAACGCTGAGCTGCAACTTGGCGCCGTCGGGTGTCACGCTTGCCGACGACGAGTTCTGCGTGAAGGCGTGGTCCGAGAACGAACCGCTGATCGCGCCCTTGCTCGCCACCGGCCTCTTTGAGGACACCGGCCGGCGCACGCCCACCGGCTACGCGGTCTCGCCGACCTGGCGCATCAAGGACCGGCAGTTCGTGCCACCGCGGCGCGGACGCTGAAGATCCAGAGCACCACCGTGGCCAGTCGCATCGCCTTCCCGGCGGCGCGGCTGACCGCGGTGGCCCGCTCCCGTCCAGCCTGTTGACCGGCCGGAAAGCCGTTCGCGAGGACGGCCAGCGGTGCTCGCGGCTCTTTCCCGAGGGAATGCACCCCTTCGGAAAGCGTCGTTTCCCAGCAGGCAGCTGACAGGCCTGGCGCCCTCCCGGCGCGAAGTCAGCCCTTCAATCGCGGTCGCTGCCAAACAGTGGCCAAACACCGGATCAGACCCCGTCTGGTCCGGGCCATCCCCCCGCCGGGCGGCACACCGATCGGCCTGCAAAGGCTGTCCGCCGCCCACCCGCCCACAAAGCGCATCCGAGCGTTGCTGGTTGCCTCGCGACAACGCGAGCGGCCCGGCAGCGCCTTGCCGAGTGGGTACCCCGTTACCGAGGAGTTTTCATGAACCTCAGAGACCTTGTCCCCGCAACTGCGGCGCTGGAGCCGCAATCGATCAGCCTCGATGTCCTGCGCGAGAAGTACTGCAAGGACGACGAGACGTCGATCGAGGACGTCAACGCCCGCGTCGCGAGCTCGCTCGCGGAAGTCGAAGCAGAACGTCGTGACCAGCACCGTGAAGCCTTCCTGTGGGCCTTGCAGCAGGGCTTCCTCCCGGCCGGTCGCATCCAGTCCGCCGCAGGCACCCGCCTGGCGGCCACGCTCATCAACTGCTTCGTGCAGCCAGTCGGCGACTCCATCGCGCAAGTCGACGATGGCTATCCCGGCATCTACACCGCGCTGACCGAAGCCGCCGAAACCATGCGGCGCGGCGGCGGCGTGGGCTATGACTTCTCGCGCATTCGCCCACGCGGCGCGTGGGTCGGCAGCACGCGCAGCCACGCATCGGGGCCGGTGAGCTACATGCAGATCTTCGACCGCTCGTGCGAGACCGTGGAAAGCGCTGGTGCGCGACGCGGCGCCCAGATGGGCGTCCTGCGCTGCGATCACCCGGACATCGAGGAGTTCATCCACGCCAAGGACGATGGTGGACTGAAAAACTTCAACCTCTCTGTCGCCGTGACCGATGCGTTCATGCAGGCCGTCCTGGCCGATGGCGAGGTGGACCTGGTTCACCGAGCCGAACCGGGCGAAGCGCAGAAGGCCTCCGGCGCGCGTCTGCGCGAAGGCAGTGAACGTGCCTGGATCTACCGCACCGTAAAGGCCCGCGACCTGTGGGACCAAATCATGCGGTCGACCTACGACCACGCCGAACCCGGCGTGCTCTTCATCGACACGATCAATCGCGACAACAACCTGTCGTACTGCGAGACGATCGAGAGCTGCAATCCCTGTAGCGAGCAGTCGCTGCCGGCCTACGGCTGCTGCTGCCTGGGTTCGATCGACCTGACCCGGTTCGTCCTCGATCCGTTCGGGCCGGCGGCGCGCTTCGACGACCACCGGTTCACCCAAGTGGCCCGCGTCGCGGTGCGCATGCTGGACAACGTGCTCGACACGACGGTGTGGCCGCTGGCGCAACAGCAGCAGCAGGCGACCGACAAGCGCCGGGTGGGCCTGGGCTTCACCGGCCTGGGCGATGCCCTCGTGATGCTGGGTCTTGCCTATAGCTCGGTTGAAGCGCGCGCCGAGGCCAGGCGCATCGCCGAGTTGATGCGCGACGCGGCTTACGCGGCGTCGGTGGAACTGGCGCGCGAGCGGGGGGCATTCCCTGCATTCGATGCCGATCTCTATCTGTCGCGAGGCACCTTCGCCTCGCGTCTGCCAGCGCACCTGCGCGAGCAGATACGGCAGCACGGCATCCGCAACTCGCATCTGCTGTCCATCGCGCCCACGGGCACGATCAGCCTGGCCTTCGCGGACAACGCTAGCAACGGCATCGAGCCGGCCTTCAGCTGGAGCTACCAGCGCAAGAAGCGCATGCCGGACGGCGGCACGAAGGAATACGACGTCGAGGACCATGCGTGGCGCCTGTATCGGCATCTCAAGGGGGAGCAGGCGCCGCTGACATCGGCGTTCATCACCGCGCTGGACCTGAGCGCGACCGACCACGTGGCCATGGTGGCCGCCGTGGCGCCTTGCATCGACACCGCCATCTCCAAGACGGTCAACGTCCCGGCGGACTACCCCTACGCGGACTTCAAGGACCTGTACCTGCAGGCTTGGCAGGCCGGTATCAAGGGACTGGCGACTTTCCGGCCCAACCCCGTCACGGGCTCGGTGCTCAGCGTCAACGACGCGCCGGCGGCCGCCTCGCCCACATCGGAAGGTGATGACCCGCTGCGCAGGCAGTTCGACAGCCGGCCGGAGGGAGATCTCGAAGGGGTGACCTCGAAGGTCGAGTACTGCACGAGCGAAGGCAAGAAGTCGGTCTACTTGACCATCAACTTCATGCGCGTGCCGGGCATCGCCGACGGCCGTCAGGTCGTCATCGAACGGCCGGTGGAGTTCTTCATGCCGGCCGGGCAACGCGACGAGGGCCAGCAATGGATCGCCTCGAACATGCGGATGCTTTCGATGGTCGGCCGCTCCGGCGGGTCGATCGAGAAGGCGCTGCAGAACATGCGCGAGGTGGTCTGGGACAAGGGGCCCGTGCAATGTGGCGTCGTCCTACGTGGCGATGGTCACACCGCCAGGCGCTGGCATGACTCCGAGGTCGCCGCGATCGGCTATTGGCTGCAGCAGATGTTGGCCAAGCGCGGGTTCCTGGATGCCCAAGGCAGGCAGGTGCCCGTGCTCGAGATGTCTGCAAGGCTGTCTCGGCAACTGGAGCTGCAGTTGGAGGGCGACGCTGAATCCGCTGCTCGCGGCCAGAACGGCACGCTGCTCACAACCACCAGCTTCGTGACCCGCGGCCGCCAATGCCCCGAGTGCGGAGCGCGCGCGCTGCGACGCGTGGATGGCTGCGAACGCTGCACCGAGTGCAACCACGTCGGCAGCTGCGGCTGAATCTTCCAACGAAGCGCTGAGGTGCGCGGAGGCCCGCCCTTGTGGCGGGCTTCCGGCCACCCAGCCTCAACCCATCGGACAAGACCATGAACCATGACTTTGAAGCGCGCGTGAGCGACGTGAAGTCCCGCGCGCGCGGGCATTGGACGCCCATCCTGAGGTCGCTGGGCGTTGACGAAGAGATCCTCAAGGGCAAGAACCTTCCTTGTCCCATCGACGGCTGCGGCGGCACCGACCGCTTCCAGTACACCGACAAGTTCGGCGAAGGCAACTACCACTGCCGTTCCTGCGGTGCGGGTGGCGGCCTGAAGCTCGCGCACGCAGTACGTGGCGGACGGTTCAGCGACTTGCTCGACGACATCGAAGCACTCGTCGGTTCGGTGCGGCTGGCGACATCGTCCGGCCTGGCCGGTCCGTCGCCGGAGCGGATGAAGCGGCTGTGCCACCAGACCTGGACAGAGGCCAAGCCTGTTGCCATCGGCGACGAAGTCGACCGCTACCTGCGCGGCCGCGGCATCAACCAAGGCGCCTACCCCAGGACGCTGCGGTTTCATCCGTCCCTGGGCTACTACGAGAAGCAGCCCGGGCAGAAGCGCTCGAAGCTGATTGCCAGCTACGCCGCGATGATCGCGTGCGTGCAGGGCCCGGACGGCCACGCCGTCACCCTGCACAGGACCTACCTGAGGGACGGCCGCAAGGCCCTGGGCGACCAGTCCAAAAAGCTGCTGTCCGCAGGCATCAACGGCGCGGCCGTGCGTCTCGACGAGGCCACGGACGAACTCGCGCTCACCGAGGGGATCGAGACCGCGCTGGCGGTCCGTCTGCGGACCGGGAAGCCCACCTGGGCGGCCATCAACTGCGGCAACCTGGAGAGGATCTGGATCCCCGAGCAGGTGCAGCGTGTTTGCATCTACGCGGACAACGACAGCGACGCGGAGTTCGCTGGCCAGGCCTCGGCATACATCCTCGCCCAGCGCCTCGTGCGCGAAGCGAAGAAGGCCGGCGTCCCTCGCACGGTCGAAGTCTTCGTACCCCGACAGGCGGGCACGGACTGGGCCGACATCTGGCTCGCCTCGCTTGCCAAGGACAAGCGCGCGGCGTAGGCTTTCGGGGGTGGCAGCAATGCCACCCTCTCTTTCGGTGTGCCCCGGGCGGGCACAGCGAAAGAGAGTTTCCCAAGTGGCAGCTGCCAGGCCACGCTGAGCTTCAGCAAAGGTAGCCCTTCAATCCCAGTGCACGACGGCCTCCGTTCGTGCCGCATCGCCGCTCAGCCACGCTGAGCCAACACCCCCGCGGGGACGCGCTTCCCCGCCGCAGGGGTAGAGCCGTCCCCGTATTTCATTTGGAGATCTCCATGAAGTACGGACGTTCCCTCGTCGACCTCGCCACCGAACTCGAGCGGCAGCTCGCGACGAAGCAGGACATGATCGTTCCGACCCCGCTGATGCACCACGTCACCAGCGAGAGCGGCACGTCGGTCCTCAACATCGAGACGCACGACGGCGTGCGGACCTTCAGGACGACCGAGAACTGCCGCCGGCAGCTCGCGGACCGCCTGAAGATCCCGTTCGCCTACTTCGAGCGCATGCGCACCGATCAGCCCGCGCTGCTGGATCGCAACATCGACACCTGGCTTCACGCGCAGCCCGAGCAGCGCATGGTTCGCACACTCGACGGCAACGCTCGAGCGTTCCTGTCGGACCGCTACCGCCGGCTGGACAACTACGACCTGCTGGCGCATGTTTACCCCATGCTGCGTGAACTGCCCGGCGCCCGGGTCGAGTCCTGCGAAGTCACCGACAGCCGCATGTACCTGAAGGTCGTGACGTCCCGCGTCCAGTTCGAACTGGCGCCCGGCGATGTCGTGCACGCCGGGGTGGTCATCAGCAACTCGGAGACCGGCCAAGGCTCGCTGTCGGTGAGCCCGCTGGTCTTCCGGCTGCTGTGCCGCAACGGCCTCATCGCGGCCGACCAGGCCATGCGCAAGACCCACATCGGGCGGATGACCGAGACCTCGTCCGACGAGGTCACCTTCTTCAAGGAGGACACGCTGGCCGCCGACGATGCCGCGTTCTTCCTGAAGGTTCGCGACACCGTGCAAGCGGCCGTCTCGCAGGCCACCTTTTCGCTGATCGCCGAGCGCATGCGCAAGACGATGGGCATCAAGCTGGTCGGCGACCCGGTCAAGAGCGTCGAGCGCCTGGCGGTGAAGTACCTGCTGCAGGAGCACGAGAAGGCCGGTGTGCTGCGAGCACTCATCAAGGACGGCGACCTGACTGGCTTCGGCTTGGTCAATGCCGTCACCGGCTACGCACAGGAGGTCGACCAATACGACCGTTCCACCGAGTTGGAAGCCATCGGCGGACGCATGCTCGACCAAGCCGCCAAGGAGTGGACCGAGTTGGCGGAAGCCGCCTGATCTGAATCGAACGACCGCTGCGGTCGTCACTAGCCCCCAGGGACGTCGCAACCGCGGCGTCCCTATTTTTTCGCCTGCTTGCCACTTCTACCCGTGCACAACGGTTCGCAAGGACATAAGCTTCTTCTTCGGGGTAGGTTCGTCGGTACGCCGACTGCCCACAGCATCGCTCCGTGTTCCGTGCCCGCCGAAGGCGACGATCGCTGCGAAATCTAGTAGCATCCGCCGGTTGCGGGGAGGGACAAAAACAAGGAACAACGAGAGCCAAGTAATTTGGCCTTCGTTTGCACCTGGCGGCGACGAATGATGACTCCGCACGCAAATTTTCCGCTCATCCTGTTGGGCTAGGCATGGCAGCCGAACACTCAGAAGAAGATCGGCACCGAGCCCTCGCTGCCTTCATCGAATCGATGCTGGACCGGCACGGAGTGCCAGAGCGTCAGCGCATTCGCGCTCTCGAAGCAGCCATCGGCATCTCGTACACCCAGGTGCGCCGACGCATGATTGGCGAGGCCCCTTGGACCATCGACGAGATCAAGAAGCTCGCCAGCCACTTTCACGAGCCTCTGATCCCGATCATGTCGGCACTCGCCGACGCACCAGGAATCCCCGCCACGCTGCCATTCGGTGGCGCGGCCATGCCTTGCACGATCTGGCCCGTCGGCGAACCCCTACCCGGACGCATCGGACCCATGGTGGCCATGCACGATTCCACCACCGACCAATGGACCGTCGCACCAGCTGCCGAGGTCTCCGACAGTCCCAGCTACGAATTGGCGCGCCTGCTGTTCGAGCGCGCACCGCCCCGTCGGGTGGCCGTTCTCGACGATGATCGCGACTCGGCGCAGTCGATCGTGGATTTCCTCGGTGCCAAGGGCCTCGACGCCCAGCCCTTCAACTGCGCGATCGATCTGCTGGCCGCGATGGAGGGCCAACCATTCGACGGCTTCGTCGTCGACTGGCTGCTGGGTGACAACACCGCAAAAGACCTGCTCTCGAAGATCCGCGCACGCGTGCCATCTGGGCCCGTGGTGATCCTCACCGGACAGATCGCGACAGGCGCGGCGAGCGAGGATGAGCTCGTCATGGTGGGCGCGTCCTACCGGGCCTTGCTCTTCGAAAAGCCCACGCGCCCACTGTCGATCTTCAATGCCCTGCAAGTGGGCTTCACATCTCCGACGACGCCCGGCTGAACCAGCCTAAGGGCTTGAGGCGACGGCACCGGCCAGCAAGGCCAGCGCACTGCGGGCCCGCCTTGTCGATGCCCATCAGAGCTCCCGCGGACGATGAACTTTTTGGCGCAGTCCGCATATTCACAATCTGATACTGACGACATAGGTATTAACTAATTTACTTCCAGAGTCGTCTAGTCTGTTCATAGAGACTTGTAACGCCAATAATCATTGACACCTGGCGCCAAGAATCGGTAATCTTTCGCTCAAGTCGCCACGGCAACGCCGTTTCGACTTGACGCTGGGTCCCCATACCGCCCCGCGTCGACCAGCCACACGGCAGACCGGGACATAGACCATGGACCATCCAACTTCTCTCTCGCAGGTTCAGCGAGCGAACCTGAACCTTCTCTTGCTCATGCGCGATGCCGCGATGCGGGACATGGGCGACGCGGTGTGCAGCTTCGGGCTCGCCCGCCAGGACTTCGCCGCCATCATGAGTCGCGCGCCGGACGAGTTGCTGAGCTTCGTGTGCGGCATCGGGGACCAGGCCCTGTTCCTGCCTCGAAGCGACCTGTCTTCCTTGCTCGCGCTCCCCCCTGGGATCGCCCCGGCCATCGCCTCGGCGCGCTCCGCCACCGCGCGGGCAACCCGAGTCGCCGACGCCTGAGTGCGTCACGGCGGTGACGCATGGGCAGCCCTTCGGCGTACAGCCTTCGCGCGCTGGAGACGGCGCGCGAGTGCGTGATCCTGGGGGCTCGACCGCGCACGATCGCCCACCTCACCGGCCTCACGCCGGGATACATCCTGCGAGCCGTCTACTGTGAGCGATACCCGGCCCCGATCGGACGACCGCAGTACTCGGAGGACTTCTTCTTCAAGACCACCAGGCGCCTGCAGGCCGAGGCCTGTTTCCTCGCGACTCACTACCGCCGCCTGACCCGTGAAGGCTTCATGCAGGCGGACGCGCTGATTGCCGCCTTCCGGCACCACCGCGCCACCCAGCCCGACTCCACCTTCGGCTTCGACCAGGCCTTCTTCCTGATCTCCAGGCTTGACGGAATCTGGGCCGCGACGAAGAGTGGCCTCTCTTTCGTCGAGTGCCTGAACTGCCGCAGCCCATACCTCGCACCCCATGGGATGGCCCAGCGTGACAGTTGCCCGGTGTGTCGAACCGACTGGCGGCTGAAGTCCCGTGCTCGAGCGCGTGTCCGCGCTTCCTCCCCGCCTGCGCCGCCAGTTGATCCGCCGAAGTCGAACCGGCCCAGGCAAGACGCGCCATGGCAACTGGACCTGGACATCGCGCACGTTCGGCTGGTCGGCCGGCTGCAGCAGTTGGGCGCTGGCGACAAGGTCCTTGCGGTGCTGGCAGAGGAGCCACGCGCCAAGCTGTTCCGCGCGCCGCGTGGGCGGCCCACCGTCACGAGCGCCTACCTCTCCCGACCGATGCCGCTGGCCACCTGGTCCGCGAAGACCGAGGTCACGCACAGAGTGCAGTACGCGGTCTTCGCGTCCCACTTCAGGCGGGTCGTCCGACTGGACCTTTCGCTCACCGAAGCCATGTGTGCGGCCTTCGAAACGACACGCCGAGCCTGCCGCGACTATCCCAAGCCTGTGAGCTTCGACCGGTGCTTCGAGGTCGCCGCATTGCTCGACGGAATCTGGGGAGTAACGGAGAAAAAGCTCGAACTCTTGCAATGCGCGTCCTGCAGCTCCCACTACCTGGTGAGCAAGGCCGATTCCCACCCGTCCGGCTGTCCCTTCTGCATGCTCATCCGGCGCCACCGGATCCTGCTGCCTGCGCTCGCCGCGTGACCTGAGCTACCGATCCGCGCGACGCGTCCACCGACGGCGCATTTCCGGGGGGAGCACGACCGGCCTTTCGAGTTGAAGCGCCTGCCCCTCTCGCCGGATGATCGTCGCCACTCATGACGTGGTGTGGACCATGGGCCTGCTCGATCTGTTTCAAATTCGCCAGCGGCATCGCGGCGGTCCACTGCCGCGGACCGAACCCGCGGGTCTCACCGGCCTGCCTTCGAGCGGTGGACATCCCTCCGTGGACCCCGGCATCTGCGCGTCGACGGTCGATGATCTGATCGCTTCGGAGAGCGAGTTCCTCCAGCGCTTCAAGTACTGCTACGGCTGCGACGGCGAAACCTTCAGCCGCGACATTGTTGAGCCTATCCGTCGCTACGCCTCGTACGTCAACCTGCTTCCTGCGACAGCCGACAACTTCTTCTGCACGGCCGGCGGACTCTTTCGCCTGGGCCTGGAGGTGGCCTTCTTCGCCCTACAAGGCACCGACGCACACATCGTGTCCGGTCGGGCCACCATCACCGTGCGCAAGGAACTCGAACCGCGCTGGCGACAGGCGACATTTCTCGCAGGCCTGTGCAGCGAACTGCATAGAACGCTCAGCCACGCCACGGTTACCGATGAACAGGGCAACGAGTGGCCCGCCTACCTGGTTCCATTGACAGTCTGGCTGGAGCGCCGCAAGGCCCGTCGCTTCTTCGTTCGCTGGATTGCCAATGCGCCGGAGAGCCGCAGCCTGAGCCTGTTTGCCCTCCCGCATATCGTGTCGCCCGACTCGATGCAGCACCTCGCCGCGGCAAACAACGTCGTCGTGCCGCAGATGCTGGCCTCCATCACAGGCATCCCACTGCTTCACGAGCAGAGCATCCTGATCGAGCTTGTGAAACGGTCCGCGGCGCTGGTCATCGATCGTGACCTGGCGGCCAGCGCCCATCGCTACGGCCGGCCGATCCTCGGTGCGCACATCGAACGCTACCTGCTCGATGCGATGCGCCAACTGGTCGCGGCCCACCCAGCATGGTCACCCAACACCGAGCGATCGCGGGTGTGGCTCGGCACCGAGGGGCTGTTCATCGTCTGGCCCAACGCTGCCGCGGAGATCCGCAAGGTGCTCGAGGACGACGAGCTTCGCGGCATTCCCAAGGCCCCGGAGACGATCGTCGAGATCCTCACCGCTGCCGGGGTTCTTGTCGCGCCGCCCGAAGGGCAGGCATGCTGGAACATCTTGCCCCCGGGCAGCTCATCGCCGCACGAGGCCATTCGCCTGGCGTCGCCCGACATCCTGCTGGCTGGTCTGGCTCGGTCGGTCGAGGTTCTGGCGCAGCCACTTGTTGCGCGAACGTCCACGGCACACGCGCGAACTGCCGGCTCTGCGCCCTCCATCGCGAATCACCCGACATCGGTTGCAGGCTCACCGGCGGCGGTGCCGGCGACTACGGCCAATGGAGCATGGCCCGCCCCCCCAATCTCCCGGCCCGAAAGCCATATGAAAGCGGAGGCGGAGCAACAGCGGCCGCCTGAGGACGTGCAGGCCACGCTCGACTTCGAACCACCAACAGAGCTGGCGGCCCCATCGGGCACCGCGACAGAGCCCAACGCCACGGCGGCGCCGGCAGCCCTACCAACGCGCCAGTTTGCGCTGAAGGCTCCATTGCGCCTGGTGCCACAGGTCCGCCAGGCCCTGCAAGCCGCCGTCGCAACGATGAATGGCGACCCAAGGTCCGCCGCGGCCATCACCGTCGCGTCCGGCGTCTTCGTGCCGCTGTCCCACTTCAAGGCCAACAGCATCGACATCAGCGTCGCGCTGCGTGCCCTCGCCGACGTGGACATGCTGGTCGGCACCAAGGACCGTCGGCCAAGAACCTACCAGCACGACATCGCGGGCCAGGAGCAGGCCGGCGTCATCGTGAGGCCAGCCCACATCCAGGGGCTCGATCCGGCCGACTTCCAAGCAACTTGAGTAAGGCAACGCCATGCTTGTCCGACCCTATGAAATGCCGTGGCGGCCCGCGTACGAGGCCTGGGCTGCGGCCGCCTGGCTACTTGGCCTTCTGTACTTCGTGTACGTCACGGGATCACGCGCGCTGTTCACGCCGTTCGCGCTGACACTCTCCGCGTTTGCGATGCTGATGATGATCGTTCGCGCCCGCCAGGCGATGCGGGTGCTGACGGTGCGCGCTTCGCTATCCGGACGAGCGATGCAGGTCATCACCACGCGACGCCTCGCTCAGCTGACACCCGACCCCAGCCTGGTCTTTCTGGGGTTCGGATTCGAATGGCAGCCGCTGCACTCCCAGCGCCTGTACGAGCTGGCCAAGATCGACTACAAGGAGTTCACACTCCCGCCGTCGCTGCTATCCCTGCTGGGCTACACCGTCGATCCGCAGCCCGATGCGGAAATCGGCATGCCCTTCATCCACGGCGTGGAACCCAAGGAGCAGCCGCTGTACCGGCCGCTGCAGAACTTCGAGGGCGGCACCCTGTTGGTCGGCACCACGCAGGCCGGCAAAGGCGTCGCACTGGCCACTCTGCTGACCCAGGCCATCAAGCGCGGCGACGTCGTGGTGTTCATCGACCCCAAGAACAGCCGCCGGCTCAAGCGGGTCGTCCAGCGAGCCTGCCAGGACTACCGCCAGCCCGACACCTTCCTCGAGTTCCACCCCGCGTTCCCCGAAGTCGGCGTCCGGCTCGACTTCACCTTCAACTGGCAGAAACCCACCGAAATCGCAAGCCGCCTCCAGTCGATCATGCCCGCCGACAAGGACGGCACTTTCAGCGCATTCGGCTGGGACGCCGTAAACGTTGTGGTCCAGGGGCTGGTCAGCCTGGAGGATCGACCCAACCTGGTCAAGCTCATCAAATACGTTGCGGGCGGCGTGGAGCCGGTGCTGGAGGCCTCCCTCACGCACTTCTTCGACCGCATCCTGCCGCGTGGATGGCGAGACTCGGTCGAGATGAGGAAACTCCTGCAGGAGGCCGCCCGAGGCCAGATCAGAAGGCCCTCCGAAGTCACCAGCCCCCAACTGATCGCCTACGTCACCTACTACGAGCAGCAGGTCCCGCAAAACCAGCATGAGCGTGTGATCGACGATCAGATCCGCGTCTTTCGCCACAACCGCGAGCACTACCAGAAGATCACCGCGAGCCTGCTGCCGATCCTGTCCATGCTCACTTCCGGCGACCTCGGAAAGAGCCTCTCGCCGGACCCATTCGACCTCGATGACACCCGGCCGATCATGAACTTCGAGAAGATCGAGCGCGGCCGCCATGTTCTGTACATGTGTCTGGACTCGCTGCCCGACCCGTCCGTGGCATCGGCCATCGGCGCCCTGGCCCTGGCCGACATGGCCGCACGTGCTGGCATGCGCTACAACCTGGACATCAAAGGCCGCATCACGTTGGTCGTCGATGAGGTTTCGAACGTCATCAACAAGCCCTTGATCGAGATCCTGAACAAGGGTGCTGAAGGAGGCATCCACTCAATCTGCGCGATGCAGACCCTGGCGGATCTGGCCAACCGGCTGGGCTCTGAGGATGCGGCCCGGATGGCCCTGGGCAACTTGAACAACCTCTTCGCCCTGCGCACAAAGGATCGGCCCACACAGGACTTCGTCGTCGAGACCTTCGGCAAGACCGGCATCCACACCATGCGGGTCGGCCGCAACCTCGGCGCCGACACCCACCTGGGTGACTGGAGCAGCGGCCGGTCGGTCCAGATCACCGACGCGATGGAAGAGCGCATTCCGGCCGACATGCTTGGGAAGCTCCCCAACCTGCAGTACTTCGCACAGGTATCGGGCGGCCGGCTCATCAAAGGCCGCTTCCCGATTCTGAATCCCGACTTCGACCGCTCGGCCGCGCGCAGCGAAGGGGCGCCGTCATGATCCGCACCGTCTGGATCGCCGCCCTGAGCTGCGTGCTCGCCCTTGTGCTCTATATCCCCTCGGCCGTTCCGCCCGATCGGCTGATGCAGACCGTGAGGTCCGAGCACGAACTCAACACGACGCTTTGGGGCATGGCCGCCGCCGACCGGATTCTTGAGCGGATGCTGACTTTCCAGGCCGGTGGCATGAACGTCTCTTCTCCGCCACCCGAAACGGTCCAGGTGGCAGGCCCCGGAATCAATACCGCCATGGCGGTCGAGTTCGGACAGATGAGCACGCGCCTGTTCTCCTCGCCCTACTTCAAGTCCGTCGACGCGTTGTTCACCCTGGCCGCCCTGCGTGCTGCGACGCTTCTGCACGTTCTTCCACTGCTTCTGGTTTTCATGTTCGTGTGCGCCGTCGACGGGTTCGCGGTACGCAGCGTGCGGGCCCGCGAGTTCGCAGCTCACAGCGCCGAGGTCTACACCGCAAGTGCCACGGCCGGCATCGCGCTGCTGTCACTCGTGCTGGTCGCCTTGTTCCTGCCCTTCACTGTGAGCCCCCTGTACACGATCGGGGCCCTGCTGCTGATGCTCTTCATGCTGAGCCGCACGATCGCGAACTACCACCTGATTCGTTGACCTGCACCCAGCGACTTGAGTCCAGCGGCCCGCCCTCACGCGGGCCGCTTCGTTTGCGGGCGCTGACTGGCAACAGGCGAAATCGACGGTCGAAATTTCGGGGGACTTGGTGCCGCGTTTCGAGTTGAGCGACATCGAATTGCTTTCTACGCTCTCGACCTGAGGTGTCGCATGTCGCGGGCCTCATCGGGGCTACAGCACATGCACACCGAAGTCGCTCACTCACGAGGTTCATCGATGCCGCACAACGTCGTCGCCGCACAGCCTCCGGCCATCTTGATGACACGCGTTTGGTTGCTCGAGCACGACTGGCTGCACAGCGTCTACACCAGCAACTCCAACCAGTCGCCGACCTTTCGTTTTCCCGATCTGCTCTCGGCCTGCATCGAGCTGGTCCTTTCCAGCACCGAAAGTCTGGCCCGACTGCAGCTCTTTCTGAGCACCGAGCTCGGTGCGCGCGATCCGAAGTCGCCACGGCGCACTTGCCACGTGTGGCGCCGCCAGTTCGACGAGTTGCTCCGCGAACACCGGGCCTCGTGGAACTCCCACCCGAATCCGAAGTTCGACCTCGATGCCATCGCGACAGGGTGCGTTGCGGTGGTTCGCGCAGAGCACGACCCGATTCGCAGGGTGCTTACCCAGGCGCGCCTCAATTGCGCCGCTCGTGCCGCGGCAGAGGCTGACCAGCGAGCCTGAACCATGCTGCATTCACGCGCACTTGCAATCGTGGCTTCCCTCGCTGCCCTGCACGCCCCCGGCGTCGCTCACGCTTGCTGGAACGACGCCGGTGCCCGTTACGGTGTGTCGCCGCACTTGCTCTACGCAGTAGCCAGAGCCGAGTCCGATCTCAACCCGGTGGCAGTGAACCTGACCCATCGTGCCCGCACGAAGAGCTACGACATCGGGCTCATGCAGATCAACAGCTCGCATCTGCCAACGCTGGCGCGCTTCGGGATCAGCGAGCGCGACCTCTACGAGCCCTGCACGAACATCATGGTTGGCGCTTGGCTGCTGGCCGACCAGTTCGCACGCCAAGGCGTGAGCTGGGACTCCGTCGGCGCCTACAACGCCGCATGCACCCAGCTCAAGGGCGCCGCGTGCCAAGCCGCGCGGTCCACGTATGCCTGGCGCGTGTACAGACGCCTTCCGGGTCAAGCCGCCAGCCATCGCGCGCCGAAAGCGGCCACATCGCAGCCGGGTAGCTTGACGGCCGTGGCCGCGCATTCAGCACCGTTCATTCTGTCTGCAAGGGTCACACCATGAACCTGCGCCTCACCAGGGTGACAGTGGCGTGCGGCTTGGCCACCACGCTTGTGGTCGCCACGGCCTCGTGCTCGTTCGTGCCTCGTGAGCACGACACACAAGACCAGGCGGCCCCGGCAGCGGCGCGCCCTGCTCCGCTTCGCATCGTCCAGCTGAACTTCGGCCAGAACGCCTACTTCGCCGCCTGTGCGGAGCCCGCCTGTCCTCCGGTCACACCCAAGACGCTTCCCGGCCCCGTCACTCAGCCCGTTGCAGCCACTGCCGATGACCTAGGGAACCGGGTGACCGCCTCTGATGCTGCCATCGAGCCGCGATCCCCTGCTCCACCTCGTGCTGCATCGGCGCCCGCCATCACATCGCGTGCCGAATCCGTCGACACGCACATCCTCCTGACCTTTCCGTTCGGGTCGGCCACCCTCACGGCGGAGTCCCGCCAAACCCTTCGCCGCTCTCTGCACCTGGCGCGCGAGTCCGATCGGATCGTCATCTCAGGACGCACCGACAACATCGGTCCCGATGGCATCAACCAGCAGCTGGCGCTGGCTCGCGCCCTGGCCGTCCGGAACTTCATCCGCGACGTCGTGCCCGATCTACCCAACGTGATCGCGATCGACGCGAAGGGAAGGTGCTGCTTCATCGCGCCCAACGACGACGAATCCGGCCGCAGCCGAAACCGTCGCGTGGAAGTCGTCTTCACCAGCTCGGGAGTCATGTGATGGATCACCCCATCGCTCGCCCCGCGCGCACCACTCCCGCCGACCCTGCACTCGCAGCCGTTCAATCGGCCACGGGCGCTTCGTCGGCTGCATCCCCGCAGCACAAGCGCAAGCCTCGCCCCGGTTGGAAGGCAACGATCGTCCGGAGCGAAAGTTTCGCCGAGCTGCGGCGCATCCAGAAATCCACGAGGGATCCAGTCATCGACCTCAGCTATCTCGCCGACGCGTGCGTCGAGCTGGCACTCGAGCTCGGGGCTGAGCGAATCGTGCAGCGGGCCATCGCCTCCTTCGGCAGCGTCCGCCCGACTCCCTGAACTCACCACCTTCTCTTGGAGAACGCAATGCATGCAACCGCCGCACCGACCCTGGCCCTCCCTTCGCGCAAGGTGATGCTGGGCCTCGGCTTCTTCCTCGCCTTCCTTGCCGGCATGGTGGCCGTGGCGCCCAGCTATGCGCTGGACCTCGTGGCCTTCACCGGCATCACCGGCCCGCTGGTGTCGGCCCTGACGCAACTGGCTGCGCTGGGCCCGGGCGTCAAGGCTCTGGTCGCCTTCGTGGGCTTCGTGGTCGCCTTCATCAGCCTGGCCGCGCTGCGCAACTTCGGCCCTGTTCTGTTCTACCTGGGCATGGCGATCTTCGGCGCAGTCGGGCTCACGATCGCCGGCGCAATCCTCGGCGCAGTCATCTGAACCCTCTGGCAGCGGACACGGAGCAAGGGGAACGCCATGCAGTCGGACACCTACATCCCACGGCGCCTGGACGACCAATGGAAGCTCGGCTTCTGGGATGCCGACGTCGCGTTCCCCTTCGTCTTCTTTCTCTTCCTCGGCTGGATGTCCGGCACCAAGTGGGGCTTCGTGCTTTGCAGCGCGGCCGGTTTCTTCCTCAGCCGGTGGATCTCGCGGACCAAGGCTGACAAGCATCCGGCCTTCGCGATGCACTGGGCCTACTGGGCCCTGCCCACGAACCCCGTGACAGCGCTCCGCGCCACACCCCCCTCTCACATCCGGCGAATGGTCGGCTGAACCACACAGGGACCCGCACCCATGGACTTCGCTCAGCACCAGAACGACCTGCGCGCACAGCGACGCGCCAACCGTGTTCTCAGCGGCATCGTCGGAGCACTGTCGCTCACCGTGCTCCTTTGCCTCGTGGTGATCGTCAGCATCGTCGGCTCGGATCGCACCGTCATCGTGCCGCCCAACATCGACCGGACTTTCTGGGTGACCAAAGAGAAGGCCAGCCGGGAGTATCTCGAAGAGATGGCCAGCTACGTGGCCTGGTTGGTCCTGGACGTCACCCCCACAACAGTCGACTGGAAGAAGAACGTCCTGCTGAACTGGGTCGCCCCGGACCAGCATGCGGCCATGAAAACCAAGATGGACATCGAGGCCGAACGGCTGCGCACGAACAACGCCACGACCTTCTTTCTCGTGCAGCAGCTCGCCGCAGACGAAGCCAAGCAGTCCGTGGTCGTCACAGGCCGTCTGCGCAGGCAGATCAACGGTGCTGACGTCACCGATCCCGAGACCCGCTCGTATCTGGCGCAGTTCCAGTACGTCGGCGGTCGCGTCCACATCCAGTCGTTCAAGGAGATCCCGTATGCGCAACCTGGCCAGCAAGTTCGCGTCGGCGCTGCTGATTCCAACGGTACTTCTGCTCGTTAGCGCGACGCCCTCGCACGCGCTTCAACTCGTCGAAGCCAGCGACGGCGTCTCCGTCGAGGCCGTCCTGTCGATCAAAGAGCCTACCCGTATCCGCGTCGACGGCTCGTCCATCACGAACGTCTTCGGCAACATTTACTCGACCAACTGCGGCTCGGCGATCACCAACGCGGCACCCGCCCAGCCCGGCGCGGCACCGATGCCACCGACCGGCTCGATCAACCCGGCCGGAGAGATCGTCCTTGAGTGCGACGTCGACAAGGGCGAGATCTACGTGCGCCCGGTCGGCGGACCTGGCAAGCCCGTCAACCTGTTCGTCTCGACCCAACATGCGACCTACACCCTGCTGCTACGACGCTCCGACACGCCGGCCGACACGATCGTCATCCGGGACAAAACCGTTCGCCTGTCCCGCGTCGAGCCCGGTGGCGCCAGCGCAGCGACCCGCACCTCTCAACACGTCCGTTCCCTGAAGGGAATGTTGGTGGCCATGAGCTCGGAGCGCGCGCCCGCGGACATCCGCGTGGAAGAGGTCAACCGGCCAATTCAGCTCTGGCAGGAGGCGAAGTTCGCCTTGGTACGCCAGTACGAGGGCCGCGGCCTGATCGGAGAGCGCTACCTGCTCACCAACGTCTCGAGCCAGGACATGGTCCTGGCCGAGCAGGAATTCGACCGCGAGCGGGGCAACGTGTTGGCCATCTCGATCGAGAACCACAACCTGCGTCCCGGTGAAAGCACCACCGTCTACGTCATCCGCCAGGGGACCTGACCATGCCAGCCTTCGTCGACAACCTCCGAGAGCGCTGGACGGGCATCACCGAGCGCATGTCGCCGCGCGCGCGGCAGTGGACCGTGGCGGCCGTCATATGCGGCGGCGGAGTTGCACTCCTGTGGGCGGTGTTCTCGGCGGGCTCCGGGGACAACGCGCAGCGCGCTGCAGCCGCCGCGGCCAAGAGCGAGGTCCGGCCGACCAACGTCGATCTGATGGCCCCGGGTTCACAGGTGAAGGACTCCGAGGTCTGGATCGGCAAGGCTGGCAAGGAGCTCGAGAGCTACAAGGCCGAACGCGACGAACAGCGCAAGGTCAATCGCGACCTCACCGACAAGCAGCAGGAGTTGCTGCGCCGCCTCGCGGAGATGGAGGAGCGACTCAAGACGCGTCCTCTGGACGCGGCTCAAGCGGCCTCCGCGCCGACGACAGCGGCTGCTCCGGCCAAACCGTCCCTGGCGAACCCTCCTGAGGCGGCCCTGCCGCGCGCGCCTGGCACGCTGCCACCTCCACCGCCACCCCCCGTGGCCTACCAGCGTGGTGCCATGCCACCAGGATTGCCCGGCACCTCTTCGCCGAGCGGGATCGATGTCGCTGCAGCGCCAGTCCAACCTCAGCTGATGCGTGTCACGCTTGCCGCGCCCGCGCGCGCCAGCGACGCAGCCGAAGGCGGCGGCAAGAAGCCACGGGAGACGCTCGACAGCTTCTTGCCGATCAGCTTCACGAAGGGGCAGCTGCTCGGTGGTCTGGACGCGCCGACCGGTGGCCAGGCCCAGAGCAACCCGCACCCGGTGCTGATCCGCCTGTCGGACAACTCTGTCCTGCCGAACCGCTATCGCGCCGAGTACCGCGAATGCTTCGTCATTGCGGCCGGCTACGGCGACATCAGCTCGGAGCGCGCATACCTTCGAACCGAACTGCTGTCCTGCGTTCGACCGAATGGCGATCCGTTGGAAGTGAAGATCCAAGGGTCCGTCTTCGGTGAGGATGGCAAGGTCGGCATGCGAGGCCGCCTGGTGACCAAGCAAGGCCAGATGCTGGCCAACGCGCTGCTGGCCGGCGTCGTCAGCGGAATCGGTCAGGGCTTCTCCCAGGCCAACACGACGTACAGCACCTCACCTCTGGGGTCTGTCGCGACCGCCTCGGGCTCCGATGCGTACCGCGCCGGCATCGGCTCAGGGGTCGGCAAGGCCCTCGACCGGTTGGCCCAGTACTACATCAAGCTTGCCGAGCAGACCTTTCCGATCATTGAGATTGATGCCGGCCGAGAGATCGATGTCGTCCTGACCAAGGGCGTGCGCATCGACGGATCCGACCCCAACACGGCCTCCAACTCCTCCACCTCAATGCCCGGCCGCTCGGATCCGGCAGAGCGCTATCTGAAGGTGACCTCCGATGAAGAATAGATGCGTCCTGGCTGGCCCCGTCCTGGCGCTGGCGTTGCAATCCGCCCTGGCCAACACCTCCGCCGACGAGGCCCGGCTACTCGCCACCCTCAAGCGCACCTACCCAGCGACCACCTTCACGTCGGTTGCGGCGAGCGAGGTGCCTGGAATCTATGAAGTCTGGATGGGACCGAACGTTGCGTTCGTCTCGGCGAAGAACCCACGGTACTTCATCATGGGCCGCCTCCTCGACGCGAAGACGGCCACCGACATCACCGGTCCCAAACTCGCGAGAGCGCAATCGGCTCGGCCGGCCTCCGAAACGATGGAGGGCGCAGACAAGCCGATCGACATCGGAAGGCTTCCGCTGCAGGACGCCCTGAAGGTCGTTCACGGAACGGGTGCCCGCACCCTTTACGCCTTCAGCGACCCGGCCTGCTCGTTCTGCCGGCGCCTCGAGCCGGAACTCGCCAAGCTGCAGGACGTCACGGTCTACACCTTCCTGCTTCCTTTCCAGGGGCGGCAGTTGCCCCAGGCGGTGCTGTGTTCCCCCGATCCGGTGAAGAGCTGGCAGGCCGTGATGCTCAACGCCGACACCACCGGCCTGAACAGCCAGGCCGAGTGCGCCACGCCGCTCGAGCGCAACCTCCGATTGGCACGACAACTCGGTGTCAACGGGACGCCAACGATCTTCTACGCGGACGGCACCCGAACCACCGGCTATGTGCCTGGCGCTGAGGTCGAACGCCGCATAGCCGCTGCGGCTGCCAGCAGAGCGCCGGTCGCGAATGCACAGGCCATCACCCAGGAGAAAGCGCCATGAGCAGCAGGTTCTTCGTCCCGACTGGCTGTGTGATCGCAATCGCGGCCTTGCTCCAGGGCTGTGCGTTCTCAGGCCTCGACGGCGATTCGAAGTACGCATGCAAGGCCCCTGAGGGCGTTCGATGCGACTCCGTCTCCGGCACCTACTACAACGCATTGCAGAACAACCTTCCAGCGCAGAGGCGCTCTGCACCACCGGTGGATACGTCGCCGCAGTCGGCCCCTCCCGCCGGCACGCCACGTGCAGCGCCGGCAATGCTCAATGCGTCCACGCGCCCGGCCGCAGGCGACGAAGGAGCGGCCTATGTGGCGGCACCGTTGCGCGCGGCACCGCGTGTCCTGCGGCTCTGGATCAAGGCATGGGAAGACGCTGACCGCGATCTCGTCGGGGAAAGCCTCGTCTATGTGCAGGTCGACAACGGCCGCTGGCTGGTCGACCACGTGCAGCGACAGCAGCGCGACGCCTTCATGCCGATCCGCGCGCCGCGGCCGCCTGCGGCTACGAAATCGGCTGGCGCGGCAGCCGGCCCGAATGGTCCTTCGTCAGTTCCGACCGAGGACGCGCCGTCGCTCACGCAAGCCCTGCGCGCGCTGCAGGGCCGCACGCCTGCCGCTGACCAATAGCTCTGGAGGGCACTTCCATGCTCGAGTCCCTTCGCCTCAACCTCTTTGGCACCGCTGAGTCCGCGGGGGCCAGCGACAGGTCCGGACCGGGACTGTTCTCCTTCGGGCACAAGGACGAATCGCCCGCGGATCAGTTCGCCAGTTGGCTGCCCTACATCTCCTACCTCGATGAAGAGCAGTTGTTCGTGAACAAGGATGGTATGGGCTTCATGCTGGAGGTCATGCCGCAAAGCGGCGCAGACGACCGCATGGTCGATGTCCTGGTGTCGCTCTACTCGAACTGCCCACCGGACACGGGCGTCCAGTTCCACCTCTTCGCTTCTCCCCACATCTGCCCGCCGCTGCGCAAGTACGCCAACCTGCGCATGGAAGACCGCGATCAGATCCAGAAGGCACAGGCATTCGGCCGTCCCGCTCGCAACGACAACCTGTACCGCAAGCTGGCCAGACGCCGCTACGCCCACTTGTCCCACGGGGCTCACCACTCTCTGACGCAAGGTTTCCACTACACCATCCGCGACTTCCGCCTGATGGTCAGCGTCTCGGTCAAGGCCGATCCTGGCAATCTGTCCGACCGTGAACGCATCGTCGGTCTGCGCGATGGCATGGGGACCACGCTGCGCTCGGCTTCGCTTCCCAACCGGGTCTGCGATGCCGCCGACCTGATCAACTGGTGCTCCCTGTTCGTCAATCCGGACCGCATCGACGCCGCAACTGCACCCGACCTGCACTACGACGATGGGCGCGAGCTGCGCGACCAGATCGTCGACCACGACACGATCCAGGACGCGCGCTCCAACGGACTTCACCTGTGGAAGGAGGGCGCCGGCGATGGCCTGGATGTGCGCTTCTTCTCCATCAAGTCGTTCCCTGAGCGGTTCGGGCTGTGGCAGATGGGGGCGCTCGTCGGCGACCTGATGCAGCCAGCGCTGCAGTACAGCTCGCCGTTCCTGCTGACCATGGGCGTCTACATCTTGGACCCCAACTCGACCAAGACCGTGGTCACGGCCAACCACGTCCGGGCCACGCAGAACGCGGGCAGCAAGATGGCCGTGGTGATGCCCGATGTCGCCAAGAAGGCACGCGACTGGTCGGCCGCCGCGGACGCGATCGATACCGGTGGCGCGCTGGTGAGCATGTACCACCAGCTCGGCCTCTTCTGCCACCCGGCCAAGGTCGCTCAGACACAGGAAACAGCCAAGGCCATCTGGCGGGCGAGGGGCTTCGAGCTGAACGCCGATGTCTACAAGCACCGCCAGGCCCTTCTGGCCAGCCTGCCGATGACACTGTCGCCGGCCTTCCACGGTGATCTGCGCAAGATGAAGCGCGTCACCCGCAAGACGATGGCCAACGCGATCCACCTCGCGCCGGTGCTGGCCGAATGGCGCGGCAGCAAGACGCCCACCCTGATGTTCGCCGGCCGCCGCGGCCAACTGCTTACCCTCGACCTGTATGACAACGACGGGAATTACAACGCCGCGGTCATCGGGTCACCCGGCTCCGGCAAGTCGGTGCTGCTCAACGAACTGGCCTGGTCCTACCGTGCCATCGGCGCGAAGATCTGGATGCAGGACCTCGGGCGCTCGTTCGAGAAGCTGTGCCGCAAGGCGGATGGCACATTCATCGAGTTCCGACCGGACGTCGAGATTTCGCTGAACCCGTTCCCGCTGGTCACGGACATCAACGAGGACATCGACATG
This sequence comes from Rubrivivax sp., assembly GCA_022843905.1. Taxonomy (GTDB): domain Bacteria; phylum Pseudomonadota; class Gammaproteobacteria; order Burkholderiales; family Burkholderiaceae_C; genus Rubrivivax. Next base: position 29,597 of record JALHMT010000040.1, read on the forward strand.
CTGCTCCCGGCCATCGCCAAGATGGCCTCGATGAAGCAGCTCGACGAGGTCCAGATGAAGGCGATCTCGGCAATGTTGCTCAAGCTCTGGGCCAAGTACGGCCAGGAGCTGGACATGACCATCCTGCGCGACTCCTTCGTGCCCGGAACGATCGAAGAGCTAGGCATCAAGGACGACCAGCGGGTGCGCGACCTCGCGGTGATGCTCAACCCGTACGCCAAAGGTGGCCAGTACGCGCGCTTCTTCAGCGGTCGCAACACGATCGATTTCTCCAACGACTTCGTCGTCATTGAGAGCGAGGAGCTCAAGCGAAAGCCCGACCTGCAGGCGGTCGTCAACATCATCCTCTTCCACGCGATCACCCGCGAGATGTACCTGACGCGTGACCGCAAGAAGGTCTGGTTCATCGACGAGCTGAAGCAGCAACTCGGTGACTCGAGTGAGAACGACCTGGTGATGGCTGCCGCGATCGACGAGGCGGCCCGCCGCGCCCGCAAATACGGCGGCAGCCTCGTGACGGCGACTCAGAACGGCGATGACTACTTCACCTCGGCGCAGATGGAGTCTGCCCTGAAGTGTTCGGACTGGACGTTCCTGTTGCGCCAAAAGCCCGAATCGATCGAACTGCTCGCCCGCACTGGTCGGTTCTCGATGGACGAGCCGAAGAAGCGGCTGCTGAACTCGTTGCGCATGGAGCCCGGCGTGTTCTCCGAGTGCTACATCACATCGCCCATAGGCGAGGGGGTCGCGCGCATCATCCTGGACCCCTTCTCCCACCTGCTCTTCAGCAACAAGCTGGACGACAACGCGCCGCTGGATGCCCTGCGCAGGCAAGGCCTGTCGATCGACGACGCCATCACCGAGCTCCTCCGTCGGCGGGGGTACACCGTATGAGCTCCCTTGCCACCCAAGCCCTCGTGTCCGTCTTCGTGACTGCAGGGGCCCTGCTGGCGTACGACCGCCTTGTCGTGAAGCCTGCCCAGGTAATCGGGATTGTCGACATCGCCGAGGTCTACCGCGCCAAGGAGTCGGAGTTCGCCGCGCTGCTCACGGCCAGCAAGACCGAAGACGATCGGCAGCGAGCCTATGCGCAGGCGCAGGCCTTCGGCGACCGCCTGGATCGCGCGCTGCGCGAGATCCCAAACGAGTGCCGCTGCCTGGTGGTCGTCAAGTCCGCCGTTGCCGGTGGCTGGTCCAACGCAATCGACCTCACCGCCGCCCTCAAGGCGAAGGTCGGCGCCAAGTCGTAGCCAACGCCATGTCAACTTCGCGAGTCGGTCTGAGCCAGTGGTTGCTGCACGGCAGCCGCGTGGTGCTATTTGACCTGCGGCGGCACTGGGTTATGTCCGTTCTCATTGCCGCAATCTGGGTCCTCGCCCTCGTCCGCCTCTTCGCCCACCACGTCCCGGTCCTGCCCCTGTTGTTCAACTGGACGCCCAGCCTCCCCTACAAAGTTGCACTCGTCGATTTCCGATCGTCCTCTATCGACCGGGGCGACCTGGTGGTCTACGCCTTCGAGGGCCCGGCTGGCGAGAAGGCGTATCCAGGTCTGCGGCATCAGGCTCTGTTCAAGCGGGTTGCGGGCGTTGCTGGCGACGTGGTGACCGTCCAGGGCCGCGACGTGTTTGTCAACGGCGTGCTGGTGGGCCGCGCAAAGACGCATGCCTTCGACCATCGCTTGCTCGATCCGATCGCCCCGACCGTCATTCCCGCCGGTCACCTGTACGTGCAGGGAACAAGCCCGGACAGCTTCGATTCCCGATACAGCCTGAGCGGACTTGTGCGCGTGCAAGACGTCAGGTCGCGGGTCATCCCCTTACTGTGAGGACCGCATGCACCGGATCTTCCTGCTGTCGATCTTGTGCCTCGCAGGCACGGTGGCCGCTCAAGGCGAACGCCTGGACCTCCAGGACGACGTTCCGATCGATACCTATCTCGCGCTGCTGGCTCAGGTTGCGCCGCCGGCGCGCGACGGCGCCGAGGCCTACATGGCTGCGTTTCGCAGCCGCTGTGGCCGCGCCTTGCGCACCGTCGAATTGCGCCGCGCATTCGCCCAAGGCAGCGGTGATCCGGTGCTGATGAACATGGTCCGAGCGTCCCACGAGCGCGATACCGCCGCCTTGCAGCGTCTGGGCGCCTCCATCGCCTGCCCGGCCAAGTGACATGCGCAAGTCCCAACTCCCTGCGCTCCTCCTGGCACTGGCGTGCTGGGCGGGCGCGGCGCATTCCGACAACCTCGGCACGATCGGCCCGACCTATCCGGTCGCGGAGAGGAATCTCCTTGAGGTGATCATGGCCAGGCTGCGAGCCAAGGAGGCAAGCGGCGAACTCAAGCGCCACGAGCGGGAGGCACGAGATCGCGCGACCTATGCCGTCAACAACCCGCGGCCGGTCGATGGTCTCCGACGAGCCGAGGCTGCACGGACGTTCTACTTCGACCCGAGCTTCGCCCTGCAGTCCAACGTCATTGACAGCAAGGGAGCCGTTCTCTTTCCGGCGGGAACGCGCAAGAACCCCCTCGAGGTCGTTTCCCTCTCCAAGCACCTGCTGTTCTTCGACGCCCGCGATCCGGGCCAGGTGAACAAGGCCCGTGAACTGATTGATCGCTACCAGGGCAAGGTCAAGCCGATCCTAGTGGGCGGCAGCTACCTGGACTTGATGAAGCGCTGGAACAAGCCTGTTTTCTACGACCAGGAGGGGGCACTCGTCCGCAAGTTCGGGATCGCGGCTGTTCCGGCCATAGTCTCGCAGGAGGGGCTGCGCCTCCGCATCGATGAGGTGCCAGTGCGATGAACCTCTTCCAGCGCATCTTCGCGGTCCTGTGCTTGCTGGTTTCGTCGTCTGCAACGGCAGCCGGCATGGCGACCTGCACGGGGAAGTTCCCTAACCCGCTGACCGACATCTGTTGGTCCTGCCTGCTGCCGATCACCATCGGCGGCGCCACGATCGCGAACTTCGGCGGGCAGGAGGACAACGGCGACAACCCTGCCAACCCGATCTGCAGCTGCGGTGTCAATCCGACGATCGGCCTGTCGATCGGATTCTGGGAGCCAGCGCGCCACGTCGAAGCGACTCGCAAGCCGTTCTGCCTTCCGTCGCTGGGCGGTCTCAATCTGGATCCTGGCATTGCCGCGCCTGAGGCCGCCAGGTTCACACGCCCGGAGGGCGATGGCGACGGCGGCTCCTTCTACCAAGCGCACTTCTACACCAACCCGGTTCTCTACTGGCTCGAGGTCGTCACCGACTTCCCGTGCCTTGAGCGCGGGAGCTTTGATCTCGCCTACCTCACCGAGGTCGATCCCCTCTGGAACGACGACGAGTTGACCTTGATCCTGAACCCGGACGCCGTGCTCTTCGCCAATCCGATTGCTATCGCCGCCTGTGCAGCAGACTGCGTGGCAGCGACGGTCGGCTTCGGCCTGAACACCCTCTTCTGGTGTGCCGGCTGCCAAGGCGGCATCTACCCCCTGGACGGTCACGTGCAGTACCACATGGGCGGCGTCCGGACCGCAGCCCTGTTGGCGCAACGCCTCACGGCGAAGATGCATCGTGAACTGATCGCCTGGGGATGGCACGGCTCGCGCGGGCTCTGTGGCCCGTACTTCGAGCCGATCATGGACAAGTCGTCCTACAAGACGAACCTCACCTACCCCATCCCATCGACCGACAAACTCGACGGTAAGTGCTGCCAGCCCTTCGGCCGCACGACGGTCCTCTGGGGCGCCGGAAAGGAGTACCCGGTCCTGGGCGAGGACTTCGCCTTCATGCTTTTCCGCAAGAGGAACTGCTGTGTTGGCTACTGAACTTCTCCAAGCCCGCCGCGTCTTGGAAGCCGCGGCGTTGCTGCTGGCCTTGCAGGCTGCCTCGGTTTTCGCTCAGTCACCGAAGACCCCGGTGACCGATGCAGATGTCGCACGCGCGGCGCGCAATCATCCGGTCATCACCGACAAGGAGATCGACGCGGCGCGACGCAAGCACCGCATGCCCACCGACGAAGAACTCGCACGGGTGCCCGTTCCCTCTGCGCCGCGCATCGACGCTCTGCCGCAGCCGCAGACCCAGGGAAAGATCGACCTTGGCGCCATCGCCGGCGGCTTCGATGCAATGGGCTCCCCAGACCCTGCCAAGGCTGGCATCCCCGTGGGCCCAACGCTCCTGGTGTTCGTGAGCTTCTCGATGCCCGAGCCGGCGCTGGAGCGCCTGGTCGACCAAGCTGCACGCACTGGAGCAACTCTGGTGCTGCGCGGCCTGGTCGAGGACTCGATGCAGAAGACCGTCGCCCGTGTGCAGCGCGTGATCGGCCAGCGCAAGGTCGGCTTCCAGATCGACCCACAGGCTTTCGACCGCTTCGCGATCGCCGCCACTCCCTCCTTCGTGCTGATCAAGGACCGGTCAGTGCCAACCCCCTGCTCGGCAGGGGCGTGTTTCTCGGCAGACAGCTTTGCCCTGGCCGCCGGCGACGTGAGCATCGACTACGCGCTGCGATTCATCCAGCGGACCGCGCCGAAGTACTCGCGCGAAGCACAGGTCTTTCTGGCCAAGATGAAAGGAGGTTGAACCGTGATGTTCAAGCGCCTGATCGTCTGGGTCATGACCCAGGCTCTGATCCTCGCTCAGACCGCTGCGATCGCACAGACCTCGCATGACCAGGGCGTCGCCGCGGGGCGAGCGGCCAACACCACCATCAGGGGCATGGTGAACCAACCCTCTGCGACAGGTGTCGTGCCCGGGTACACCACCACGCCTCCCGAGGCCGCTTTGGCCGGACGCCCAGCCCTCGGGCCCGATGTGAGCGCCAAGCTGGCCGCATGTGCGGCGACGCCGAACGACCCCAGTTGCCAGGCGCTGCGGACGGCCATCACGTCTGCGAACACCCCTCGCCCCACGATCTCACCGAATGATCCCTCAGTTGCCGCAGCGTCACGCATCGCGCGCAACCCCTCACTGGATCTGGGGAGCCTTGCCTCCTACTACAGCGGCTGCACGACCACCGATGCCACCATCGCAACCCACACGGAGACTCGTGCCTGCGCTCGCTATGTGACCGCGGGCAGCTACACCTGCTCGAACTCGCTCAATGTCGCGGTCGATCGCACGACCACCTGCGCCCCCGGCGACTGGTTCGCGCAGGCGTCCTCTGGCTCAACTGCAGTCGCCACGCAGTGCCTGCCGGATCGACCGGACTCCAGTCAGCACTTTCGGGTCACCAGTTCCGGCACGCCGCTGGCGTTCTTCGACGTCGACATGACGACGTCGGTGATCACCCCGCAGCGGGTGGCGGTGATCGGCACCTCCTACAACTGGCCGAGCTTCACCCCCTCTGAACGAGGTGTCTACGTCGCAGACAAGTCGTGTTCCGGCACCACCTGCAGTCTCACCGCCATGATCGCCGACGACCCCGTCGAGTCGTGTACGGGCGGCTGGGAGTCGATGACCTGCACGACCATCCATCCTTTCATCGACGTCTACGCCGCCTGTCCCGCTGGAACCCAGAGCGGCAACAACCTTCTCGTCACCACCTGCTCGTACGGTGGTGACGGGATGGAGTGCACCAGCTCACCGCTCAGTACCACCACTTGCTACAGCCCCAGCGGCTCGCCGGGGGACATCCAGGCAAGCGACATCACCGGCACCTTCTCGTCCCCCTACTGGCGCGCCAGCTCAACCCGAGCCGTGGTCGGCTGGGCACCGAATCCGGCATACGGTCCGATCCCGCAGATGCGGCTCTCGTACACCAAGCCCGCGACGACGTACACCGCCGCAGACACCTGGAACAACCAATGCCCCAGCCTCGCCGCCGACAGCCGGTGCTCGGTGGCAAGCGCACCTGTGTGCGTGGATGGCCCTGCAACGAAGGTGATCGACGGCGTATCTATCACCCGAGACTGCTGGCAGTACCAGAGCACGATGAGTTGCGGCGGTACCTACACGGCCGATCAATGCGCGCCCCTGATCGCGGCTGGATGCACCCCGCTGTCGTCAACCTGCTCGCGCACCAATCCTGTGACGGGTGTCTGTGAGGCGTATCAGGACCAGTACACCTGCACGGTACCGAACGAGACGGTCACACAGGCGACGAACTGCCCGACCAACGTCTTCTGCCTGGGTACCAGCTGCTTCAACACGGCCTACACCAACGACGCCGACTTCGCCCGAACGATGTCGATGCTCGAAGCCGGGCGTGAGGCGGGCGTCTACCTCGACAGTGACCGCATGCAGGTTTTCAAGGGGGAAGCCAACAGCTGCCGCGATCGCCTTCTCACCAACTGCTGCAACTCCGACGCATCTGGCCGCGGCATGACGAACCAGAGCGTCTTCGGTGCAGGGTCTCGCCTGGTCTACGACATCCTGATGAACTCCGAGAACCGGCAGTTTGTCTACCAGGGCCTAAGCGCCTTGCTCACGGGCGCTGGCTTCAGCGGCTCGTTCACCACCTACGGGGTGACGATCGCAGTCAACGGCACGGCACTTCCCGCCGGCTCCACCGTGCTGTACTCGTCCAGTGCGGTCGCTGGCGAAGGCTTCGTCATCGCGTTCGACCCGTGGACGCTGGTCATCGCAGCGGTCATCTACATCGTCCTTTCCCTGACCTCCTGCAACGAGAACGAGGCCGTCCTGGCGCTCAAGGAGGGCGCGGGGCTGTGCCACAGCATCGGCAGCTACTGCTCGTCCTGCATTCGGATCCTCGGTTCCTGCGTCTCTTGCATCGAGCACACGACCGGGAAGTGCTGCTTCAACTCGATGCTCGCGCGCATCGTGAATGAACAGGGCCGCGGCCAGATCGGCAAGGGCTGGGGGGACGCGCGAAATCCCGACTGTTCCGGGTTCAGCATCTCGCAGCTCCAGTCCCTTGACTTCGCCCGCATGGACCTCAGCGAGTTCTATGCCTCGCTCGTCGCGAAGAGCCCCAACCTCTCAGCGATCCAGACCAACAACGGGGCACGGGTTCCGAGCTGCTACTTCGGCCAAGGGAAGTGCTGAACCATGAAGCACCTACTGCTCTCAACCCTCCTTTCCTTAGTCTACGCCTCGGTCGCCATCGCCCAGCCCTCCGAAGGCGGCCGCCTGCCGGTCACCGACGTGCGAGTACTGATGATTGCTGCCATCGATTCACCCACGGGCACTGCGCACGGCGTCCTCACCAGCAAGGATGCCGAGAGCATCACCCGCCACTTCAAGGCGACCGGGCCGATCCAGATCGACGTCTCAACGGTCAAGCGCTATGCCCAGGCGGGATGCGCGAGGCTCAAGGTGTCGTTCGCACAGGACGGAGTCCAACTGCCTGGACAGGCCGCACCTCGCAGAAACACCGTCGACTTCGGCATCAACTACTGCCGCGACGGCCAGCCGCCCAAGTCCCTCACCTGAGGAGCTGCACGTGACGCCCACTCGAAGCATCGCCACGCTCGCCGCGGCCCTGATCGTGATCCAACCCGCCCTGGCTCGCGCGCAAGCGCAGACTGCAGCCGCTGTCACGCCTGCGCAGAGCTCCACTCCTCCCCGGTCACTCTTCTGGGACGACTTTCGTCGTGGCTGGCACTTCTACGAGGAGCCAGAGCCTGAGGCTCTTCCCCCGCCACCGGCGAAGCCGATGCCGCCAAGGCCCGAGGCCAAGCGCCGAGACACACGCGCACCGGAACTAATCGAGTTCGAACAGCTTCAGAAGCGACTCGAGGATTACCGCAACATCGCCATCATCCGACCGAGCGAGGAAAACGTCCGTCGCTACATGCAGCTCGAAGCGCAGGTGGTGCGCCAGGCAAGCTACTTCTCGGACGTGGCCCAGCGCGTGGCCTGGGCGACGCCGGACCTGGACATGACGCTGCAGGGACGTCCCGTGAACTCACGCGCAATCGAGGTCTTCGATCGCGAGCAGGCCACCAGCCGTGCCCAGTCCCTGACCGATCTGGCTCGCACGCACGTCCTGTTCTTCTTCTTCCGCTCTGACTGCCCGTACTGCCATGCCTTTGCGCCAACGCTGGAGGCATTCAACGCGCGCTTCGGTATCCAGGTCGTCCCCATCAGCGTGGACGGCAAAGGGTTGCCCAACTTCCCGACTTTCCGCCGCGACAACGGCATCGCACGAACTCTGCAGGTCACTCAGGTGCCCGCCATCTACCTGGCGGAGCCATACACCGGAAAGATCACGCCGATCGGCTTCGGCGTGCTGTCCGAGTCGCAGCTCATCGAACGCATCGCGACCGTCGCAGCCCCTGGCGCCGACGCCTATGCACCGTCCATCACCAAGCGGGTCAACCTGCAGTAGGGAGACGACATGCCTACACGCATCCTATTCCGCAAACTGTTCGCGATGATCGTGGCCTACGCCGTGGCCCTTGCTGCGCCCTTGAGCTACGCCGGTGACCTCAATGCCGAGGTGAACACCATGTTCAACAACCTCGGTGCCATCGGCAACTACACCGCTCCGGGGGCGTTCAAAGGCCAGACCTTCAACACCTACACCGGCGGCAACCTCTACCTCCGCTCCCCCAACAAGACCTATCAACTGGCCGCCATCCAGTTCCCGACGGCCAAGGGCGGATGTGGCGGAATCGACCTCTTTGGCGGTTCGTTCTCCCACATCTCCGCCACCGAGTTCCGCAACATGCTGAGGAACATCACGGCGGCCCTGCCCGGGATCGCATTTCAGCTCGCGCTCGAAGCGGTGTCTCCCCTGCTCGGCGGCCTGACCAAGTGGGCCAAAGGACTGGAGACCTGGATCAACAATGCGCGGATCAACTCCTGCGAGACCGCGACCGCGCTTGTGTCCTCCGCGGCCGAAGCGGTCGGCTACGACTCGCAGCGTGCCTGTGCGAAGCTGGCGCTCCAGATGGGCATGGAGACCGACATCGACGCCGCCATGCGCCGCTGCGCAACAGACAGCCCCTCGATCCTCGGCTCCGCCCGCTCGAGCGCCGATCCGAACATTGCCGCTCAAGCGCCCTTCGTTGGGAACTTCACCTGGCGCGCGCTCAAGTCGATCGACACCCTGGACGATCCCGCACGCGAGCTCGTGATGAGCATCGTGGGCGCAGTGATCTTCCCGCCCGAGACAGCCAACCGAGATCCCGAGTACATCGGCCCGAGCATCACGACCGTGGCGCAGTTGCTCTACGGCCAGTCGGACGCCGCCGGCGGAAACATCAACCTGCAACTGCTCCGTTGCAACAACTACACCGATTGCGACACGGTGACCCGCGACAACACCTACGTGCACCAGCCGCTCACCAAGAAGGTGTCCGACATCATGCAACTGATCTCGGACAACATCCGCTCCCGCACGGCAATTCCGAACAACTCCGCAGCCGTCGGCTTCGTCAACAGCACCAGCATCCCCGTCTGGCGCATGTTGTCGATCGGGAACACCATCCCGGGCTCCGGCCTCGCGGACATGATGATCGGCAACTACCGCGAGGTCATCGCTGCCGACTACGCATTCACCTTCCTGAACCAGTTCGCGAACGTCGCGATCTCTGCCCTTACCAAGCAGCATCGTCTAAACGAGCGGCAGCGCAGCCTCGCTCACCAGCAGCGTGAGGACGTCCAGAAGTTCATGAACCTGCTTCAGCAGGAGCAGGCAACCCTGTATCGCAAGGTGACTGCGGTCTCCACCGTTGCCACGGACATGGAACGGCTAGAGCGCAACCTTCGCTCAAGTATGTCGCTGCACGCCCTGGACATGCTGGGCTACTCCAGCCGCAGCGCGAAGTAGGACTGCACTCGAACCCCGGGGGCCAGACATGTGGGAGATCTTCGCCTATCACAACAGCGAAGCGTTGGAGGGCATCTTCAACGCCATCGCGGCGATCATGGCCTCTGGCACCTACCTGAGCGCCATAGCGGCAGTGGGATTCTGTGGCTTCGTCGCCGCCATGGTGGCCTACATGTTCCAGCCCGAGAAGCTCGTGGGTTGGAAGTGGCTCGTATCGGTCGTGCTGATTTACGGCGTGCTCTTCGTCCCCCGCGTCACGGTCGCCGTGGTGGACAAGACTGGCGGCACCCCCAACCGGATCATCGCGAACGTACCGTTCGGCATGGCGGCTCTCGGGGGCCTGACAAGCACCATTGGCAATGCAATCACAGAGCTCTTCGAGACTGCTTTTCAGACACTTCCCGGGCCCGCGGCACTACCAGGGGAACTGTCCTACCAGCAGAACGGCCTGATGTTCGGGAGTCGACTCATTCAGGAGACGCGGAGCGTCTCGATCCCGGATCCCGGAGTTCTGAACGACATCATCAACTTCGCCAACAACTGCACCGCATACGACATCGCCGACGGCACGATCTCAGCCAACGCATTCTCAACGTCGGACAACTTGTGGGCTGCGATGGCGGCCACCAATCCAGCTCGCTTCACCGTCATCACGGCCGGCGCCGGGGTGACCACGACCACCTGCGACGCAGCCTATACATCCATCTCGGGCCGCCTGCCCGCACAGGTCAACGCGTTGACGGCGCGTCTTGGGCAAAAGTTGAACCCCGACCTCCCTGCGGCAGCAGCGCAGGCAGCGGTTCTCAATCAGATCCCACAGGCATACATCCGCTCCCAGATCGCAGGCGCTGCCGCCACAGCCGCTGACCTGATCCGCCAGAACGCTATCGTCAACGCAATCAACGATGCCGGCGAGATGGGCTGCCAGCGGATCAACGACCCGGCCTGCATGATGCTCGCCACCGGACGCGCACAGGCTGTTGCCGCCCAGAACGCATCCTGGATCAACGGGGCCAAGATCTCGTCTCAAGCCCTTCCCGTCGTCCGCAATGTCGCGGAGGCCATGTGCTACGCGGTCTTTCCCCTCGTTGTCCTACTGCTCTTCGTATCGAGCGGGCGGACCACGATCATGATCCTCTCTGGCTATGCGATCGCCTTGGTGTCGATCCAGCTTTGGCCGCCACTCTTCGCGATCCTCAACTACATGGCGACGCTGTATGGTCAGATCGACCAGGCTGCAGCTGCCGAGGTCGGGGGAGGAGTGAAGGCGCTCTCGCTACAAACGGCCTCACCTATCTACTCGAACTCGATCTCCGCACAGGCGGTCGTGTCGTATCTGATCATTGGCATACCAATGCTCGCCTGGTCACTCGCCAACCGAATGGTCAACTTCGGATCCGCCGTGATGGGCGGCTTGCAGGGCCTTCAGGCTGCTTCGATGTCCGGCAACGCATCGGCAGCCGCTGCAACCGGCAACACCAGCATGGGCAATGTCTCTATGGATCAGCGGACCATCAGCCCATCCACCTCAAACCCATGGGTGAGCCGCCAGCAAGACCTGGACGGCAACTGGGTGACGACAACTGCCAGCGGCGCGCAGGCCACTTCCTATCTGCGTAATGAAAGTGCGACCTCACGCGTTGTGTCGTCTCGAGTGACCCAGTCCTCAGTTCAAGAGGCCTCGAAATCCGTTGAGGCGGCACGTAGTGACGCGATATCTGCCTCGAGCGATCTTTCTTCTGTGCTTGTAGACACCATGTCTAGGGGCTCCAGTCGCTTCAGGTCCACCTCTCGCAACGACGGCGAGGCAATAAGCTCAAGCAGTGAATTGGGTGCGACGGCAGATCGCCTACGCGTAACGAGCGAGGCCGTCGCCAGGACTACCGGCCTGAGCGCACAGCAAGTCGCGAACATCGCGTTCCAACTGTCGGGCGGCGTTGGAACTCCAGGGATTAGTCCGCTCAAGGCAAGCGCAGGTGGAAGTGCAGGCAAGACCTACACCAGCACCCTGAATGACGCTGAGACAAAGGTGGCGAACGAGCTATCTGCAGATCAGCTCCGAGACTTCAAGTCGTTTGCAGAGCGGGCCACTCGTGACCAGTCATATGTGCGGGCGCTTGGCAGCGATCAACGCGAGGGTACGGAACTGGCTTCACGGCTGGCGACCGCAATTGGTCGCACCGAGACCGCTCAATCTACGCTGGCAGAGAGGTCAGCTGTCGCCGAGCGTCTCTCAAAGGCATACGAGACCGGCGAAGTACTGTCCATCGATCTTGCCCAACTTCCCGCCAACTCCGACTTCATCAACCGCTACAACCGCCTCGCTGCTGAATACGGCTCAGACAGTCTTGCCCTTCAAGCAGCGATGGCGAGCGAGCTGGCTTCACGAGCGCTGCCCCCCACGAGAACCATGTCAGGCTCGGCGCTTCCATCCACCTTCTCGGATGTCCGAGATATCAACCGCGCCAACAGCGCGGATCCGATCTTTGCGAAGGCTCGGATTCAGGTGGCCGACAGTGCCAATGATCGATCCGTTGGATCGAGGATCGCAACCTCTGACCTAAGAGCACCAGTGGCATCCGGCCCTCTGTCGCAAGTCCGCGACGATGTTTCACGGCAGGTAGGGGACGGAAACGTTCGGCCAACGCAGGCGTCCACTTTTGATGAGCGCAATCAGATCGTCCGCAACCAGGACGGCACCATCTCAACGCGAAAGTCCCAAGTCCTTGGGAACGCTCGGCAGCTTCGCGGTGATGCAGCCGCGCTTGCTGAGAATGCGAAGGCGCTGCTAGATGGTGGGGCTGATTCAGCGTTGCAGGCAGCCGCTGAGGCCAGGGAGCGCCAAACCGGTACTGAGAGGGCTCGAGCTATCGAGGCGACCAAAGAAGTACCAACCATGCTGCCAAAGGGAGGGCGTCGCCAATAGCGCCGCCGGCACGTTCGCCCTAGAAGCGACCGTTCGCTCCCGGGCGCGGATGATTTTCTAGGTCAAGAACGTCGCCGGGATAGCGCTGCACACCTAGCTCGTCAGTGAAGGGATTCGAAACGTCATGCTTTGGAGTTTCCACTTCCGCGCGCGGCGCCGCTACCAGCACCACGGCGGCGGCGATGCCACCAAACATGAGCCAGAAGAATGCGATCACGAAGCCGGTGCGCTCCGAGACGGAAGCGGCCGCGAGACCACCCACGACGCAGAACGCGAGCGCTGCAAGCTTTAGCCGAGACATTGACGCCTACCTTGACGGAAACAATCAGCCACATCGGCCCTTCCGGGCCGAAGTCGAGATTCATATACTGTCCTCGGGCCGCCGTCAAGGGAGCAGACATGACCTCTTGTAGATCCCCTCTCCGCACCACTGTCGTCGCACTTGCTGCGGCGACCGTGGTCAGTTCAACCTTCGCGGTTTCGCTGCGTCCGAACAAGGCCACTGACGACTCGGTCTGCGACCTTGCCCACGATACGAATCTCTATCTTGGGTCGAAGACCCTGGTCCCCTCGGTAGCTTCGAAGCGGGATCAAGTCGACGCATTCTTTAGGCTTGCAGCTACCTTCGTGGCAAGCAAGTGCAGGAATGGGCAGACGCTGATCTTGCAGGGTGCAACGGCGAGCAGTATTGACGTCCAATCACTGACCGAGGTTGCAAACTCAGCATGTGCGGTTGCTAGTGTTGTGCGCACTGAGGTCAAGCTGCCGCTTGGCGACGTTACCCAGCCCGGCTTTGAACTGCGATGCACAGTCCTCAAGCATGACGAGCTTGTTGTAAAGCTCAATGATCTGGAGCGCTCCGATCCGATGGAATCACTGAAGGCCCGATTGGCCGCTGCTGCGCAGCAGGCCGATCGAGGCCCTTCGAAGACTGACACCAACTCCCAGGCTAAGAAGGACTGCGACAAGATGACGTTGTCGTCGATTCTTCAAGGCGGCTCCTGCAAGTAGTTTCCCTGGTGACCGCCACGCGCTGTGCACCAGGCCGCCGTTTGACCGCCGTTTTTCGAGGGGGTTTGCACCCCCCTTTCGAGTGGCACGTGCGAGCCTGTCGATCTATCTTCTTGTCCTCGGCACAGGCCGCCTGGCAAGGAGAGCACGATGTCCACCCCCAACCCTACCGACCCGACCGTCACTCCCGCAAGACCCGGTGAAGCGGCTTCTTTCCCGTCGGTCGTCCTCGAGGTGCTCCGGGAGATGCGGGAGCAGCGCCAGTCCTTCGAGCGCTCTGCTGAACTTGCCGCCAAGGAACGAAAGGCCGAGCGTCGCTGGCGCAACCTGTTCCAGGCCATGTTCTTCGGCGCCCCGGTGCTGCTCGGGCTGCTGTACTTCCTGTTCTTCCTGAACTCCACCGGCTTCCGCTGGGGGCCGTTCGGCAACGTCGTGGGCGTCGTTCGCATCGAGGGTCCGATCGGCGCCACGGAGCGGGCCTCGGCCGAGAACATCATCCCGATCCTCGAGAAGGCCTTCGGCAACCCGAACGTGAAGGGCGTCGTGTTGCACATCGACAGCCCCGGTGGAGCGCCCGTCGAAGCCGAGCGCATCTCGACGGCCATCACCGGGCTCAAGGCAAAGCACCGGAAGGAAGTGGTCGCGGTGATCAACAACCTGGGCGCCAGCGCCGCGTACATGGTCGCGCTGAACGCGGACAGGATCATCGCCGCGAAGTACTCGTTCGTTGGATCCATCGGCGCGATCATGGCCCCGTGGCAGTTGGACAAGGCGATCGCCAAGGTCGACGTTGCACAGCGGGTCTACGCTTCCGGCAAGCTGAAGGCCTTCCTCAACCCGTTCACCCCGGTCAGTCCCGAGGTCGACCGGAAGGCCCAGCAACTCGTCGACCAGATGGGGGGCTTCTTCCTTGCAGAGGTGAAAGCCCGCAGAGGCCAGGCCCTGAAGTCGGGGGTCGATTTCGGCACCGGTGAGGTCTGGCCAGGTCCCGAGGCCAAGGAGTTGGGCCTGGTCGACGGCGTGGCCACGGTGGATGACTTCGTCGCAACGCACTGGGGCATGAAGACCTACGACTACGGGCCGAGCGCCGACTCGTCACCCTTCCTGACGCGTTCTCTGCAGGACGCCATCGCCGGCGTGGTCAAGCGGCTCGCCTTGAGCGGCCCCGCCATCCAGTAGGGCCGCCAGTGGCCTGACCGGAGACTAGCCAGATCGTCCGATCGTCAGTTAGACGACTGTGGCCGTGCGGTCAGATCCCAGAGCGTCCCCTGCCACTTCGAGATCCTGCCCTCTGCCTCGCACTTCGGGCACTTCCACACGACGGCATCATCCGCGGCCCGCAGCGCGGTGACGGGACCCTTCTTGCATTTGAAGCATGTTGGCGCCGCCGGCGAGGTGTCCGATTCGTCCGTGGCGTGAGCGACGACCTCAACGACGAACTGCGCCATCGCGCGCGCCGGGCCCTTGATCGGCGCGATCGCGCCGGACCCATCGAGGAAGTGTGTGAGGTCGGTGATGTACATCGGAGGCTCGGAAGTGCGCCAAGTCTAGCCAGCGAGGTGGTCGCCTCCCCCCGGCTTCGCACTCATGGCAGCACGTCCCTGCCGGTCGATGCGGTTCGAGACCTCCCGTCCATACTTTGCCCCGGTGCTGCCGCAGAGCAACGGGCCGCTACTGCCGGTCTCCGAAGGTGCTTTGGCATACGGCTCGATGCCCGCACTTGTCGCACGCCTTCCGGCGCGCCGCCGGCGATGGCGCGTGGCCAAGGCCACGCCTCAGCTCGAGTAGCCTGCGGCGCATGGCCAGGACTTCGTCCTCATCGAACAGGGCAACCCGGATCGGCCGAGGTTGTCCTTCGCCATGCTGTTTGACTGCCACGTAAGCCACAGATGACACTCGTTCGCCGGTCGCCTCCTGCAGGACCAGACGTTGAACCGAGAGCTCGATCGCATCCGAGGCGTGCGCTGCGAAATAGCCGCGCGTCTTCAGCTCCACCAGGTGAAGCTCTCCGCCCTTGCGGTACGCGCGGTCGAGCCTGGCCACCAGACCAAGGCGCTTCGACTCGAAGCGCTTCTCCGAGAAGGCCAGCTCACCTTCGGCGATCTCTCGGGGCAGCCAAGTCTCGACCGGCCGCTCCCGCTCAGTCCTCAGCCAGCTGTATGCCGCCGCGAAGAGCAGCAGCCCCAGCAGGAGCAGCGCGCCCGCGCTGACGTCGCTCATTTCGTCAGCCTTCGCGCTACCGCCCGTGCGGCCAACCGGCCTGCCATGACAACGACGGTCCTCACTGCCGACAGCAACCGCGGATGCCGGCTCAGCAGGTCACACACCATGGGTCCGAGGCGGTAGTACGTCCCGATGAACCACCGGCCCTGCGCTGTGCGCCGCAGGTAGAGGTCCCGAAACGCTCGTAGCGCACGGGTCTCGGCGCACTCGCCAAGCGCCAAGGTCGCAACGAAGCACCGGCCCTTCCGCTCGCTCTCGCGCGCGATGGCCAGGCTGTCCTTGTAGAACTGATCGTGCGCCGCGTTCCCACGATCCTGCGCCCTGAGTTGCTCGTGCGAGCGCCTCGCGCCGTAGCGCCAGTCGAAGTGCGCCACGCGTTCACAGTAGCCGAGTTGCGCCAACTCACTGGCGCTGACCAGATCTCGATCAGTCCTATTCATCCACTTCCCCGAACGCGTCGGTCATCTCGGAGATGCTCTGGCCAACGACGGCCCCTCGGAGCCCCGCCAGCGGTACAGGGTCTGCGTGCCCCAGCGGCCGCAGCGACATCGAGATCGGCGGCGCTGAGTGGCCCCGGCTCGAGATCGCCGCGTCACCGATGCGCCCCTGTTCGACCAGGAGCCCGACGCTCGCCAATCCAAGAAGCCGCTTCACGCGCCTTCGAGCAGCTGTCATTCCAATGAGCTCTCGATGGAGCTCGGGGCACTCTTCCGCGCTGACGGTCACCTGCATCACCAATTTCGGCTGGGCTCCCATGGCTACGCTCCAACAGGGGCCGCGTCGACTCGGGCGGGTGCGGTGGCGAACAACTGCGGGTTCTCACGGACGTATTGCTCGCCCATGAGCTGGAACCCTTTGACGTTCGCGTAGAGGGGTTCGTCCACCTCGCTGATGGCGATCTCGGGGAACTTCCGCCGGATCGATGCGCGGTACAGGTGCATTCCGCCACCGACCACCACGATGTGCTCCAGGTCGTCTGTCGATCCCAACTTGCCGTGGAGCATCGCGACAGCTTGGTCGGCGATCTTCTCGATCGCGTTGTCGTACTTCTTGAGGTCGACGCTCCGCTTGTAGGCGCGCAGGGGCTTGCGGCTCCTCAAAGCCTTGTCGATCGCCTCCAAGTTCTGGTAGCCCCTGCCTGTCTCACTCGCGACAGCGGCCGCAATCTTGACCAGTATGTCGTACACCCCTCGGTTGACCGAGTCGCTCATCTTTCCGACCACCTTGCTGTCGAGCGTCACCAGCCAGTCGAACGTGCGCGAGCCAGCGTCTATGACCAAGGTTCTGCCTTGCCTAAGCTTCGCGTTCGCCTGATCCCCGAAGACCGCATACATGGCTCCTTGGGGTTGCGCCACGACCAGCACCCGTTTGACCTCGACTTTGCGATTGCGGCCCACCTCGAATGTTCCCGTCATCGCCTTCTGCAGTTCCGCCCTACGGCGCATGTAGTCCGCCACCGGCAGCCCGAGCACCAGCAGGTCGACCCTGTCGACCTTCATGAAATGAAGCGCCCCGGCAGTGAAGGCTCGGTACTCGTGCGTTCGCATGTAGTCGTCGTGATGGTTCCGACCCACGAAGCCGTCAGCCGCAAGCGCAACGTCGGGGCCCACCTCGTACCACATGCCGCCCACCGGCACGCAGACCGTCTTGCGCTTGCTCCCGAGGGCATCGCCCGTGTTGTCGTGCGCACTGTCATAGGCGATCGAGGCGAAGTGGGCGCACTCGACCCTTCCGCCTTGCGCGGCCACCACGTACTTGGTGTTCCCGAAACCCACATCGATGGCTCTGACGATTGCTTCCATGGACGGTGCTCTCCATATTGCATTGACCGATGGCGACAGCATCGCCAAGAGTCCACGTGCCGCCAACCCGGAAAGGCCGGTCGCACCCCCCAGCTTTTTTTCGCCCTGCGGCGCGCCGCGCGGTTTCGACGCGCCACTTGCGACGGACATCCACTGAGGCACCTCCGGTCCCGCGGCTCTGATGTCCTAGATACGTGGCGGCATCGGCAGTCCTTCGGCGCGCCTTGGCCGCGGTTCTCGTCCTGGTTCGGAGGTGGACACTTTCTCTCGTGCTTGCCGTTACACGGACCTTCGAGATCTAGACGGGGAGGCAAGGAAGTCAAGCCTGAGAGGAGTTCGCTTTCGGCAACGCCAGCGACACACTAACCAACGCCAGAGCATCGCGATTGTTCAAGCCCTGCCGGTGTTGACAACCTGCCCTCGCATGGGTTCAACTTCTTCCCGAGCCTGTGCTGCCTGCCACAGCTCTCAATGCAAGCAGGCCGGTGTTGCGGATCCCGAGAACCCGCCGTTCGCAGTCGTGACCTGCACTTCAAGCCCCGGCCCTTCGAGGCCCTACCGCGCCAGTCGCGGTGCCCCTATCTCCCCATCTCGATCCGTCAATCGGATCTGCCTGAGTGGCCTTCGTTGGCGGCAACGCCGCGGCTGAGGCCATCCGCCGAGCAGCCATCGTGCTGCTCGCGACAACACCGTTGCCAACGTCGTCAACCCCTTGAGGGTTCTCGGTCACCACTGCCCTTCTGAGGCGGTGCGACCGATTCCAGACGTGGCCCCGTGCGCTCCGGTGGCAGGAGCGCTCTTCAAGCGGCGAGAGACGGTACCCCACGAACCCCCAGAAACGCCTCGGCATGGACCGAGGTGGGCGCATCGCATCCCTCGAGGTGTGTGCGTCATGTCGTTCACCGCGCGTGGAAGCACGGCGGCGGACTGCGGGACCAGAGATTTTTTAACGCCTGCCAGGCCGCCCCGCGCGGCCGAACGCTTGAAACAACGCACCGCGCACGAGGGTCGGCGGTGCGGCCGTGACCTTGACCTTCGACCTGCTCGCGCGACCCTGGACGCACGTGCGAGCTGGACTTTCGCGTCCGCACCCTTTGACACGGCTGAAGTGGCTCACCGGCCGTCAACGGAGCAAGAGATGTCGTCGAAGAAACAGAAGGCCCCGCCGAAAAAGCTGGTCTATGCCCGTCGGTCGCCGGCGGGCGCGCCACGGAACCCGCAGAACGTTCTTGACACGGCGCCGCATGGCACGCGCGACTGGAAGCGCGTGCTCCATTGCGTGCTCGTGATCCACAACCAGGAGCACTCCAAGCTCATCAAGACCGTCTCCCAGAAGACCATGCTTGATCGCGAGCGCTTCTACTTCAAGTTCTGGGACGACCTGCGCTTTAACACCACGTTTCGGGAGGCGGACCCGCGCATCCTCACGAACCGCCAGGTGCAGGCCGTCGCGCGGCTGTGGGCCGAGCGGAAGCTCTCGGTGGCCACGGTCCACAACTACCTGAGCTTCCTGCGCACCTACGCGGCCTGGATCGGCCGGCCGGGGATGGTCCGCGACGTCGCCACCTACTTCGGCGACGACTCGCACTATGTGCACCGCGACCGCACGGCCAACTTCGACCGCAGTTGGATCGCCCGCAGCGTGGAGGTCGAAGCCAAGATCGCCGAGGTCACGGCCTACGACCCGTGGGTCGGCATCCAGCTCGAGCTCTGCTACCACTTCGGCCTGCGCGCGAAGGAGGCCCGGCACTTTCGGCCGCACATGGCGGTGATCACCCGCGACGAGGCCAACCCGCGCGACGCCCAGCACTTCCCGGACTGCGAGCGGTTCCTGCGGGTGCGCTACGGCACCAAGGGCGGCCGCCCGCGCGACATCCCAGTGCAGACGCCCGAGCAGGAGGCCCTCCTGAAACGCGCCCTGCAGTCGGTGGCGCCGGGCCAGTACGTGGGCGCCCCCGGCCGCACCGCGACCCAGAACGCCAACCGCTTCTACAACGTCCTGCGGCGCTTCGGCATCACGAAGGCCGCCCTGGGCGTCACCGCCCACGGACTGCGCCACCAGCATGCCAACGACCGCTATGAGGAATTGACCGGCGAGCCCTCTCCGGTGCGCGGCGGTTCCGGTGATGGTGGCGAGGACGCCACCGCGCGCCTGGCCATCGCTTCCGAA